>NZ_MKGQ01000005.1:0-169916 GCF_001908105.1 Xenorhabdus eapokensis
CTGCCAAAGCTTCCACACGGCGCCGTGATAGTGATGGATAATGCATCTTTCCATAAACGGAATGATACGACACAAGCGATAGCAGACAGCAGATGTCAACGGGAATGGCTTCCCGCTTATAGTCCGGATTTGAACCCAATAGAACACAAATGGGGAGGAGCAAAAGCGATCAGGAGGCAAAAAAGATGTTCAGTTGATGAGCTATTTACGGAGCATATTGAATATGTCAAATTATGATGATTCTGCTATATCCCCGCACTCACGGGGAACACGTGACAGCGCCGGATGTGCCTTCTTGTGTCGCCGGTTTATCCCCGCACTCACGGGGAACACTATATCCGTGATGCTATATTTTTCTGGATTATCGGTTTATCCCCGCACTCACGGGGAACACTTGTTATTGAAGTCGTTTTGGATGGCATCACTCGGTTTATCCCCGCACTCACGGGGAACACTAATAACGTGTATGTTTATCCTGAATCTATACCGGTTTATCCCCGCACTCACGGGGAACACGTTTTTATATCAGTCTCTCTTTCTATAAAGAACGGTTTATCCCCGCACTCACGGGGAACACTTTCGTTCTGTATCGGTTACGGTCAGACGTATCGGTTTATCCCCGCACTCACGGGGAACACAATGGTCAGGCATTGTTTCCCTTCACCAATCCCGGTTTATCCCCGCACTCACGGGGAACACTTTTAATCGCTCGCATATTGCTTCTAATTTTGCGGTTTATCCCCGCACTCACGGGGAACACTACTACCCCTCTATATTCGTGGGTTAGAAAAACGGTTTATCCCCGCACTCACGGGGAACACTTTTATCTCGCAGAAACTCCAGTGCTGCCATTCGGTTTATCCCCGCACTCACGGGGAACACTATTTTTGGGCATCAACTAATGTCATTCATTCCGGTTTATCCCCGCACTCACGGGGAACACTATCACCCCCGATAGGATTAGTTAAATTATCTCGGTTTATCCCCGCACTCACGGGGAACACTAAAATCAATTGACATCGGGCTGATGATAACCCGGTTTATCCCCGCACTCACGGGGAACACACGAAATTGGTGAATTTTGGGCGCTCTGCTGACGGTTTATCCCCGCACTCACGGGGAACACGAACGGGCAAAAATTCACATGCATCCTGTCGCCGGTTTATCCCCGCACTCACGGGGAACACACAAAGAACGTGCTCCCGTAGACGCTAAATTCCGGTTTATCCCCGCACTCACGGGGAACACTCATCATCATTGCATATCGGCCTGTCTTGTCCCGGTTTATCCCCGCACTCACGGGGAACACTTCATCACGATACACCATGAAAATAACATCAGCGGTTTATCCCCGCACTCACGGGGAACACTCCCCTATCATCCAAATCTACCCCGATGGCACCGGTTTATCCCCGCACTCACGGGGAACACTTCAATACCTGCGGATTTCAGTTCTGATACGGCGGTTTATCCCCGCACTCACGGGGAACACTTAAAGCACTCAACCTCGAATTTAAATTTACCCGGTTTATCCCCGCACTCACGGGGAACACTTGGTCTGTTTATTCAATACAGTAATTAAATCCGGTTTATCCCCGCACTCACGGGGAACACACTCGCGGTTGATACACCATGAATGCTGAGTCCGGTTTATCCCCGCACTCACGGGGAACACTGCATTATCCCCCCTGTTCACTGTGATCAAGGCGGTTTATCCCCGCACTCACGGGGAACACGGGGAAAAATAAATTACCCCTTATGACTCAGATGGTTTATCCCCGCACTCACGGGGAACACTAAAACATGCACACTCAGTGCAGCCATAGAATCGGTTTATCCCCGCACTCACGGGGAACACCGCAGCTCATTGAAAGCAGGAAAGACCACATTCGGTTTATCCCCGCACTCACGGGGAACACGTCATCTGAGACACCCAGCCCGGCAAGCGTCGCGGTTTATCCCCGCACTCACGGGGAACACCTCATAGCTGTAGCTCATTGCCATCAAACAGGCGGTTTATCCCCGCACTCACGGGGAACACTTCTGCAAGGACAACAAGACACTCATCACCGGCGGTTTATCCCCGCACTCACGGGGAACACCGGCTCACTGCACTCACCAATTAATCGCTTCGCGGTTTATCCCCGCACTCACGGGGAACACTCGATATGGGGCAGAGCCTGCTAATGTTGTGGCGGTTTATCCCCGCACTCACGGGGAACACTTATTGATGACTGTTGCGACATAAGATTTATCCGGTTTATCCCCGCACTCACGGGGAACACATGGATTGAAATACAAATTGGCAGGGCTAACGCGGTTTATCCCCGCACTCACGGGGAACACCCACTAGATGAAAACCGAGTACTCCTCGGTGACGGTTTATCCCCGCACTCACGGGGAACACGAAAAAATTATCGAAAATTGATTCAAGATTATCGGTTTATCCCCGCACTCACGGGGAACACCCGGCTCCCCGCGTCAAACACAATCGAATATTCGGTTTATCCCCGCACTCACGGGGAACACTAGCTAAAGTTGAGGCATCATTATCTCTCATTCGGTTTATCCCCGCACTCACGGGGAACACCCAATTTGCGGGATGACCGGACGAAAATCACACGGTTTATCCCCGCACTCACGGGGAACACTAGGAATAATGGGGTTGGAGTTTGCCAGAGGTCGGTTTATCCCCGCACTCACGGGGAACACCGTACAGGCCAAGTTAACCAAGCTCGGCTTTTCGGTTTATCCCCGCACTCACGGGGAACACTGGAATCAAAAGGCGTTTCACCACATTGCAGCCGGTTTATCCCCGCACTCACGGGGAACACGCCGCTGTAAATATCCAAGCGTGCATGTAAGACGGTTTATCCCCGCACTCACGGGGAACACGTTACTTTCAATCTGATTGCTGAGTTGGACTACGGTTTATCCCCGCACTCACGGGGAACACAACATCCAGCCGGTTAGGATTATGGGCGTTCACGGTTTATCCCCGCACTCACGGGGAACACTGTGTCCAGTTCCGATGTCTTCCGCAATTGTTCGGTTTATCCCCGCACTCACGGGGAACACGAGGCTTATATCAATACCGTTGCCGTGCGCCCCGGTTTATCCCCGCACTCACGGGGAACACAATTAAAGGTCACTCAGTGGCCTTTTTTATTACGGTTTATCCCCGCACTCACGGGGAACACATGGGTTGACTGAGAGGTGATCTCAACGATTCCGGTTTATCCCCGCACTCACGGGGAACACCCTGCCTTTGCTGAAAATAGTATGCAAGATACCGGTTTATCCCCGCACTCACGGGGAACACGTCTTTCAGTGGCAGCACCCACAATTCCGCCGCGGTTTATCCCCGCACTCACGGGGAACACTTTCCCTTTTTTGCCTTCCTTCTCTTCGTCCTCGGTTTATCCCCGCACTCACGGGGAACACCATATCTATATTTTTTCGGGTCCTTCCTAACACGGTTTATCCCCGCACTCACGGGGAACACTGCGTCAACATCGCTCTGTATCGCCTGCTGCGCGGTTTATCCCCGCACTCACGGGGAACACCGCTCTATGGCGTGCTGACGCCGACGCCTGAACGGTTTATCCCCGCACTCACGGGGAACACCCTAATTTTATCCATCTGTTTTAGAAGATCTTTTTAGAGCGGAAAAATTCTACCATTTTTTTAGCCTCTAAAATCAGCCAAATTTTTCCTTTTATTCTTCTGATTTGCTATCTGTGATGCAGGTCTTATTTAACTCGTATTTTTAATTCTTATTTATCAATTAATGAGATTCATATCACGGTAATAACAAAATAACAGTTGGTCTTAATTGACCAACCAAGAGAATAAGGCTATGAAAACTATTCAATTGCATTGAACAATGGGGATATCTACAAGCCTTGGAATATTCATCCAAGAGCGTGTAAGCCATCACAATTTTAGCAATTGCTGATAAACGAGATGCGAGTGTATTAGCATTTTTCACTAGAAAGCGTGTTGTAATGATGTATAAATATGTTAAAACCGCGAGTTATTCCTCTGTACCTATCAATAGCTGATTACATTACGTTGAAAATAATGAAAAAGAAACGCCCAGCTTTACAAGATGTTGCCGACCTCGTTGGGGTCACAAAAATGACGGTTAGCCGTTTTTTACGTAATCCCGATCAGGTTTCTGAAGCGTTGGGAAAACGAATAGCGGAAGCTGTGGAGCAGCTAGGTTATATCCCAAACCGAGTACCCGATATTCTTTCCAATTCCACCAGTCGTGCGATAGGTGTTTTGCTTCCTTCATTGACTAACCAGGTTTTTGCTGAGGTTATTCGTGGCATCGAGTATGTGACTGATCGCAATGGGTATCAGACTATGCTCGCCCACTATAGTTATTCTGCACAGAAAGAAGAAGAACGTTTGCTTTCCTTGCTTGCCTACAATATTGATGGCTTGATTCTGGCTGAACGCACACATACCCCCAAAACGTTGAAGGTGTTACAGACAGTTGGAATACCCGTTGTCGAATTGATGGACAGCGTATCGCCTTGCCTTGATATTGCAGTCGGGATCGATAATTTTGCCGCGGCTTGTCAGATGACAATGGCGATAATCGAACGTGGCTGTAAAAACATTATTTATCTTGGTGCACGGCAAGATGAGCGAACGATGATCCGTTTACAAGGGTTTGAAAAAGCGATGTACAGCGCTGGGCTTCAACCGAGAAAAATGATGACACCAGTCAGTTCTTCCTATTCATTAGGTGCGCAGCTTTTGCAGGAATCCTGCCAGAAATACCCTGAAATTGATGGCCTGTTTTGTACGAATGATGATATCGCCATCGGGGCGATTTTCGAGTGCCAGCGACAAGGGATTAAAGTACCGGAAGAGATTGCGATAGCTGGCTTTCATGGTCATGATGTCGGTCAGGTAATGACGCCCAGACTTGCCAGCGTGCTGACTCCTCGTGATTTAATGGGGCGCAAGGCAGCAGAATCCTTGCTTGTTCGTTTGAGGGGAGAGAGGTTACAACAAACTCTGATTGATGTTGGGTTTACCCTTTCATTGGGGGAAAGTGTTTAATTTTTGTAGCTTAAAATGATGCTTTCCCATTTTCAATTGCGATAAATCTCACATTTTCCTTTTTTGGTGATCCTGATTGATTGCTCACTATCCTGCTCTACTGTTAATGTTACCGGCAATAAGTTACCGGTAACTTATGATGGCTAATATTCAATTTTATATTTTTTAATATAAATCAAATAGATATATAAGCAGCAAGATCAGTGTAAAGGAGTTTGATATGAGTGATACCCAACAACCAAACCACGTTTTTATATTGATGGGGGTATCCGGCAGTGGTAAATCCGCAGTTGCCAGTGGTGTTGCCCGTGAACTAGGGGCTGCGTTTCTGGATGGGGACTTCCTTCATCCCCGCGCCAATATTACAAAAATGGCACAGGGTGACGCCTTGAATGATGATGATCGTCAGCCGTGGTTGAAGGCACTCAATGACGCTATTTTTGCCATGCAGCGCACCAATCCTATCTCTCTGCTTGTGTGTTCTGCCTTGAAAAAAAACTATCGGGATATGCTGCGTGATGGCAATAAAAATCTGTCGTTTCTTTATATGAAAGGCGATTTTGACTTAATTGAGAGCCGCCTGAAAGCACGCAAAGAGCATTTCTTCAAACCACAAATGCTAATTTCTCAATTTGAGACACTGGAAGAGCCGACCAGTGATGAAAAAGATGTTCATCACATTGATATCAAACCAGATCTGGATAACGTCATCAAAAATGCGATTAAAGCTATTGAGCATATTCAATCTATTAATCGTATTAGTGAGGAACATTCATGAGCACTGCAACTCTGGTTCTGACAGCCGTCGGCTCTGTCCTCCTGTTACTATTTTTGGTGATGAAAGCCAGATTACACGCTTTTATTGCCTTGATGCTGGTTTCTATGGGGGCGGGAATTTTTTCCGGTATGCCGC
Organism: Xenorhabdus eapokensis; assembly: GCF_001908105.1. Next base: position 5,993 of record NZ_MKGQ01000005.1, read on the forward strand.
TGGAGAAAATCACCCAAACAATGCAAAACGGTATGGCAGGTACGTTGGGCTTCCTTGCTATTGTTGTGGCTCTTGGCGCAATGTTTGGCAAAATCCTGCATGAAACAGGTGCGCTTGACCAGATTGCCGTGAAACTGTTGGGTAGCTTTGGTGAAAAGCGCGCTAATTATGCATTGGGTGTTGCCGGACTGGTCTGTGCGTTGCCACTGTTTTTTGATGTGGCAGTTGTGTTGTTGATTGGCGTGGTATTTGCCGTTGCGCGTCGTACCAATGGTAATGTTGTGAAACTGGCGCTTCCATTGTTTGCCGGTGTTGCGGCGGCGGCGGCGTTTTTGGTTCCGGGGCCAACGCCGATGGTGCTGGCTTCCCAAATGGGAGCTGATTTTGGTTGGATGATCCTGATTGGCCTGAGTGCCGCCATTCCCGGCATGTTATTGGCTGGCCCGATATACGGTAACTTTATCAGCAAATATGTGACGCTGGATTTACCTAAAGACCTGAGCACACCAAGTATTGGCAAAAGCCAGATGCCTTCCTTTGGTTTCAGTTTATCATTGGTATTATTCCCATTGATATTAGTGGGCTTGAAAACTATTGGTGCGCGTTTTGTTGAACAACAATCTACGCTATACCATTGGCTGGAATTTCTTGGTCATCCTTTCACGGCAATTTTGCTTGCTTGTCTGGTGGCGATTTACGGGCTGGCGATCCGTCGCGGTATGAGCAAAGAGAAAGTCATGGAAGTCTGCTCTGCGGCAATTCAACCTGCGGGAATTATTCTGCTGGTAACAGGCGCGGGGGGGGGTATTTAAACAAGTGTTAGTGGATTCAGGGGTTGGCCCTGCGTTAGGTAATGCGTTGGTCGGTGCCGGCCTGCCAATCGCGCTGGCGTGTTTTATTTTGTCGGGTGCGGTGCGTGTGATCCAGGGTTCGGCAACTGTCGCATGTTTAACCACGGTAGGGTTGGTTCTGCCCGTGATTGGCGAACTGGGCTATTCTGGTGCGCAAATGGCGGCGTTGTCAGTATGTATTGCCGGTGGCTCTTTGGTTTTTAGTCATGTGAACGATTCTGGCTTCTGGCTGTTTGGTAAATTTACCGGTGCGACAGAAGCACAAACCCTGAAAACCTGGACAATCATGGAAACTATTCTCGGCACAACCGGCGCGATGGTTGGTATGATCTATTTCGCTATGTTGTGATAGGGTAAAAATAAGGGACGAGACGCATATAGAAAACTCTCAATATGCCTCTCGTATCTCTTGTACTTTTGATTTACTGTTCAACCAACCCCATAAACTGCTTATAAAGCGCTTCAGCACTGCGTTCATAACCGGCTGCGGAGAGGTGAATGTAATCAGGACGTGCGAGGTTTTGCTGTTCCCATTCTCGGACTGAACATGGTTCACCCATATATTCCCGCCAATCCCAGAATAGAGTATGTTGTTGTTTAGCTACGGTTTTTTGAATTTGAATCACATTCTCAAGTAAGGCTGGTTGTTGTTCTTCACAGCTTACTGCGGTTTTATTTTTCAGCGAATCGTTCGGCCCAATCAGCAGGATAACGGCTTGCGGTATGGCTCTACGGATGTCTTGTATTTTAGCTGTCAAATCCTGCTGATAAGCAACCAAATCCAGTGAATCGTTAAAGGCTTCATTGGTGCCATAGGCGAGAATGACCATATTCGGTTTTGTCTGTGCCAGCGTATCAATCCATTGTGGTTGCCATTTATCCAGCATATTAATGGTGGCGCCATTAATCCCCAATGCGGATAACATAATGCCAGGGGTTTGGCTTTTTATCAGCCAGCCACCAATTTTTAATTGTGTATCCTGTGGATAGAGATTGATGGGAAAACTGATACTCTGTTCCGGTGAGAAATGCCATTCACTTTGGGTCGCAGGTAAGTTGATGGCGCTAAATGGCGTTTTGATTTGAGTTGCGGTATGGGACTGATAGAGCACACTCAGCCAGTACTTGCCACGAGCGGAAGAAGAATTGAGCTGTATTTTACTGCTGGCACTTTCTGGAATAGCGATAAATCCACCCAGTGGATAATCTGCCCGATTCTCCTTGCGGCTGCTTGACAGCCACCAACCGGTTTTATCCTCAGTAAATTGTATTAAGGCGTTACGCTGGCCGGGAATGCTCATTGGGGAAACCAAACCTGGCCCAGCATCGCCATAACGATCCTGCAATAAGCTACGCAACTTACCAGTAAAGAAATCAGCAGCAGTGTGTGAATCACCCAATTGAACAAAATGGAGTTGGCGAGTATCGCTGTGATGCAATTTATCTGTCAATAATGCGAAATTGGGATCACCAAAATTTGTCAATTGTTGCTGATGATGCATGCGTGTTGTTTGGTGTTCCGATGAAGGTGTGGATTTTTCCCCTCGGCACGATAATAGGCTGATTGAGAGCGCGACAGCCAGACCTGCCCCCACAATCCGGTAAAATCCACGGAACAGGCTAAATGGCTGCATTTTCTTTAACTGGCTCCTGAGTGAATGTGATCAATGAAAATAGATAATCCGCAATGGTTTGTTGCCCTTTAAAACTGAAATGAATACCGTCTTCGCTGCGGAGTTTGATGGTGTTGCTACCATCGCCAATATAGTCTGAATAATTATCTGATTGATATTTGAATATGTCATTAACTGCAACATAGATCTCACCTCTTTTTTCTACCTCGTTTTGATACAATTTATTCAGGTAAGACATACTGTTGGAAAGTTTTTTCTGACGCATATGAGGTGGGCCAACCCAAATAACATCAGCTTGATGTTGGCGTGCGTCATTTAAGATAGCTTCAATTCTTTGGCGATAAAGATCCTCCCAATTTTCACTGGCGAATTTTAAATAAAATCCTCCGCGCCCTGAGGGCATATCCCACGGATCATTTGGGCCTAAAAATATCACTACCAATTTAATATCAGGGTGGGTTTTCAATGCATCACTGATGGTTTTTGGCCAATTAAAGAAACCAGGGTAAGACAATCCTGTACTTTGTTTACTTAAATTAATACTGGAAATGCCATATTGTTGAAACAGCCGACGTTTTAAATGTGGAGCCACGCCCTGCATCATTGAATCACCGGCAAATAACACCTTATCTTTTTGGCTCAGATTAACGTGGGTTTTCTGGACGATTTCAACAACCGGATTTTCTCCTGAACTATTTGGTGGTAAAGAAGACTGAACGAGCTTAATATTTTTGTTCAGCAGCTCAGGAAAGGTGAAAGAGAGATTTTCGATGGGATACACGTAACCTTTGAGAAAGCGCAGGCCAACCTGAAAATCAGGGGGAAATACTGTCTGCCTGTTATCAATATTCATAGCTGCTGACGGGCTATTCTGAAATTTGCCCTGTGCATACGCTACAAATGTCTTACTGGCAGCAATTGTTCCTTGCTGTACATTATTGCCCAAATCCCACCATGATTCCCCTTTGAGAGACATCCAGGGGCTATCACGGTGATATTTCTGTTGCCAGAAATTATCTAATGAACTCTGATTAAGCCAAATGAGCATTAAGCTGGTTAATGCTGTGATAAAAATCACTTGTCCGACTTTTTTAAGATTAGATATAAATTCAGAAGTTGGCATAAATAAATCCTGGCATTCCTGAAGGTGACAAAATAAAGACCAAAGTAAGGATCAGGGCTAAGGGAATTGGGTAATAACCCCATGAAATCAGGCCATAATTTTTTTCAATTTTGTTTCTTAAATTCACCAACCAGGGATAGATAATAAAGAATCCCCAGAAAACCATTAAGAGAGAACTGCTGGATAACAGGGATGCAAATGTTTCACCAGAGAACAGTTGATTTAATATCGCCACAGCATCATTAAATGTCGGGCTGCGGAAAAAGATCCAGGCAAAGCAGATAAAATGGAATGTCACCACACGAGATAAAAATAATGCAATCGGGCTTTTGGTTTGTGATTCACTCTGTTTCTTTGAAGCAGAGAATAGGGCATTTTTAATATTTTGCAGAATTAATCCCAATCCATGAATAGCACCCCAGAGAATAAAACTAAGACCAGCACCATGCCATAGGCCAGAAATCACCATAGCAATGAACATATTCAGGTTCTTGCACAATACGCCTTTTTGGTTACCGCCCAATGGAATGTAGACATAATCACGGATGAATGTTGACAGGCTGATATGCCAGCGTCGCCAAAATACCTGTAAGTTTTCAGCCAGATAAGGGGCATCGAAATTGCGTGGCACTTTGTAGCCTAATAGCAGGGCGATACCTGTGACAAGGTCGGTATAACCAGAAAAATTAAAGTAGATATTCCAGGCATAAGCATAAATTGCCACAAGGATTTGTCCTGCATGATGACTATTCGGATCTTCAAAAACAGGATTTACAAGATATTCAGAAAGTGTAGAACTGAGCAAAAAGAGTTTTGCGATGGCGAGAGCAATCAATAATAGTGCCTTCAATGGTTCCTGCATAACTCTGGATGTTGCCTGAATCTGAGGCAGAAAATCTTTCGCTCGATTAATCGGTCCGGCGATAATGCTGGGAAAAAAGCAAAGATACAAAATAACATCAGGCAATGGTGCTGCGGGCAGTTCTTTCTTACATACCGATACAACATAGCTGACCGAATGGAACGCATAGAATGACAGACCTAGCGGCATCAGCAACTCAAGTACAGGCAGTTCCACGTTGATCCCAACACTAGCCAATGTTTGTTGAATCGACTCCTGAAAGAAAGAGTAATATTTGAAAACCGTAAAACAGCCTAGGATCCAGAATGTCAATAGAGTGAATATGATCTTGTTAGATAAATAACGGTTAAGAATATTCGCCAAAAAGTAAATGAATAGGGTATAGGTGCATAAAATATAAGCGAATTTTGCTGCAAAAGAGAATACAAATAAATAACTAACTAAAATTAACACGCCATTCTGTAGTCTGGGCGCTTTCTGTAAAAGCCAATAGACAACCAGCAGAATAACAAACGATCCAAGGAACTCAAAAGAGAAGAAATTCATATCAGGCTCTGGTTAACCATTCATTGTTGGGAGAAGGGATGTAATTCTGAAGGGTATTATAGTATGGAATTTGTCGATGTTTACAGTAGATAATATAGAGATAGATTCTAAAAAAGAACCCACCTTGTCATGAATACAAAGTGGATTGTTGGAAGGGGGTTACTGAATAGCTAATTCCTGAGCCTGTGAAATCAACGTCTTGTTACCTTTAAATATCCGATGTAAATAGCGATTATAGTCAGATCCCAGTTCAGAATAACCATTGAGATTATCAATCAGCTTACTGGTATTCAGTGGTTCCTGTGTTGTTCTCTGTTTTGCACGTGAAGAACGCAGTGACTCATAAGCACGGTGCGTATTCAGGTTTTTCATATAGGCAATAATGGAAGCATTAATGGTAGGGTAAACTGAATAACCTTTGATTTTTCCTTTCTTTTTACTGCAAGAGCTACAACGCATTCCAAACAAATTATTATTTTTTTTGGCAAGTTCTGACGTTCCCCAACCCGATTCAGTCGCTGCCTGAGTGGCAACAAAATGGGTGGGAATAATGTCAACTCGACTTAACAGCTTATTCCAATTGACCTGTTTTGGTGAATTGCAAGTCATTTTGTAATCCATGCAGATCTTTTTCAATCGATGACTATCCTGTACAGACCAATGATGATTCTTTTGGTGTGTCAGGAGCCATTTGCGGTCTTGCATAATCTTTTGATTATGTTGATCAATTACAGGGACAATAATATTTAAAAACGCTTTCTTTCGAGGTGTACCTGAAGGGTATTGTCGCAAGTCAGGCAAACTTACTTGCATGCCATTGTGAGAATACTCTTGCACTTTTGAGGTACTGGTCGAGGCATAGCTCAGACCGGTAAAAATTAATGAGATAAAGAAAGCGAAGACCACACTTGTCCTCACCATTAGAGAGGGCATTGCTTCTCCTCTTTTTATTACTCTGGATAAAAATTAGACGAATGTTAGCAGAATAAGGAAGATATAGCTACTGTTATTCGTCATTCATAAATTTCGTTTCTGTAACTAATATTAGTACCCTACTGACAAATATCTATATTTTTTTACTTTGTAGAGTAAATTAGTGTAATAAATATTATGATTTTATCTGGTGAATTGTGTTGTTTATTTAACTTAATTTAATGACTGATTTTTATTTAACCATATGTTATTAATTTAATATTACCCAGTTTAACTTAGCTATCATCGGGGTGTGAACTTTTGCTTTGTTGTAGTTATTGTAAATTATTTTATTGTTCATACTTAATTATCTATTTTTCTGGCTTATTTTAAGTTTTTCATCTGAATTTCAGTATTAGGAAATGATATTAATATCATAAAAGGTAATGTTTTTTTTGCTGAAGAAAATATGTCAATTAACATCATGATGGTGAGATTATTTTCTGGTTGGAGAGTGAATTGTTTTAAAAGAATTAGGGAGCCGAAGCCCCCTAATTGTATATGATAAAAAATCAATAAAACTTTACAGCCATTTAGCAACACCACCGTGGCGAGAGCAAGCTCCTTTACGGGATTTGCTCTTACTATAGCTACCATCTTTACAAAGAGCTGTATTAGCGCCTTTTTTAGCTAAGCTATTTCTGTTTTTCTTCTTTGATATTTTTTGTTTTTTTGCTTTTTTGGTAACTTTCTTCTCTAATGAATTAGCTTTGTTTTTTGCTGATTTAACATTTTGTTCTACTGCCGTTACCGTTTTTGAGGCGACGTCGGCTGAGGTTGATACTGCTGGCGCTGCAAGCGCTGCACTTGAAAACAACACCAGTAATGCTGCAACTGATAACTTCAAGCTTTTCATCATATAGTTCCTCTGATTAGAGTACTGAAACCTGAAATCTACTCTTGCAGTTTGGAGTATAGTTTTGAATGTTATGATTGCAAATTTAACATAGAGAATAAAAAAATAACGCAACAACTATGGAGGTATTGTGAAAAAAGTAACGATCATTACTGGTGGTTCCCGTGGTATCGGCAAGGCCACGGCGCTTTGTTTGGCAAAACAGGGGCACCATATTTGCATTGGCTATCGTAACCGTAAAGACAGTGCTTATGAAGTGTTGGATATGATCCGTGCTCTTGGGCAGTCAGCAATTGCGGTTCAGGTGGATATTGCGGATGAAAAACAAGTGATAGCTCTGTTCCAAAGGGTGGAAAAAGAGTTGGGGAATATTTCTGGGTTAGTGAACAATGCTGGGATCTTAAAGCCTCAAGCTACCATTGAACAGTTAACGGCAGAGCGGCTAAATGAAATTTTTGCTACTAATGTCACTGGAGCCTTTCTCTGTGCGCGTGAAGCGGTTAAGAGAATGGCTTTGCGTCACGGTGGGCAAGGTGGAGTCATTGTCAATGTTTCATCCGCTGCCGCTCGACTGGGTTCTCCCCATGAATACGTTGATTATGCAGCATCGAAAGGTGCCATTGATACGCTGACAATTGGATTGGCGCAAGAGGTGGCTGCACAGGGAATCAGGGTAAATGCTGTGCGTCCTGGATTCATTTATACCGAAATGCATGCCGATGGTGGGGAGCCTGGGCGAGTTGAAAGAATCAAAGATTCCTTGCCTATGAAACGGGGTGGACAACCGGAAGAAGTTGCTCAGGCCATTGCATGGCTGTTATCTGATGACGCATCGTATGTTACAGGCAATTTCATTGACTTAGCGGGTGGAAAATAGATTATAGAGTTTGAAATGCCGTTTGAATAAGCAGGCAGTTAATACCAGATAATCTTAAAAGCCGGAATGCTTTTTAATATTTTTCCGGCTAATTGATGGAAGACTATTTTTGTAGTGACAATTGATCTTAATCCAATATTTCCATCAACTTAGGTTTTAGAATAATTTTGCCAGGTTGCATTTCTATGTTAATAGGTTGTTCCACTAAATTGCTGATCGTTAGCCAGTCCCCTGCAATATAGAGTTCACCATTTTCACGAATATTGTCGATTCCTTGGTATGGGTTATTTTCCACTTCGTTGATTAAACTAGCTAAATTTGCGTTAGGATCAACAAGAGAAATAATAACACCATTGGAAAACTGTGAGATATGAAATAATTCATTTGCGGTAAATCCCGCATCGCTGAGTGCACTGCCGTTCAGTATTAATTCAGGGGTATCAATGTCAGAATGACGAAATGAAACATGAAGGTTCATTTGTACGTTCCTTGTGTTATGGATATACTGCGATACTCTATCAGCACTTCGCCCGCACTGCACCGCGAATTCATACGTGTTTTTCATCTAAATAGCATTCATTGTTAATAATCGACATCTACCCTAGCGGTTAGTTGGCTAATATGCCATCGGTAATGTTGTTCTTTGCGAAGCAACTCGCAAAAAATGACTGGATATTCATCCATTTTGAAATACATATCTAAAATTCGAGCAAAAAATAATTCTGTGAATAATCATGAAATTTTTGGATTATCAAAAATATAGATAAGGATTTTAATCTGTGGTTTTGAAGAGGATATATTTTTTAGCTTATGCTTGTTTATTTATAAATATTGAAATTATATACCGGTGTTTTAAATATTTCTGGTGATTATATTTTATTAGTTATTGTATCTGTTTTAATTAAGTTATTTTTGGTAGATTTCATTTGCTGGCAAGAAATATTTGTCCATTTCTTTGTGAAAATGTCGTTTTTTTAATTTTAAACAGGAATATTGCAATGAAACGCATTCCAGAACCTTTCCGAATTAAAATGGTAGAAAATATTCGTATGACAACCCGCGCTGAACGTGAAGTTGCACTGGAATCTGCGGGATATAACCCTTTTATGCTGCCTTCTGATATGGTTTACATTGATTTGCTGACAGACTCTGGTACTGGGGCAATGAGTGATCGTCAATGGGCCGGTATGATGATAGGGGATGAGGCATATGCAGGGTCTCGCAGCTATTATCATTTAGCGGATAAGGTTAAGGAACTTATTGGTTATAAATATACTATTCCTACCCATCAAGGGCGTGGGGCAGAACAGATTTTATTTCCTACTTTAGTTGCGCGAAAAAAGTTGAAAGGCGGAGCTAAAAGTCCCGTATTTATTTCTAATTTCCATTTTGATACGACAATGGCACACGTGGAATTAAATGGTGCCAAAGCCATCAATGTCGTTACAAATAAAGCTTTTGAAACAGGGAATTATTATGATTGGAAAGGTAACTTTGATATTGAGTTACTTAAGCAGACCATCAAACAACATGGCCAGGATAATGTTGTCGCCATTATAGCGACAATTACCTGTAATAGTACGGGAGGGCAACCGGTCTCTCTTGCAAATATGAAAGCAGTATATGAAATAGCAAAACAGCATGATATTCCCGTAGTAATTGATTCTGCCCGCTTTTGTGAAAATGCCTGGTTTATTAAACAGAGGGAAAAAGGTTACGAAAATAAATCCATCAAAGAGATCGTCAAACAAATGTATCAATATGGCGATATGCTGACGATGTCGGCGAAAAAAGATCCGATGGTGAATATTGGCGGCCTTTGTTGTTTTCGTGATGATGAAACACTGTTTAATGAAGTATGCGTTCGTTGTATTCCAATGGAAGGGTTTGTGACTTATGGAGGGCTTGCCGGGCGTGATATGGAAGCGTTGGCAGTTGGGCTGGAAGAGGGAATGGATGAAAATTTTCTATCTTATCGTATCAACCAAGTCACTTATTTGGGGGAAAAGTTAAGAAAAGAAGGAATACCTATTCAGTATCCCATCGGGGGACATGCTGTTTTTGTTGATGCAAAATTATTCCTGCCCCATATTCCTTGCGATCAATTTCCGGCTCAAGCGTTGAGCAATGCATTATATTTGGAAGCAGGCATCAGAAGTGTGGAAATTGGTTCTTTGTTATTGGGGCGTGATCCTGATACAGGTAAACAAAAAGATTCACCAATGGAATTGACGAGACTGACTATTCCTCGTCGAGTTTATACCAATGACCATATGGATTATATCGTTGACGCTTTTATTGGGTTGAAGCAGCGAGCGGCTGATATCAGGGGATTAACCTTTACTTACGAGCCACCAATATTACGCCACTTCACGGCCAGGTTAAAACCGATAGAAAAAATATAGCCATTAGATGAGAAGACGACAAAAAAAGCCCTGCCTATGTATTAAGCAGGGCTTTTAATCTCAGTGCGTCGAATTCAAAATCTACACTGGAAGGCTTAATTGAATAACACCAAATTAAGCGGCATTAATACCATACTGGGCACAAACAGAAGCCAGACCGCCAGCATAGCCTTGGCCTACTGCGCGGAATTTCCATTCTGCATTATGGCGATACAGTTCACCGAACAGCATAGCAGTTTCGGTAGATGCATCTTCAGTCAGGTCATAGCGAGCGACCTCAACTTGTGTATCATCGTTAACCAGACGGATAAAGGCACCGGAAACTTGTCCGAAGCTCTGGCGACGAGCTTGTGCTTCATGGATAGTCACTACAAACACCACTTTTTCTACATCAGCAGGAACTTGATCCAGTTTGATTTTTAGTGATTCATCATCGCCATCCCCTTCACCGGTACGGTTGTCGCCAGTGTGCATGATGGAGCCGTCAGATGATTTCAGATTATTGTAGAAAATGAAATCTGCATCACCACGAACTTTGCCGTTTGCTGTCAGCAGAAAAGCTGAGGCATCAAGGTCAAAGTCTTGCCCGTCAGTCGCACGGGCATCCCAACCGAGACCGATCAGAACGTTTTTCATGCTTGGCGCTTCTTTGCTCAGAGAAACGTTACCGCCTTTAGAAAGAGATACACCCATTGTTATTTCCTCATTTATTACGTCGTGTTAGTTATCTAGATTTTACAGACTTAACTTGCGTTTTCTTTTGATGGGAACAGCAGGCTGGCAAGAATGCCGGCTGCCAGTACGCCAATCACCACAAATAAGCTACTTGTGGATGAAATCGAATAGCCGTGGTGGAATATGTGCTCAGAAGCATTTAGACCGAGTTTTATGGCAATAAAGAACAGTAAAACGATCACCGCCTTTTCCAAATGCACCAGATACTTTTTCAATGCTTCAAGCACAAAATAGAGCGTGCGCAGACCCAAAATAGCAAACATCATAGCGCTGTACACAATTAATGGTTCCCGACTGACTGCAATCACCGCAGGTACAGAGTCAAAGGCAAACATCACATCAGACAGTTCAACCACTGCCAGACACAGCATTAACGGCGTAGCATAAAGTGCGGCTTTGCTCGCCCGTCCCACTTTCACATCGGCGTTTTCTGGTTTAGCCAACTCCTTATCCACTTCCTTTTGTTTCAGTACAAAAGCATGGTTGCTCAATTTCGGCCAAATTGGGAAGAAACGCTTTACCAGACGGTAAGCAAGGTGCTGTGAATAGTCTTCGATTTCATCGTCATCATCACCACTTTTCAGCATCATGACCGCTGTCCAGCCAACGATAACCGCAAATACGATCTCAACCCACGGCCCAAGCGCCAGCAGGCTTGTCCCAATGGCAACGAAAATACCACGGAAGATAATCGCGCCGATAATCCCCCAATACAGGACGCGGTGGCGATAGCGGTCTGGGACGGCGAACCAAGAGAAAATCGCCATGATGACAAACAGGTTATCGACGGAAAGAACTTTTTCCAGTGCGTAGCCCGTGACAAACAGACTCGCTGCTTCTGCGCCGTGATGGATATACAGAAAGCCCGCGAAAACAAAGGCAATTGCGACCCAGAAAATAGACCAAAGGGCAGCACTGCGCAGCGAAATCGGCTTATCATGACGATGCATAAAGAGGTCGATAAAGAGCGCACCAACCGACAGAAGAATAAATACAGCAACAGTTTCCATCGGAAAACCAATGTGCGTGGATACCATGAAGTAAGCCTCTTAAATATCTGCGATTACAGTTCGAAATCAGCCGGTGCAAAGCCAAGGGCTAAACAAATTTCACGGGCAGCCTGTTTTTCATCGTTATCAAAGTCACCATCACTCTTGGCAACGGCAATCCCGACGCGTAAAGCCAGTTGTGCTGCTTCTGGTTGCTGTTTCAGAGCCATGATGAATTTCATGGCTTCACCCTTGCCAATGTCAGCATCAAATTCATAGCTGCTGACCAGTTTGTTAAAGAATTCGATAATCTCGGAGGTATCGAACACTTTCAGTTCAGGAGAATTTTTGATGAACCCAATCATTTTCTGCTTTTCTTCTGCGCTGACACCATTACTCGCCATAGCAACGTGTGCACATACTGCTACTGTACCTTCCATGAACTTTCTGTTCTTGAAGCGACTCACTTGGGTGGTGAGTTCTTCGCGGCCTGCGTTGAACGCTGATTTGATTTTGTTTAAAAAGGACATCAGTCCCTCCGCTTATTGGTAAAATAGAGAATTATTTTTTGCCGGATGTCCAGCTAAAGCCCCAGCCAAACGCCCTGTCCATCTCTTTATGCCCGTTGAAATATTGATTGATGCGTTCTACTTTGATGGCGCCGTTTTCATTGACAAGGCGGGCAATAGCACACATACCTTTGCGGTTGTTGCCTTCTGTCATACGCGTTTCAATAGGGGGCTGGTCAGGGACATAAATGGTGACTATACCGTCGGTTTTGTCCCAACTAGGCACGCCTTCGTAGATAAAGGCGTAGATCAAAACTTCACGGATGTTTTTCCATTCAAACCCATTGACGTGGAGCCATTCACCGTCACGCACTTGACCGGTGCGATCATCGCCCTGTAATTCTACATACGGCTCATAACGATAATCACCAAAGCCATTTCCTAGTGCTTGTATAACGTCCTTTTCTCCATCTTGTTGTCGGACGAATGCGCCGAGATCCAAATCCACATTTTTGTTTGCACCGAACATGCCTTGCAACAGACCTTTTGAAGAGGAGGTATTTTGACTCCAGTTCAGATTGATGCGAATTTCACCGTAGTTGTCGCGTTTGTTAAGGCTGATAGTTGGTTTTTCTTTGGTCAGAGAAACCTTACTTAAATTAACAGTATTGGACGCTGGTGAACTGGATGGCGGAGCAGGTGTTGAGGTTGGCGCATCATCAATAATATCCACGCCAAAATGTTCTGCTAATGGTTTGAGACCACCATTAAAGCCTTGGGCAATAAAGCGGAATTTCCATTCACCGTTGCGGCGATACAGTTCGCCGAGGATCAAGGCCGCCTCTGGACGGCCTTGTACTGCAACATCTCCCTGCAAAATCACGCTGCTGTTCAGTTCGACCTGAATGGTAAGGTGGCGTAGATTGGAAATCGTTTGGTTACCGTCGCAGGTCGTGGTGAACGCAACTTTCTGGACATCCTGGCTCAATGCAGGCAAGTTGACATTGAATGAAGTATTGATGTTACCGCCAGTCAGGCAAATGGTGTTGTCATCATTGACCGGCTGGCCGTAGAACACCATATCTGGATCACCCTTAACTTTGCCGTCTGAATACAGACGGAAAGCAGAAACATCAACGGCTGAACCCGATAGAACCCGAACAGTAAGCGTTTGATTGGGAACGGGGGCATTGCCCCCCGGTGTCAGATTCATTAGCGCACCACCGCCTCAACGATCTGCGGATACATCGCATCAATAGTGCGTCCAAGACAAGGAACGCCATGTGCCGTGAAATCCCACTGACCACTGTTGCGGCGCAAGGAAGAGATGATAATGCCAGTGTGGGCGCCTTGTTCATTCAACTGATAGCGAGCAAGTTCTTTGCCGCTTTGGTCAACAACGCGGCAGAAGGCATTGTCAACGTCATTGAAGGTTTGTCCACGGAAACTGTTAACAGTAAATGCAAGGTATTCGACATTGGTGGGTAGTTTGATTAGATTGACGCGGATAATCTCATCATCTCCATCACCTTCCCCAGTCAGGTTATCGCCAGTGTGTTGGATAGAACCACATTTTGATTGCAGTTGACCGAACCACACTGTATCGATGGCGTTGCCAGATTCATCAAGCAGAATGCAGCTTGCATCCAGATCAATTTCATCATTGCCACCGCCGAATAAACTCGCCAGAAAGCCTTTCTTTTTGGTCACAGGATCCCATCCCAGACCAAAATCCACTTTAGCCAGTGATGCGCTCTGTTTGGCGAGCGAAACTGACTGATTTTTGCTTAACGAAACCATTAATGACACCTCTATTCTGTTCGTCGGTGAATCACGGTAATTTCACGTATTAAAAAATCATAATATGACAAATAGATAGCTTGAATCTGTCATATTATGATTCCCATAAACAGCAGGTTTTGTTGTTAACTGTATGATAGAAAACAATCTAATTTCGTTTGGTATGATTTCTTCTCCATGCGGAAAAGTCAACCAAATTTTGATCTAAAGAATCATAATATGATTGACATGCCATTATTTGAGACTCTAGACTGCGACGTATATTCCACGAATAAAGAACAAATGCTGAACGTTACCGTGTTGGCTCAGGCTGAGATTTTTTTTGAAAAGGCGTCTCCATGACAATGTTGAGTGATATCGATGTTGATAAAAAACAAGCTGATGAAAAACAGGTTTACCAAAAACGGACTTACCAAAAAAAGTTAAACAGCGGGACATTGACGGTGACAGCATCGCGTGGCTCGGCATCTCTGGAAACCCTGTTTGATATCGCTGAACGGCGTAATCCTAAAAGAGCATTCTTATTTGTCAGTAAGGTGTTGGGGCGACATATTCCGGTTAAGCCATCGATCATGCGCTCGGTTTATCAGCAACTATCTGAACGGTTCCCCACTGATCTTCCTGGCCCAGTCCTATATATTGGCATGGCAGAAACAGCGGTCGGGCTAGCAGCAGGCGTATTTCAGGAAACGAAACACAAAGTCGATAAGCCCGTATTTCTGACTTCGACACGCCATCCGGTTGATGGGGATTTATTGTGTGAGTTTAAGGAAAATCACAGCCATGCTACGGATCATCTGATTTATTGGCCAGCAGAAAGCCGTCTGCGCCAAAGGGTGGCAAATGCCCGGACTCTGGTTTTGATTGATGATGAAGCAACCACGGGTAACACGTTCCTTAATTTGCTGGATG
The DNA here is from genome assembly GCF_001908105.1 of Xenorhabdus eapokensis. The sequence goes on from NZ_MKGQ01000005.1 coordinate 21,064, forward strand.
CACTACGTCATGCAGGGCTTGGGCATATTGAACATATTGTCACCGTGACATTGACGGACTGGAGTGGGAAGGCGGTTGTGAAACGCAGCCCATTGCCGGTTTCTGAGGTTTCCCTGATCGAGGGGAATTGGCAATGGGAAGCAGATGTCTCTGCTCCTGTGCCGGTGATGCCTCAGGTCAATATTACGGCTCGTGGAGAAACCAACATCATAGGCCAACAGAGTTGGGGACGGTTAGGATTAGATGAAATCCAGTGTGATATTGGCGCCGCAATCAATGCCAAAGCTGGCGAAAACATGTTGGTCTTGGGTTCCAATGAATTTGTCTGGCAGCCATTTTTGCTGGCCGAACGGCTTGAGCAGGAAGGGGCATCAGTCGTATTTGGTTCGACAACTCGCTCTCCCATCTCCTGCGGTCATGCCATCCAATCTGTTATGGCTTTTATGGATAATTACGGGCTTGGCATCCCGAATTTTCTCTATAATGTTGCGCACCAGAAATTTGATCGGATATTACTCTGTCTTGAAACCCCTAAAATGTCCGCTGACCCGGCGTTGATAGCGCAGCTTGTCCATATTTCTCCGGTTGTCGAGATCGTTGGATATGATTAAGCCGGTATTTTTGACTGATCTTGATGACACGTTATTTCAATCTCGTCGCAAGCTGAAAGAAATATCTTTTCGCGTGGGCGCCTTGGATCGAAAGTGTTCTCCCCACAGCTATATGACAGAAAAACAGACCATGCTGGTTGATTGGTTGTTGGCTCATGCAGAGGTTATTCCAGTCACAGCCAGAAATACAGAACAGCTTAGCCGCGTGCAGATCCCTTTCAATTCCTGGCGTATTGTCTCTCACGGTGCGTTGATCCTCACACCAGCAGGTTCTGTTGATAGGCTTTGGCAGTCGTGCATGTTGTCAGAATTGTTGTCATATCAGGATAAATTGCATGAGTTGGCGCGTCTGAGCCAGCGTTTGATTGTGACTTATGGTATGGATGCGTGGGTACGCATTGATTATGAATACAGTGATGTACCTGTTTTCCTGATCATCAAGCACCGCAATCACGATAGGTTGAATGAGCTTAATATACTGGCTGAATCTTTGGCTCAAGAAAGTCATTTCCATCAAAACTTTTACTTTCATCAAAACAATAACAATCTAACTGTGTTGCCAAAGTGTGTTGATAAGGGACGAGCCACCCATCACCTTTTGCAAAAACTTCGTGCTGAAAGAGGCGTTTTTCCGGTTATCGGTTTAGGCGATAGTCTGAGTGATCACCGGTTTATGCAATTGTGTGATTGGTTTGGTATGCCGCAGCAAAGCCAGTTTGCTGACACATTAATGACTGCTTTATTTGGAGCTGTAAGTAATGAATAGCTTTCCCCTTTTTTCTGGGAGTTATGCTTCTGATGATGTTCAATTCCTGCTAAAACCCGTTCAAATTGAGATGACACCCGTGGATATTAAGGAGCAGTTGATCCAGTCTGGCGCTCGTCATTATTCGGATATGTTAAGTCAGGAGCCAGAACCCACGTCTTATCACCTTGAACTGTTTGATAAAGCACTTGGACAAGGGGCAGTTCGTCTGGCGACGGAAGTTGTGATGCTCGCCAAAGCGCTGGTATCCCGCTTTGGTGATACGCCGATTGTATTAGTCAGCTTGGTCAGGGCTGGCGTTCCTTTGGGAGTAATGTTGCATCAAACGCTCAGAAAAATGGGTAAGCGTTCTTATCATTATGGCATCAGCATTATTCGGGATCGGGGTATTGATAATACAGCGCTATCGTATATTGAGCAGCAACATGGAACGGATGGCGTGGTATTTGTTGATGGCTGGACAGGCAAGGGGGCGATTACCACAGAATTGTCGCGATCTTTAGCGGGGAGAGAGGGTTATTCAGGTCTCCCACGTCTGGTGGTATTGGCTGATCCTTGTGGCTGTTCGTGGTTGGCCGCCAGCGATGATGATTGGTTGATCCCTTTCGGTATTATGGGGGCGCCGGTATCGGGATTGATATCACGTTCGATCTGGCGTGAAGAGGGGGTGCACGGTTGCATGCAGTGTGATCACTTGCTCAAGTTTGAGTGCAGCCGCTTGTTGGTGGATACGGTTGCTGACTGTCGTGAGCGATTAGATTGGGCGGCTATACCAGAAGCGGTTTGGTTGCCGCAGGAAAAAGCCCCTTTGCAGCAATTGAGCAAAACGGTGATTACCAATCTTGCTGAAAAATACCAGATTGACAGTATTAACCGCATTAAACCTGGCATTGCAGAAGCAACTCGTGCAGTATTACGACGTGTACCAGAACATGTACTCGTGCGTTCCCAGGATGATCCTGATGTCGGTCTGTTAGTTCATTTGGCGCGGCAGAAAAATGTCGTTATTACGGAAGTCGGTGATCTAATCGGTCAATATCGTGCTGTAACTATTATTAAGAAGGTGGCGTGATGAAACCCATCCCTTCTCCGCATCGACTCGGTGCAACGCTGTATATGCCAGCCACCCGCCAAGATATTGCAGAAATTGTGTTACAGAATAAGATCCCTGATCTGCGCTCGCTGGTTATTTGTCTGGAAGATGCCGTCAGTGAGCAGGATATTCCCATTGCTATCGAGAATCTGCGAGAGGTAATACAAACATTGGCAGCAGCAGATATCTCTTCTTCCAATATCGACCGCCATCGTCCGCTGATTTTTATCCGTCCGCGTGATGAAAAGATGGCGAATTATCTGGTTGCCAATGTGAATCTCAGTGCCATTGATGGGCTGGTTTTGCCCAAATTTACCCATGCTTCGTTGTCCGGCTGGTGGGATGTTATTAATGCAACCCATTTGTATATTATGCCAACATTGGAAAGTGATGAGGTGTTTGATGTTCGGAAAATGAACCAGCTTGCGGATACTCTCAAAAAACACCCTTGCAAGGATCGCATTATTGCCTTGCGTATTGGCGGTAATGATTTGATGAATATTGTGTCCCTGCGGCGCTCCCGTAATTTCACTCTGTATGATGGGCCGATGGGATACGTCATTAAGATGTTGGTTGCCGTTTTTGTTGCGCGGGGATTTGCCCTGACAGCACCGGTTTGTGAGCATATTGATGATTTGAGATTACTTGAGCAAGAGCTGGCATTGGATATTGCTCACGGTTTGGTGGGAAAAACGGCCATACACCCAAAACAGATTACATGCATCCAGCGGGCACTGATGGTGAGTGCCCATGATTATGCTGAGGCGCTGACCATTCTTAATTCCAGTAAAGCTGTTTTCAAATCACAGGGAACGATGTGTGAACCTGCTACCCATCAACGCTGGGCAGTGAATATTCTCGAACGGGCAGAGCATTATGGTATAGAACCTGAAGCGGCATAGGATTTTAAACGGAAGAAAATTTGCTAAGCTTTTCATTCGTTTTGATATTGATTTACCTGTGATAGTCGCTATGCTGAAAGTTACTTTTGTGGTTACAGTAGAGAACTTAGGGGCTTGTTATCCCTGACTTGGTAATAAAAAATGCTGCTTAGTCCCAAACAATTTAGAAATTTCAAATTAACCTTATTACTTTCACATGGTAAACCGGTTAGCAAAGTTAGGATCATTAAAGAACTGAATTGTTCGGAGCCAACATTAACACGTGCATTACGGGAATTGAGAGATTTTTACTGTGCAGATATCCAGTTTAGCAAAATGGGAAATACGTATCAGTTAGTTGATAAGGGGGTTCTGACTAAGAAAGATGTGAGAAGGATTGAAGAACTACTTGTTCAGCATCTCAGTCTAAAATCTGAGGAAGCCACCCGCCATGTCTTTCTTGATAAAGAGAAAAAAAAGCCGGTTTCTCTTTCTCTAAGAATGTCTGTCATCAGAAAAATTGATAGTTTGGCTAATCATTTGGGGACAACCCGAAGTGATGTTGTTGAAATGGTGGTGGATAGGTTTATTGAAAAATTGCTAAAAGAAGCCGTGAAAGGGAGTTCCGCAAAGCGACGGCTCCCGTAATGCCAGCCGGTTGAGTTCAACTGGCATCAGGGCGATGAGTGTTGGTTTGCTTACTGTTTGATTGCTTAATGATTGTGGCGCGTAAGTTTATCCAGATATCCCATTACAAATGCGGATAGAACAAAGGTGAGATGGATAATGACATACCACATAAGTTTATTGTCTGGCACATTCTTGGCATCCATAAAAACGCGCAGCAAATGAATGGAGGAAATGGCAACAATTGAGGCTGCAACTTTATTTTTGAGTGAGGTCGCGTCCATTTTCCCCAGCCAGCTTAATTTCTCTTTGCTTTCGTGGATATCCAGGCTAGAAACAAAGTTTTCATAGCCAGAAAACATCACCATGACCAGCAATCCGCCAACCAGAGCCATATCAATCAGGGAAAGCAGCGTCAGGATTAGGTCGGATTCTGTAATGTAAAGCATGTGTGGCAGGATATGCATGATTTCCAGAAAGAATTTAACCGCAAGGGCAAATAATGCCAATGATAAACCGAAATAAACCGGTGCAAGTAGCCAGCGAGAGGCATACATTGTGTTTTCGAGAAAGCGTTCCATTGTGTTTTTTATGTGTTGCAAAAGGGGCGATAGTATAGATCAAGAATGTGAAAGCTATGAAATACATATCACAGGTGACTGCTCGCCACCCTATCTGGCGCGGCTTTACTGTACGGATGCTTTTACCCCTTACAATCGACTTCCTGAAGAAAAACACCTTGTCAGGAAGTATGACACTCACCGGATAGAAAGAACCCACCTGACACAGACAGAGAAGAATGCGATTGAGAATAATTATCTGGTCATGTATTCAATCCGTTGATCTGCTTTAAAGATAGTATTCTCTTTCAATAAAAGTCCCAATAACTTTGTCACGCATCTCAGGGGATTTTGAATAGCCGAGTGTTTTACGGTTCAATCGGTTAATTCTGTTGCGAAGTGTAAAATTTTCACGCTCGATACGTTGCGTGAAACTTTTCCCGACGAGGTGTGTATTTTCAGGTAACATATTGTCAGCTTTAAACTTATCGGTACACCAAAAAGCAACACTGAATCGCGATAATTTTTTCAGAAGCTTTTTAAGCGTTTTTTTGCTCCGCCTTCCAAACGTGTGAGCGATGATACGCTTTAGTCGAGTACAGATGAGCTGAACGTTGACATTCTCCAGCGGAAGTGTTGTTACACACCGTGGTTTGAGTTTTTAAAACACGTATGACAGCATTGATACTGATATGTAATGCACGGGCAGTATCACGAATACCGGCGTTGTTCATAGCAAGATCAACGACTTATTCTTTAATTCCTGCCTGGCATGCGCGATAAAGACTTTACAACAGCCAATGGTTATTTAACGCCTGTGGAATATGGAATAGCCTTCAAAAAAGTGTCTGATTTTTCTTGAGCAGAACAAACCCCGAAGGAACGAATAGCTAAAGAACAAAAGGCGACCTGTGAATCGCCTTTGTACAAGAAAAAATAGTATCTCGCTAGATTACAGCAGATCAGCGATCATGCTCTCAAGTTTGCCTTGGTCTACTGCAAACTTACGGATACCTTCCGCCAGTTTTTCAGTTGCCATTGCATCTTGGTGGTGGTTCCAGTAGAACTCAGCTTCAGTCATTGGCGCTGGACGCTCTTTGATTTCGCCTTCGTAACCCAGCTTGCGCTCAACTTCACCTTCTGCCTCAGTCAGTTCTTTCAGCAGTGCTGGAGAGATTGTCAGGCGGTCACAGCCTGCCAGTTCCAGAATTTCACCTGAGTTACGGAAACTTGCCCCCATAACAACCGTGTTGTAACCGTGCTCTTTGTAGTACTGATAAATTTCAGAAACAGAAATCACACCTGGATCTTCATGCGGTGCGAATTCTTGCTTGCCACTGTTTGCTTTGTACCAGTCAAGGATACGGCCAACAAATGGAGAAATCAGGTAGACACCGGCTTCTGCACAAGCACGTGCCTGGGCAAAGGAGAACAGCAATGTCAGGTTACAGTTGATGCCTTCTTTTTCCAGTTGTTCCGCAGCACGGATACCTTGCCAGGTGGAAGCCAATTTGATCAGAATGCGATCATTGCTGATACCTGCTTCGTTGTACAGTTTGATCAGACGTTTTGCTTTCGCTACGCTTGCTTCGGTGTCATAAGACAGGCGTGCATCGACCTCAGTAGAGATACGGCCAGGGATCAGTTTCAGAATTTCCAGGCCAATGTTGACAGCCAATTTATCGCCGGCATCAATAACTTGCTGTTCACGGGAGTCGCTTTGACCACGCGCCCATTCAACGGCTTCATCGATCAGTTGGCGATATTCTGGTATTTGAGCTGCATTCAAAATCAGGGAAGGGTTGGTGGTTGCATCTTGCGGCTGATACAGTTTCATCGCCTCGATATCCCCGGTATCTGCTACTACTGTTGTCAGTTTACGCAGGGAAGTCAGTTTATCGGTCATGTTTAATATCTCATCGTTATACGTAAAATCTTTGGCAACGTTGCCTCGCCATCTTGTGATAATAACATGGTCAAGCGCGGCTGTAAGGTAGGAAAATTCTCTCGCTGAGATTCTCCCCTTTTCGTTCTTTTTTGCTAAAGTGGGGAAGGTCTGGATTATTAGGAAAAAATAATGCTTATTACCATTTCACCTGCAAAAACACTCGATTATGCAAGTTCACTCGCAACAGAAAAGTTTAGCCAACCACTGCTATTGGCAGAATCTCAACAGCTAATCGAGATTTGCCGTACTTTAACCCCCGCGCAAATCAGCAGTCTGATGAGTATTAGTGATAAATTGGCGGGATTAAATGCTGCTCGTTTTGCAGAATGGCAGCCCGATTTCACGCCGGAAAATGCACGTCAGGCGATTTTGGCATTTAAAGGTGATGTTTATACCGGTATGCAGGCTGAAACGTTCTCTGCTAACGATTTTGATTTTGCCCAAACACATTTAAGAATTCTATCTGGCTTGTATGGGGTTTTGCGTCCTCTCGATTTGATGCAGCCTTATCGTTTGGAAATGGGAATTAAGCTGGAAAATTCACGCGGTAAAGATTTGTATAAGTTTTGGGGTGATTGTATTACTGAAAACTTAAATGCAGCACTGGAACAGCAAGGTGATGATGTTCTGGTCAATCTGGCATCAGATGAGTATTTCAAATCGGTGAACACCAAAAAGCTGGCAGCCAGAATTATCAAACCTGTTTTTCTGGATGAAAAAAATGGCAAATACAAGGTCATTAGTTTCTATGCTAAAAAAGCTCGTGGCTTGATGAGCCGTTTTATTATTCAGAATCAACTGACCGATCCAGCACGGCTGGTGGAGTTCAATCTGGAAGGATACGCTTTTGATGACTCTCTCTCTAAGGGAGATGAATTGGTGTTTAAGCGTATGGAGTCACTCCACCTATAAATGGGTGGAGTGATAAGTGACGCGTTATTTCGATGCTTTTTCCATCAAAAATTCACGTAATGTGAAGAAATCAGCGGGCATAACGTGGGATAACACGTCCAGATCTGCACGTTCAGCTAACGCTTGTGGCAAGGACAATGGTTGGCTGAGTGTTGCTTCGACGCTTTCCTTAAATTTGGCTGGATGAGCAGTACCCAGGAACAAGCCATATTCCCCTTCTTGTAGTTGATCACGCAAAACACGATACGCGACGGCAGCGTGTGGTTCAGAAATATAGCCTTTTGCCGCCAGTTCGCGCATTGTGCTTTGAGTGGTTGCATCATCCACAACACCGTTTGCCAGTTCACTCAGTGCCCAGCCTTTGCGTTTAAACAGTTCTTCAATGCGCGGCCAGTTATTGGGCTGGCTGACATCCATAGCATTGGACAGTGTTGGAATGGTCTGATGTGGCAGCCACTTACCTTCCGCTAAATAACGAGGAACGGTGTCATTAACATTGGTTGCTGCGATAAAACGTTTTACTGGCAATCCCAGCGATTTTGCCAGCAGCCCCGCGGTTAAATTACCAAAATTGCCACTTGGGACGGAAATAACCAATTGCTCACGTTTTTCTGCCGGGAGCTGCGCAACGGCTTCAAAGTAATAACAGATTTGTGCCAGTAGGCGGCTGATATTAATTGAGTTAGCCGAGTTGAGATGTAAAGCCCGTTTCAATTCTTCGTCATCAAAAGCCTGTTTGACTAATGCCTGACAAGCATCGAAGTCCCCCTTGATAGCAACCGTATGGATATTGTCACCCAAAGTACAAAAGAGTTTTTCCTGCAATGGACTGATTTTGCCTTCGGGATAAAGGATCACAACCTGTACGTTATTCAAGCCATAGAAAGCATGGGCAACTGCGGCGCCAGTATCACCGGATGTGGCAGTCAAAATAGTGACGGGCTGTTCTCCTGCAATCTGGGCAAGAATTTGTGCCATGAAACGGCCGCCAAAGTCTTTGAACGCCAGTGTTGGGCCGTGATAAAGCTCCAGTGAAGCGATGTTATCTTCGACAATTGCTACAGGAGCAGGGAAGGCAAACGCATTTTTCACGCGGTCGGCCAATTGCTCTGCGGGAATTTCATCGCCGATAAAAGCAGAGAGAATGCGTTGACTGCGGCTGACAAAATCCAATTGCAATAAGTCATCAATTTCATTATGGCTGAATTCTGGCAAATCCTGTGGAAAAAAGAGGCCTTGCTGTTTACCTAACCCTTGTTTTACCGCCTGTGAAAAACTAACCTGCTCGCTGTTGTCTTTTAAGTTATATAATTTCATGGTTACTTTACCTGTCGTGCGCCTGCGAGATCCAGACGGCAAATGTGTACAAAGCCTTCATCATTCTGTACGTAATGTTGTTGCAACCAGTGTGCAACCTCTTCTGCTACAGCTAGTTCATTGCAAATTGCAAAAAGTGTTGGGCCGGAGCCGGAAATGCCGCACGCCAGCGCCCCTAATTTTTTGACTGTATCACGTGCGTTGGCAAATCCGGGTAAGAGTTGTGTGCGATAAGGTTCTGCCACAACATCTTGCATTAATTTGGCAGCCAGTTCTGATTGCTGGGTATGGCAGGCATGGATAAAACCCGCAAAGTGACGTCCATGCTCAATGATATCCTTACGGGCATAGTGATTGGGCAGGATGGCACGGGCTTCTGCTGTCGGTACTTTGATGCCAGGATAAGCCATTACCCACAGCCAATCATCAAATGTGGGGACAGGCAAACAGGGGGTCTCTTCCTGAGATAATATCAGTTGCAATCCCCCCAAATAGCAGGGGGCGACATTATCATAATGAACACCACCGGAAATACGCCCTTCTAATTCTCCCATCATGTCCAGCAACTGGTATTGGTTAAATGGTCGGCCTGCATATTCATTCAGTGCCACTAAACCGGCGACGACAGAACAGGCACTAGAGCCTAATCCCGAACCGATTGGCATATTTTTCTCTAGTGTCATGGCAACGGGCAGTGCTTTTCCCAACCGTTGACAAAAAAGCTGCCAGCATTGGTAGACAATATTTTGTTTGGGATCGGCAGGCAATTTGCCCACAAATCGCCCTTTATTATTCAGGCTGAAACTTTCAGCTTCATTTATGGAGACACAATCTCCAAGTAACGAGCCATCAATGGGAGAAACTGCTGCACCAAGCACATCAAATCCGACGCCAACGTTCCCGATAGAGGCAGGCGCATAAACCCTGATAACCATTAAACCCCCAATTTCCATGACAGAGTGCGTAATATATCAGCAAAAACGCCGGCGGCCGTTACATCATTTCCTGCGCCATAGCCACGCAATACCAGCGGAATGGGTTGATAATAACGGGTATAGAAAGCCAAAGCATTTTCGCCATTCTTGACTTTATAAAGTGGATCGTTGCCGTCAACAGCGACAATTTTCACTGTACAACGGCCTTGTTCAATCAAGCCAACATAACGCAAGACTTTTCCTTGTTCTGCGGCTTGCTCCGCACGTTGGCTAAATTCCTGATCCAGTTGTGGTAAACGTTGCAGGAAACTGTCAACATCGCCACTGGCGTCGAACGATATGGGTAAAACGGGTTCGACATGAATATCTTCCAGCTCCAGTTCATAACCCGCCTCGCGCGCTAAAATCAGCAGCTTGCGGGCAACATCCATACCAGAGAGATCATCGCGTGGATCGGGTTCAGTAAAGCCTTTCTCTTTGGCTAGCATGGTCGCTTGTGACAACGTCATACCTTCATCCAGCATCCCGAAAATATAGGATAAAGAACCCGACAGGATGCCACTGAACTGTACTAATTCATCACCGGCATTAAGCAGATTTTGTAAGTTTTCGATAACAGGTAATCCAGCACCCACGTTAGTGTCATACAGGAACTTACGTTTCGATTTTTCTGCGGCCTGACGGGTTTGGCGATAATAAGCCATCGATAAGGTATTGGCTTTTTTATTTGGGGTGACAACGTTAAAGCCATCGCTGAGGAAGCTCGCATACTGTTCCGCAATCGACTGATTAGAAGTACAGTCCACAATGACTGGATTCAGGAGATGGTACTCTTTTTCAAGACGGATCAGACGACTCAAGCTAAAAGGCTCAGTTGCTTCTGAGAGTGCTTGTTGCCAGTTATCCAGACCGATGCCTTGTACATCAGTCAATAAAGCGCGGGAATTGGCAATACCACAGACGCGTAGATCGATATGTTTCTGTTTGAGCCAGGTTTGCTGACGGCGTATTTGCTCGATCAACGCACTGCCTACTCCCCCCACACCGACAACAAAGACCTCAACAACTTGAGCGGTATTAAACAGCATTTGGTGGCAGAGACGAACCGCCGTAGTCGCGGCATCATTTTCAATAACGGCGGAAATGGAACGTTCAGAAGAGCCTTGCGCAATGGCAATGATGTTGATGTTGGCACGTGTTAATGCGGAAAAAAAGCGGGCAGAAGTCCCTGGCTGAGTACGCATACCATCACCAACGACAGAAATAATGGCAAGATTGTCGATAACGTCAATGGGATCAAGCACACCATCTTTCAGCTCCAGATAAAATTCTTCTGTCAGTGCATTCTGTGCTTTTACCCATTCTTTCTGTGGTACACAGAAGCTGATGCTGTATTCTGACGAGGATTGCGTGATTAATACAACAGAAATACCTTTGCGTGACATGACGGAAAAGATCCGTGCCGCCATCCCGACCATACCTTTCATGCCAGGGCCGGAAACGTTGAACATCGCCATATGATCCAGATTGGTGATGCCCTTGATCGGCATGTCTTGATCTTTTTGTCCATCATCAATGAGTGCATCGCCAATAAAAGTACCAGGCACATTAGGATTGGCGGTGTTTTTTATCAGGCAAGGAATTTGAAACTGAGCAATCGGGGCGATGGTTCGGGGATGCAGAACTTTCGCACCGAAATAAGACAATTCCATCGCTTCTTGGTATGACAGGCTTTTTAGCAAACGTGCATCTTGCACCGCCCTTGGGTCACAAGTATAGACACCGTCTACATCAGTCCAAATTTCGCAACAATCTGCACGCAGGCATGCTGCCAGTACTGCGGCTGAATAGTCAGAGCCATTGCGCCCCAACACAACCAATTCGCCATTTTCATTGCCCGCAGTGAAACCAGCCATCAAAATGATGTGGTCAGCAGGAATGTTAAGCGCTGCAATGCGTTTGGAAGATTCATGGATATCGACAGTGGATTCGAGGCAATGCCCATGTGCCAAAAGGTTTTTGACCGGATCAATGACAGTCACTTTATGGCCACGAGCCTGTAGCACGGATTCCATGATAGCAATCGACAGTTTTTCACCACGACAGATCAGAGATGCATTAATGCTATCTGGGCATTGTTTTAACAAAGAGATGCCGTGCAAAGTCTGTTTAAGATTGGCAAGCTCACGCTCTACTAGCCCTTTCAGGCGTTCATAATCAAATCCTGGTTGTTGTGCTTTCAACCCTGACAGCAGTTCAACAAAGATTTGGGTAGCATCGCTCATATTGGAAACAATATCTTGTCCTGCAACCGTTTTTTCAATCATCGCTACCAGATGGTTGGTGATTTTTGCCGGTGCAGAGAGAACTAAGGCAACTTGCCCAAGGGATAACTCATTTTCGGCGATATCGGCAACACTCAGTACACGCTGGTGATTCGCAACTGAGGTTCCACCAAATTTCAATACTCGCATGAACGTTCTTCTCCTGATTTCTGTCCAAAAAAAAGCCCGTATCTTGTGGGATACGGGCTCATTGTCGTTTTATGTGTATGCGTCAGCCCGCACCGCAACTCAAGGTTCCGGTGGTAATCGTGGTTGTCGTAATGGTTGTAGTAACGGTTATAGTCGTGTTTGCAAGAACCATTTTTTTCGGGCTGATGTAGTGCATAGTTTCCTGTCTGTCTTTTTAATTCGCTTGACCCCCTATTGGTTAAATTAAATTGTGGTCAATGTCAAATATTTTTTATGGCAAAAGAAGAAAAAAACGTCATTTTCCGTATCGAAATTATTCAAAATATAACCCAAATGGCAAATCATTATTTGGTTAATTAGGTTATTTATTAGCATTTAATTTTACAAAAAACATATTTTGTAATTATTTTGTCTTTATGATAAAAACGTATCATCTGGATATTTTAGTGTCGAGAGAATCTCTGTAAGCATTCACGGCATTTTAACATCCATTAACATAATTTATTTAATTTAATAACAGATGGCCTGGATTAAAATTAACAATTACAATTAATGTTAACGTGCTACAATTGATTTTGATATGTATCAACAAAAGTTGGTTTTTTTAGAAGGCAAATGCATTACTAGCTGTTATATTGCTGTTAATAGACTAATATAGAAGCCTCATTTAAATTGGTTTTTTTCGGGTATGTACCCTCTAGGAAAGCGACGCTAGTTTTTAGCGTAAAACATAGCAAAACGTTTATTTCGGGCATAAGCTGGTTTTCTGTCACTCAGAACAAGATCAGCATATTTTCTTTTAATAATAACAGCTTGTGTCATACAGATTCTGTTTTTTAGCGATTTTAGGTAGCAACCATGCAAACCCCGCACATTTTGATTGTTGAAGACGAAATTGTCACGCGTAATACCCTTAAGAGTATTTTTGAAGCGGAAGGGTATGTTGTTTATGAAGCCAATGATGGTTCAGAAATGCACAATATTCTGTCAGATAACGATATCAATTTAGTCATTATGGATATCAATCTGCCTGGTAAAAATGGCTTACTGCTTGCCCGTGAATTACGTGAGCAGGCAAATGTTGCGTTGATGTTCTTAACAGGCCGTGATAATGAAGTGGACAAAATTCTTGGTCTCGAAATCGGTGCTGATGATTATATAACTAAGCCATTTAACCCACGCGAATTAACCATCCGTGCACGTAATTTGCTTTCGCGGACAATGAACCTGAGTCATCCAGGTGAAGAGCGTCGCCAAGTTGAAAGTTATAAGTTCAACGGATGGGAGCTGGATATCAATAGCCGCTCTTTGGTTAGCCCGATGGGAGATCATTACAAACTGCCGCGTAGCGAATTCCGTGCGATGCTTCATTTCTGTGAGAATCCAGGAAAAATCCAAACCCGTGCAGAATTGTTGAAAAAAATGACGGGCCGCGAACTGAAACCTCACGATCGTACTGTTGATGTAACTATTCGCCGTATTCGTAAACACTTCGAATCGACACCAGATACTCCAGAAATCATTGCGACCATCCACGGTGAAGGTTACCGTTTCTGTGGTGATTTAGAAGACTGATCGAACCTTTTTATAGGTATATATTCAACATCGTGTATCTGGTAAAAAGCCCTGCATGTCTTATGGCATCAGGGCTTTTTGGGGCGGGTACTTGCTTTAGTGATGAGTTATTTACTCTTTCCACGGCATAATCGGTACAGCACTGATCGCATTTTTAGGGGAACCATCGATCACTTTGTCAGAATAAGTTAAATAAATTAACGAATTACGACTCGGATCATAGAAGCGTACAACCTGCAATTTTTTAAATACCAAAGAAGTGCGTTTTTGGAAGACGACTTGTCCTTTCTTGGCAGATTTTTTTATCTTATCTGCTAGTTCAATCGGGCCTACTTGCTGGCAAGATATCGCGGCATCAGAGGTATCTTCTGCTAATCCCAATCCACCCTTAAGCCCTCCCGTTTTGGCTCTGCTCAGATAGCAGGTGACATTTTTAACGTCAGGATCATCAAAGGCTTCTATCACTATCTTGTTGTCAGGGCCAAAAAATTTGAACACTGTGTCAACAGAACCAATTTCTTCAGCATGTAAAACTACAGGAGAAAAGAGCAAGGTAGCCGCTATCACTATTTTCTTCATTGTTGCCATATTTAGTCCATTTGAATTAAATAAATACAGTGAAAATATCTATCATTCACATATAATGTAACGCAATGAATTTAATTAAATCATTTCCATTATGAATGTATCTGTAATGAAAAATCATGCCATTATAGCTGAAGATGCACCTAAGATGAGTAAGTAATGGTCTTTAAAAAGTGATGCGATTGAAATGAGGTCGATCCAGCACATCAGCGTAAATATTTTTTATTAAAACTCAATGTGTTGAGTTATTCCACAAGACAATGCTTGACATATTACCAATTCTACCATTAATTTATTCCAAGAAAAAACTTGTTTAATTCATTGATAATTTGTTGATAACATCAATGTAATAATTAATATGCCTAATGGAATAATCTTGGCATAAGTTGTTTTTACATTGATATGATTTTCTTTTTGTCTTAATGACTGAGGGAGATGTATGGATCAAACCAACATCATTCGAGACTTGCTGCATTGGGTGGATAATAATCTGGATCGTCCATTGTCTCTTGATAACGTTGCAGCAAAAGCAGGTTACTCCAAATGGCACTTGCAGCGCATGTTCAAGGAGGTAACAGGTCAGGCAATAGGTTCTTATATCCGTGCGAGAAGATTATCCAAAGCCGCCGTTGCGTTACGTTTAACCAGCCGTCCCATATTAGACATTGCGTTGCAATATCGTTTTGATTCTCAACAAACTTTTACCAGAGCTTTCAAAAAACAGTTTGACCGAACGCCAGCAGCTTATCGTCGCAGCGAAGAGTGGCACGCAAAAGGAATATGCCCTCCCATCTTGCTCGATAACAAACCTTTGCCAAAGCACAAATTTGTCACGTTGGAAGAGAAGTCACTTATCGGCACTGAACACACTTGCAGTTACACGCTTGAGCAGTGGTCAGAAGATTGCAAGAATATGCGTCATGAGTTTTGGATTAACTATCTACAAGATGCGGAAGTATTACCACCGAGACTTTATGGATTACACCATACAATCCCTTGTATGGAGAGTGAAGATGAACAGACCGTGTTCTATACCACAGCCATAGAACCAGAATATGCTACCTTTGATACCAAAGATAGCCGTCCAGTCGCCTTGCCAAGTGGGGATTATATTTCGTTCAGTTATTTTGGTGATAAAGAGCAGTTACAAGAGTTTCTCTTTACTGTTTATGGCATCTGTCTGCCAACACTCAACATAACGCGCAGAAAGGGATACGATGTCGAGCGATATTACCTCACTAATCTTGAATGTAAAAATTTGGGGGATGAGACACAAAGTCATGTTGTGGAATTTGAGTATCTCATCCCAATTGAACGTTAACCTTGTAATTCATCCAAGGCGGGCATATCCAAGTGAGTGATATCGCCCGTTGTTTCAACTATCCAGCCTGGGGCCAGCCACGGGCTATCCTGATAATCTACCCGTGAGATGGAGCAGTTTCTCAATCGTAGACGGCGCTCTGAATTAGCGGGAAGACCCAGGATAGAGCAAATCAAACTGACGAGAGCTATTCCATGACTGACCAACAGCGGACGGCTACCCGCTGGCAGGCTAAGGCAATTTTCCAGAGCGGCACGCATACGGGTAGACACTTCATACATTGATTCACCTTCTGGAACCCGCCCATTTGGTGTACCATCAACAAGACTTTTACGCCAAGATTCTTCTTTTGGTGTGAGGGAGGTTAGTTCGCGATTTTCCAGAACGCCCATATGTAACTCTCGCAGGCGTGGTTCCAGTATGACATCGCAGCCACAGGCTTTCGCGATGATTTCTGCTGTTTGGCGTGTCCGACCAAGGTCACTGGTGATAACATGGGTAATGTTTTCTGATTTAACTCTCTGCGCGACTAAGTGAGCTTGGCGCCGACCCGTTGCAGTCAAAGGACTGTCAGATTGCCCCTGAATACGACGAGCCACATTCCATTCGGTTTCGCCATGACGAACAAGATAGACCTGTAACATAGTTATTTTCCGTTATACTGCATCATGAAATAGTTCAAAGGATAATTTATTTATATGTACCACGTTATTGCAGCAACAACTAACCCTGCGAAGATAAAAGCGATTAGCCTTGCATTCGATGATGTTTTTGGCCCAGGCACTTACCATATAGAAGATGTCAATGTAGACAGTAGCGTACCTCAGCAGCCTATTGGTAATACTGAAACTCGCACAGGTGCTCGCCATCGAGTTATGGCTGCTCGCCAAGTTCGGCCAGAGGCTGATTTCTGGGTTGGGGTTGAAGCAGGAATTGAAGATGACATGACGTTTGCCTGGATGGTTGTTGAACATAAACAAATTCGGGGAGAATCGCGTTCCGCCAGCTTGATGTTGCCAGAAAAGGTTTTGGAAGGCATTCGTAAAGGACGCGAACTTGGCCATGAAATGGCTGATGTAACCGGCGTCGATAATATCAAGCAAAAAGGGGGTGCGATTGGCTTTTTTACCAATGGTATTCTGACGCGTACCAGCGTTTATCACCAAGCTTTGATACTGGCTCTTGTGCCTATCCATCATGAAATTTACAAAGAGTCGAATCACTGACCTTAACGGTACGTAGTTGTTTGGGGGCACGATTGGACGGCCCCCGCTGCATTATTTAATTTGTTATTTTATCGTGGTTATTGTCAATCAACTAATAACTGAGCCTCCAGCCATTTCTTAACATGAGCTGGTGCGTTCTTTAAACTATTAGAACCACGCGTAATTGTCGCAATACCAACGCCTAGCTCATTTTTCAGTTCGCGTTGGTTCATTTGCCCACGCATCAATTCCTGAATAATCCGAACCCGTGTCGATAAAGCGGTACGTTCATCGGGAGTCAATAATAGCTGTAAAATAGAATGTTGCAAATTTTGTTCAAATGCTATTTTTAACAACTCAACAAAAGTGAGCCAGTCATCACCATCTTCCGGGGAAAGCGCCGGATCAATCAAATGATTTTGTGCCATAATTAACTACCATACTATTTAACTAGTACAATAGCATACCATATTTATCTTAAATTAATAACGTCTTTGCCATTCCGCATTTGTCAGCACATTTTGCATTTTTCCCATGAAATTATGGTAGAACATGTCGTAGGCAAGAACATTTTTGACATAAGAGCGCGTTTCCGCGAAAGGAATGCTCTCAATAAAGGCGATGGGATCGATATTGCCAGCCGTGTTAGCCAACCAACGATCAACATTTGCAGGGCCAGCATTATAGGCGGCACTGGCCAAAATACGATTATTGTCAAAACGCTGGTAGACAGAATCCAGATAAGCGGTGCCAATTTTAATATTCGTAATCGGATCCATTAATTGATTGCTGTTGGCATAACCCTGAATTTTCTTACTCTTCACAGTATGCTCAGCGGTTTTGGGCATGATCTGCATTAATCCACTAGCCCCTTTGGAAGAACGAGCCTGGGGATTCCAGGCACTTTCCTGACGGGCAATTGCCATTGCATAACTTGGTGAAATATTTTTATCTGACGTGAAATGTGCAAATTCATTTTTCCACGCCATCGGAAAACGCTCTTCAAGGTGATCCCACATTTTTCCCGTAATGGTAGCTTGTACACTGAATGCGGGCCAGTGCTGTTCAAATGCATAACGAGCCAACTGTTCTTGTTTCACGCGATCTTGCGAAGAAACCAGAAGGAGCCATTCTGAGCGAGCCAAATTATCCATATTCCAATACAGCAACTCTTGGATACGCTTAATTTCCGGCATATTGGTAATGGAACGATCGGGCCTCTCTGATTTATTGATGATTAGAGGATAGGAAATATGTAATTTCTGGGCTGCTACCATGGGATAAAAACCACGATGTTCGGTCAGCTTACGTAAGATGGCATTGCCTTCTGTGTTTTTCCTTTGATTGAGCAGAATAATAGCACTCCAATATTGCCACTCATCTTGGTGCAACGTTTTTTGCGGCAGCAGCGAAATCCATTCTTCAAGTCCAGAATGATTACCATCCCTTAATGCCAAGCGGGCACGTCTCTCAATCAATTTGATAGAGTGTGAATGGCGAATGGTATCATCCCGCCATTTTGCTTGCTCTGGAGAGATATCTCCCATCAATTGCCATGCAACGATATCTTTTAATTGCTGCCTTTCGGCGCTATTCATCTTTTGTGAGCGGACAAGTGTAGGGATGCTTACTCTGGCAAGTTCAGTATTTGAGCGGGCAAATCGGGAAAAGTTCGTTATGATAACCGAGCGGGTGAAGTCGGTAGGTGTGACAGTTATGGCAAATTGTTCAATTAATGCTGGATCATGTTGTAGCTTCAGTAAATTCGCGCTCAGACTCTGATAACGCAATGGCAAGCGTTTGGCAAGATAGGCAACAAGTGTGGCATTATTGGCTTTCATTGCTAATTCGGTACGTTGCAAAATTAAATTTGCAGATAGGTATCCAGCCTGCTCCCAGGCAGTGAGTAGCTTGTTGCAACGATCGGGTAATGAGCTGCCGTTGAGCCAAATTTCTTGGGCGCCTTGCCAAGCGACTTGTTGGTGCCCCGTTGCCCATTGTGCAAAGTAATAATCACAGCGCTCTGCCACTGTCTTTGGCGGGGTGGGACTGAATGCAAGGAGGCCGTTCCAATCACCATTGTCTGCCAGTATATTGATAAATCGAGATGCCAGCGAGCGTGCTGGTGGCAGGGTAGGGTGAGTATTAATAAAGTGCTGAACTTGCTGAGGAGTGGTAGTTGCCAGATCTTGAGATAATTGACGATATTCCAGATATGGATACAAGGGATAATTTTTCAGCGTTGGCATCAGGCGCGCCACTTCTGCCTTATTTTTGGTATCCCATGCCTGCTTTATTTCTTGATATCGCTGACGCTGGGCATCCAGAGAATCAGCATGTGCCGGTGCCGCTCCAGCAACAACAAAAACCATACTCACAGCCATGACACAATGCTGCCACTTACTCATTGCCACATACCCCTTCGGAAGACTACTATCAGTGTCCAAATGCCCTGTGTTTACATGCTTCTCAGGTACATTGTCCAAGTGAATTGTTAAGATGCTATGTAATTATAATCATATTATTGATGTGAATTATTACAATTGTTCTACCAAATAGAAAACGCTGAAAAAGTGCTATTTGATAAGAGGATAGGTAAAATAGGCTATCCAAACTCGATAAACGCAAACGTTTTTTAAAATTTCTTGATTAATCAAAAGGTAAACGACATTGGCTCAATATGTTTATAGTATGCATCGGGTGGGAAAAGTTGTTCCCCCTAAAAGGCATATTCTGAAAAATATTTCTCTGAGTTTTTTCCCTGAAGCAAAAATCGGTGTTCTCGGCCTTAATGGTGCCGGTAAATCTACTTTACTGCGCATCATGGCGGGTATTGATAAAGATATTGAGGGAGAAGCGCGTCCACAACCGGGTATTAAAATCGGTTATCTGCCGCAAGAACCTAAGCTCAACCCTGAACATACTGTTCGTGAAGCGGTGGAAGAGGCGGTTAGTGAAGTTAAAAATGCCCTGACTCGTCTTGATGAAGTTTATGCTGCTTATGCTGATCCAGATGCGGATTTCGATAAGCTGGCAAAAGAGCAAGGAAAGCTGGAAGCGATTATCCAATCTCATGACGGGCACAATCTGGATAATCAGCTTGAACGAGCGGCTGATGCCCTACGTTTGCCTGCATGGGATGCAAAGATTGAACACCTGTCCGGTGGTGAACGTCGTCGTGTGGCAATTTGCCGTCTGTTATTAGAAAAACCAGACATGCTGCTGCTTGACGAACCTACTAACCACCTTGATGCTGAATCTGTTGCATGGCTGGAGCGCTTCCTGCACGATTACGAAGGCACAGTGGTTGCGATCACCCACGACCGCTACTTCCTTGATAACGTTGCTGGTTGGATCTTGGAACTTGACCGTGGTGAAGGTATTCCGTGGGAAGGCAACTACTCTTCATGGCTGGAGCAGAAAGATGCACGTCTGGCACAGGAAGCCGCGTCAGAAGCGGCTCGCCGTAAATCCATTGAGAAAGAGCTTGAGTGGATCCGCCAAAATCCGAAAGGACGTCAGGCAAAAGGCAAGGCACGTTTAGCTCGCTTTGAAGAACTGAATAGCGTCGACTACCAGAAGCGTAATGAAACTAGCGAATTGTTCATTCCACCAGGACCACGTTTGGGTGATAAGGTACTGGAAATCACTGATCTAACCAAATCTTACGGTGATCGCGTTCTGATCGACAATTTGAGCTTCTCCCTGCCGAAAGGGGCGATTGTTGGGATCATCGGCCCGAACGGTGCGGGTAAATCAACCTTGTTCCGTATGTTATCCGGTCAAGAGCAGCCAGATTCTGGCTCAATTACACTGGGTGAGACGGTTAAATTGGCTTCTGTTGATCAGTTCCGCGATGACATGAATGACAGCAAAACCGTTTGGGAAGAAGTTTCTGGTGGTCAAGACATCATGCGCATCGGCAACTTTGAAATTCCAAGCCGTGCCTATGTTGGACGCTTTAATTTCAAAGGCGTAGATCAAGGTAAGCGTGTTGGTGAGTTGTCTGGTGGTGAGCGTGGTCGTCTGCATTTAGCCAAACTGCTGCAAGTTGGCGGCAACATGTTACTGCTTGACGAACCAACCAACGATTTAGACGTCGAAACTTTGCGTGCATTGGAAAACGCCCTGCTGGAATTCCCAGGCTGTGCGATGGTTATTTCCCATGACCGTTGGTTCCTTGACCGTATTGCAACCCACATCATTGATTATCAAGATGAAGGGAAAGTCACCTTCTTTGAAGGAAACTTCAGCGAATACGAAGACTACAAGAAGCGGACGATGGGGGCTGAAGCACTGGAGCCTCACCGCATTAAATATAAAAAGATCACCAAATAAGCCAGCCAGAAAAAACTTGATAGAAAAAACGGCCTGATATCAGGCCGTTTTTTGTTGATGGTAACTAATGAGCAGTTATTTCTAATATATTAAGACGCTAAAACTCGTCTATCCAGCATGGATTCATAAGTCTTAATTGCTTTTCCACTGGCTAAAGTGATAACGCTATCTGCATGTTGAATCAGGCGTCTATCTTGTGAGGCAATGACAACCGTGCCTTTCTGTTCATGAGCAATAAATTTAAAGATATTAATGAATGTCTGAAATGCCCGATTCTCTAAATTGCGTGTTGGGTCATCTGCAAATAAATATTCAGGTCTTCTGACTATGGCTTTTGCCATTGCAGCCAATTGTTTCTCGTTTTCAGACAGTTCCCCTGGATAATA
The DNA here is from genome assembly GCF_001908105.1 of Xenorhabdus eapokensis. Next base: position 42,598 of record NZ_MKGQ01000005.1, read on the forward strand.
ACGGCTTTTATCGCCTAACTTCACAATATCCAGCGATTTTTGCGCGATTTTTTCGGCTTGCTCGCGGGCAAGTGATAATCCGTAAGAGGTTGATAATAACAAGTTATCTAATAGAGTGAGTTCACTAAATAAGTTGAAGTCTTGGAAAATAAACCCGCTATTTTCATGATGGAACTTTCCTAACTCTACATCATTCATTAGTTTCAATTTGTTATTATTAATTAATACATCTCCTTGATCTGGTTGTAACATACCCGATGCAATCGACAACACTGTACGGTTAGTCGCTGCCTTCGGCCCTGTTATCAAAGTAATTTCACCTGGTATAATAGAAAATGTGATATTTGAAATCATTTCATGATTAACTGTAGCATCAGTTAAACCATATGAAATATTGATAACCTCAATCGATTTAAATTGATTCAAGTTCATATTCTCAACACAATTAGGTTAAAAGATTAAAGCTTTTTCCTTAAACATATGCTGCCTAAATTTATTCGTAATAACACTAATATCCTTATGGTATTGTAAGAATAAAAATAGTCTATATGTGAAACATCTTCACCAAGGATATACTCATCTTATGTCAATTATTATTTACTATGACTATCTAATAAATGAGATGTTTCTTAGTTTTGGAATAAAAAATCAATAATATTAATAAATTATGCTTAAGATAATAATGAAAAAATAAAAATAGCATAACTTCTTCTATTTTTATTCCACTTTTATAATAAGGGAAAAGTCATTTTATATTTTGTTAATATTTTAATGTTACTTGTTATTACCTCCGTTATTGATAAAATCACCTAGAATATTTGTGGTCTTTTGGGTAACTTAAATTTTATATAAATAAATATACCTGTTCATTAAATGACTTATTTTCCTGTAATTCAAGTCAAAACAGTAAAATTAAAGTATCAAAAAATATTATTATCACAATTTATTTTATTACATTTGTTAAAATAACCAAAGTAAACATTTGACTCATTGTTAAGGTAGGGGAAGTATAAGAAGATAAAGATTACACTGAATAATAAATTACTATCAATCAATCGTGATAATAATATAAGTATAATCTATTTTATATAAAAAAGTTAGTTATTCCATTAACATCTGTTGAACTAATTCAACGCAACGTAGAAAACGTTGATCATAGTCCGGTGAATTGACACAAACATAATCGATATTATTTGTTTTCAACAAGCTTTCAAGTAAACGTTGAAATTCTCTGCGATCTTGCTCACTGCCCAAACTTCTTAAACCATCTGCAATCCACGGGGTGTTATTTTCTAAAAGAATAACTAAATCAAAGCGATATTCATCAATCATCGCCTGTACAAAAGGATGTTCTTTGCCTTCATAGCGTTTGCAAAATGCCTGTGTTGTCACAAAATCAGTATCGATAAACACAACTTTATTGGCATATTTAACTGAAAAATCAATATATTGAGCATGGCCTAATGCAATTTTATCGTAATCTGAGTATTGCAAAGCCATTTCATCGCCTCCCAAATGAGAAAATACGTATTCGCGCCCATATTCCCATGCACTGGTCGTGTTAAACATGTTGGCTAGCTTATTCACTAATGTCGATTTTCCGCTCGATTCTCCGCCGAGAATAGCCACTGTACGTACAAAAAATGGTTTTACTTCTGTAGGGATATATTCCCAATAACGGAAAGGCGCCTGACGGATTTGGCTACCGCTAATATTCATGAATGAGCGTTGTGGGTCAATAAGCACAGTTTCAATACCGAAATATTCTTTATAACGAGGAACATCCTGTGCTTCGCTGGAATAGATGTAATGAGGGTGGATATTTTTTGCTGTCAAAAACGACTGAACACTTTGACTCCATGCTTCCCAGCCATTTGGATAAGGCTCCATTCCTTGCTCATCAAATGCATGGATATGAATATTTTTCTGATACTTGAATGTTTGCAGCAACCATCTCAGACGGTCACTTACAGTAGGTTGTTGAGACATCGAACTGTTGATGAATAGCTCCCGATCCCGCACTTCGTCACAGCAAAGAACAACATGTAACTCATCAACCTGACTGGATGCCCGTTGAATCAAATAAATGTGTCCAGTATGTAATGGGTAAAATTTACCAAACACAATTCCGACTGTTTTCTTTTCCACAGGATACGCTAACCCTAAATATTGATGAAGAGAAGCCAGTTTGTGTGCGCTGGGACTTTTTATCTTGTTATTAATAAGTTGGCTTAGGTAGCCTTTGGTCATTCCGCTGGCATCAGCAACCTGTTGTAATGTGTAACCTGCCTGTTTGATCGCCTCTTTCAAATAGTCAAATTGCTTCATAAGACCTCCTTTGTGTTTAGTATACTAAACAAAATAGCATGCTTGCTGTGAAAGGTAAAAATAAAATTGGTTGTTTATTGATTATTTGGGATTAAATGCCGTTATCTTGACTATAATAAGTGTTTAAAATTGAGTAATTGGATATTTATTTTAAATAAAATAACCAAATGCTAAATTGATAGTTAAACAATAAAATGAATGACAATAGTGTTTGTTCAATTTTTATTGAGCAAATTGCTTGGCTTTATTCGCTGTATAAATATTTACATAACCATTGTCGGTTTAAATTTCATCAATATTTGCCATCAATAAGTAATAGAGTGTGGTGAGAATAGAAAAATTTTAAATAATATAATGCGGAACTATTTGATTTTTTATTTAAGTAAGATGAATAAAAATAGTTACCCATAACTTTATTATTCGCCTTATTTGGGATGTGATGGCAGGCGAGCAAATATTCTGACAAATTAGGAAAAATACTTAGGTTGCTGTTTAATAGATTTCAAGCGGTAACTTGAAATCTATTGATTATATATATTTAAAAGGAATAAAAGATTATTTCTTAATCCAGCTCATCCAGAACAGATAACGCATCAGCCAGTTTTTTGACACCAAATACTTTCATTTCAGGTAGCGATTTTTTCGGCATGTTAGCATGGGGGACAATGGCGCGTTTAAAACCGTGTTTAGCGGCTTCTGAAATACGTTCTTGTCCACTGGGAACGGGACGAATTTCTCCTGCCAATCCTACTTCGCCAAATACCACCAGATCACGAGGCAGAGGCCGATCGCGGAAGCTGGAAACCAAAGAGAGTAATAACGCCAGATCAGCACTTGTTTCGGTTACTTTTACTCCACCTACGACGTTCACAAAAACATCTTGATCTGCTATTTGTAAACCGCCATGCCGATGCAGGACGGCAAGTAAAATCGCCAGCCTGTTTTGTTCAAGCCCTACTGCTACGCGGCGTGGATTTGACATCATGGAGTGATCTACCAATGCCTGAATTTCAACAAGCAAAGGGCGAGTACCTTCCCACACAATCATGACTGAACTCCCTGAGGTAATTTCATCACCACGACTCAGGAAAATGGCAGAAGGGTTACTGACTTCCCGTAACCCCTGTTCGGTCATTGCAAAAACGCCTAGCTCATTAACAGCACCGAAACGGTTTTTATGGCTGCGCAGGGTGCGGAAACGGGAATCAGTTTCACCATCCAACATGACGGAACAGTCTATACAGTGTTCGAGCACCTTGGGACCAGCTAAAGTGCCATCTTTTGTTACATGCCCGACCATGATAATGGCAACGCCACGGGTTTTAGCAAATCGTGTCAGGTAGGCTGCGGTTTCCCTGACTTGTGCAACGCTGCCTGGTGATGATTGGATATCTGCTATATGCATGACCTGAATTGAATCAATCACCATGAGTTTAGGTTGTTCTTGCTCTGCGACCAGACAAATCTGCTCAATGCTGGTTTCCGATAGCATATTCAGTTGATCTGTCGGCAAACCCAGCCGATGTGCTCGCATCGCCACTTGTTGCAATGACTCTTCCCCAGTTACATACAGGGTTTTCATCTGGGTCGATAGTAGGCACATGGTTTGTAAGAGCAGGGTACTTTTTCCGGCGCCTGGGTTACCGCCAATCAAAATGGCACTGCCGGGAACCACGCCACCGCCAAGAACGCGGTCAAATTCTTTAAAGCCAGTTGAAAAACGGGGCAGTTCTTCCAAACTGATATCAGAGAGTTTTTGTACTTTGCTGATCCCAGCGTTCCCGGCATAGCCACTAAGGCGTTCATTACGGGATGATGAAGCTGAGGCTAAACGCACTTCCGTAATGGTATTCCATGCGTGACATGCGGTACATTGCCCCTGCCAGCGGGGATAATCCGCACCACACTCGTTACAGACAAATGCCCGTTTTGCTGCTTTTGCCACGTTGTACTCCCTTAATGTAATGACTTTTACCTGTGGACATTAGCGTTCTTCGTGTTTCAGACCACCGCTTAACACACACAGGACGCCCATTAAATCTGCATGTCGGATAGCAACTTTGGCCTGGGCGTAAACTTTTGTCTTGGCATGATAGGCGATCCCCAACCCTGCCTTGCGGATCATTTTCAGATCATTGGCACCATCCCCAATAGCGACGGTTTGGCTCAGAGGAATATTCAGTGATTTTGCCAATCTTATCAGAGTGGTTGCCTTGTATTTTGCATCGACAATCGTCCCTTTGACCTTACCGGTCAGCTTGCCATCTTTTATCTCCAGTTGATTGGCGACCGCATCAAAAAGGCGTAATTGCTGGCGCAGATTATCGGCAAAGAAAGTGAAACCACCGGAAGCAATCGCAACATGCCAATCCAATGATTGTAACTTGCGAACCAGGCTGGTTAGCCCTGGCATAAGCGGCAGTGTTTCCATCACTTGCTGCAAGATTGATACATCGGCACCTGCCAACTGAGCAACCCGCTCGCGCAGACTTTCTGAAAAATCCAGTTCGCCCTGCATCGCCCGTTCGGTGATTTCCGCCACTTTATCCCCAACTCCGGCCAGGCGGGCAATTTCATCAATGCATTCAATCTGGATAGCAGTAGAATCCATATCCATCACCAATAAGCCAGGTGAACGGAGGCGAGGAATTTGCCCCAAGGGAACGACATCCAAACGGCACTCATCTGCCTGACGTTTAATGCGAGGCGAAAGGCTACCGGCAATGCGGACAACCTGATAATCATCGATCCGCCATGAAGAGACGACTACAATGGCGGCTCCTAGTCGGTGCTGGAATTCGCTGATACGCTGTTTATCCAAACCACGTCCATACAGCAACCAGCCGCTATCTCCTGCCCGGTAATCCAGAGGCATGACTTCATCACCACTGAGGGATAAGGGTAATCCGGGCCATTTATGGAGCTCATCCGGTAAGTAACGATAGGCCAGATTATTAGACATGAACATTGACTCCTGTAATTCCATATAATTTGGTGCAGGCAAAAAACGCTTTTCAAACTATCCTATCATTACTGCATCTGGCAACATGTGCTTTCTGAGCATGGGATGAGATAACTATGATAAAACCAAAGCTGAAAATTAGACTGCACAAGACGGCGATTATATTAATATGTATAGCACTGCTGGTGTTGCTGATGCAGGGAGTTTCCTATTTCAGCCGTTCTCAACAACAGGCACATATGGATCAATTCGAAGATTTGGCGCAAACATTGGCAAAACAAGTCGCATTCAGCTTGTCTGATTATATGGAGAATGGTAGCAAAGATCTTAATAATAAAAAGATTGTTGCTAATTTAGATTACTTGACTAACAACAGCCGCATTTTAGATGCCAGTGTCTATCTGGAGAATGGCACACAGATAGCACGCAGTGGTGAACCGATTTCTGTTCGTGAACGATTATCGTTGGAAGGCAAAAAATCCAGTAGTTATTTCAACCAACAAATTGTTGTGCCGATACCAGGGAAAAATCATCCAAAAGGTTTTCTTCGTCTGACACTGGATACACACCGATTGGCAACTGAAGCCAAACAGGTCGATAACACAACTAACTTACTTAGGATAATGCTCCTGCTATCTTTGGCGATTGGATTTATTCTGGCGCATAACTTGCTGAAACTGTACCCTAGTCGCTGGCAACAATCCCCTTATCTGCTGACTGCCAATACCAAACCTTCTGGCGAAGCAGAAAATAAAGAGCAAGGTGATGATTCCCAACGGTAATGAGAAACATTACCGTTGGTTGTTGTGTAGATGACTTTCCTCATTATCAATATTCTTTCCATAGTACCGCTTGAAACAAATGGAATAGAGTATGCCGTGTAGAAGTGTAATCATGACTGCGCCATAAAACACAATCGGTTGATGGGCAACATTAATATGTACAATCGGAATATTATTAAAACGAAAGATGTACATATGAAAAGCCATAGCTGCGATTGCAAGTAAGATCCCCACTGCGTTGTAGTGGGTTCGGGGTGATAGCAGAAACCACTTTAAGGTGAAGAAAAAAGGAATAAGCATTAATAAAGAAATAACTACGTAAACCATTATCATTTCCTTAAGTTTTTATTTGGGATGTTGATGTAAATAGATAGATTGAACGCTGCCATAAACATGTGGCGTGTTTCAATTATCTATCTAATATGCCTGTTATTTAGCGTTGTGAAGTAAGTCTATAACATAGTTCATATATAAATAGTAAACATAGTTATTATTTATATTTTTGATTTGTCCGATAAATTATAGTGTTTTATGTACATGGTCTGAACCCTGCTGAAGCACAGAGTTCAGACCCATTGAAATGGATTGAATGAAATGGATAGATGAACCTATGGGATGATTTTCCTAACTAAAATTGATTATAAGTATCGGGATTTGGACCTATCCGTTTCCCAATATCCAGTTCAGCTATGGCTGTTAAATCCTCTTTTTCCAGCCGGAAATCAAATACATCAAAATTTTCTTTAATATGGGCAGGTGTAACAGATTTAGGAATGGCAATCATGCCGCATTCAAGATGCCAACGAATGACAATTTGCGCTGGTGTTTTGCCGTATTTAAGTGCCAGACGTTCAACCAGTGGAGAATTAAAAACGCCTTTTCCGCCCCGTGATAACGGGCTCCAGGATTCGGTTGTAATATGATGGGTAGCATTCCATGAGTGAAGTTGTCGCTGTTGCAGTAAGGGATGTAATTCAATTTGGTTGATTACAGGAACGACACCGGTTTCCTGGATTATTTTTTGTAAATGCTCGATATGAAAATTACACACTCCAATACTGCGAGTCAGGCCAGTTTCTTTCAGTTCAACCAGTTGCTCCCATGCATCAACATAATGATCCTGTTCGGGAACTGGCCATTGAATGAGATAGAGATCAACATAATCTAACTGTAGTTTGTTCAGGCTCTCTTGTAATGCCGCACGGGCATCCAGGTGGCGATCATTCCAAAGTTTGGTAGTGATGAAAATTTCTTCGCGTGGGATATCAGTTTCCTGCAAGGCTTTCCCCACACCTTCTTCGTTATGAAAAATTGCTGCTGTATCAATGGAGCGATAACCGGCTTCTAATGCGGTATGGATAGACTTAACAACCTGTTCATTACTCGCTTTCCAAACGCCAAGCCCCAATTGTGGCATGTGATTCCCATCAGCGAGTTTAATAATTGTCTGCTGACCCATTATTACCTCCTTTAGTTAATGAGGTTGTCCATTCCATTCAGGGGAAGTTATTCAGCATGTAAAAATTGAGCACAGCTTAAATAGTTGGTAGTGACAGTGCCTGTTGGAATGGACTCTGGTTGTTCAATTATTGAGTTGATAATCCAGTCAGATGATAGTCAAGTAAAAGTAAGTAGAAAAATAGCGTTTTTTACGTTCGTGTTAAAACGATAAGCCCGTTATTTGTTTTTCTTTGCTACTCCTTTCTTGTGACGCCAATACATCAGCAGAGAAGCGGACAAGCCACTGATCAACAAAATGACAGGCAGAATCACCAAAATGTTCATGACCATATCTTGATGTGCTTTAACGAAAGGGATTTGGTTTAGGATATAGCCAAAACCCACGATAATAATGACCCATAAGAAGCCACTTAACCAGTTAAAAAATTGAAAGCGTTTATTATTTAGGCCAGAAATACCGGCAAACGTTGGCAGGAGAGTGCGAACAAACGCTAAAAAGCGTCCGATAAGCAGGGCAGACAGACCGTGTTTAGAGAATAACGTATCGGCACGTTGGCGATATTGCAAGGGAAGTTGAGCCAGCCAGTTTTTGACAATACGGGTATGGCCGAGCCAGCGTCCCTGTAAATAACCGAGCCAACAACCCAGGCTTGCTGCGATGGTGAGCAGAATTACCGTGGGAATGAAACTCATGACGCCTTTGGCAATTAAAGCACCGGAAAGCACCAGCAGAGTATCGCCGGGTAAAAAGGCGGCTGGCAGTAGTCCATTTTCCAACACTAGTGTGACAAAAAGAACGCCATAAATAACCCAGATGACATCTGGATTGGCAAGTTGGTTAAAATCGTGATGCCAGAGTGCATGCACGATCTCGCTTAACGTTTCCATTGTTTATCCTGTGACTTTTGCGAGTAAAATAATTAACAAACCGATCTGCCTCAGTGTACCGCAAAATAATGAAATAGGGGGGGATTTGATTCAGTATCAAGGGAAACCGTGGCTATCTGCCAATCTGCAATAAAGAGATAGCCACAATTTGAAGGTGGATGTTAACGAATTTTAAAGGTGAAAGTTAACAAATTGCCAAACGTGCAAAACTGGCTTCCAGATCATCAATCAAGTCTTGTAGATTTTCCAGCCCGATATGGAGACGGAATAAGGTGCCCGTTTTTTGCGGCACAGGGTATTGACGCAGTCGTTGCAGCATTTCTGGTTGAATACCTAAAATTAATGACTCAAAACCGCCCCACGAGAAGGCCATCTTAAAATGGTTCAGGTTATCGAGATAATCAGCAAGTTGTTGAGATGTAAGCTGGGTATTCAGGAGAAAAGAAAATAACCCACAGGAGCCAGTGAAATCGCGCTGAAAGAACTGATGCCCTGGGCAAGAAGGCAGGGCTGGGTGATAAACTTCGGCAACTTCCGGTCGCTGCGCAAGCCATTTAGCAATTTTGATGCTGTTTTCTTCGTGTTGTTTTAAACGAACCGCTAACGTGCGTAGCCCTCGGTTTGCCATATACACCGTATCAGGATCGGCAATCTGCCCTAGCAGGTAAGATCCTTCCCTAAGCTGATCCCAACATCGTGCATTGGCAACCGCTGTACCCAGCATTCCGTCTGAATGGCCAATAATATATTTGGTGGCAGATTGGATGGAGATATCGATACCAAACTCCAGAGCCTTAAACAGTACGCCAGCCGCCCATGTATTATCGATGATAATGACAATCTCAGGATTGACTTGTCGAATAGCCCGCACGATGGCAGGAATATCCTGCACTTCCATCGTCAAAGAACCAGGTGATTCAAGAAAGATAACTTTGGTATTGGGTTGAATCAGTGAAGTGATGTTTTCTCCGATCATGGGGTCAAAATAATCGGTGGAAATCCCCATTTTTTTCAGAACGTGATAACAAAATTCCTGTGTGGGTTCATAGGCTGTACCTGTCATTAAAATATGATCACCGGTTTTTACAAACGCCAGAATTGAATGAGTAATAGCTGCCGTACCGGAAGGATATAGAGCACAACCCGCGCCGCCTTCCAGCTCAGCCATCGCTTCCTGGAAGGAAAAATGAGTCAGTGTGCCACGGCGTCCATAAAATAATTCGCCCTTAGCACGGTTCTTCAAAGCTTGCTTTAAGTCTTCAACGGTATCGAAAATGACAGATGAAGTGCGTTGAATCAGTGGATTAACGGCACTTTGCGTATATCTTTTTTGTCTTCCGGCACTAACCAATAAAGTTTCTAGTTTTTTTTCTGTCATGGCATCATTCCCCAAGTTATTTCCTGCTTATATCTCAATAGAATCGCTCAAATAATGATTAGAAAGTTAAAAGATTTAGCGCGGTTTTACCAAAGAGATTCGCGCAACTTGACGAAAATTCAAGGTGAACTGGTGAGAGTCAATCAGGATCGATTAACGAAGGAACATCATTAAGTGGTACTTTTTTGTTAAATAGTAATGATAATTACTATCAAATCGCCAAATGTCTGATATCATTTGTAGCGAACTTTTTCCTCTCCTGAGGTAAGAAGCATGGAACTATTAGGATTAGCAAGATGAGTAAACGTGATTCACTGCTAAGTAACAAATTTATAAGAAAGAGAGTAAGGCTAACTGATGCGTAATTTGACAGCTTCTATTCTATTGGCACTCGGATTAACAAGTTCAGCATGGGCTGATACAACACCAGCCACACCAGAAAATCAGGCTGCTGCTCAGGTAGCCGCTCCGGCAACACCAGCATCTTCCGCAGCTCCGCAAACGGTTGAATCCATAACCGACAAGCAGAAAACTGATGCACTATCAGTGCCAGATGCACAAACCATAACGGCTAATACAACAGAAAATGTAACGGCGACAGAAACCGTAACGACTGAAGAAACCGTTGTGGCACCAATTGAAGATGTTTCTGGCAACCAGTCCGGTGGCTTTGCAACGGATCTGTCTGTTTGGGGCATGTACCAAAACGCAGACGTAGTAGTAAAAACCGTTATGGTGGGACTGGTGATCGCTTCTGTCATTACATGGGCACTGCTGTTTTCCAAAGGTACAGAACTCTTAATGGCTCGCCGTCGTTTACGTAAGGAGCAACTGGCTTTGGTTGAGGCTGCCAATCTGGATGCAGCAGTGAAAATTGCCGCAGATTTTGGCAATCGCAGTGTCAGCCGTCTGTTGTTGAGTGAAGCACAATCGGAGCGCGTCCTGTCTGCTGAAAGCATTGACAAGGTTGGAACCAAAGAGCGAACTTCGTTCCGCATGGAACGTGCCGTCGCAGCAATTAGCCGCCATATGGGGCGTGGTAACGGTTATCTGGCAACCATTGGTGCCATTTCTCCATTTGTGGGACTGTTTGGTACTGTTTGGGGGATCATGAACAGTTTTATCGGCATTGCTCATTCACAAACGACTAACCTGGCCGTTGTTGCACCAGGGATTGCGGAAGCCTTGTTAGCAACAGCATTGGGGCTGGTAGCTGCGATCCCTGCGGTAGTGATTTATAACGTCTTTGCTCGCGTTATTTCATCATACCGTGGTCAGGTGGGTGACATGGCAGCTAAGGCAATCCTGTTGCTGGGACGTGATCTTGATCTGGCTGAAAGCAAAACAGAAAAAGCAGAAGCAAGGTAATAAATTATGGCAATACGTCTTAATGAAGATTTGGACGATAGCGGCGAGCTGCATGAAATTAACGTAACGCCGTTTATTGACGTGATGTTAGTGCTGTTGATTATTTTCATGGTAGCAGCACCATTGGCCACGGTAGATATTAAAGTTGATTTACCAGCATCCACCGCTAAACCGCAACCACGACCAGAAAAACCGGTATTTTTGACGGTGAAAGCAGATAAACAGTTGTATGTGGGAGAGCAGGCGATTGATCGTGATAACTTGTCTCTGGTATTGGATCAAACCACGCAATCCAACAAAGACACGACAATTTTCTTCCAGGCTGATAAAACTGTGGATTATGAAACTCTGATGAGTGTCATGGATTCTCTACGCAAGGCGGGTTATCTCAAAGTGGGATTAGTGGGGATGGAATCAGTTTCCGCACAATAACTTTTCTTTGCTTACCCAAAATATGAACTGCCCGAATTGTTAATCGGGCAGTTTTGGGAAAGCACTAATATTGATTCTTCCAGTCAAAAGGTAATAGTTCACTAAGAGATAAAACCTTTTCTTGCGAGACTTTTACTTCTGCATGGATATTCTCTGGATTTATCTGGCTGATAAACTCTCGGCACCGGCCGCAGGGAGGAATAATATTACCATGCCGATTAACAGCAATAATCCTGATTATCTGTGTTTCCCCCTGCTTTATCATCTCAGCGATGGCACAGTGCTCTGCACAAAATCCCATAGAGCAAGCAGTATCAATATTAATTCCAGTATAAATATGACCAGATTTACTTTGAATAACAGCACCTACATGACCATATTTAATATATTTATTTAATTGAGTTGGGGATATTAGGCGATGTGCCATATGCTCCATTTTGTCAAAAGAAATCACAAAATACTCCTTGCTTATGATTAAATGGATTAATAAAGTAGATAGCTCAGTCTTTTATATTACGAATAAACTCAATAACTGATTGTGCCATCGCCTCCTCATTATCACCTTCAACCCGAATAATCACTTCCATACCACTTTTGATTCCCATCGACATCAATTTAAACATGCTTTTTAGATTCGCACTTTTATCTCCTCTGATAATTTCAATTTTGCCAGTGTAATTTTTGACAAAATTACAGAGTTGAGCACAAGGCCGCGTATGCAACCCTGAAGGAGCAGTAACAACCACCGGATATTCAATCATAAAAATTACCTGTTTATATATTCTCTATCTTTCAAGCGATAATTTTGCAATTTATTAGGTATAGAAATAAGATCAGGATTTTTTTAACGAACAACCACGGGTTTGAATAGCATTCTGATACCAGTAAAACGAATCTTTCTTATAGCGGGAGAGATCTTTAATGTCTTTGTCTGTCCGATTAACATAGACAAAACCATATCTTTTTTTATAACCATTGCTGGTGGAAAGCAAATCAATAAAGCTCCACGGGTTATAGGAAATCACCTTAACTCCATAATCCATTGCTCGCTTAATGGCATTAATATGTTGTTGAATATAATTAATGCGATAATCATCATGAATAGCGCCATCAGATTCCAGCTTATCATCGGCACCAAAGCCATTTTCTGTGATCATCAATGGCTTCTGATAACGAGTGTATAAATCACGCAAAAGATATTCCAATCCAATGGGGTCAACTGCCCAATCCCAGTCTGTTGTATCAAGATGTGGGTTTTTATGGATTTGATAGAAATCCGGCTGAATTTCATGCCCATCTATTTGCCCTTTAATGCCTGTTGGATTAAATCCATCCATGCGTCGTTGAGCACCTTTTTCTGCGGCGGCAGCAGCATGACTGCAATAGTAATTAATTGCCAGAAAATCAGAATAACCTTCTTTAATCAACTCCATATCACCGACTTCGATATGCGGTGCCAGGCCATGATTTTTTAGATAAATTAGGGCTGATTGATTATAGTGCCCTTTCAGGTAGATATCTGTGAAGTAGTAATTACGCAGATCATTGGCATTTTGAGCAGCTAAATTATCTTCCGGTTTACTGGTGAGTGGATAAATGGCGGAATATCCTAAGGCAGCACCAACCAGGCCGTTGGGCACCCATTGATGAACCAATTTGCAGGCGATAGCATGGGCAAGATTCATATGATGATTAATCTGATATTTGAGTTGTTCATCATGCAGAAAGTGTTCTGGAATCAGACACTTTTTCGTCCAGAATTGCACAATAATACTTTGTTCATTGATGGTTAACCAATATTGAACTTTCTTGCTAAATTCTTTGATCACAAATTCCGCGTAATAAGCAAAATCTGCTACACTTTGCCGATTAATCCAGCCATGATATTTCTCGACCAGCGCCATCGGCATATCATAATGGTATAGTGTTGGAATCGGCGTTATTCCATTTTTTAACAATTCATCGATAAGGTTATGATAAAATTCCACTCCCTTATCATTAACTTTTCCGATACCATCAGGGAAAATACGCGACCATGCAATAGAAAAACGGTAAGATTTCAAACCAAGCTCTTTCATTAATGCAATGTCTTCTTTATAGCGATGGTAATGATCACTGGTTATATGGGTATCGGCAAAGCCTGGATTATTATTAATGACATCTTGTTGTGAAAGTTTTTTACCGTATGTTTCCGCAGCACCTTCAACCTGATAAGCACTGGTTGATGCGCCCCAAAGAAAATTCTCTGGAAATAACTCATTATTTTTTATCATGGTGTTTTCCTTTATTGACTTTTGTTAGTGATATTATGAATAAATTCATAAAGGCCAATTATCTCTTTTCGCAGATTAAGCTCACTTCGTATGGTCATTAACGTATCCTGAGCATGAATAAAAAGTAAATCTAAATAAAAATTTTCACCTTGAGTTTCTTTTTGAATAATCTCAGTTTGTGCATGATGAGCAGAGAGCATCATTTTTTTGGCTTTCTCCAGATATAAATAGGCATTCTTAAAATCACCAATATGAGCATATTTAATGGCTTCTTCACTTTTTTCTCTTGCATTACCTGCATTGAGAATAATTTCCAGAGCAACGGGGGTTAAAATATTGTCCTCACGATTCATTTTTAAACTTCCTGATGAAATTAAACAATTCAATCTTGCTTACTTGTATTAGCAATTTCTTCCTCAATACGTTTTTTTTCATAAACCTTAAAGAAGGGATACCAGGTAATAAGGAAAACGGCCATAAGTACCACATAGCAAATAATCGCTCGCCAGTCTTCCGTAATGATGACACTGGAAAATGGAGCTGGTATTTGACCAACTTGAATCATTTTCGACGGTATATTCAGCCAATCTGAGCGCATGAAAATCCATACGATAATTGGACTGGTAATTGCATTAATCCACATTGGTAGCATCAAGAGTGGATTAAGGACAATTGGCGTACCAAATACCAACGGTTCGTTAATATTGAAAAAAGAAGGGCCGATACAGATATAGCCTGTTGTTTTTAGTTCTCTGGATTTTGAAAACAGCATTAAAAGATTCAATGCAAGTGTTGCACCGGTTCCTCCCATGGTAATTAACGCGGCGGTAAATAGGGTTTCGTAAGTCACGATATTTGTGGCTGGTTGACCAGCAGCGACCAGCGCAATATTGGCAGTGATCCCAAGCATGAAGATTGGCATTTGCAGACCTGTAAATGTCCAGACAGAAATGCCCATCGACATGGCTATCGCAGGAATCAGCGCCATGAGAATAAAGCCGGGCAGGGTTTGCCCGAATGCAGCGATGGGAGAAAAGAGCGATAACAATTTGGAAAAAACATCAATATCAAAAGTGAAGACCAACAATGTTCCGCTGCCAATGGAAATCAGTATGGGAATAATCGCATGTATCCAGCCGACAACGAAATCAGGTAAAGCACTCTCTTTCAATAATCCTAGCTTGGTATATAAATGAAAGAGATAAGAAACAAACAGTCCGGTGATAATACCTAATAATATTCCCGCTGGGCCAAAGCGATCAAAACTGACGAGCATATTGCCATCGGTAAATTCTGGCTTAATGAACATCATGTAAACACAAATCGAAGTGAGTCCGGCAATAAGCGTATAGCGAAAGTGATACAGCTTCTCCATCATTTGATTTGCAATCATAAAAGCCGTAATTAAACCGAGCATGCCAAAAGAATAATTGGCAATCTTGCCAAGGTCGGGCAAAAACAAAAAATAAGAACGAAATACGTTATAAAAAAAGATAAGTGAACCGGCTAAGATAAAAGGGATGTTTTTTTGCATTGCCCCAGAAATTGCTGCTACCCAAGGCCGTTTGGTAAAATTTTGCATAGCAGGTGCAAATGAGTCAGATAACCAAGACATAAATGCTTGCATTTTGTATCTCTCTTTAATTTTTACTCTAAAATTCCCTGGTGAAATTTAATTTAAATAATTAAGTTAGTTTTTTAGGGTATTTATAGCCAAATCAAGTAATGCTTTACCATCTAATCTTCCATAGATTTCTTGTGGTACCACCATGACAGGAATATGATAACGGTCGGCATGTTTCTGAAACTCTTTTTGCTGTGAAGCATAGTGTGGCCCAAGGAATAAAATATCGATTACAGAAAAATATTCTGCGACTTCACTTTCACTTCTGGCTTCAACAGTGACAGGGATGGCTTTATCTTTTGCTGCATTGCGGGTTCTGGTTGCCAGCATTCCGCTAGAAATACCTGCCCCGCAGCATAACATAATAAATATCTTTTTCATGTAAACCTCTTGTTATTGAGTAATTCATTGATTGCTATTTTTTATGTGGATACACTCTCTACCATTTTTCGTGTATATTCAAATTAATATTTGCACTCATAGAGGGCAGGTTTTTATTTTTAAATGAAAATATTAACAGTAATATGAAATCATTATTTTTAATTTTATAGTTATTGTTATGGGTATTGTTATGTTAAGAATTAAACTGAAAGATTTATTAGATTACCTATTAACTCAGAAGAACCCTGTTTCAGCATTAAAATTATCTCAAGCCTTAGCGGTATCAATAAGATCTGTAAAGAATTATGTTGCGGAAATTAATGGGTTGCATGAACAAAAAATCATTATTTCCAGTCGTCATGGGTATTTGTTATCACAAAATTTATTGTCACAAAATATAGTAAAACAGTTAAATTTACAGAAGAATAGTTTACCCAAGACGTATCAAGAAAGAGCACACTTTATCATTAAATCGATCTTGTTATCTAAGAGAAGCAGTAATATATATGACCTCGGTAATGATTTATGTATAAGTGATTCTACGTTAAAGGCATTAGTATATAAGATGAATACATCATTTCAACGCTTCAACGTGAAATTTTTATGTAAAAACAATCATATTGAAATATTAGGCACTGAACATGATTTAAGAAAATTAGTTTCTTACACGATCTTTGAACAAACGAGCTATCGTTTTATTGATTCAAAAGTATTGGAAAAAATATTTGAGAGAAAACAAGTTAAAGATGTTATTGAAATAATGACCAACGTTTTTGATAAATGGGAATTGTATCTTAGTGATTTTTCGTATACTAATCTTATTTTACATTTTTTGATACTGATAGAACGGTTGAAAAAGGGCAGGTATCTGGAGAATCGGGCATTACCTGTAGAAAATAGTAATCTAAGATTGATCTCAGATGAATTATGCGACAAACTTCAACTTTGTTTTGAGATTTTTATTCCTGAAAATGAAAGAAGATCTTGCTATCTTTTTTTGAAAACTAATACAAATCTTAATAAGGTCGATAATGAAATTGTTGACTTAGTTGGCGTTAAACTTTATCAATTTACCCGGAAATTAGCTGAGTCTGTGCAAGAAAATTATCTGATTGATTTAGCTTCCGATGATTTTATTTCTTTACTGTCCTTACACTTGTCAGGGTTACAAACCAGGTTGAAACATAAAATTTATACTAAAAATCCCATGCTGGAAATAATCAAAAAGGAGTGCAGAATCGTTTTTGATATTGCTATCTTCATTTCTTTACAGTTAAATAGATATTTCAATAATAAATTGAATGAAGATGAAATTTCCTTCATTGCATTACATGTTGGGGCGGAGTTTGAACGGCAAAAAAGAAATATTACTAAAATTAGAACAGTACTCCTGTGTCCGAGTTATCGTGGAATTGACAATAAAATTTACCATCAGCTATTACGCGATTTTGGTGATGAAATAAATATTATTAAGGTTATTTCCCAGCCTGCTGAATTGGAAGGAATGGTGTTTGAGTTATTGATTACGACAATAAATTTTTCGCCAGAACGATATTATGAAACTGTCTACATCTCACCTTTCTATTTAAGAGATAAGCATTCTGAATTAATGGAAAAAATTGACACAGCCAATGCAAACCGGAAAAGAGCAACGTTAATCCGAAATATTGATTTGTTCTTTGATCCTGAACTTTTTCTTTTTAATCCTAATCTCCGCAATCGAGATGAACTTATCGAAATAGTTTGCCAGAAAATGTTAGCGAAGGGCTATGTGGAAGCTGATTTCATCAACTATGTGTATGAGCGTGAGAATGCCTCTTCGACAGCATTTGGCATTTTAGCATTACCTCATTCGATAAAATTGGATGCGGTGAAAACCTGTATCGCTGTAGTCATCAGCCCAAAAGGCATACGTTGGGGAAAAGATGAACGTGTGCATGTAGTATTTTTGAGTGCAATAAATCGGGTAGACAGGACATATTTTGCTGAGAGTTATGATGCGTTGTTGGATATCTTCAATCACGATAGCGTTATTGGTGCACTTAGTAAAATCACTGATTTCGAAAAGTTTCGAGATATTTTAACTGAAGATCACCATCATTAAATCACTTCATTACCAATAGGGTGAGAATTTAGCTTCGCAATATAATATGTTGAAATAAGTATTATTGGTAAATAAAAGGCTGGGAATAGGTATTCTCAGCCTTCGTTTTGACCAATATATATTTGTCAAAAGTGTTAATATTTAATTATTTTATAATATATTCGCTTTATATTTTCATTTGTTATTAACTTGTTATTTAAAATAAAATTACACCGATTGTTTTTTGCTTCGCAACATCTTGATTGATTATTGACCGAAACTTCATCGGTAATATTTATAAATAATTATAGAATGATAAGTTGCACACAATATTTTACGAATTTAACTGTTAGTTTCTTTAATGCGGGCAAATATTGTGATGTGGGGGGCCTCTTTCCTGAGAAGGATACCTCCAGAAACGACCCGATTATCATTCCAGAAAAAGCAAAGGAAAAGAAATGATTTATATTCAATCTCATTTGGCGGGGCAAGTTTGGTTCTCACTTGGAGACAGCATAACAGAAAGAGGGTGGTATCAACCCATCGTGACTGAAATGTTAGGGCTAAGAAAATTTGTGAATTACGGCATTGGAGGAACATGTATCGCTCAAAAAGATAAAAATGATAGTTCTGCTATTTGTTTAAGATATAAAGAAATGGGAAACACCCCAGACATCATTACCATATGGGGAGGGGTTAACGATTTTGGCTATGATTTTGGTTCTCATGGAGGAATAGAAATAGGTGATAATAAAGAAAAAACGCCATTAACATTTACTGGCGCTATGCATTTATTGATGGCAGGAGTGACAAAGCAATATCCATTATCAAGGATAGGGTTCATCATAACAACACCTCTCTCAATAGAAAGAGGAATGAACGAGAAAAATTTGAAAGGATACTATTTATCTGATTATTGTAATGTTTGCAGGGAAGTTTGCGAAAGCTATTCTATCCCGTATCTGGATTTATTGAAAAACTCCGGTTTTAATGAGGGAAATATAGATGTCATGACGAGCAATAGCTCAGGTACAGAATCCGATGGACTGCATCCATCAAAAATAGGCATGGCAAAAATAGCGCCTAAAATTGCAAACTTCATGTTATCAATTTAAGAGGGATTTTGAATGAGAGTTCTAACCATCGATTTATTAAAAATAATTTCTATATTTTTCGTTGTAGTATCCCACGTCACATTGTTCTTCTTGTTACGTTATGATAATGATGTGATTTTGTATTTATATAGGCAAGCAGGTCAGTTGGGGGTTTCGTTATTCTTTATGTGTAGTGGTTATTTTTTACTAAATAACAAACATGAAAACCAAACCACTTATGTAGTTAATAAAGTAAAGAAAATTTTAATTGTGTTATTTTTTTGGTTAGCCTTTTATTATTTCTATGATAGTTTGTTTATCAGTAAATTCACAACAATTCCTACCGTCAGTTTTTTAAACTATGTTAATGTTAGCAAATTTATATCAGACGCCACTCATTTGTGGTTTATATTTGCAATAATTTCTCTGTATATACTAACCCCATTGATACGGAATTCATTTAATTCAGGAAATGCCAAGGGGCTTATAAAGATAATATTCATAATGTTTGTTATTTCTAATTTTACCTTACTGAATGCATTAACAGATTATAAATATCACTTTTCCGTTGTGCCCTTTGATATTTTACTTCCATTTCAAGTTGAAGGGCTTCTCAGTTTTCTGATTGGAGGGTATATAGGGCTTACGCACCCTAAAATAAAATCCTTCTCCTTTAAACATATAGCCCTGTTGGTATTATCCATTATCTCATTGATATTTCTTTCATTTATCTCAGTCAGGACAGGAATGGCCTTCTTTTATGGAAAATTTTATAATGTCTTTCTTCAGGTTTCTTCCGTATGTTTATTTTTATTCTTGATTAATTTAAATGTAAGTAAAATATCAAGCGCAACAGAAAATATAAGCAAGAATATACTAGGAATATATCTCGTTCACAATATTTTTGTTGTTGAGATACACAATGAGTTTATCCATGAGTTCTTGCTAAGAAAATTTCATTACGTCAATATGTATGTTTATATAATAGTGTATTCATTACTGGCTTTTGCCTTATCATATATGCTGTGTGTTTTATTGCGAAAATTCAAGATAACTTCGTCAATCATCACTATTTAATGTTATGAATTGAGGGGCGTATGGGCTAAATAGCCTTTAATGTCTCTACTATATTAGGATTTTTCTCTACCAGATATAACATTTTTAGATGTTACCGGATATTGTTATTTTGTAACTAATAATATTGAAGGACTTGAGAAAGAGGGGATAAGATTACTGTGCTAGAGCCGACCTTATCGAACGTTACGGAGAACTTGATGTTTCTTACTTCTCTCATAACGAGAGTTGCTTTGCTGGAAAGAAAATGCGGTCAGTAGATAGCGAACTTGGCCAGATTAATTTATTTCAATCCTATGGTGTTGGTAATATACAGGTGTAAATATAGCATGGTGATAGGGTTGTGAAGTCTATTAAAAATAGCCATTTTGATAAATAAAAGGCTGGGAAACTATTTCTCAGCCTTAATGAGAGTAAATATTATCCACACTTCAGCAAAAAATTAACCGCCGCACTAATACGGGGCATAATATCTGTTTCTGGCCGCGGTGGCAGAATGCCCAATGCCATTTTCCTGAGTGGTTCTGCAATAACCATCGAGATGATAAGTTCACTGATAATAGGAAAATCCATTTTTTTCAGTAATCCTTGTTGATATTGGCGTTCAAGCCAATTCGCTAATATATTTTTGCCTTTTTCAATTCCACTTTGCTGATATTTATCCAATAGTATTTCACGATAAGGAAAATCAGATTGTAATAATTTAAATAACCCTACTGCTTCCATAGATAAGGATTTTTCTGCCATTTCGGCTAGAAATATTTTCAATAATTTCATGACGTGTTGAAAATTATTAGCATCTTTTTTAAAGGTGGGAATAAAATTCTCTTCCCAACCCATAACAATTTTTTCAAGTAAATCTTCTCGATTTTTGACAAACCGATAAAGCGTTTTTTTGGCAATACCGGCTTTTTTGGCAACCACATCCATGGTTGTTTTGTTATAACCTTGATTAATAAGCAGTAGAAGGGTGATATCGTAAATTCTTTGGCGTATTTCTTGCTCTGGAATTGTCGGGCGGCCTCGTGGACGTGGATGATTTTCTGCCATTTTAGCACCTTATAAGTTGTGAATATTTGTACCGCACTGGCGTGATCTCATTAATAAACAGAACAGACTGATACACAACTCGCAGGGGCTTGTCAATTCTATCAAAGCATGATTATCACCCTAATACATTAGGGTATTTGCGCCCATCGTCGAGTGTTATTTTCCGACTTGATGGAATACAAAAAGAAACGAGATGCTGACAGTTTGGCTGCCATGCAAGAACTTGCAGCTCAGGCACAAAAACTTGAGCTAGCCTATTAAAGAATTAAGCATTCTCCTTATCCCGTGGTACTTGATGCATGTGTCCTATATCCGGCAAGATTGCGTGACTTGTTGATGCATTTAGGTCTGGCTGGTTTGTACCGAATAGAGCCTTGCCAGATGCCAATGTCACCAAATACAGAACTCTTTTTTATTACCCTAACAATTATTTATAACTTTCTGTTTTTAATAGGTTATTGTCATAATTAATCATGTTGAATTATAGGGATATTCCCTATAATGTGACACTCTTCACAAGATGGCATTTTTTGCTAATTTTTGTTAGCAAAAGGTTTCCTTAGATCTTAGTATCGTCATTGCTTGTTACAAATTTAACATTGATTTAACCAAAGCAAGTAAAATATCCCGCCCATCTGATTATGTATTATTCCAAAGAAAGTCGTTTTTGGAATATGGATCTCTGGCGGTGGCTAAATAATAACAAGACGAATGAGGATTATGATAATGATAACACGCAACGCAATAGCAATGGCAATTCCGGTACTTCTCATTACAGGGACAGTAAATGCTGCTGAAATTTATAATAAAGAAGGTAATAAAATAGATTTATATGGAAAGGCAGATGTTCAAAGAACTTTCTCCAAATCAGATGCACAGTCTGGTGATGGTTCTGTCGGCCGTATCGGTATTAAAGGTTCAACCCAAATTACGGATAAACTGACTGGCTTTGGCCGCTGGGAATTCAACATGGGTGCCAATGGTACAGAAGTGGAGAGTGGGGCAAATACCAGAACACGTTTGGCTTTCGCCGGGCTGACATTTGGCGAATATGGTTCGCTGGATTATGGGCGTAATTATGGTGTGGTTTATGATGCCAACTCATGGACAGATGCATTGCCAATCTTTGGTGGGGATTCCATGGCGGCCACCGATAACTTCATGATGGGACGTTCAACCGGTTTATTAACCTACCGCAACACTGACTTTTTTGGTTTAGTGAATGGCCTGAATTTTGCCTTGCAGTATCAAGCTAAAAATGATGATAGTACTAAAAATAGCCGTAGCGATGTTGCAAGACAGAATGGTGATGGTTTTGGCCTTTCCAGCTCCTATGATTTTGGTAATGGTTTCAATATTGGGGCATCATACGGTAACTCTAACCGTACTTCGGCACAGAAATTGGGTTCTGATGCGGCTAAGGTTCTGGCAAAAGGGAATAAAGCCGAAGCGTGGATCGTTTCTGCCAAGTATGACAAAGATAATGTCTATCTGGCGGCCATGTATGGTGAAACCCGTAACTTAACCAGATTTGGCAGTTCCGTGGATAGCCACACAATGTTTGCTAATAAAACCCAAAACATTGAGCTGACAGCTCAGTATCAGTTTGATTTTGGTTTGCGCCCTTCTGTCGCGTTTGTTTATTCCAAAGGTAAAGATCTGGGTAATGACCTGGCTGACAAGAGCATATTGACAGCCAAGGGAGCTGAAGATTTGGTGAAATATGTTTCAGTCGGTGCCTTCTATGATTTCAACAAAAATATGGGCACGTATGCTGAATACCAATTCAATTTATTGAAAGACAATGATTTTACCAAGAAAACGAAGATCAGCACTGATGATGTCTTTGGTGTTGGTTTGGTTTATCGTTTCTAATGGTATCGAACTGCCTCAATGGGTTTGAGGCAGTTTATTTGTGATTACCTTTCGGCTTCGCCGCCGAGTGCATCAATCGTATTTTTGATCAACGCACTGAGTTCCCCTGTCATTAAGGTAAAGTCAGCATCGAATCGTTGGGCAACATCTTCACGATCAATATCATCATTTTGTTCACGTAAAGTTTCGCTGAATTTAATACGCTTAAAAGTGCCATCGTCTGACAACATAAACTGAATACGTTCTTCCCAATCTAAGGCCAGCTTAGTGACATATTTGCCAGATTCAATATGCGCCGCAATTTCGTCTGAAACCAAATCCTGTTTCTTACAACGGATCACCCCACCTTCTTCCAGAATGGCTTTAAGTTCGGCTTCATCCATCAGCGTATAACCTGTAGGAAGATCACCGGAACGTACCCATTCGGTTAGCGTCAGTTCAATGGGGTTAGTGAAA
Source organism: Xenorhabdus eapokensis (assembly GCF_001908105.1). Next base: position 66,107 of record NZ_MKGQ01000005.1, read on the forward strand.
GTAAGAGGAACAACGGGCAATGATCCCAATGTTTTTCTCAGTAGTGCCAGATTATCTTCAGCCCGCTTTGCGCTGGCGGCACCAACGATGATCAAATGGTTGACAGTATCGATCCAAATATAGGTTTGGCTGAAACGGCTGAATGCTCTTGGCAGCAGGGTATGGATCACTTCATCTTTCAATGAATCTTTTTCTGTCTTTTTCAGCTTACGGTGTTGTTCACCTTCCAGACGGGTTATTTTGGTCTGTAATTCCTGCTTAATCACCGGAGAAGGCAGCATTTTTTCTTCTTTGCGTGCGCAGATCAGAATTTGATTGCCGGAAGCATGGGTTAATGCTTCACCGTGGGAACCCATTGGAGAAACCCAGCCAGTTTTCATCATATCCTGGCTGCCACATGGGGTGAATGCCAATGGGCTTAATTGTTTTTCCAGTTCATCCGCCGAAAGGGAGATCTCTCGGTTTAAACGGTAAATCATTAAATTTTTGAACCATAACATGCAGTTACCCCATATTGTTGCGCATCGTGACAAAGGTCATCTTAAACATAAGGCTGCATGATAACGAATCATGTGACGAAGCCCTAGAACTTCATTCGTTTCATATCATCACTGCCTTATTTTCATATAATAAAAAGCGTCGTTCCGCTAAATAGGAAAAGTCAGTTATGCGTATAGGAATTGATCTCGGTGGCACCAAGATTGAAGTGATTGCATTAGGCGATCAGGGAGAAGAGTTATTTCGCAAACGGGTGGATACTCCCCGTAATGATTATCAGAAAACATTGGCAGCTATCGTTGGATTAGTGATTGATGCGGAACAAGCAACCGGACAGCAAGGAACTGTTGGGATTGGCATTCCTGGCGCAATTTCGCCTGTTACCGGAAAAGTAAAAAATGCCAACTCGGTTTGGTTGAATGGCAAAATATTGGATAAGGATATAGCTGCTTTGTTGGGGCGTGAAGTGCGTATCGCTAACGATGCCAATTGTCTGGCGGTATCAGAAGCCACTGATGGCGCGGGTGAAGGCATGCCAATGGTATTTGCTGTTATCATTGGAACAGGTTGCGGCTCAGGCATTGCCTTTGAGGGACGGGTTCATGCTGGTGGCAATGGATTGGCTGGGGAATGGGGGCATAACCCATTACCGTGGATGGATGAAGAAGATCGCGTATATCAGGATGAAGTGCGCTGTTTTTGCGGCAAGCCAGGATGTACTGAGACATTTGTGTCAGGCACCGGATTTATGACGGATTACTTCCGCTTGAGCGGAGTGCAGAAAAAAGGCCATGAAATCATAGGAGCTTTGGCACAGGGCGATGAGTTCGCGGAATTGGCAATGCGTCGTTATGAAAGGCGTTTGGCGCGAGCGCTGGCACAGGTAATTAATTTATTGGATCCGGATGTGATTGTACTCGGTGGTGGCATGAGCAATGTTGATCGTCTTTACCAAACGTTACCCGATTTAGTCAAAGAGTGGGTTTTTGGTGGCGAGTGTGCAACCCCCATCAGAAAAGCCGTGCATGGTGATTCCAGTGGTGTACGTGGTGCGGCTTGGTTGTGGCCTCAACAATAACACCGCATTCCTGCAACGATAGCGGGCATCAATATATCTAAGAAAATTTCAAGTTGCGTGTCATCGTGAAGAAAGCGCTAAAAAGTTAATTAGCTATCAAGGGGAATAGCATAATGAAGAATATGTTGAAAAGGCAAAACGTGTTGAAAATGTCGGCTTTGGCAATGCTGGTGGCATTCAATGTGAACGCGGCAACCGTTGATTTACGGGTGATGGAAACCTCAGATATCCACAGTAACCTGATGGATTTTGATTATTTTAAAGATAAATCCACGGAACAATTTGGTTTGGTTCGTACTGTGAACTTAATTAAGGCGGCCAAAGCGGAAGCAACCAACGCGATCCTGGTCGATAACGGTGATTTGATTCAAGGCAGCCCACTTGCGGATTACATGGTGGCAAAAGGATTGAAACAAGGGGAAGTTCATCCGGCCTATAAATTGATGAATACGATGGACTATACCGTCGGTAACTTTGGTAACCATGAATTCAACTTTGGATTGGATTACCTGAAACAAGCCATCGCCGGTGCTAAATTTCCTTATATCAATGCCAATATCATTGATGCCAAAACCAGCAAAAACTACTTTACACCTTATATTATCGTTGATACTCCAGTTAAAGATCGCGAAGGCAAAGAACACACGATTAAGATCGGTTATATCGGTTTTGTGCCGCCACAAATCAGTATTTGGGACAAAGCCAATCTCAATGGCAAAGTGGTTGTTAATGACATCACTGAAACCGCGAAAAAATTCGTCCCTCAAATGAAAAAAGAGGGCGCAGATCTGATTATCGCCATTCCACACTCCGGTTTTTCCCAAGATCCTTATAAAGCAATGGCAGAAAACTCGGTTTACTATCTGAGTGAAGTTCCCGGTATTAATGCCATTATGTTTGGTCATGCTCACGGCGTGTTCCCAGGCAAGGAATATACCGGTATCAAGGGCGTGAATGTCGCTAATGGAACGATTAATGGCATTCCTGCCGTTATGCCAGGACAGTGGGGGGATCATCTGGGCGTTGTTGATATGGTGATCAATAACGACAGTGGTGAATGGAAAGTCGAATCTGCTAAAGGGCAAGCCCGCCCTATTTATGACAAAGTTCATAAGAAAGCATTGGTTGAACGCGATAATAAACTGGCTTCCATCATTGAAAAAGATCACCTGGGAACGCGCGAATTTGTGAGTAAATTCATTGGTAAAGCCTCTGATAACATGTACAGCTATCTGGCTCTGATCCAAAGCGATCCAACCGTTCAGATCGTCAATGATGCGCAGGTAGACTACACCAAACGCTTTATTCAAGGTGATCCAAATCTGGATGGGCTTCCTGTTTTAGCGGCAGCAGCACCTTTTAAAGCAGGAGGACGTAAAAACGCACCGGCTGATTTTGTGGAAGTGGAAAAAGGCGATCTGACTTTCCGCAACGCGGCTGATTTGTACCTCTACCCAAATACATTGGTGGTAGTGAAAGCAACGGGAGAGGATGTGGTCGAATGGTTGGAATGTTCGGCGGGTATGTTTAACCAGATTGATCCAAATTCCACCAAACCGCAAGAATTACTGAATTGGGATGGTTTCCGTACTTATAACTTCGACACCATTACGGGAGTTAACTATCAGATAGACCTGACCCAACCCGTTAAATATGACACCGATTGCCAGCTTATCAATAAAGATGCGAACCGCATCAAAGATGTTACCTATCAGGGTAAGCCGATTGATCCAAAAGCTACTTTCCTGATCGCCACCAATAACTATCGAGGTTATGGCGGCAAATTCGCCGGAACCGGAGAAGATCATATTGCGTTTGCTTCACCGGATGAAAACCGCACCATTTTGGCTGCTTACATTTCCAGAATGACTAAAGAAAAGGGCATAGTATCAACTCAGGCCGAAAACAATTGGTCATTCTTGCCAATCAAAACAGATAAAAAATTAGATATACGTTTCGAAACTTCACCATCGGAAAAAGCGGCGAAATTCATTAAAGAACATGCCCAATACCCGATGCAGTATTTGAAAAATGATGATATCGGTTTTTCCATCTATCAAATTGATTTAACAGGGAAAAAATAAAAATTATTGAACTTTATTGTATTAATGCCTGCCCTCCTGCAAAAGGGCAGGCAACTCCTGATTATTAAAAGATAACAAAATGAATTATAAATATGAATTACTTCCGATTGCGATTGGTACTGCATTGTTAGCAGGGTGTGCAACCGAGCCAGCCTATGATCCAGAAAATATTGTGGATGTGCGAGTTCTGGGACTGAATGATTTTCATGGCGTACTGCAAGCATCTCAATGGCGCTATCCGTGCGCCTATCGCTATGGGAGCAAAATAATGTGACGGGGATAAAAGATAACGCAGATCGGCGTAGATAAAAGTAATAGATCAAAGATACTGTAAAGGTTGTTTGATCCAGATCAGAAGGCAACGCTAATCATTACGTGTTGCACTTCTGCATTGGAATAAATTTCAAATTACTCGAATAACTTACTAAATATAGTCATCCTCATATCGGTAATAATTATAAGGTAATAGTCATAAGGTAATAGTGATATATGTATTGATTATTTAATAATGAAAACAATTATGGAGACCACTAATATGTATACCATTTTGGTAAGGATAATAAAAAATAAAATAGCTAAAATATTTATCTGTTCTGTCAGTCTGATTCTGGGAAATATCACTTTCTCTTATGCTGCGACTGTTCCTCCCAATGTTCAATTGGCGGATAAACAGGAAATTACCCGCAACAATTTTTCTGAACCCAGTTCTTTGGATCCACATAAGTCTGAGGGAAGTAGTGAATTTGATATCTTGCGGGATTTTTTTGAGCGTTTAGTTGATACAGATAAAGAAGAGAATATTATCCCTGCTTTGGCTGAACGCTGGGAAACCAAAGATCATAAAACCTGGATCTTCCATTTAAGGAAAGGGATTAAATGGTCTGACGGTTCACCAATTACTGCCCATGATGTGGTCTTTTCTTTCCGGCGGCTGGTGATACCTGATACGATTTCTCCTTATGGTAGCTACTTGATTCAGGCTACTGTTGTGAACGCCCGAGATGTACTATCTGGTAAGAAAAAACCAGAAAAACTCGGTGTTAAGGCACTGGATGATGTAACGGTAGAAATTGTACTGGAAAGGCCAAAAGCGGGTTTTTTGCAAATGCTGGCGCATCCCGCGATGTCCCCTGTTAGTGAACAGGTGATTAAAAAATATGGCAGTAAATGGACTCAGCCTCAACATTTTGTCAGCAATGGACCTTTTAAACTCTTTGAATGGGTAGTGAATGAAAAAATTGTTGGTGTCAGAAATTCCCATTATTGGGATGATAAAAATACCGTCATTAATAAAGTTACTTACTTGCCATTATCAGATTATAAAGCGGATCTAAACCGCTATATGACAGGAGAGATTGATATATCCAATGGAGGGCCATCGGAGTTCTTACCAACCGTTAAGAAGAAGTTTGGCGAGCAATTGCATGTTAGTCCTATAATGAGTGTTTATTATTATTTCTTTAATACACAAGTAGCGCCATTTAATGATGTTCGGGTCAGACAAGCGTTGTCTTTAGCACTGGATAGAAACATTATCACTGACAAAGTATTAGGTAATGGGCAAAAACCTGCTTATGATGTTGTATCTCCGGGTGCTGGAGGTATTTATTTAAAACAGCCTGAATATGCCTACTGGACACAAGGACAACGCGTTGCCAAGGCCAAAATATTACTGAATGAGGCTGGTTTTAATGAAAATAATCCACTCAAATTTACCTTGCTATATAACACCTCCGATGCTCATAAAAAAATCGCCATTGCTGCCAGCTCGGCGTGGAAAAAGTATCTAGGTATAGAAATCACTTTACAAAATCAGGAAACAAAAACACAAAATGATAGTATGACTCAAGGTAACTTTGAGTTGACAAGATACGCATGGAATGCTGATTATAATAGCCCGACGAGTTTTTTAGATATTTTCACATCAGGCAATACCAATAACCATATGAGATATCAAAATAAGGAGTTTGATCAATGGGTCTTAAAAGCAGATGAAACTAATGATCCGATCGATTACCAACAAGCCATTGATATTCTCAATAAAGAAACACCAGCCATTCCTGTTTATTATTATGTCCGTGTAAAATTAGTTAAGCCTTATGTTGGTGGGTTTAACGTTGACTCGATGGGAAATATCCCGACAAAAGATCTTTATATTATTAAGCACTAATTTTTTGATAATAAGAGCCTGTTGTAATCGGCTCTTATTATTCAATGAAGTTAAATAAAATCATAATTTAAATAATAATGGTATCGTAATGTAATAATAAAAAAGCAATTGATGGAGATTAAAAATATGAAAAAAATCATGGCGGGTTTAATGAAAAGTAAGCTCATTTAAATTCTTGGTCATGTACTCAATCCGTTGATTTGTGTTAAATATAGTAATCACGTTCAATGAACATGCCGATGACTTTATCATTTATTAAATTAAGAGCCTGCTTTTTAGCAGGCTCTCCATAATCTATTGCAGTGCCTTACGGGCAGCCCCCTTTCCACTTTGAATATCATATACACATTGATCAAATTGTTGCTTGATTGATGTGTTTAAACCCGAAATTCTGCTGCTAATTGACTGAAACCCAATCCATTCTTTTTTTCCACTTTGATCTGAACAGGAATTCGCTCTTTTAATGCGTCCACATGACTAATGACTCCGATAGTTTTTCCTGATGCATTAAGGTGATCCAGGGCATCCAAAGCAATATCCAAAGTTTCAGGATCAAGCGTGCCAAAGCCTTCATCAAGAAACAGGGATTCTATCTGTGTCTTGTTACTCACTAAATCAGACAAGGCAAGTGCAAGTGCAAGGCTGACAAGGAAACTTTCTCCTCCAGAAAGCGTTTTGGTATCCCTCATGGCATCCGCTTGCCAGGTATCAACGATTTGTAATTCCAGTCCGCCGTCATCTTTGCGTTGCAAGTAGTAGCGTTCATGCAATTTTTCCAATCGGATATTTGCCAGATGTACGAGATGATCCAAGGTCAGACCTTGAGCAAAACGGCGGAATTTAGCGCCGTCGGCAGAGCCAATGAGATTATTGAGATAGCTCCAGTCATCATATGTTTGTTGTAAGAGTGCGATCTGTGCCAATAACTCGTGTTGGTGTTGGCGACGAGTTGCATCACTGTTCAATAGGGTTCTGACTTCGCCTTGTTGTTGGTTATTTTGCTTCAACTTAGCCGTAACGTCGGTCAATATGGCGGATAGTTGTTGAGGTTCATGTTGATTAAGCAACTGCGGCTGCGTTTTTGTATGTCGCTGTAAGGCTACTTCTGATTCATGAAGCCGTGTTTTAGCTTGCAATTGTTGTTGTTCAAGGTTTTCTTGTAATTGTTGTAATTTTTCCCGCTGTTCTGGTTCCAATAAGGCATGTTCAAAGGATGATTGATCGGAAAAACCTTGCTGTTCTAAACCTGTTTGAAAATGGCTGATAGCAAGTTTGTAGTTTGCTTCGGCTGCGGTGTGGTTTTTTTCTACTTCACTGGCAGCGCCGATTAATTGGCTCATTTTGTTTTGCAATGTTTGCAGATGGGAAGCGGCCTGCTTGTAGGCGATTTCCAATTCATGGGTTTTTTGTTGCAAAGCCTGACGAACGGCTATGATGGATTTTTCGCCAAATAATCGCTGACGTTCCTGACGGGTTTGTTCCAATAGCTGCATTTGCCGCTGTTGTTGTTCATTCAAAGTATGAAGATGAGTAGAGAGCTTATTTTTTTGTTTGTCTAGTTCACTCAGTTTGCTTTGCAAGGCGGCTTGTTCTTTTTGGAGTTGCTGCCATTTCTCCCGTGAATCATGGTAGTTTTTTAATTCTTGTTCACGCTGTTGCAGCCAGTTTTCTGTTTCATGAGAAGCAGGAAGTGTAAAAGGGGTTAGCTGTAATTCCGTGTTTAACTGTTGTGTTGTTGCCGCATAGTCGGCTTCTATTTGTTGAGCCTCTGCTGTTTTTTCTGCCAATTGTTTTTGAGCTGAATCCTGTTTGAACTTTTCCAGTTCAATATTCTTTTCGCAGGCTTGGTATTGTTCTCGGTTGGCAGCAACTGCTTTTTCGGCGGTTTGATGGTTTTTCTCTGCCTGTAATAACGCTTCCTGTTGAGCTTGGTGTTGGTGATAAGCCGATTGTCGTTGACTGATAAAGTGATTAACCGTCTCTGTCTCCATCGGTAATGTTGTAGCCTGTAACTGCCGGCAATGGTGTTCCCATTGCTTAACCAATTCCGTCAATTTAGCATGGTATTGTGCAATATCTTGCTGCAATTGTTCGCCATATTGCTGTTGAAGCTGCTGTTTTTGCTGTAGGGTTGTACGATTTTCTTGCAATTGTTCAATCTGTTGGCGCAGGGTTTTCAGGCGCTCCTCTGAATGGGGTAGGGCAATATTCTGGTATTCGTTGATTAAAGGGTGGTCGGTTGAACCGCAAAGCGGACAAGATTCACCTTCTTTTAATTGTGCCCGTTCTTTTTCCAGACTGACTATCCGTTGTTCCAAACGAATTCGATTGGTGAGATCGTCATAATGTTGCTGTTTATCTTTCAATTGTTGATTGAGGGTTGCTATCTGCTCAGGTAAGGCTTTTATCAGTGCCTGAGATTGGATCAATTGGTTTTGATCCGTTGAGATCGCGGTTTGTAACTGCTGGATCTGGGGAAGCAAGATCTCCAGTTGGTTCTGTGATACCAATTGTTTCTGATAATTTTTTAGATTTTTCTGCAATTGTTCTAATGGGTGCTTTTGCTGCAACGTTGTGAGTTGGGTTGCCGCAGCGGTAAAGCTGTTGCGCAGTATTTGGCTCTGTTCTTGCTGTTTAGCCAATTCTGCATTCAATCTGTGTAAATAATCGGTCGTATGGGCAAGCTCTGAGCCAATTTTTTGGGTGCTTTGGGTAAGCTGGTCTATTTTTTCTCGCCGTTCTTTCTGACGGGTGAATAGTTGCTTCCATTCTGGTAGTTTGCTGTCCAAATTGTGGTAATAAGGGTGCTGCTCATAGTAGGATTCCAACGCCTTTTGTTCGTTATTTAAGACCTCCGTTCGCTCCTGTGTGGCTTGGTGCTGGGATAAAATGTCTGTGAGATCACGGTCTTGTCCTGCGATTTCTTGTTCAAGTTTCAGTAGATCTTTGGATTGAATATCAATTTTATGCTCGAGCGGCATAATTTGCTCTGAGATGAGCTTTTCTTGCTGATTTTGGTGCTGTTGATGCTCTTCCCGCCTATTTTCTAACTGTGTTAGTTGCTGTTCGGCAGGTTGCAGCATCTCAAGTTGTTGTTGGCGTTCATGCTCTATTTTTGTGCGTTGCTCCGCGAGCCTCTGTTTTTCATGGTAAGCGCGGTTTTGCGCATCCCATAATGGACGGATTTTTTCTGCTGGCTCGCCGGCAGCAAGTTGTTGCAATTGAGGTTGTGCTTCTTGAATAGCTTGCTCAGTCTGTTGCAAAAGTGAAGTATTGCTGACCAGTGATTGCTGTAGTTCATTCTGCCGCAACAACCACTGCTCGGCTGTTTGTAATGCCTTCACTTGTTGGCTGAATAGGGTTTCTTCTGCAATAAGCTGTTGTTGTTGATTCTGGTATGCCTGTTGTTGCTCTGGTGTGAGTAATTCAATGGAAGAGACTTTAGCTTGCTGAATGTTCAGTTCAGATTGTGCCTCTTTATGGCGCTGGTAAATTTCCTGGGACAGAATGCCGTAAATTTCTGTACCGGTTAGCTCTTCCAGTAGATCTGCCCGATCTTTATCTTGTGCATTTAAAAATGCGGCAAAATTTCCCTGCGACAAAAGCATGGATTTGGTAAAACGGCTGAAATCCAGTCCAGTTATTTCGGCAATTTTTTCTTTTTTTTCTGGAATTTTATCAGCCAGGATTCCCCCCCCTTTTTTGAGGGCCAATTCTCCTTTTGGGGGTTGGAGTTTGCCATTTGCTTGGTTACGAGCACGGCGCTGACTCCAAAATGCCCGATAAGCAATGCCTTTAACTTCAAACTCTACTTCAGCAAGGCACTCTGCGGTATGACGGGTCATTAACTCATTTTGTGAGGCAGAAATGGTGTTGAGCCTTGGTGTTTCATGATAAAGGGCGAGGCAAAGAGCATCCAATAAGGAGGTTTTTCCTGCACCAGTTGGGCCGATAATGGCAAATAATCCATTACTGGCAAATGGTTCTGCCGTAAAATCAATTTTCCATTCACCTTGCAGAGAATTGATATTTTTCAGCCGTAAACTAAGAATTTTCATGGCATGTTCTCTTCATGTTATTGCTGAGAAATATCATCCAGCGTTTGTTTAAACAGGGTGGTCAGACGTTGTTTTTGCGCGGGGTCATCGATTGCAGCCAACGCCAAACGACGCTCAAAGACTTCATCTACACTTAGCTCGGTAAGTGTTTCTTTATTTTGTTCAGACAATGACAGTTGGCGAGCACTTTTGCTGCGGCGTAGCAGAATAATCTCAACCGGCAGACCTTCACTTAGAGCCTGGATGCGTTTTTGGATATCGGGCAAATAATCTTGGGTTGCGACTTCAATATCCAGCCAGACTGGGCGCTCTCCTTGATATTCCTTGAAAGATTGTAATTGCTCTGCGATTTGTTTCAAATTACCACGAATAAGTTGCATAGGTTGATAATATGGGATCGGTAAAAGTGTGATGTTATCGAGTTTGCCTGATTTAAAATCCACTAAGCAGACGCTTTTTTCTTGTCCCACTTCATCAAAACTGAGCGGAATAGGGGAGCCGCTATAGCGGATATGCTCTGATTTACCGATAATTTGCGGGCGGTGGATATGCCCTAGTGCAATATAGTCAGCAGGGGGGAAAGATTGTGCAGGGAAGGCCTCTAATGTGCCAATGTAAATATCGCGAACGGAATCTGTAGTAGAAGCCCCGACCGTAGTGAGGTGACCTGTAGCAATAATCGGTAATGGCTGTCCGAGCTGCTCTCGTAATGCACAGGCTTGCTGGTAGAGATTGTGGTAATGTTCGGTGATGGCATCCTGGAGCGCCTGCTGTTTTTGTGTACCAGATTGCCCCGCTTGGCTGGTCATGATATCTCGTGGACGCAGATAGGGAATAGCACAGAGAATCGCTCCTGCATTGTTATCTCTGTTATTTAGGATCTTTATCTGCTGTGCTATATCCTCGGTTTCAGCATTAGCAATCACCGTGGTATTCAGATAAGAGAGAAGGGATTTAGATTCATTGAGTGTGGCAACAGAATCATGGTTTCCACCGAGAATAACAAGTTGGCAGCCTGTGGGCTGTAGTGCCACAATGAATTTGTTATAAAGTTCGCGTGCGTAGCTGGGTGGGGAGCCTGTATCAAAAATATCGCCGGCAATAATGAGGGCGTCAACTTGATGCTGTACGATCTTTTCAATCAGCCATTGCAAAAAATGTTTATGTTCAGCGGCGCGGCTTTTAGTAAAGAAATATTGGCCAAGATGCCAGTCAGATGTATGAATAATTCGCATGATTTTCCCGCCGTTGCCCTAGTTGTTTTTCTATCCCGTTACTTCTCGCCTGTTGCAGGTGCTAATTATAATGGCAGCGTAAGGGTTGTCCTGTGTAATTCAGCATTATTTACAGAATTTTCGAGCTGGTTTGCATCTTTAATGAAATATGACAAAGATGCAGGATTTTCTTTGGGAAGTAGTTTGTATCTTGTTAATTGAGAGATAAGAAGTTTCATAAAAGTGTCATAAAATTGACTCATAATATTTTCAGTGAAAGTCACTAGCCTTAATGATATTAACGGGATTGATCATGGTTAAACGCATTTTGGTAGTTGAAGATGAAGCACCGATCCGTGAAATGGTTTGTTTTGCACTGGAACAAAACGGTTATGAAGCCATTGAAGCCGAAGATTACGATACAGCAATAAGGCGTTTATCTGAGCCTTATCCTGATTTGATATTATTGGATTGGATGTTGCCTGGAGGTTCAGGGATACAACTGATCCGGCAAATGAAGCGGGATAATAACGTTAAGGCGATCCCCGTCATTATGGTCACGGCTCGTGTGGAAGAAGAAGATCGGATACGTGGTTTAGATGTTGGTGCTGATGATTATATAACGAAGCCGTTTTCACCTAAAGAATTGATTGCTCGGATTAAGGCTGTTTTGCGGCGTATTTTACCTATAGAGTCGGAAGACATTATTGATATAGATGGATTGATTCTGGAACCATCATCTCACCGCGTTTCCAGTCAGGGACACGATTTGGACATGGGGCCAACGGAATTCAAACTTCTCCACTTTTTTATGACTCATCCTGAACGTGTTTATAGTCGTGAACAGTTACTTAATTATGTGTGGGGAACTAATGTTTATGTGGAAGATCGCACGGTTGATGTACATATCCGACGCTTACGTAAGGCGTTGGAAATAGGGGATCACGCTAAGATGGTACAAACAGTGCGTGGTACAGGTTATCGTTTTTCTACCCGCTATTAACTGTTTGGAGTAAGGTCACGTGCTTGAGCGTTTATCTTGGAAAAAGTTGGTATGGGGGCTTGTACTTTTTTGCTTGCCCGCTGTCATCTTGTCTCTTTTTATCGGCCACTTGGCATGGTTGCTGGTTATCGCACTGTTTTTGACGCTGGTATGGCATGGTTACAATTTGCTGAAATTATCCGATTGGTTATGGTTGGATCGCAATATGTTACCGCCAGTCGGTCGTGGTGGTTGGGAACCTATCTTTTATGGTATTTACCAGATGCAGCAACGCAATCGCAAACGGCGTCGTGAACTCGCATTACTCATCAAACGCTTTCGTAGTGGGGCTGAATCATTGCCGGATGCTATTGTGATAATGACCACGGAAGGCAACATTTTTTGGTGTAATCGTCTGGCGCAACATTTACTGGGGTTCCGCTGGCCTGAGGATCATGGTCAGCATATTTTTAACCTGCTCCGCTATCCTGATTTCAGCCGTTATATCACAGCGAATGATTTTTCCCACCCTCTGTCCATCGAATTGAATAATGGCAATATGATGGAATTCCGCATTATGCCTTATTCTGAGAAGCAATTATTGATGGTCGTGCGTGATATCACCCAAAAACGACTGTTGGAAAATGCCCGACGGGATTTTTTTGCCAATGTGAGTCATGAACTCAAAACCCCTCTCACTGTACTGCAAGGTTATCTGGAAATGATGGAGGATCAGGCGTTCGGCAATAAGGTGAACCAGAAAGTCATCGGTACGATGCGGGAACAAATACGAAGAATGGATGGCCTGGTGCAGCAACTGATGCATCTTTCCAGAATCGAAGGGGGGCCACAAGTCGACATGAATGAAGTTGTGGATGTTCCCAATATGTTGAAAATATTGCAACGAGAAGTGTTGACCTTGGGAAATGAGCAGTACGATATAGTGTTTGATATTGATGAAACGCTAAATGTGTTTGGTAATGAAGAACAACTGCGCAGTGCAATGTCTAACCTTGTTTATAATGCCATCAGACATACCCCTCCGGGCACAAGGATTGAGGTGAATTGGCGACATGTTTCCCAGGGCGCACTGTTCAAAGTGAAAGATAATGGTGGTGGGATTAGCGCGGAACATTTACCACGTCTGACAGAACGTTTTTATCGCGTCGATCGGGCGCGCTCACGTCAAACTGGGGGAAATGGGTTAGGTTTGGCGATAGTGAAACATGCATTGCATCACTACAATACTCATCTTGATATTGCGAGTACTTTAGGAAAGGGTTCAGTTTTTAGCTTTTTATTGGCGTCTCGGCTTATTGCTTCTGCCAAAAATAGTTTCATGACAAAATGAGTTATTCATCGTCATGAACAAAAAATGCGCATGAGCAGAAAAATACACAAATCATATAGTGTGTATTCAATGATAGATAACAATAATAACTGATTTTAAAAACCAGTTTAGGATATTGTTCTGGTTTTTGGTTTTACGCTTGCCTTTTAGCGCTATAAAAGTTTTACTTGGGGGCAGTTGTTGGCGATTCTAGCTGTTATTACTACCATCATTCTGTATCTTGCGATTATCAGTGAATATTATGTTGCTCACTGACTGTTAAATCAGAATCCGGTCTCGCCAGTGAAAATTCAAGTGCTTGCGATAGTTACTGTCGTAGATGCATTTCTTTTGGCAAAAATACATTAATAATCATTATGGCATACCGTTTATCATCTAAGGATATTTGGGCATTAGGCTTTATGACCTTTGCCTTGTTTGTTGGGGCGGGAAATATTATTTTTCCGCCTATGGTTGGTTTACAGGCAGGAGAGAACGTTTGGATCTCAGCAGCCGGCTTTTTGCTAACTGCTGTTGGCTTGCCAGTCATTACTGTCATTGCTTTGGCAAAAGTGGGTGGAGGCATTGAAGCCCTTAGTACACCGATTGGAAAAACTGCGGGTTTGGTTCTGGCAACGGTCTGCTATCTAGCTGTCGGCCCCCTGTTTGCAACCCCCAGAACCGCAACGGTTTCTTTTGAGGTGGGGATTGCACCACTTACCGGAACAGGTGATTTTCCTCTATTTATCTATAGTGTGATCTATTTTGCACTCGTGGTACTGATTTCATTATATCCGGGCAAACTACTGGATAGTGTTGGTCATATATTGGCTCCAATCAAAATCGTGGCGTTAGCCATTTTGGGAATTGCAGCAGTGTTGTGGCCGGCAGGTGGCCCTGTTCCTGCTATTGAAACTTATCGGGAAATTCCGTTCTCAAATGGCTTTGTCAATGGCTATTTGACAATGGATACACTAGCCGCAATGGTATTCGGTATTGTTATTGTCAATGCAGCCCGTTCCAGAGGGGTTGAAGCCTCTTCTCTGTTGACGCGTTATGCCATGTGGGCTGGCTTGATTGCTGGCTTTGGCTTGACGCTGGTGTATCTCTCTTTGTTTAAACTTGGGGAAGGTAGTGGCACATTAGTGCCTACAGCAGAGAATGGTGCTGTAATTTTGCATGCCTATGTCCAAAATATTTTTGGTAACTACGGCAGCTTCTTTCTCGCGCTACTGATTTTCGTTGCCTGTATGGTGACGGCTGTCGGTTTGACTTGTGCTTGCTCTGAATTTTTCAGCCGTTATCTGCCATTATCCTATCGTGCTCTGGTGCTGATTTTAGGTACATTTTCCATGTTGGTTTCTAACATGGGCTTAAGCCACTTGATTAAGTTCTCAATTCCAGTACTGACGGCAATTTACCCACCCTGTATCGTGCTGATATTGTTGAACTTTACAATCCGCTGGTGGAATAACAGCACACGGATTTTGGCTCCTGCCATGTCTATCAGTTTGTTGTTTGGGATTTTGGATGCAATAAAAGTTTCTGAGTACTTATCCCATTTACTACCTGAGTGGGCGAAGCATCTGCCGTTGGCGGATCAAGGTTTGGCTTGGTTACTGCCTACTGTTCTGACGATTGTTGTGTGCGCCATTTATGATCGCATCGTAGGAAGCGTAAAGCTCCCAAAGTATGAAGTGCAGCCTGAAGAGAAGTAGGAAGAAAGTTTGTTTATGATGCACATGATGTCAATGTGTTATTAGATGATAAAAGGGTGAGCCGCTGAAAACTGCTCACCTTTTTTGTTGCTATGTTCTGGATTAATAACCAATAGCAGCACCCGCAGGTCGCCGTACATCATTAGAGCCGTAGAGGTAGCCTTCACGGACAATATCCGATACGGCTGAATCATTACCAGAGGAATCAGTAGTGACACCGGCGGCACCCGGTAATCCAATCATGATTAATTCTGTTGCTCCCCAAGGGGTCTGTTCCACCATTTTGTAGCCCATTTTTTCCAGTAAATTCAAGGTGTCTTTCGACAGTCCTCGCTGCTCATAATAGACTTCGTCAGGTAGCCATTGATGGTGGAATCGTGGGCTGTTGACAGCTTCTTGTGGTGGCATATTGAAATCAATGATATTTAGAGCCGTTTGTAGTGTGATGGAGATAATGCGTGAGCCTCCAGGAGAACCTAAGATCAGGAAGATTTTACCATCTTTGGTCACAAGTGTTGGACTCATTGATGATAGTGGGCGCTTACCAGAAGCGATTGAGTTGGTTGCACCTTGTACTAGCCCGTACAAGTTTTTCTCACCGACTTTAGTTGTGAAGTCGTCCATCTCATCGTTAAGGAAAAAACCTGTTCCTGGCGCAATCACAACAGCACCAAAGCGTCCATTGATGGTGTAAGTGGTGGATACTGCATTGCCTTTTTTATCTACCACAGAGTAGTGGGTGGTTTCTGGTTTTTCATGGAAGCCAATGCCCGGTTGAACATCTACCGATGGTGTGGCTTTGTTAGGTTGGATCTCTTTTTTGATGGATGCGGCGTAGCTTTTGCTCAACAGGCGATCAAGTGGGTTGTGGATAAATGCCGGATCACCCAGATAGGTATTTCTATCCATATAGGCGTGACGCATGGCTTCTGTCAAGGTATGGATATAAGCCGCAGAGTTGAATCCCATGGATTTAAGATCATAACCTTCAATGATATTTAATATCTCGCATAATGTAACACCACCGGAGCTTGGCGGCGGAGACGAGATAAATTTGTAGCCGCGGTAACTACAGGTGATGGGAGCTGTTTCCGTAATGTGGTAATTGGCAAAATCCGTTGCGGTAATAATTCCGCCTGCTTTTTTTGATGCTTTTTCAACTAATTGGGGAATTTTGCCGTGATAAAAAGCATCAGGCCCGTGTTTGGCAATCATGTCCAGTGTGTTGGCTAAATCGGTTTGGATAAGCCTGTCCCCTGGTTCGAATCGTGTGCCATCCTTACGCAGAAAAATACGGGCAGCTTCTGGATCTTGAGCGAAACGCTTCACTGTGGTGTCCAGAATGTCGGTATCGCCACGGGTCAGAATATAGCCTTCGCGCGCCAGTTTGATGGCTGGCGCCATGACTTGTTCGCGAGTTAATGTGCCGTACTTTTTCAATGCCTCTTCAAATCCCATCACTGTACCCGGTACACCAATCGCTTTATAACCATACAGGCTGGCACCTTTGATAACATTTCCATCTTTATCCAGATACATATCAGCGCTGGCTGCGGCAGGGGCGGTTTCACGGAAATTAATGAAAGTATTTTTTCCATTGGCGAGGTGGATAGTCATAAAACCACCACCACCAATATTACCGCAGCAGGGATTAACCACTGCCTGGGCATATCCAACGGCAACCGCAGCATCAATAGCGTTCCCGCCCATTTTGAGAATGTCTATGCCAGCTTGGGAAGCAAGGTATTGTGAACTGACAACCATACCTTGTTTGGCTTCAACAGCAGGCTCAGTGGCCGAATAAAGTGGGGTAGAAATCAGTAGGGTTACGGCGATAAGTGGAATTTTCCATGCTTTGAACATGTGTTGTTCTCCTGAGGATAGACCAGTTATCACTGGTCAACTGTTAACAGAGTTGCGCTTGTGTAATATTTATGTTTCTAATGCGTAACTCACCTTATCTAAAGCTCAGGATTTTTGAAAGTAAAAAACCAGCCGATTGAGCGGCTGGTTTGGAATAATTCATAACATTATGTTATGAATTAATTGAATCCTAATGGGATTACAGCTTGTCAGCGTTTTTGGTCAGGTATTTTGCTACGCCTTCAGGTGAAGCGCCCATACCTTCTTCGCCTTTTGCCCATTGTGCAGGACAAACTTCGCCGTGTTCTTCATGGAATTGCAGAGCGTCAACCATACGCAGCATTTCATCAATGTTACGGCCGAGTGGCAGATCGTTAACCACTTGATGACGAACAACACCATTTTTGTCAATCAAGAAAGAACCACGCAGAGCAACGCCAGCTTCTGGATGCTCAATGCCGTAAGCTTTCATGATGTCACGTTTAATGTCAGCAACCATTGGGTATTTGACTTCGCCGATACCGCCTTCGTTGATTGGGGTTTTACGCCATGCGTTGTGAACGAATTCAGAGTCGAAGGATACACCAACAATTTCAACACCACGTTTCTGAAATTCTTCATAGCGATGATCAAAAGCAATCAGCTCAGAAGGGCAGACGAAAGTGAAATCCATTGGCCAGAAGAAAATAACAGCAGGACGGCCATTCAGGTGTTTTTTCAGATTGAAGTTATTAACAATTTCACCGTTACCGAGAACTGCGGCAGCCGTAAAGTCAGGGGCTTGGCGGGTGACTAAAACCATAATTGACTCCTGTGATTTTAAAAGATGTTATGTAAAAACGGGTTACAGCATAAGGAATTAGGGTATAGCAATAAAGGATAAAATACCAATCGTTATAATAGATTTTACCTATCAATAAACTGTTTTTAATTCCTTTTAGACTACATAAGATAAGACTATTTATGAAAAATTCAAGTTATGAAAAGTCCAAGACATTGCTACTCAAGCAAACACTTATTTGAGGCTAATGTCATCATTTCTGGGTAGAACTGGCAAAATAGTATTTCAAAATCAAGGTAATGATTTTCTATATCCTGATACGAGTCCGCCAGTGCGGATAATTTTGGCCGTCTGCGAGCCATGTTTTGCAGGACATTGGCGATGCATGACATATCGGCATAACGGATGAGTAAGTTCTGCGACCAGAGGTAGTTATTCAATTCCTGAAATTTTTCAGGAGTTGAAGCGAGATGCGGTTCTATATTGTTGCGGGCAAAATTGACAAATTCGGGCAGGGAGTAATTTGCTTCAAACTTGCCCCAATGCTGAGAAAGAAAATGATCCCAGATAATATCAAGGGTAATGGGGGCAACGCGTCGATATTGGGGGCGAAATAATTTGCGTGCTTCCATGACAAGTGGGTGCTTGTCCGTCAGGCTGTCTACCCGACGATGCATACGGATACCCGCTACAATGTCAGAACTGAATGCGCCTTCTGGAGAGCCGCGGACGAAATCCGCCATTAAATTCCCCAATAAGGAACTTTCTGCTAATGCAGCTAAATGAAGGTGTGCGAGAAAATTCATAGTGAGAGTATACAGTAAAGAGCGCACCGCAAATAGTTAAACCCGATGCTTCTTTGTTGCACCCTTGCGCTTGCAGCACTAGACTAGTCCGCCTGTTTTTTTTGAATGATACAGATAAAATGCGTGTCGCTGATTTTACATTTGAACTGCCAGAAGAGCTGATTGCTCACTATCCCCAGCCACAACGAAGTGCTTGCCGCTTGCTTTCCCTTGATGGTGAAACAGGCAATCTAACGCACGGTGTTTTTACTGATGTGCTGGATAAGTTGGAAGCTGGTGATCTGCTGGTTTTTAATAATACCCGCGTTATCCCTGCGCGCCTGTTTGGCCGTAAGGCGACGGGGGGAAAGTTGGAAGTTTTAGTCGAAAGGATGTTGGATGATAAGCGAGTGCTTGCTCACGTTCGTGCTTCCAAGGCTCCGAAAGAAGGCACGGAACTGATCCTTGGCGAAACTCAGGACATTAAGGCAACGATGCTGGCGCGTCATGATACGTTGTTCGAAATCCGTTTTGATGATGAGCGTGATGTATTGACCATTTTGGAGCAAATTGGTCATATGCCTTTGCCACCTTATATCGCTCGTCCTGATGAAGCTGCGGATCGCGAGCTATATCAGACAGTTTATAATGAACGCCCAGGCGCAGTGGCAGCACCGACTGCTGGATTACACTTTGATGAACCTCTGTTAGCTGCCTTGCGTGAAAAAGGCATTGAAATGGCCTTTGTCACCCTGCACGTTGGTGCTGGTACTTTTCAGCCTGTACGAGTGGAAACCATCGAAGATCATGTGATGCATGCTGAATATGCGGAAGTGCCACAGGATGT
The DNA here is from genome assembly GCF_001908105.1 of Xenorhabdus eapokensis. Next base: position 85,515 of record NZ_MKGQ01000005.1, read on the forward strand.
CGTGGATGCAGTACTGGCATGTAAAGCGCGTGGCAACAGGGTTATTGCTGTAGGAACAACATCAGTCCGTTCACTGGAAAGTGCCGCGAGAGCTTGTCAGGATGGGATGATCGCACCATTTTTCGATGATACCCAAATCTTCATCTATCCTGGATTTGAATATCAGGTTGTAGATGCACTGATCACCAATTTCCATCTGCCTGAATCCACACTGATCATGCTGGTTTCTGCGTTTGCCGGCTATAAGAATACCATGAATGCCTACAAAGAAGCGGTAGCAGAAAAATATCGCTTTTTTAGTTATGGTGATGCCATGTTTATTAATCGCAATAAAATGGCAGTAAAAGAGCGGGTATCAGAAGAGTGAATACCAGAAGAAACGGTGCCGATATAAATTAAGTGCTTTGCAATAAAAGATTTTAAAATCAAAATTCTTTTCATTTCAGCCAGTTACTAGCCTTAAATGCTGTTGCTGGCTGCCATAATTATCGGGCTGTGCCAAGAATGTGACAGCGCCGCTATATTTGGCTAAACCTAAACAGGACATCTACTGCTTCACAGTTTTATACTTACCTATGGGATTCCTCAGATAATTTGTATATACAAAAAATTGTAATTATGATTTATTTTATCTATTAATTACAATGTATTAACTAGTTGTTCATGAGTCTGTTTGAGTTGCTTTGAACTATTTTGTGGTGTATTTTGTATATACAAATTAACCATAGGTTAAAGACGCTGTCATATGAAGTTCTTAATATCATCAAATATCAGATTGAAGTTAGCAGGTAAGAATCCACCTGTTAATGAAGAGGATATACGCCAGTGTTTTTCTAATCGGGTTGGGCGTTTTCTTGAGGATACAAGAGAAGACAACAAAACCGACCCGCCAACTAAGTGGTTTATATCTGAAACTGATTACGGTGTTAAATTAAAGGTAGTCTTTATTTATTACCCTGATAAGGGGGTAGCTATAAGAACAGCCTACGCACCTAACGAAGATGAATTGAGAATTTACAGAAAATACGGCCTAGGAACAGAGAAATGAGCAGACAAACTGATAAGCGAACAAACCTGATAGCTTCTACTGATGAGGCATGGGAAAGCGGTGAGCTTGGTTGCAGTGAGGCTCACGTTAAAGTATCTGATGATATCACGGAAGAACTGATTAATGAGGCACTAGACTTACAGCCAATTTCAATCAGGTTAAATAAGTCTCTGATAGAAGACCTGAAAATGATAGCTGATCTTAATGGATTAGGTTATCAGCCGTTAATCCGGCAGGTTTTAAATCGTTTTGTTAATAGTGAGAAAAAACAGATACTGACAGAAGCTCACAGCAAGGCGATGAAAAATGAAAAAAGAAAATCAGCAAATAAGCGCCATAAGGTCGCTTAACAGACATAAATAGTTAACCCGACCCGCTCGCGCGGGTTTCTCATTTCTAACGCCGCTTAACTGCGGTTTTTTTATGCGAAAGTTCGGAGTGGAATGTGACGCAGGTTCGTGCCCAAGAGCAAGGTTAAATTATAGAAATTGACATACTGTATATCACAAGGCTGGCGTGTACAGTGGCATCATTAGTGTTTAGAATGCATCATTTTATGTCAAGCATCAGACTGTCTTTCTGATGTCTGGAGGTTAAGTGAAATTTGAGTTACAAAAGACGGATGGGAATGCCCGTCGTGGTCGTCTGATTTTTGATCGTGGCGTTGTGGAAACCCCGGCATTTATGCCCGTGGGAACTTACGGCACGGTAAAAGGCATGACGCCGGAAGAGGTGAAAGAAACAGGGGCGCAAATCCTGTTGGGGAATACTTTCCACCTTTGGTTGCGTCCGGGACAGGAAATCATGAAATTGCATGGTGACCTGCATGATTTTATGCAGTGGCACGGCCCTATTCTGACCGATTCTGGCGGTTTTCAGGTTTTCAGCCTCGGCGCCATGCGTAAAATCAAGGAAGAAGGGGTTCACTTCCGTAACCCAATTAATGGAACGCCTGTGTTTCTCAGCCCGGAAAAATCCATGGAAATCCAATATGACTTGGGTTCCGATATTGTCATGATTTTTGATGAATGTACGCCATATCCTGCTGATTGGGATTATGCGAAGCGTTCCATGGAAATGTCATTGCGCTGGGCTGCCCGCAGTCGTCAACGGTTTAATGAGCTGGGCAATAAAAATGCCTTGTTTGGCATTATTCAGGGCAGTGTTTACGAAGATTTGCGCGATGTTTCCATAAAAGGGCTGGTGGAAATCGGCTTTGATGGCTACGCTGTAGGGGGACTGGCTGTCGGTGAACCTAAAGAAGATATGCACCGTATTCTGGAACATGTTTGCCCTCAGATCCCACAGGATAAGCCTCGTTATTTGATGGGCGTCGGCAAGCCGGAAGATCTGGTTGAAGGTGTTCGTCGTGGTATCGATATGTTTGACTGTGTGATGCCAACACGTAACGCTCGCAATGGTCATCTGTTTGTGACCGAAGGGGTTATCAAAATCCGCAACGCCAAACATAAAGAAGATATTTCTCCGTTGGATGAGCATTGTGACTGCTATACTTGCCGCAATTATAGTCGGGCATACCTCCATCACCTTGATCGTTGTAACGAAATTCTTGGTGCAAGGCTGAATACGATACATAATTTAAGGTATTATCAGCGTTTGATGGCTGGAATTCGTCAGGCCATTGAAGAAGGCAAACTGGCACAGTTTGTTGAAACGTTTTATCAGCAGATCGGTAAACCCGTTCCGCCGTTAAATATATAATTTATCGTGACTAATCAGTCTCAATATGTGTAGCATATTGGGCTGGTTTTTGATCGAGCCACTGTCGATTTTCAATAGCTATGTTTTCAACAGCAATGTTTTCGGCAGTCATATTTTCGATAACAATGAGGGAAATTTGATGAGTTTTTTTATTTCTGAAGCGGCGGCAGCTACTGGTGCATCAGCACAAGCTCAGGGAAGCCCATATTCTCTGATTATCATGCTGGTTGTTTTCGGTTTGATTTTCTATTTCATGATCCTGCGTCCACAACAAAAACGCACCAAAGAACATAAAAAACTGATGGATTCCATCTCCAAAGGGGATGAAGTACTGACTTCTGGTGGTTTGGTGGGTCGTGTCTCTAAAGTGTCTGATACCGGTTATGTTGTTATTGCCTTGAATGACACCACAGAAATAACTGTCAAACGTGACTTCGTTGCTGCCATTTTGCCGAAAGGTACAATGAAAGCTATTTAATTTTCCGATTTTCCCGAAGGGAACTGCCGTGTTGAACCGTTATCCTTTGTGGAAGTATCTGATGCTGATCGCTGCGATCCTCATCGGTTTGCTTTATGCACTTCCCAACCTTTATGGTGAGGATCCGGCTGTACAAATCACTGGCGCGCGAGGCATCGCCGCCAGTGAAAAAACGCTGGACCAAGTCCGTAATGTTTTAGAAAAAGATCAAATCAAGAGCAAGTCCATTGCATTGGAAAATGGCGCAATTCTTGCTCGTTTCAGTAGCACTGATGTGCAGCTTCGTGCGCGTGAAGCGTTGGTTTCTGCACTGGGTGAACAGTATGTTGTGGCATTAAACCTCGCGCCGGCAACGCCTGTCTGGTTAAGGGCAATCGCCGCTGAACCGATGAAACTGGGGCTTGACCTGCGTGGTGGTGTTCACTTCTTGATGGAAGTGGATATGGAAACCGCGCTGGGCAAATTGCAGGAACAGAATATTGATGGCCTGCGTTCTGAACTGCGTGATCAAGGCATCCCTTATTCGACTATCCGCAAAACGGATAATTATGGCGTCGAAGTTCGTTTCCGTGATGACGATGCACGTTCTAAAGCGGAAAGTTATCTTGAACCTCGTCACCGTGATTTGGTGTTCTCTAATGAAGCCAACAGCACGCTGAAAGTGGTGATGAGTGATGAACGTCTGCGTGAAGCCCGTTCTTATGCGGTACAGCAGAACATTACTATCTTGCGTAATCGTGTTAACCAATTGGGGGTTGCAGAACCTCTGGTTCAACGCCAGGGTGCAGACCGCATTGTGGTTGAACTGCCTGGTATTCAGGATACTGCCCGTGCGAAAGAAATCCTCGGTGCAACCGCAACATTGGAATTCCGTCTGGTCAATGCCAATGTTGACCAAAATGTCGTGCAATATGGCCGTATTCCGGCTGATTCAGAAGTGAAAGAAACCCGTGATGGCAATCCGGTTGTGCTGTACAAGCGCGTTATTCTGACGGGTGATCATATTACTGATTCGACTTCCAGTGCTGATGAGAATGGTTATCCACAGGTGAATATTTCCCTGGATAGCGCCGGTGGCACAGCGATGTCTAATTTCACCAAAGATAACCTGCACAAGCCGATGGCAACGCTGTTTGTGGAATATAAGGACAGCGGCAAGAAAGATGCCAACGGGCGGGCGATTTTGGTTAAGCAAGAAGAAGTTATCAACATTGCCACGATTCAGGCACGCTTAGGTAACAGTTTCCGTATTACAGGCATTAGCAATCCGGCTGAAGCTCGTCAGTTATCCCTGTTACTGCGGGCGGGGGCGTTGATTGCGCCAATCCAGATTGTGGAAGAGCGTACGATTGGGCCAACTCTGGGCTTGCAGAATATTGAGCAGGGACTTGCAGCGTGTTTGTGGGGCTTGATTGCTTCTATCGTATTTATGGTGATTTACTACCGCAAGTTTGGTCTGATTGCGAGTTCTGCGTTGCTGGCTAACTTGGTGCTGATCGTCGGTATTATGTCCCTGTTGCCAGGGGCGACGCTGACCATGCCAGGAATTGCGGGTATCGTCTTGACGCTTGCCGTCGCCGTCGATGCGAATGTATTGATCAACGAACGTATCAAAGAAGAGTTGCGCAATGGCCGTACGGTACAGCAGGCAATTCATGAAGGCTATAAAGGGGCGTTTTCCAGTATCATCGACGCAAACCTGACTACGCTGATTACTGCCATTATTTTGTATGCAGTGGGTACTGGCTCGATCAAGGGCTTCGCGATCACTACCAGTATTGGTGTGGCGACTTCAATGTTCACTGCTATTGTGGGAACACGTGCAATCGTGAACTTGCTGTACGGTGGCAAGCGTATCAATAAGTTGTCAATTTAAGGAGCACGTTGTGGCACAGGATTATACTGTTGAACAATTAAACTATGGGCGTAAAGTTATCGACTTTATGCGCTGGGACAACGTTGCCTTTGGGATTTCGTTCCTGCTGTTGATTGCTTCCATCATTATGATAGGCACTCGTGGGTTTAACTGGGGGCTTGATTTTACCGGTGGTACAGTCATTGAGGTGAAGTTGAGTAAACCTGCGGATCTGGACAAAATGCGTGAAAGCCTGAGCCAGCATGGTTTTGCTGATCCACTTTTGCAAAATTTTGGCAGCAGCCGTGATGTGATGGTTCGTATGCCACCTGTGGAAGGTAATGCAGGGCAAGAGCTTGGCAATAAAATTATCTCGGTAATTAACCAGGATATTGATAAAGATGCCACAGTTAAACGTGTAGAGTTTGTTGGTCCAAGTGTCGGAAACGAATTGGCACAGACCGGAGCGATGGCGTTATTGGTTGCATTGATCTGTATCCTGATTTATGTCGGTTTCCGCTTTGAGTGGCGTCTGGCATTGGGGGCTGTTATTGCGCTTGCGCATGACGTGCTTATTACGCTGGGTATCCTGTCGTTGTTCCATATCGAAATTGACCTGACTATTGTTGCGTCGTTGATGTCCGTTATTGGCTACTCATTGAACGATAGCATCGTTGTGTCGGATCGTATTCGTGAGAACTTCCGTAAGATACGCCGTGGTACGTCGTATGAAATCACCAACATTTCTTTAACCCAGACCTTGAGCCGTACCATCATGACTTCAGCCACCACATTGTTGGTTGTATTGATGCTATACATTTTTGGTGGTGAAATGCTGAAAGGTTTCTCACTGGTCATGTTAATCGGTGTTTCTATCGGTACAGTCTCTTCTATTTATGTTGCTTCTGCACTGGCTTTGAAATTAGGTATGAAGCGTGAACATTTGATCCAGCAGAAGGTTGAGAAAGAAGGGGCAGATCAGCCCTCCATTCTTCCTTAATTATTTTGCCTGATCGAGCACTGATATCGCTTAAACACCCTGTGAGTACTTACTGACAGGGTGTTTTTCGTCACCACTTCAAGGTACACTGTTATCCCTTCGGTTAACTGTCAGGAAACGATATGCATTGCCCATTTTGCGCAGCCGTTGATACTAAAGTTATTGATTCCCGTCTGGTAGGGGATGGCTCACAAGTGCGCCGTCGCCGTCAGTGCCTGGAATGTCATGAACGCTTCACTACGTTTGAAGTTGCAGAGCTGGTGATGCCACGAGTCATTAAAAGTGATGACATTCGAGAGCCTTTCGACGAAGAAAAATTGCGTCGTGGAATGCAGAAAGCACTGGAAAAGCGCCCTGTCAGCTCTGATGATGTAGAAACAGCAATTAACCATATTAAGTCACAGGTACGGGCAACAGGAGAGCGCGAAATTCCGGCCAAAATGATCGGAAATTTTGTCATGGATGCGCTGAAAAAACTGGATAAAGTGGCTTATATTCGTTTTGCATCTGTTTATCGCAGCTTTGAAGATGTTCGCGAATTCGGTGAAGAGATTGCCAGATTGCAAGACTAACCACGAGCAAGACTAAACACTATGACACTTGATGAAATATATATGTCCAGAGCGCTGGAGCTGGCGTTTCAGGGGCGTTTTACCACATCGCCAAATCCGAATGTAGGTTGCGTCATCGTTAAGGATGGGCAGATAATCGGGGAAGGTTTTCATGCACGGGCGGGCGAACCTCACGCAGAAGTTCATGCTCTGCGTATGGCCGGTGAAAAAGCTCAAGGTGCTACCGCTTACGTTACTCTTGAACCGTGCAGTCATCACGGTAAAACTCCCCCTTGTGCTGATGCTTTGATTGCCGCCGGCTTAAGCCGAGTTGTGGTAGCGATGCAAGATCCCAATCCTCAAGTGGCTGGACGTGGCTTGTATAAATTGCAGCAAGCTGGAATTGCCGTTGAACATGGTTTGATGATGGAACAGGCGGAATCCTTGAATAAGGGTTTTCTGAAACGTATGCGTACAGGGTTCCCGTACCTGCAATTGAAACTAGGTGCATCATTGGACGGTCGAACTGCATTGGCATCGGGGGAAAGCAAGTGGATTACCTCACCTGAAGCCCGTCAAGATGTGCAGAAACTACGGGCGCAGTGCAGTGCTATTTTGAGCTCCAGCGCAACGGTATTGGCAGATGATCCTTCTCTGACGGTTCGCTGGCATGAACTGGATGCTGAAACACAAGCGATTTATCCGCAAGAATTGCTCCGCCAACCCATCCGTATTATTACGGATAGCCAAAATCGCGTCACTCCACAGCATCAGGTCGTACAGCAACCAGGGGAATGTTGGCTAGCACGTACTAAGCAAGATCAGCAAAAATGGCCTGATAATAGCGAACAGATTTTCTTGCCAGCGTATGGTGACGGTGTTGATTTAGTGTTGCTGATGATGCAACTTGGTAAGCGCCAGATAAATTCTGTTTGGGCGGAATGCGGCCCTGCCTTAGCTGGGGCTTTATTGTCGCTAGGGTTAGTCGATGAATTAATCCTGTATATCGCGCCTAAGATATTGGGAAATAGTGCCCGTGGATTGTTCGATATTCCTGAATTGCAAAAATTATCGGATGCCCCTGAATTTTCTCTGTTTGATGTTCAACAGATTGGCCCTGATGTACGTCTTCGCTTACGGCCGAACTAGGTGTTTTGATTTTGGGATTGCCCTAAATCAAAAATAATGTGATAAGATCCGCCCCCCTGCGGATCTTAATAAGATATAAGGAAGGCTATGAACGTAATCAAAGGTGTTGTTGCAGCTCCTGAAGCTCGCATTGCCATTGCTGTTGCCCGCTTTAACAACTTCATTAATGACAGCCTGCTGGAAGGAGCCGTTGATGCGTTAGAACGTATCGGTCAGGTTTCTTCGGACAATATCACCGTAGTATGGGTGCCGGGTGCTTATGAATTGCCATTGACGGTCAAAGCGCTGGCTGAATCCCGAAAATATGATGCGGTTATTGCTTTAGGTACGGTTATCCGTGGCGGAACAGCCCACTTTGAATATGTTGCCGGTGAATGTAGCTCAGGCTTGTCCAGCGTGGCAATGTCCAGCAATATTCCTGTTACATTGGGTGTTCTGACAACAGAAAATATTGAACAGGCGATTGAACGCGCTGGGACTAAAGCGGGCAATAAAGGTGCGGAAGCTGCCTTGACCGCATTGGAAATGATTAATGTAATCAAAGCCATTAAAGGCTGAATTTTTTAGTTTTAATTAAGGGGAATTTTGTGAAACCTGCTGCTCGTCGTCGTGCTCGTGAGTGTGCTGTTCAGGCAATTTATTCATGGCAATTATCCAAAAACAGCATTGCTGATGTTGAACTGCAGTTTCTGTCAGAGCAGGACGTATCCGGTGCTGATGTCACCTATTTTCGTGAATTGCTGTCTGGGGTAGCAGTCAATGCTACAAAATTGGATGCTTTGATGGCGCCTTATCTTTCCCGTCAGCTCGAAGAGTTAGGTCAGGTAGAAAAAGCCATTTTGCGCGTTGCGATGTTTGAACTAAGCTTTCGTGATGATGTTCCCTACAAAGTGGCTATTAATGAAGGCATCGAACTGGCAAAAATATTTGGTGCTGAAGATAGTCATAAATTCGTGAATGGGGTGTTGGATAAAGCTGGCCCGGCAGCACGTAAGAAAAAGTGATTGCTTGCCAGGAGTTCCCCATTATAACTCAATGATTTTACACATGAGGCCGGAAATCCGGCCTCATGTGCTCATCGTTGGTCACTTTTTGGAATTCTATTATGGCATGTGGTGAATTTGACCTCATTGCACGTTACTTCAATCGCCCTCTCATCCGCCGACGTGATGTAAACCTAGGGATTGGCGATGATTGTGCACTGATGACCGTTGCTGATAAGCAAGAATTAGCGGTAACAACAGATACATTGGTTGCTGGTGTCCATTTCCTTCCTGAGATCTCACCGGAAGATTTGGCGTATAAAGCACTGGCTGTCAATATCAGTGATTTGGCTGCCGTTGGGGCTGATCCCGCTTGGGTATCGTTGGCATTAACCTTGCCTGACATCAATGAGGATTGGTTAAAACGGTTTAGTGATAGTCTGTTTGAACAACTGAACTATTACGGTATGCAGTTGATTGGTGGGGATACGACAAAAGGTCCCATGAGTTTAACGCTAACCGTGCATGGATTAGTGCCGACTGGCAGGGCGTTGCGTCGTGCTGGTGCAAAGAACGGGGATTGGATTTATGTCACCGGAACATTAGGTGACAGCGCCGCAGGACTTGCCTTGTTACAAGAGCACCTGCTTGTGGAAGATCCTGCGATCCACAATTGGTTGGTTAAGCGTCATCTCCGTCCACAACCACGCGTTTTACAAGGGCAGGCACTGCGTGATCTGGCTTCTTCCGCAATTGATCTGTCCGATGGATTGATTTCTGATCTCAACCATATTCTGAAAGCTAGCCAATGCGGTGCGCGTATTAATCTGGATGCGCTGCCTTATTCGGAAGCGATGCAGCAATATGTTCCCGCTGAACAGGCGTTGAAATGGGCGCTGAGTGGTGGGGAAGATTATGAGTTGTGCTTCACTGTACCTGAGCTCAACCGTGGCGCGTTAAATATGGCATTGGCTCATTCGGGGGCGAGTTTCTGCTGTATTGGGCAAATCAGGCCAGAATCAGAAGGTATCCGCTATTTTAACAATAACAAAGAAATTGCGTTGGATCTGAACGGCTTTGACCACTTTAAAACGGATAAAAAACCGGTAGTACCTTGTCCGGCTGCACACCAGGAAGAAAACGATCAAACGGAGGGAACGCATGGATGATGCAAAACGCCACTTAAAAATGAGTAATCCGTGGCATTTATTGGCTACGGGATTCGGTAGTGGCTTATCGCCGATCATACCGGGCACAATGGGCTCAGTAGCGGCGATCCCTTTCTGGTTACTGTTGATGCAGTTACCGACATGGGGAATTTGGTTGGCTATTGTATTGGGAGCAGTCATTGGCTGTGTGATTTGCCAGAAAGCTGCCGATGCCATGAATGTGGACGATCCTGGTTGTGTCGTCTGGGATGAATTCATTGGAATGTGGATCACACTAATGGCAATTCCGGTGCTCAACTGGCAATGGGTTTTGGTTGGGTTTGTGGTATTCCGCATTTTTGATATGTGGAAACCGTGGCCGATTCGCTGGTTTGATCGCTATGTGAAAGGTGGTGTCGGTATTATGTTGGATGACATTATCGCAGCGATTTTTGCGGTTGTAGTCATTTGGCTGCTGGATTTCTACCAACTGTTACCCTTTTAAGTTAAATAGTCACTGGGATCCAGTGGCTATTTTTTCGGTTTATTTTTCAGTTTGTTGCCCCACCTGAGATAGGAATATCTTTTTCATGCCTCAATGCTGACTCAATGGCGATTTTCAAGGCTGCCGTCATCATCTCTACAGCCATACTTGGCGCACCAGAATGTCTTGTGGCTTGCTCTGGTGAATAAGGAACATGGATAAAGCCGCCACGTATAGCAGGAGTACGTTGGTTCAGATAATGCAGCAAACCGTACATAACATGATTGCAAACGAAGGTTCCCGCAGTTTGGGATACTGTTGCTGGAATTCCTGCATTATTTAACTCATTGGTTATTGCCTTGATAGGCAGGGTAGAAAAATAAGCCGTAGGGCCACCGACAATGACAGGAGTGTCAATGGGCTGTTGGCCTGCATTATCAGGAATACGGGCATCGTTAACATTGATTGCGACACGTTCTACACTGATATTTGATCTGTTTCCCGCTTCCCCAACGGAAATCACTACTTCTGGTTTAATGAGTTCAATTGCCGCATAGAGTTGTTCCAGAGAAGTATCGAAAATGCAAGGTAGTTGGCAAACTTCAATATTTGCATCCGCGATTTGACATCCCTGCAATGGCCTAACGGCTTGCCATGATGGATTGATTGTTTCACCGCCGAAAGGTTCAAAAGCAGTAACTAGAGTAGTTTTTATGGCAACAGCTTTCATGTCGGTTCCTTTTTGTTGTTTTATAAGAAGATCAGAAAATAGAGCAGAAATACATTGGCGATTAATAAAACGCATCCTGTGGGAATTTGCGCCTTAATAACGGCATTTCGATCCGGTAGTTCCAATAGAGCTGCTGGGACGATATTGAAGTTTGCTGCCATGGGGGTCATCAATGTACCGCAATAGCCGGAGAACATACCGATGGCTGCCATAACGGTGGGATTGCCACCATGTTGTAAGATCAAAATGGGAATACCAATACCGGCAGTAACGATGGGAAAAGCCGCGAAAGCATTACCCATAACCATAGTCAGCAGCGCCATCCCAAAAACATACGCTACCACGGCGATAAAGCGATTATCGACAGCGATATAATTTTCGGTTAGGTAGGAAATCACCGTACCTATGCCGGCAGTTGTAAAGAGTAATCCGAGCGTAGCCAGAAGCTGTGGCAGGATGAATACGCAACCAATGGCGTCGAGCAGGCGGCGAGTCTCCTGTATTGGCTGTGGTATGGCATCACGACTTATGCGTAATGCCATAACCAATCCTATCAGACAGCCGAGAGTAATTGAAAAGAGTGTCACCAGGGTTGAATGATTTCCCTCACCAAAGATTGCTTGTTGTAAGCCTGGAATGTGGTCAAACATTAACACACCAATAATGGTGACAACGGGGATCAGCAGGACGGGAAAAAATAGTTTATTGCCAAGACGATTAGCGCCTTCCAACCGTTGTTTTGGGGTACTTTGATGATAATTTCCCAGTTGGACTCCACCAAATCCTGCCAATAGTGCCATAAAGACGACCAGCACACCGATACTAATATAGGCAATTCTTTGGGCATAAGCTTCATCACTGATCCAGATAGCTACTATATAATGACTCCATTTCCCCATCAGGAAGATTAAACCGTAAAGCGCCCAGAATAGACCGGTAGTTAAACGGCGAGGATTAGCTTTATCACGCCATGACATGATAGCGACAGCCATCAAGAGCACGCCTGCCAGCACGTAGAGATACTGTAACTGAAACATTATTTCCCCTCCTTGCTATGTAGCCAGGTGTGATTTAACGCATTCAGTTCGTTGGCAATCCGATAATCAAGGCGATATAACCGAGTGGAATGGATTAGAAAAGCACAAATGGCAGTAGGTAGCCCCCAAAGGGCAATATGTAGTGGTTCAGTGTGAATATCCGCTGATTCCAGCATGAAATTGTGCATAAAGATAACGGCCCCGAAGGCGACAAAAATATCTTCCCCAAAGAACAGACCGGTATTATCCGTTGCTGCTGACATAGCGCGGATGCGGTGACGAACTGAATCCGGCAACTCTCCATATTGATTTTCAGACGCCGCTTCTGCCATAGGAGCCAAGAGGGGACGAACCATTTGCGGATGCCCGCCTAAACTGGTTAAACCTAATGCAGCAGAGACTTCTCGTATAAACAAATAGATAATCAATAAACGCCCGGTTGTCGCCATTTTGATATGAGCAATGGATTTCTGGGCTCGTTCTTTTAGACCGTGCCTTTCCAATAGGCCAATGATGACTAAAGGAAACAGGATGGTCAGTGTTAAATTTAGGGTATTAACAAACCCAGAACCTAACTTCTCCAAAATATCGGTTATCGGCATGTGGGCAGCAAGTCCCGTGACAAGGCCAGCAATGGTGACGACCAGAACCGGATTAAATCGGATAACAAAACCGATGATAATGACGGCGATCCCGATTAGGGGCCAAAAATTAATGGCTTGCTGCATATTTTATTTCCCCATGATTGACACATTGACATGTTGTTGATTTATTGTGGGTTTAATTTGCACTTATTGTTAACATGTTGTTTTACATTGTTGAGCAATAAATAAACTTCGATTAACAAATAAGCAAATAAAATTCGCAATGAATTGTAAAAGTGGAATGCAGCTCACTTCTTGGATGAAAAAACGTTTATTGGATGAGAAGGTTTGCTAATCGGCTTAGAAACCAAAAGGGATAAAACTGATATTCGTGATACCTTACAGGCGTTAAATATCGGTATTAACGTGGAGACAACAGCATTTGAAATTCAAACAAAAAGTCGGCTTGCAGAACGTAAAAATCTTTCTGGCACATAGAGATCGAAATTATTAAGGCGACAATATTCTTCTAATTGTTGAACGGAGCTAACACCTGCTTTTTTATATATTTGGGCTGTATAGTTTTCGACAGTACGATAAGAAATGTTTAACATTCTACCAATTTGTTTACTGGTATATTTGTGCAAAGAGAGAAATATGGAATAAACAATGAAGAGAATTCACTATCATGAAATTAATCCAGTGGGAAAATATATCTGTCAAATTACGTAATTAATATACTTCTCAATTCCTCTTCTTAATTAGCAATGGGCCGGTGTATAACTTATCTAATGGGCAGTGAGAAGTCGCTGCATCTGGTTGTCATTACCGACTTGCATTCAAGAAAACTTATTGGTAGTCGATAGGTGATTGTATAACTGGCACAATAAGGAAAAAACGGATGAATGACTGAAAAATCCTCATCCGTTCTTATCAGCTATTTAGCCAGATATTTCTCGATACTATTTTGAATGCCTGCCGCATCCAGCCCTAAATCAGCATGAAGCTCTTGTTGCGTTCCTTGTGGAATAAAGTCATCGGGTAAACCCAGATTCAATACGGGAACAGGTAACTTTTCCTGCATCAGCAGTTCGTTAATACCACTACCTGCACCGCCCATGATGGCATTTTCTTCCAAAGTCACCAGTAGCTCGTGGCTGGCTGCCATTTCCAGCACCAGCTCTTTGTCCAGCGGTTTGACAAAACGCATATCTACAACAGTTGCATTCAGGGTTTCAGCCGCTTGCAGCGCATAGGATAATAATGTGCCAAAGTTAAGGATCGCAATGCGCTCTCCCTGACGGCGAATTACGCCCTTGCCGATTGGCAATGTTTCCAGCGGTTTGAGTTCAGCACCAGTCCCTGTACCGCGAGGATAACGAACAGCCGCAGGGCCTGCTTGATAATGATATCCGGTATGCAGCATCTGGCGGCATTCGTTTTCATCGCTGGGTGCCATGATCACCATATTCGGGATGCAGCGCAGGAAAGAAAGATCAAAAGCGCCTTGATGGGTTTGACCATCAGCACCAACAATACCGCCACGGTCGATGGCAAACAAGACAGGCAGGTTTTGGATGGCGACATCGTGGATCACCTGATCATAAGCGCGTTGCAGGAAGGTGGAGTAAATGGCGACGATAGGTTTGTAGCCGCCAATAGCCAGACCTGCGGCAAAAGTGACGGAATGCTGCTCGGCAATCGCGACATCGAAATATTGTTCAGGATATTCGCGGGAGAAGCGCACCATACCGGAACCTTCGCGCATGGCTGGGGTGATCGCCATCAGTTTTTTATCATGGGCGGCTTTTTCACATAGCCAGTCACCGAAGATTTTGGAAAATGTCGGACGAGTCTCTGCGCTTTTGGGCAAAGAACCCGTTGAGGGATCGAATTTTGGGACGGCATGCCAACTGATAGGATCTTTTTCCGCTGGTGCATAACCACGACCTTTTTTCGTCATGATATGCAGAAATTGTGGCCCTTTCAGTTCACGCATATTTTTCAAAGTCTGGGTTAGTGCCAGTACGTCATGACCATCAACAGGCCCGATATAGTTGAACCCAAGCTCTTCGAACAGCGTTCCAGGTACAACCATACCTTTCAGATGCTCTTCCGTTTTTTTCAATAACTCTTTGATAGGAGGTAGGTTGGAAAAAACTTTTTTACCACCTTCACGCAAGGTTGTATACAGCTTGCCTGACAGAAGCTGTGCCAGATGGTTATTCAATGCCCCCACGTTTTCAGAGATAGACATTTCGTTGTCATTGAGAATAACCAGCATGTCGGGATCGATATCGCCGGCATGGTTCATGGCTTCGAAGGCCATGCCCGCAGTAATGGCTCCATCCCCAATAACGCATACTGTCTTGCGGCCTTTACCTTCGTGTTTGGCTGCGATAGCCATACCTAAGCCAGCACTAATTGATGTGGATGAGTGGCCGACGCACAAAGTGTCATACTCACTTTCTTCTCGCCAGGGAAAGGGATGAAGGCCATTTTTTTGGCGAATGGTATTAATGCGATCGCGACGTCCGGTTAAAATTTTGTGCGGGTAAGCCTGATGTCCAACATCCCAGACTAAATTGTCAAAAGGGGTTTTATAAACATAGTGGAGTGCGACGGTTAATTCGATAGCGCCAAGGCCGGAAGCAAAGTGACCACTGGAGCGGCTGACACTGTTCAGCAAAAATTGACGCAGTTCATCGCATAACTTTGGCAAGGTTTCTTTGGGTAGCAGGCGAAGCTCTTCTGGAGTTTCTGCCAATGCCAATGTTGGATATTTCGCTATATCAATGCTCATGCTATGCCTGTGTAAAATGCTATATCCGTTAGAAGTTGAATATTAAGAACCCTGTTATTATCAGTGTGTAATTTCTGGGTTCATCCCGTAAGGCGCTTTACCGGTTTTTTAGCTGTTTCTCTCAATAATAAAACCAGCCAATTGCTTTAAGGTTGTGGTGTCATATGACCGTTTTTCCAGCTCTGTCAGGGCGGCAAGCGCTTCTTCATACAGATCTCTGGCTTTTTGTTGGGCTTGTTCTAAACCTAATAGTGCAGGGTAAGTATTTTTGCCGAGTTGCTGATCGTTACCCTGGCGCTTGCCAATAACTTCAGTATTGCCAATGACGTCCAAAATATCGTCATGTACCTGAAATGCCAGACCGATGGCTTGGGCATATTGTTCCAGCAACGGCAGTACTTCACGACCACGTTGCCCTGCACTATAAGCAGCCAATCGGACGGCTGAACGTATTAATGCACCTGTTTTATGTCGATGGATCTGTTCCAGCGAAGCGAGATCGATTTGTTTACCTTCTGCTTGCAAATCCAGTGATTGCCCGCCACACATGCCGGCAAAGCCGCTGGCGCTTGCCAGTTCAGCGATCATAGCAAGACGATCGGATAAGGCCACATTGGGCATGTCCTGTTTTGCCAAAATCTCAAAGGCCAGTGATTGTAATGCATCACCCGCTAAAATAGCCTGACTTTCACCAAATTTGATATGACAGGTGGGTTGCCCACGACGTAAATCGTCATTATCCATTGCGGGTAAATCATCGTGGATCAATGAATAGGCATGAATGCACTCTATTGCTATAGCTGCGGCATCCAGACTCTTTTTCGGGAGGCCAAACATTTCTCCCACACTGTAAACTAAAAATGGACGCAGCCGTTTTCCACCCAGCACTGCACCATATTGCATGGCTGTGCCTAACGGGCTGTTTAAAAAGGGCAATGAAGAAAATATTGCCATCAGTTTGTCAGTGGTATGTTGCTGACAAGCGAGCAGTCTTTTTTCAAAAAATTGCTCTTCAAAAGGAGCCTTATAGTGTTCAGACATAAATTTACTCAGCATCGGACGAAAATTCATCAAGAGGCGATTGTGCATCATGGTTCAGTAAAATTTGCACTCGTTGCTCCGCTTGTTGAAGTGTTTTCTGTCCTTGTCTTGCAAGTTGAATACCACGTTCAAATTCATTCAACGCATCTTCTAATGGGAGTTCCCCGGATTCCAGCCGAATCACAATTTCCTCTAGCTCTTTAAGAGAATCCTCGAATGCTGGCATTTTTTCGGTTGCTGATGTTTGATTTGCTTTAGACATAATGGCTTAACATGTGATTATTTAACGAATTACAGCAAGTTCGTTACAGAATTGCAGAGTACCCTACTACACCAAGAAAAATAAATCATGTATTACCACTATTTTTTTATAGTCGGTTTTTGCCGTCGATTTTTTACAGGTGATAAGCCAGATGGTGTTATACTCTGCGCCCTATCCAACTGAACACTTAAGAACAATCATGGATATTGTTTGTGATAGTTCTACATTGAATGACTACTATATCTTACTATGAAGTTTATCATTAAATTATTCCCAGAAATTACAATTAAGAGCCAGACCGTCCGCTTGCGCTTTATTAAAATTCTTGCCAGCAATATCCGCAATGTGTTGAAGACCTTCGGAGAAGGTATTGCTGTTGTTCGCCATTGGGATAATATCGAAGTTCGGGTTAAGGATGATAACCTCGGTGCGGAAATTTGTGACGCACTGACACGTATTCCAGGTATTCACCATATCCTGCAAGTAGAAGAGCGAGATTTTCGTGATCTGCATCATATCTTTGAGCAAACTTACGAAACATATGGTCATTTACTGCATGGTAAAACATTTTGTGTTCGCGTAAAGCGTCGTGGTAAACACAGTTTTACATCCAATGAAGTTGAACGTTATGTCGGTGGCGGGCTGAATCAACATATTGAATCAGCCAAGGTGAAACTAACTAAGCCTGATGTCACCGTGAATCTGGAAATTGATCAGGATAAGCTGATTCTGGTTAAAGCCCGTCATGAAGGAATTGGCGGGTTTCCTATCGGTACGCAGGAAGATGTACTGTCACTCATTTCCGGTGGCTTTGATTCCGGCGTTTCCAGCTATATGTTGATGCGTCGTGGCTGCCGTGTGCACTACTGTTTCTTTAATCTTGGTGGCGCAGCCCATGAAATTGGCGTAAAGCAGGTTGCCCATTATTTGTGGAATCGATTTGGTAGTTCGCATAAAGTCCGTTTCGTTGCTGTTAATTTTGAACCTGTCGTGGCTGAAATTCTGGAAAAAGTTGACGATGGGCAAATGGGCGTTGTGCTGAAAAGGATGATGGTCAGGGCAGCTTCCAAAGTTGCAGAGCGTTATGGTGTACAGGCGATCGTAACCGGTGAGGCTCTGGGGCAGGTATCCAGCCAAACCTTGACTAATTTAAGGTTGATTGACAATGTTTCAGATACGTTGATCCTCCGTCCTCTGATTTCCCATGATAAAGAGCACATTATTAAGCTGGCTCGTGAGATTGGCACCGAAGATTTTGCCCGTACTATGCCGGAATTTTGTGGGGTGATATCAAAAAGCCCGACAGTGAAAGCCGTTAAAGCCAAAATTGAAGCAGAGGAAAACAATTTTGACTTTGAGATTTTAGAACGCGTGGTTAGTGAAGCTCAGAATCTGGATATCCGCCAAATTGCGGAGCAATCCAGTGAGCAAGTGGTGGAAGTGGAAATGGTCTCTGCACTTTCTCCTAATGATGTATTGTTGGATATCCGTTCCCCTGATGAACAGGATAATTGTCCGTTAAATATCGATAATATTGAAATCCAATCATTGCCTTTCTATAAACTGGGCACTCAGTTTGGTGATCTGCCGAAAGAAAAAACGTATCTGCTTTATTGTGAGCGTGGTGTGATGAGCCGTTTACAGGCACTTTATCTGCGTGAACAAGGCTTCGACAATGTGAAGGTATATCGGCCTTAATTTGTCCTTAAAGAACCAGGCTGCTTACGGAACTGATCCCATAGGCAGCCTGTGTTGTCTCTCTCCTTTATAAGGCGAGATGATTATTGGATGTTTTGGTAATGATTAATGCCAGGTGGTAAAACGAGTTGGGCGGCAACTTCTGCGGCTTTCTCTTTTCCTTTCAACAATTCAATCAGTTTCAAGGCGAAGTCAAAAGCAGTGGCAGGCCCTTGGCTGGTCAGTAAGTTAACCCGTTCGTCAAAATAAACGCGTTTATCAATCCATTTTTCTGGTGCAATCTTATCCTGCATACTGGGATAGCCAGTCATATTGCCGACAGGAAAAAGTTGATGATATTCCAATACGATCGCCGGAGAAGCACAGATTGCTGCAATGATTTTTCCCTGACTTTGTGCGGTTCGAATTTTTTCTACTACCAGTAAGCTGTCACGAAAACATTCTGCGCCTTTTATGCCTCCCGGCAGAATAATGGCGTCAAAATCGTCGTCAACGACATTCACCAAGGGGACATCAGCAACGATTTTGACGCCGCGTGAGCAGGTCAATGTGAGGGAACCATCGGTTTCCGCACTGGCTACGGTAACATTCACTCCCGCCCGGACAAGCAAATCAATCGTCGTAACAGCCTCGGTTTCTTCACTACCGTGGGCGAGACAAATAAGGGCTGAGGCGCTCATATTTTTCCTCCTTGCGTTTAATGTAATGATAAACAGCCGTATTTTCTGCAATTGACAAACCGTGAACACGAGCTCGACGCATTAAAAAACCGGTAATGTAGTCTATTTCTGTATGTCGCTGTGCCCGTATATCTTGCAGCATGGATGAGTAATTTTCAGCGGTTTGCTCAATCACGCTCATGACGTAATCAATCAATGTCTGTTGGGTTGTATGGATACTATCATGTTCCATGACTTGGTAAATTTCGCCACACAATGCCTTAATTTGTGTCTGGTGATGCCGTAAATCACCATTTTTGCAGTCATAGATGACGGTGAGGGGATTAATGACACAGTTGACGGCAAGTTTCATCCAACTGATAGCCTGTATTTCATTGTGCCATGCTACATCGGGCAGGGCACTGTGTAAAATATCGGCCAGATTGCTGAATCTGGCGGCATTGGCTGTTATGGCACCAATGTGAGTCATCCCTTGTGACTTATAGTACACAATACTATTTTTTCGATAGGCGCCATGCGTAGTTACGCCAAGTAAAATGGGATTGGGTAGAGACCTGAATTCCTCTTGGGTTCCCATTCCATTGTGCAATAGCAGAATTGGGCAATGGGGGAAAAGTTTGTCAGCAAGGTGATTGATTGCGTCAGAAACTTGCCACGCTTTTAAACAAACAAGAAGTAATTTACTTTCAGCAAGGTGTTTTTCATCGTTGGCAGGGAATTGTTGATTAAAAGCCTGACCATGAAAGTTTTCGATCTGGACGGAAATAACAGGCTGTGGAACTCTTAGCCATCCCTGAACACTATGATTTTGTTGGGATAGGGCGGCAAGCCATAGTTTACCGATAGCGCCACAGCCAAGAACGGTTATTTTCATATTTCTTCCTGATCTGAAAATAGGGGAGTTGCAAAAAGATCGCTGAACTTCCGGAGTATAGAGCTTTTGTCAATAATGGAAAGCGGTTATCATGCCGATTTATTGATTCGCCGGAGGTGACGGGTAATGCCATCATTTGATATTGTTTCTGAAGTTGATATGCAAGAAGTGCGCAATGCAGTAGAGAACGCACAGCGGGAATTAAGCAATCGTTG
Source organism: Xenorhabdus eapokensis (assembly GCF_001908105.1). The sequence continues at coordinate 105,857 of NZ_MKGQ01000005.1, forward strand.
GGATTTTCGTAACGTCCCCGCGAGTTTTGAATTAAACGAAAAGAATGAATCGATCAAAATTGCCAGTGAATCTGATTTTCAGGTGAACCAACTCGTCGATATTCTGCGTGAAAAGTTTGCTAAACGTGGAATTGATGGCTCTGTAATCAATATTCCTGAAAATATGGTTCATAGCGGCAAAACGTATAGTGTAGAAGCCACTTTACTGCAAGGTATCGATACGCCGTTAGCGAAAAAAATTGTGAAGCTGATTAAAGACAGTAAGCTGAAGGTACAGGCTCAAATTCAGGGTGAGCAAGTACGGGTAACTGGTAAGGCACGTGACGATTTGCAAAGTGTTATTGCATTGGTTCGTGGCGCAGAATTAGGGCAGCCTTTCCAGTTTACTAATTTCCGCGATTAATTTTTGTCATTATCCTAATAGTGAATAATTAATCATAGTACGGTGTTTGGTAACACCGTACTTGTTATAAATACTAAATACCCAAGCTATTTATGGGATAATACAAGCTGTTCTAACTGATCACGATTGGTTAGTTTCGTATCAACTTTGATATACGCACTAAATTCTTCTGGTGCGATGACAACATCTTTTACGCCGGCTTGCGCCAATATCTTTTTCTCCAATATCTCAGAATTGTTTAGCTGTTCTGGCAAGATGAGCCTGATACTACTGACATAGGGGGGTTGCCGTAAGGTCAGACTGACAATAAACCAGAATGCCGTCAGCGCGATGCCAGCCATAAAGACGAGCGATGCGCCTTGCCATTCGTAAAGCATTCCTCCAAGAAAACCACCCAAAGCAACGCCAAGGAATTGGCTGGTAGAGTAAATCCCCATGGCAGTGCCTTTGTAACCCGCAGGTGCTTCTTTGCTAATCAGTGAAGGCAAGATAGCTTCCATGATATTAAATGCAAGGAAGAAAATCTGAATGCCTGCAAAGATCCCCCAAAGATGCGATCCCTGAGACCATAAAACGGCTTCAGCGATGAATAGCATACCTATACACAGCAAAAATACCTGTTTCATGCGACGTTTTTTTTCTGCGTAGATAATGAAAGGCAGAACGGCGACAAAAGAGATAAGGGTAGTAATTAAATATACTTTCCAGTGTTGTTGTGGAGGAAAGCCTGCCTTTTCCATAATAAGGGGAAGGGCGACAAAGCTCGACATCAATAAGGTATGCAGGCAGAGAATACCAAAATTCAGTTTTATCAGTTGCGGATCTGAAAGTACACGTTTGAAGCTACCGCGTGCGATACCTGATTCACGATTTAGCAAATGGTTGTGTGTATTTGGTACGGCAAACAGTGTGATCAGGATCGCGCAGCCAGCAAGGATTGCAATTGCCCCAAATAAGCCATTTAAACCGATTTGGTGGGTAATAATAGGGCCGGCAACAATTGCAAAGGCAAATGTAATGCCAAAGCTAATGCCGATAAATGCCATTGCTTTTGTTCGATTCTGCTCACGAGTCAGGTCTGAAAGTAATGCCATGATAGCGGCGGATATTGCCCCTGTGCCTTGCAAAGCTCGCCCGATAATAATTCCCCAAATAGAGTCGCTTAAGGCGGCAATAACACTGCCTAATGCAAAAATGAGAAGCCCGCCGATGATTAAAGGTTTCCTGCCAATTTTGTCTGATAGTAGCCCAAATGGGATCTGGAATATTGCTTGTGTTAAGCCGTAGATGCCAATGGCAATCCCAATCAGCGCTTCAGTCGCATCACGTAACGCTAAACCATAGGTCGTCAGAACAGGCAGAACCATGAACATGCCTAACATGCGCAGGGAGAAAACAGAACCTAAACCCCATGTTGCCCGAAGTTCAAGCGGAGTCATTTTATTATCGTTCATGGATACCTCAAAAAATCTGGTATGACATTTCAATTAGGTGAGAGCAAACGAAAAAGAAGCGCTTGTAACCGAATAAGTTGTCATTGAATAGAGATAAAAGAAAGGGAAAAGATGGCAGGTTTTACCCTACCATCTAAATATTACCAGACGTAAGTCAACAGGTTTTCTGGAGATGCTGTTGAATCTACAGACATCATGACGCTTAATGACATGATAGCGACGATAGAAAACAGAAATAACTTACGGGCCCAAATACGGTCATCAGAGGTCTTATAACCTGATAATGCCATACCCAACCACCAGATGCTCACTGCGGCAGCTACGATAAGGTATTTATAACCTGCATAACCACTGATAGTCAGCATCAAAGTAGCAATCATAAAGGCCAGAATATACAAAGTGATGTGGTTTTTCGCGACAGAAATACCTTTAATCACAGGTAATACTGGGATGTTGGCCGCTTGATAATCTTTGAACCGAAAAATAGCAATGGCGTAAGAGTGGGGCATTTGCCACAAACTGAAGATCAGTAATAAGATCAACGCGCCTGTATCGAAATGCCCTGTTACTGCACAGTAACCAATCACGGGAGGTGCTGCGCCTGACAGGCTACCAACCAGCGTGCCATAAACAGATTTTCTTTTCATGTAGAGGCTATAAACCCCAACATAAACGATAAATCCGATGAGAGCTAACTGCATTGCTAAGACATTGGCTGCTACATAGAGCAGCACTATGCCAGCAATACCTAACACTGAGGCGTAAATCAGGCTGATTTTCGGATCGATAAGCCCTTTCACAAGGACCCTTTCTTTCGTTCTTTCCATGATACGGTCAATATCGCGGTCGATATAGTTGTTGAATACACAACCCGATGCTACCACCAGCGATACCCCGACCATCGTTGCAAAGAACAAGGGGTAATCTATTACGCCCTTGGAAGCGAGTAGAAAACCACCAATCGCAGAAATTAGATTTCCGAAAATAATTCCTGGTTTGGTCACTTGCAGGTATTGCTTAATCATTCAAATCAACCCTTAATCAACCATCATATTGATGTTCAGGTTGTACATAATCCACAGGGAGCCAACAACAACGATAGCGATGACCACTAATGTGAAGATTAAGGCAACGAGGTTCCAACGCTCTTCAGACGATGTATTCATGTGCAGGAAGCAGATGAAATGAATAAAGATCTGAATAACAGCCATAGCGACTACTGTCACCAGAATGGTGCTGTGTGAAGCCGTGCCATCCATCACCATCCAGAATGGGATCACGGTCAGTATGACTGACAGAACAAAACCAATCAGATAGGTTTTGAAGCTACCGTGGCTTGCGCCGGAATGAGAAGTATTTGGATGACTCATTACATAGCCCCCATCAGATAAACGACAGTAAATACACAGATCCATACAACGTCAAGGAAGTGCCAGAACAGGCTCAGGCAGTTCAGACGCATACGGTTCACATCAGTCAGGCCACGGCGTGAAACCTGAATCATCAGGATGACGATCCAAATCAGGCCTAAGGTGACGTGCAGACCATGAGTGGCAACCAGTGCGAAGAAGGCAGACAGGAACGCACTACGGTCAGGGCCAAATCCTTCAGAGATCAGTTTATGGAATTCATATACTTCCATTGAAACGAAGCCAAGGCCAAACAGGAAGGTAATGAATAGCCACAAATTAACCTGAGCAACTTTACCTTTATTCATGCACAGCATGGCGAAACCGTAGGTGATACTACTAAATAGCAGCAAAAAGGTTTCTACCAGTACAAATGGCAGTTCAAAAATATCCTTACCAGATGGGCCACCCGCAGTGCCGTTAACTAACACTGCGTAGGTAGCGAACAGACTTGCAAACAGAATCAAGTCACTCATCAGGTAGACCCAGAAGCCAAATACCTTGTTGGCTCCCGTATCGTGGTGCCCATGAGTATCATGGGCGGCTGTGTTGTTAAGGGTTTGAGTCGACATTATTTCACACCTGCCTTTCTCAGATCTTCGTAACGCTGATTTTCAACTTTCTCGACTTCAGCTACAGGAACGTAATAATCAACGTTTTCGTCAAAGCTTTTCACGATGCAACTGATGATGATGCCAGCGAAACTTGCGATAGCCATCCACCAGATATGCCAGATCAAAGCAAAGCCTAAGGTCAGACAGAAAGCACTAATGATCACACCGGCACCGGTATTTTTAGGCATATGAATTTCTTCATATTTAGCCGGACGCTTATATTCAGTGCCTTTTTCTTTCGTATCCCACCACGCATCACGAGTCTGAATGTGTGGAACTTCCGCAAAGTTATAGAACGGAGGTGGAGATGAAGTTGACCATTCCAGAGTACGGCCACCCCATGGATCACCGGTTAGATCACGGTTCTGCTCACGGTCACGGATACTGACGTAGAACTGGATAACCTGACACAGAATACCCAAAGCAATTAAGACCACGCCGCCTGCTGCAACAACCAGCAGAGGATGGAATTCAGGGTTGATATCCTGGCTCAGACGACGAGTCATACCCATAAAGCCCAATGCGTACAGCGGCATAAAGGCAACGAAGAAACCCGTGATCCAGAACCAGAATGCACGGACACCCCATTTTTCATTCAGCGTGAAGCCGAATGCTTTCGGGAACCAGTAAGTTGTACCTGCGAAGCAGCCGAAGACCACACCACCGATGATAACGTTATGGAAGTGAGCAATCAGGAACAGACTGTTGTGCAGAACGAAGTTTGCGCCTGGTACTGCCAGCAGAACGCCCGTCATACCACCAATGGAGAAGGTAACTAAGAAGCCAACAGTCCACAGCATTGGGGTTTTGAATTCAATACGACCACGGTACATAGTAAACAGCCAGTTGAAAATCTTAACCCCAGTTGGGATAGAGATAATCATCGTGGCGATACCAAAGAAGGCGTTAACGTTCGCGCCAGAACCCATGGTGAAGAAGTGGTGCAACCATACAATGAACGACAGGATGGTAATAACAATTGTCGCCCACACCAGTGAGGTATAACCAAACAGACGTTTCTTCGAGAAGGTTGCGGTGACTTCGGAGAAAATACCGAAGACAGGTAGCACCAGAATGTAAACTTCAGGATGACCCCAAGCCCAGATCAGGTTGATGTACATCATCATGTTGCCGCCCATATCGTTGGTAAAGAAATGGGTGCCCAGATAACGATCCAGGGTTAGCAACGCGATGGTTACTGTCAGGATTGGGAACGCAGCAATAATAAGAATGTTGGTACACAGTGAAGCCCAAGTGAAGACGGGCATTTTCATCATGGACATACCTGGTGCACGCATGCGCAGGATAGTCACGAAGAAGTTAACACCCGTCAGCAAGGTACCGACACCAGAGAGCTGAAGACTCCATATCCAGTAGTCAACACCAACACCTGGGTTGTATTCCAGGCCAGATAGAGGCGGATATGCTAACCAACCGGTTTGTGCAAACTCACCTACTCCCAGAGAGATGTTGATCAGTGCAACACCGACAACAAATAACCAGAAGCTCAAAGAGTTCAGGAATGGGAATGCAACGTCGCGAGCACCGATTTGCAGAGGAACAACAATGTTCATCAGGCCGACAACGAAAGGCATTGCCATAAAGAAGATCATGATAACGCCGTGAGCGGTGAAGATCTGATCATAATGGTGCGGGGGCAGGAAACCGGCTTCACCAGCAGAAGCTAGGGCTTGCTGTCCACGCATCATGATGGCGTCAGCGAAACCACGGAGCATCATCACCATGGCAACGACGATGTACATGACACCAATTTTCTTATGGTCAACGCTGGTTAACCATTCACTCCAAAGCCATTTCCATTTACGGAAATAAGTCAAGGAACCAACAACTACCAGTCCCCCAAGCAAGATCCCAAGTAATGTCACCACAATAATGGGTTCATGTAATGGGACCGCATCCAGTGTTAATTTTCCCCACATGCCTTTATTCCTCAACACCTGAATGAGCCGGCTGACTCATATTCATATTATGATCCGCAGCTTTACCATGTTCTGTTTTGCCGTGACCAGACATACCAAACATACCGGCATGGCCCATATCACCCATGAATTTGTCAATAGTCTCTTGGAACAGTTTTGGTTTCACGCTTGAGAAGTATTCAACAGGGTTGTTTTGGCTAGGTTTAGCCAACTCATTGAATGCTTGTACGGTATTCAGAGTCTTAGATGATGCTTTAACTTTCTGCACCCACTCTTCAAAACCTGCACGATCATCCGTCGCTGTTGCAGTGAATTTCATGCCTGAGAAGCCATGACCACTGTAACTTGCTGAGAATCCATCGTATTTACCCGCTGAGTTAGCAATCAGGTGCAGTTTTGTCTGCATACCCGCCATTGCATAAATCTGACCACCCAACTGTGGGATGAAGAAAGAATTCATCACAGAGTCTGAGGTGATTTTGAAGTTAATTGGAACATCTTTAGGGAATACAATTTCATTTACGGTTGCGATACCCTGTTCCGGATAGATAAACAGCCATTTCCAGTCAAGGGAAATAACTTCAATCGTTACCGGTTTGACATCACTGTCTAATGGCTTATATGGATCGAGTTCATGTGTCGTTTTCCATGTAATCGTCGCCAAGGTGATGATAATCAGGATAGGCACAGTCCAAACGACAAGCTCAATTTTATTTGAGTGTGCCCAGTTTGGACGATAAGTTGCAGATTTATTGGCTTCCCGGTAACGTAAGGCAAAAATGATTGCCATTACAATAGCCGGTATAACAACGATCAGCATTAAACCAAACGCTGTCAGTATCAGCGTTTTTTGTTCGACGCCGATCGCCCCTTTGGGATTCATCAATACCATATCACAACCACCTAGCATTAAGGAGGCTGCGAGTAATGACGATAACCCAATAGTTTTTTTGTATTTCATAAGTCTCATTGAGCGACCCCAGATAACAAAAGCTTTATTGTCGTTTCATCAGTGCGGGCATTCTACGGTAAGGTTACCGGAGTGTAAACAATTGTAATAGAAGCAGGTTGGCTTGTGGGCTTTTTATGTTAGAGGGATCACATGTGATTCTAAATTTAACAAAACGTTAATTTCGGTTGGTTATCTTAACCAAAAAATCAAAATAAACAATTAATTTACAATAACCCTCTATTTTAAAAAGAAAAAATTTGATAAAAATAAAAGAAAAATTATAAGAATATACTTTTTTATTGATAGGATAACTGTTGTTTATCGGTTTTAATGAGCAGCATCAGGCTGCTCATCGATTAAACTAGTTATTAGAAGTTATATTTTACACTGTAAACAATACCATCCTGTAAGAAGTCTTCTCCCAGTTTGTTATCCGCATAACGGTATTGAACTCCGGTTGTAAAAGAAGGATGCGGAGTCCACCATAATGCAATTGCGCCATTAATACCTTCGCGCCCGCCGTTGCCGTAGCGTTCATTGCGGTTCAATTCAATTTCATTCCAGTTTGTAACACTGAATTTTTGTTCCCAAAGATTGAAATCGTATCCTGCAACCCAGCCTACGACATAACCGTTATTGCCTGAATAGAATGTTTGGTCAACATAATGCAGTGCGACAAAAGGTTTGAACCACAAGCCAGCAATATTTGCATTATAGCCTAATCCATAGAGTGTATTAACTTCATGGAAGTTGCCACCGTTTGCTTTGCCTGGCAATGAATAGGTTCCATAAACATGACCATAAAGGTTGAAACCTGTATCACCCAGATAGAAACGGCCTGTTGTTTTGAAAGTATAACGTTGGTTATCACCCGGTTGGGCTGTTTTACTGTTAAAAGGATTCTCTAAGTCAGCGAAACCATAGAGTTCGCCCCAGCTAAACCCTGCCCCGCCTTCCAGTTCTAAATAAGCAAAATCATCCTTATGTGAGGTTTGTCCGGTTTTATGAGTGGTATGTTTGCTCCAGTCTAGGTAATTCATGCTGACATTGCCAAACCCCCACTGGTATTCCGCGCTGGCTGAAGCAGAAACTAAGGCGGCGGCAACTGCGGTGAGTGTCAAAATACGTCTTTTCATAAATTCCCTTTATATGGTTTTAAGGTGATTAACGATATTTCGAATAGTTCGAAATAATTACGTTCAAATAATAATATTTGTTAGTTCAAATATAAATAATTTCACTTTGAAAAAAATGTTTTTCAGGCCACCTAATGGTAGGTTTTTACGCTTCTTGTGAAGTTTGTCACTATATAAACCAGATAAGCCAGCAATATAAACTGGTAACAGAAGGCTGAACTTTGTCAGCCTTCTGCTGTAGGCAGGTGTGAAAAAGGCGTTGAATGGGAATAGTGAACTAAGCGAGCCTACTTTTCTTTAAAGCCAAATAATCTAATATTCCACCTAAAAGAAAGCCCAAGGTGCCAATGATTACACTCCAGGATAACAGTGGAGATATCCACTCACCAACTTCATGCAGATATAATCTGTATTCTGGCGATATAGTGTACACCAGAGGTACTAAATGAGTGATGATAAACAGTACGCTACTGATAATTAACCAAACTATGAATATCAGGGCGGCTAATATCATGATCCCAAAGGCAAATTTATAAGCGTTCTTAAATAGTGTCCGAGGCAAAAAGTCATCATTTTGCTGGGTATAAGCCAGTGTTTTACGGCAGACAAACAACAACACAAGCCCCGGTAATCCAATAACAACAGAAAATAGATAGAACATTGGCCAGCCATAGGCTTCTGCAAACCACCCTGCTACCGGACCAACATAAACTCGGCCAACTGCGGATAATGCAGAAAGCAACGCGAACTGTGTTGCTGAAAATGATTTATTACATAAGGTCATTAAAAGAGCAACAAAAGCCGCTGTTCCCATACCGCCACAGATATTTTCCAGAAAAATCGCCGTCCCCATCAGGTAGATGTCTTTAGGGGTAATGGCCAGTATCCAATAACCGAAATTTGAAACAGTTTGAAGAATGCCAAAGATCATCAGGGCACGGAACAAGCTAAGCCGATGCATCAAATAACCGCCGTACAATGCGCCGACAATAGTTGCAGCGAGTCCGAGGGTTTTGTTGATCATACCGACTTCAGCCGGACTGAAACCAACACCACGAATAAGGAAAGGTGTGCTGAGTGAGAGAGCAAAAGCATCGGTTAGTTTGTACAGTACAATCAATAGCAGGATAAGCCAGGCATTGTTGCGGCTGAAAAAATCAAACAATGGTTCGAATACTGCCTGATGCAGTGTTTTTGGTGGTGCTGTATTGATTTCGGGTTCTTTGGCTGTAAGCGTGGCATAAACCCCAATTAACATCAATCCGGCCATAACCCAATACATATTTTGCCAGCCAATATAGGTGGCGAGTAACAAGGCTAATCCACCCGAAACCAGCATAGCTAACCGATAACCCAATACGGAAATGGCGGCACCTGATCCTCGTTCTTCCTGTGATAATAAGTCGGTCTTATAGGCATCAAAAATAATATCTTGGGAAGCTGAGAAGAATGCAACAACAACAGCCAATGCCGCAAGCCACCATAAATGCTGAGACGGTTGCAGGAATCCCATTGCTGCAATACTGGCGATCAACAAAAGTTGAGTAGCGAGCATCCACCCCCGTCGGCGTCCTAAAAAGGAGGGGGTATATCGATCCATTGCGGGTGCCCAGAGAAACTTAAAAACATAGGCTTGACCAACCAACGTGAAAAAACCGATGGTTCGGATATCAACGTTTTCGACAGTCATCCATGCTTGTAACGTTCCAGCCGTGAGGGCAAGAGGCAGGCCTGAGGCAAAGCCCAGTAATAGAAGGGTTCGATAGTTGCGTAATGCAGATAGGTTTAAATAACGGTGGTTAGTCATGGGCCTCCCAAAACTTTCTGCATATTATCTAATATTGTCAGAATTAGGCAGAAAATTTATTCGTTGTCCTGTTAGTGGACGTTTTGTTTGATAAATGTACTGATTGATGCATCCTGAGCCATGTCTGCGATCACATCAGATAAGACAGTATTGACTGCATCAGCAATTTTGGCGTTTGTTGCTGTCAATGGTCCCTGAGCATTGTAGCTGGTGCGATAATTTTTGATTTGTTTACTGCCATCTTGGGCATAAGCAATGATAGAGATTTCAGCTTTGGCTGAAATATCATGACGAAGACTGCCTTCTTTCACATTGGCATAGAGTTGATTAACAATGACCTGCAAATTGGCATTAGCGGGAGAACCAATCATATAGCCACGCGCTACCATTTGCTTTTCCAGTGCTTCTTGTAGTAAGAAACGTAAATCGCGGGAAGGAACCAACGTAACTAATCGTGCATTACGATTAATTTGAGCCAGAGCTTGAGATTGACGATGGTCGACCCCACTAATAGCGACGGTGATCGCTTTCATGGTTGGATCGGCGGGGGGCAGGGTAATTTGGGGTTGAATGGCTAATGTGTTGCCTGAGTCTGCACAGCCAGATAACCCAGATAAAAAGAAAAGCGTAATCAATGGAATAAATATTTTCTTTAGCATTTAGGTTTTCTCAATTTAAGATTCGGATACTCGATATTAATACGGATAGTTTAAACTGCCGTAATCATAGCATCGCCATTAGTAGCGGCATATCCCTGATGATTGAAACACGGTTTGAAATATTGTGAGAAATACCTGATGTAAATTCTGTTAAAGAGATTTGGTTACCTTGATGTTATAAATCACGGGAAATAATCTAGAATCAAAGATATGGTTGATAAATAACCTTTGGTAATTTAGGAGAATGGGATGGTTCGTCAAGAAATAGAAACAAAGTTACAGGCGGCATTTAAGCCTTCTCATCTGGAAGTGATCGATGAAAGTTATCGTCACAATGTGCCAGCAGGTTCTGAAAGCCATTTTAAAATTATTATTATAAGCAATGAATTTGTTGAACAAAGAATACTTAATCGCCACCGCTCAGTATATAGCGTCTTGGCTAAAGAATTAGAGGAAGGTGTACATGCTTTGGCACTACATACTTATACGGAGAAGGAGTGGGCAGAACTAGCAGACACTGTTTTGGTTTCTCCGGCGTGTCGCGGTGGAAGTACGACAACATCAAACTTGTGATTTTTTTAGCTAATCTCATAGTTTGTTTGCCTCTACTTTATTAATCTAGATTTAATTTTTGCTAACAGCCTTCGGGCTGTATTTTTGCTTATATACATATGGCATAAACAGTATCTATAAACAATATTGTGACGTAGTCATTGAGCAACGTTTATCACATAAGTCAACGAATCATGCATGCTTTTGTCTGCAATTCTCGACTCATCCTGTCTGCGTCGCTATAATGCTGCGTCTAAATTTTTAGAATGGTTTCGGGACGCTTCTGATCACAGGGATTCTCGGTTTTTAAATGCGACCGCCCCGGTTCTTAAAGAATACTGTAATTAGCTTGTTTAAGCATTGCAGTCATTCTGAAGTTGACCGAGCACTATGATTTTTTTGAGGTAACAAGATGCAAGTTTCTGTTGAAACCACTCAAGGCCTTGGGCGTCGTGTGTCAATCACCGTTCCTGCTGCCGATATCGAAAAAGCAGTTAACAGTGAGCTGGTTAATGTAGCAAAGAAAGTCCGTATCGACGGTTTTCGTAAAGGCAAAGTGCCAATGAAGATCGTTAAGCAGCGTTATGGCGCTTCTGTTCTTCAGGATGTTCTGGGTGATCTGATGCAGCGTAATTTCATCAATGCGATCATTGAGCAGAAAATTAATCCAGCAGGCGCACCAAGCTACAAACCTGAACAGTTTAAAGAAGGTGAAAACTTCACTTACGCAGTTGAATTTGAAGTTTACCCAGAAATTGAGCTGAAAGGTCTGGAAGACATTGAAGTTGAAAAACCTGTTGTTGAAGTAAAAGATGCAGACGTTGACAACATGCTGGATACGCTGCGTAAACAGCAGGCAGATTGGAAAGAAATCGATGAAGTAGCGGCTACAGAAGATCGTGTAACTGTTGATTTCACGGGTTCCATTGATGGTGAAGAATTCGAAGGCGGTAAATCAACTGATTTCGTTCTGGCAATGGGCCAGGGCCGTATGATCCCAGGTTTTGAAGAGGGTATCGTTGGTCATAAAGCAGGTGAAGAATTTACTATCGAGGTGACTTTCCCAGAAGATTACCATGCAGAAAATCTGAAAGGTAAAGCGGCGAAATTCGAGATCAACTTGAAAAAAGTTGAACAGCGTGAACTGCCAGAACTGACTGAAGAGTTCATCAAGCGTTTTGGTATTGCTGATAGCACTGTTGAAGGTTTACGTGCTGAAGTTCGCAAGAACATGGAACGTGAACTGAAAAATGCTATTCGTAACAACATCAAAACTCAGGTGCTGAACGGTCTGGTTGAGGCTAACGAAATTGAAGTTCCTGCGGCTGTTATTGATAGTGAAATCGATGTACTGCGTCGTCAGGCTGCCCAGCGTTTTGGTGGTAGCGAAAAACAAGCACTGGAACTGCCACGTGAATTGTTCGAAGAGCAGGCTAAACACCGCGTTGTTGTTGGCTTGCTGTTAGGCGAAGTTATCAGCAGCCATGAGCTGAAAGTCGAAGAAGATCGCGTTACTGCGTTGATCGAAGAGATGGCTACAGCTTATGAAGATCCAAAAGAAGTTGTTGAATACTACAGCAAAAATAAAGAAATGATGAACAATATTCGCAACATTGCTCTGGAAGAGCAGGCTGTTGAACTTGTTCTGGGCAAAGCGAAAGTTTCTGAAAAAGAAACTGGCTTCAATGAACTGATGAATCAAAATCAATTGGCATAAGTTTCATTTATTGATTGCCTGAGATGATGAAACCTCACTCTCAATGAAGTGAACCTAAGTAAACCCGCAGGCTATGCTTGCGGGTTTTTTTTATTGTTCTTGAAAAAAACAGATTTAACCTCATATCCTTTCTTACTATTATGTAAGGGCTTACTACTTTTTAGAGGGGGAAAAGCCCCTTGTTGGTTAACCTTGGATCATGGTCATCATCGCTTATCTCAAGTAGAATCAGTTATGAATGGCACCAGCGTGAGTTCTATTAGGAGACGGAAATGTCATACAGTGGCAAGCAAGATCAATATGCACCTAACATGTCTTTGGTGCCGATGGTGGTTGAACAAACAGCACGTGGTGAGCGTGCATTTGATATATTCTCCCGCCTATTAAAGGATCGTATTATTTTTCTGACTGGGCCTGTTGAAGATCATATGGCGAACTTGATCGTTGCCCAAATGCTATTCTTGGAAGCAGAAAACCCAGAAAAAGATATTCATTTATATATCAACTCACCTGGTGGGGTTATCACGGCAGGCATGTCTATTTATGACACGATGCAGTTTATCAAACCAGATGTGAGCACAATTTGTATGGGGCAGGCCTGTTCAATGGGGGCATTCCTGCTGACCGCTGGAGCAAAAGGGAAGCGTTTCTGTCTGCCAAACTCTAGGGTTATGATTCACCAGCCACTAGGTGGTTTCCAGGGACAGGCGACTGACATTGAGATCCATGCGCAGGAAATACTCAAGGTTAAAGCGCGTATGAACGAATTGATGGCGCAACATACCGGACAGCCCCTTGAGAAGATCGTTAAGGATACAGAACGCGATCGTTTCTTGTCAGCCGAAGAGTCCGTAGAATACGGGTTGGTTGATAGTATATTCACCCAGCGCAGCTAATTATTAATAATTACTTTATTACTCCGGTGCTACCTTTGCTCTGAGCGTTTTTTGATGTTGGCGCCAAACTAGGCGGAGTAATAGCGTTTTTTCTGTTATGCCGGACAAACTGGGATAACAGTTCATAAAGTGAGGTTGACTGATGACAGATAAGCGCAAAGACGGTTCAGGAAAGCTGCTGTATTGCTCTTTCTGCGGGAAAAGCCAACATGAAGTACGGAAATTAATAGCCGGCCCGTCAGTGTATATCTGCGATGAATGTGTCGATTTATGTAACGATATCATTCGCGAAGAAATTAAAGAGCTGATACCACATCGTGAGCGTAGCACATTGCCTACCCCTCATGAAATTCGCCAACATCTGGATGATTATGTTATCGGCCAGGAAACAGCGAAAAAAGTGTTAGCAGTTGCGGTTTATAACCATTACAAGAGATTGCGTAATGGTGATTCCACGAACGGTGTGGAACTCGGCAAAAGTAATATTCTGTTGATTGGCCCGACAGGTAGCGGTAAAACGTTGCTGGCAGAGACATTGGCTCGTTATTTAGACGTTCCGTTTACGATGGCTGACGCCACGACATTAACCGAAGCGGGTTATGTTGGGGAAGATGTAGAAAATATTATCCAGAAACTTCTGCAAAAATGTGACTACGATGTGCAGAAAGCACAACGTGGTATCGTGTATATTGATGAAATAGATAAAATTTCCCGTAAATCTGATAACCCATCAATTACTCGCGATGTATCAGGAGAAGGGGTTCAGCAGGCTCTGTTAAAACTGATTGAAGGCACTGTGGCTGCGGTTCCTCCTCAAGGTGGCCGTAAGCACCCACAGCAGGAATTCTTGCAAGTTGATACTTCCAAAATTCTGTTTATCTGTGGCGGTGCGTTTGCCGGCTTGGATAAAGTTGTCAGCCAGCGTTTGAATGTCAGCTCAGGTATTGGTTTCAGTGCTACAGTTAGGGGTGAATCAGAGAAAGCCACAGAAGGTGAGTTGCTGTCTGAGGTTGAACCGGAAGATTTAATTAAATTTGGGTTAATTCCTGAATTTATTGGTCGTCTGCCAGTGGTGGCAACACTGACTGAACTTAGTGAAGAAGCATTGATTCAGATCCTACAGGAACCCAAAAATGCGCTGACCAAACAGTATCAGGCCCTGTTTAACCTTGAGGGTGTTGAACTGGAGTTCAGAAAAGAAGCATTGACTGCCATAGCGAAAAAAGCAATGGCGCGTAAAACGGGTGCTCGTGGTCTTCGTTCAATTGTTGAGGGGGTTTTACTGGATACAATGTACGATCTACCATCGATGGAACATGTAGAGAAAGTTGTCGTTGATGAAACGGTTGTTGAAGATAATTCCGCACCATTATTGATATATAGCAAGCCGGATGCCCAAGTTTCTGGTGAGTGACGAAATGGAGTAGGAAGCGCCGATTATCAATACGCATTGAAAAAAACAAATGAGGGATTCTCCCTCATTTTGTTTTTTGCAGATATAGGCTATTGAATGTCAGATTCCTGTCCCCATATATTTTATATTCTTTGAAGTGAAACTCGTGAAAACCGTGTTTCACGAGATTCCTAAAACTGGCGAAAGCTAAACGAAGAGAGAGCTCTATGAATCCTGAGCGTTCCGAACGCATAGAAATCCCTGTATTGCCTTTGCGCGATGTAGTGGTTTACCCACATATGGTGATCCCTCTGTTTGTTGGGCGTGAGAAGTCGATTCATTGCCTGGAAGCAGCAATGGAGCATGACAAACAAGTCATGTTGGTCGCGCAAAAAGAAGCATCTACTGATGAGCCGGGAGTTAATGATCTTTTCTCCGTAGGCACAGTGGCTTCTGTTTTACAGATGTTAAAGTTGCCAGATGGTACAGTAAAAGTTCTGGTTGAAGGCTTGCAGCGTGCTCGCATTACCACCTTGACGGATAATGGCGAATATTTTTATGCACAAGTTGAACACCTTGAATCCCCTGACGTTGATGAACGTGAGCAAGAAGTTCTGGTAAGAACAGTAATTAACCAGTTTGAAGGTTATGTCAAACTGAATAAAAAGATCCCACCAGAAGTACTGACATCGTTACACAGTATTGAAGATGCGGCAAAACTGGCAGATACCATCGCTGCACATATGCCTTTGAAAATCAACGACAAGCAGACAGTTCTAGAAATGTCTAATGTTGTTGAGCGCATTGAATATCTGATAGCCATGATGGAATCAGAAATCGATCTGTTACAGGTAGAAAAACGTATCCGTAATCGCGTTAAAAAACAGATGGAAAAAAGCCAGCGCGAGTACTACCTGAATGAGCAAATGAAAGCGATCCAGAAAGAGTTAGGTGAGATGGATGATGCACCTGATGAATATGAGACGCTGAAACGCAAGATCGAAGACGCGAACATGCCGAAAGAGGCACGCGAAAAAGCCGAAGCTGAATTGCAGAAATTAAAGATGATGTCTCCGATGTCGGCTGAAGCAACGGTTGTTCGTAGTTACATTGACTGGATGGTGCAAGTTCCTTGGGTTTCACGTAGCAAGGTAAAAAAAGATTTAGTAAAAGCTCAGGAAGTGCTGGATATAGACCATTATGGTTTGGAGCGTGTCAAAGAGCGTATTCTGGAATATCTTGCGGTACAGAGCCGCGTTAGCAAGCTTAAGGGGCCAATACTTTGTTTGGTAGGGCCTCCTGGTGTGGGTAAAACCTCATTGGGCCGTTCTATCGCCCGTGCAACTGGACGTAAGTATGTGCGTATGGCATTGGGTGGCGTACGTGATGAAGCAGAGATCCGAGGTCATCGCCGTACCTATATTGGTTCCATGCCGGGCAAATTAATTCAGAAAATGTCCAAGGTAGGGGTTAAAAATCCGTTGTTTCTGTTGGATGAAATCGACAAAATGTCATCCGATATGCGTGGCGACCCAGCTTCAGCATTGTTAGAGGTGCTTGATCCTGAACAAAACGTAGCATTTAACGATCATTATCTCGAAGTTGATTACGATCTCTCCGATGTCATGTTCGTGGCAACATCTAACTCCATGAATATTCCTGCTCCACTGCTGGATCGTATGGAAGTCATTCGTCTATCGGGCTATACCGAAGATGAAAAACTGAATATTGCCAAACGTCATCTGCTACCAAAACAGATCGAGCGTAACGCTCTGAAGAAAGACGAATTAACTATCGATGATGGGGCAATTATTGGCATTATCCGTTACTACACTCGTGAGGCTGGCGTTCGTAGTTTGGAGCGTGAAATCTCTAAATTGTGTCGTAAAGCAGTCAAAGCATTACTGATGGATAAGAAACTTAAGCACATCGAAATTAATGCAGATAACTTGAAAAATTATCTGGGTGTGCAGAAAGTGGATTATGGCCGTGCTGATACAGAAAATCGAGTTGGTCAGGTAACTGGTCTGGCGTGGACAGAAGTAGGTGGTGATTTGCTGACGATTGAAACAGCCAGTGTACCAGGTAAAGGTAAGTTGACTTATACCGGTTCATTGGGTGAAGTAATGCAGGAATCCATCCAGGCGGCATTGACAGTGGTTCGTGCTCGTGCTGATAAACTGGGTATCAGCTCTGATTTCCATGAGAAACGTGATATTCATGTTCATGTACCGGAAGGAGCGACGCCAAAAGATGGTCCAAGTGCAGGTATTGCAATGTGCACAGCATTAGTTTCTTGCCTGACGGGAAATCCAGTGCGTGCTGACGTAGCCATGACAGGGGAAATTACTCTGCGTGGTTTAGTTCTGCCAATAGGTGGCCTAAAAGAGAAACTGCTGGCAGCGCATCGTGGGGGAATTAAAACGGTTTTGATCCCAGATGACAATAAACGAGATCTGGAAGAGATCCCACAGAATGTGATCCAAGATTTGGAGATCCATCCCGTTAAGCGTATAGAAGATGTTTTATCTATCGCTTTGCAGGAACCCGCATTTGGCGCAGAAGTAGTATCACTAAAATAGTGAGCTAACTCAAGGACTGTGTATAAAATTGAGGTTGGTGAGTAAATTCAGGCTTGCCAGCCTTTTTTTATGTTATTAAGTTAGATTAGTCTAATTATCTGATTAAAAATTTTGCTGTTCTATGATTTCTTGCTAATACTGGAAAAGGATTGATATAACGGTACAACTGCCGTGTTATCTGTTGTAAATCGGTTTCTGTAACGATAGTAATATTAAAATGGGGATGACAAGAGTGAATAAGTCACAACTGATCGACAAAATTGCTGCTGATGCCAATATTTCTAAGGCAGCAGCCGGACGTGTAGTAGATGCATTCATTTCTTCCGTATCTGGTGCATTGAAAAATGGTGATGATGTCGCTTTAGTGGGGTTCGGTACGTTTACTGTACGTGAGCGTGCTGCACGTACAGGACGCAACCCTCAGACAGGCAAGGAAATCAAGATCGCAGCAGCAAAAGTACCTGCTTTCCGAGCTGGAAAGGGTTTAAAAGACGCTGTTAATGGCTAATGAGCAGGAAACAGCCCCTGGTTTTTGTTATTGCAATAAACTTCAACTGACTAGGGTGTGTTGATAGGCTAGAATATAAGCGCATCAATTGGTTGGTGCGCTTTTTTTCTCTTAGCGTTTGAATTGTCGTAATATGACAGTTTCTTTTTCACTAAAGCGGAGTTTTACGTCTTTATGATGGACAACCTACGCACGGCGGCGAACGGTCCTGTGCTCAAAATTGTGTTGGCTCTAATTATCCTGACTTTCTTGGTGACGGGGGTAACTGGTTACCTGTCAAGCGAAAGTGGTAGTTATGCTGCCAAAGTGAATGGCCAAACCATTAGTCGTGCTCAGCTAGAGCAGGCATTTTTACAAGAAAAAAATGCTCAGCAGGAAAAGCTGGGAGATGAATTCTCAACTTTGTTAAGCGATGAACAGATGCTACAGCAGCTTCGGCGCCAATCATTGGAGAGATTGAACAATGCTACTTTGATTGAACAATATGCCCGTAAGCTGGGTTTATCAGCAAGCGATAATCAGGTTGCCCAGGAGATACGTAATCTACCGTTTCTCCAGACTGACGGCCAATTTGATAACAACAAATATCAGGAGTATTTAAGCTGGCTTGCCCATTCAAACATTAGTCCCGATAGTTTTGCGGAACAGGTTCGTCAGGAACTGATTAATCGTCAGTTAAATCAAATTGTTATAGGTGCGGAAATTGCATTGCCGCCAGAAATAAGACAGGAAGCGGCATTACTTCTGCAAGAAAGGACAGTGCGTTTTGCGACTCTTGAATTGAAGTCAATTGAAGAGAAGCAGACAGTTACCGATGAAGAGCTGAAAAAATACTATGACGCACATAGTAAGAATTTCACTGTGCCGGAAAAAGTAAAAGTTAGTTACATCAAAATGGATGCAGCTAATGAACTGAAAAATGTCACTGTATCTGATGTTGATATTGAAAAATATTATAAAAACAACCTGGCAAAATACACTAAGCCTGAACAGAAGAAGTACAGTTTTATTCAACTGGATTCAGACTCTGCCGCTAAATCGGTTTTGGATGAATTAAAGAAAGGGGCTGATTTTAGTCAATTAGCGTCAGAAAAATCGACTGACAAATTTTCTGCTCAAAAGGGGGGCGATTTGGGGTGGATGGAAGAAAGTTCTTTGCCTAATGAACTCAAATCGGTGAATTTGACACAGAAGGGGCAACTTTCTGATGTGGTCAAATTATCTCATGGATATGCAATTTTCCGTTTAGATGATATTAAGCCCCAGGAAGTCAAACCATTGACTGATGTAAGCCCGGAAATAGGAAAAATTGTTAAGCAGGAAAAAGCGATTGATGCGTTCTATGCATTACAGAGAAAAGTGAGTGATGCGGCAGCGAATGATAATGAATCTTTAACAGCAGCAGAAAAAGCAGCAGGTTATCAAGCTGTGATCACTGACTGGTTTGATCGCGATCATGTTCCGACTGACATTAATTTCAACCAAGTTGTTCAGGCTATTTTCTCTGGCAATTTGATTGATGACAAAGGGGCGACAGGAATTAACTCTGATGTCATTTCGGTTGAAGGTGACAGAGCTTTTATTCTGCGTGTTGACGACGTGAAGCCTGAGACAGTCCAATCATTTGAACAGGCTAAACCTGAAGTTACTGAATTGGTGAAACGTCAGAAAGCAGAAAAGCAACTTCAAATTGAAAGTGAAAAATTACTGGCTACTCTGAAAGAGGGCAAAGGTGAGCCAGCATTGAAAGCTGCGGGAATTCAGTTTGAGCAACCTACCGTGATAAAACATCTATCACAAACCAATCAGGCTACCGATGTGGCATTCACGTTACCTCATCCTAAAGAGGGTAAACCTGTATATGGATTAGCCCAAGATGAACTGGGTAACGCTGTACTTATCCAATTAGATAAAGTGGTTCCGGGATCTGTTACCGATGATCTGCTCAAACAATATATGGCGGGTTATCAATATCAGACAGGTAATATCATGCTGGAGTCACTGATAATGAATTTACGTGACAATGCGGATATTAAATTCGGTCAACTGGATTAAAATTGCGAAGCTACTCGCATCTGTTTTTGCAAAATAGTAATTGAAAAAGGCCACTCTCGTGGCCTTTCGCATATCCAAATCTTGCTTGTTGCCCAAAAATATTGTTGTGGCAATCTTTCTTTCACCAACAAAACATGCACCAATAAAACATGGAGAGATTTACATGAAATATTTAAGGATATTATTCAATTCACTTATGATGGCATTGTGTATCAGCATATCGTTAACTCATGCAGCTACCGTTGATGAATCTACTGATAAAATGGTGAAACAATCGGTTAAAACCACCGTTGAAGACAATCAGGTGAAAAAGGGAGGAGAGCAAGTTTCAGGCCAACAGATACAGGGAAAGGGTGTTGTTAATATTAATACTGCAAATGCTGAAGAATTAGCAAAAGAACTCAATGGGATTGGCACCAAAAAAGCACAGGCGATTATTGAGTATCGTGAAAAATATGGTCCTTTTACAGCAATGGAACAATTACAGGAAGTACAAGGTATTGGTCCGATTTTTATAGAGAAAAATCGGGATAAATTGACTTATTAAGTGGTCAGGCCCTCTTGTGAATTGGCAGTAATTTAATCAAGAGGGCTGTGATATCGATCAAGAATCATTGATTAAACACTATTGTAATTAAATTGTTTTGCTATTGTTATGTTTTGTCTGGTCGGATGAGTGTAAGGAAAAAAATAGCAATGAGCACGATTATCAAAGTCAGGGGTTACCATATTGATCTTTTCCAGCATGTGAACAATGCGCGTTATTTGGAATTTATGGAAGCCGCTCGCTGGGATCTACTCACTGAAGATGACACGTTGGAATGGTTAAATCGTAAAAATATTGGTTTTGTTGTGGTGAATATCAATATTAATTATCGCCATCCAGCAGTGATTACAGATGAGCTGGAAGTGAAATCTTCGATGCAAGAGTTACGTAACAAAAGTGGTACATTTTTTCAGGAGATTATACGCCGGAGTGATAATCAAATTATTGCAGATGCTTTAACTACATTTGCTTGTATTGATTTGAAAACGCAAAAAGCATTGGTTTTAGACGGTGAATTACGAGAAAGAATGGAATCATATAAAAATAATGCCGAATCGCTATAAGATAAACATGTTGAATGAGAGGTTCGTGGAACCTCTCACAGATAACATGACTGAAATAAAACGTTTTGACTAACTGAGATGTGTTTTGGACTTCATATCTAGCATCGTGGCTTGGGCATTGCTTAAATAATGATTTAGTCCTTTAGCTCGGAGGTGGCAGGCAGCGCATTCACCGCATCCATCGCCCTGAATCCCGTTATAGCACGTAAGGGTTTCATTGCGAACAAAGTCCAATTTTTGATAATAATCTGCCAATGCCCAGGTTTCCGCCTTGTTTAACCACATTAGAGGAGTTTCGAAACGAATATCACGAGCGATACCAAGGCTGACTGCTTTATTGAGAGCCTTGACAAATTCATCGCGACAATCTGGGTAACCCGAAAAATCTGTTTCACAAACGCCAGTAATAACGACTTCAGCTTCAACCTGATAAGCATAAATGGCCGCCAGAGTTAGAAATAATATATTACGGCCAGGCACAAAAGTACTTGGGAGGCCGCTTTTTTCACTTTCACTGAAATCGGGTACAGGAATATTGTCTCTAGTCAGGCTACTGATTGCGAGCTCATTCAATAAAGTAACATCAAGTACTTTGTGGGCAGCAGCTCCCAATTCTTTGCTTATACGA
This sequence comes from Xenorhabdus eapokensis, assembly GCF_001908105.1. The sequence continues at coordinate 127,672 of NZ_MKGQ01000005.1, forward strand.
CAAGCTACATCAATTTCAGCACGATGACGCTGTCCATAATCAAAGGTGACGCAGTGAACTTCGTCATATTGGTGTAATGCCTGAATTAAACAAGTGCTAGAATCCTGTCCACCACTGAATACAACAACGGCTCGTTTCATGATACCTACCTCTGTAAATTGAAGGAGATATGTTACTCATAACCGTTTAACTTGGGTAGTTGTGTTAGATACTGTGTGACATCACCAATATTATTGTGAACCCACTCTGGGTTGTAATAAGTATCAAGGTAGCGTTCTCCACTATCACAGAGTAATGTCACAATTGCCCCTTGTTGGTTGTTATCGTACATTTGCCTGGCGAGTTGTAAAGCTCCCCAGACGTTAGTTCCTGTTGATGCCCCAGTTTTTCTGCCAATCAATTTTTCAAGCCAATAAATGGTAGCAATTGTGGCAGGATCGGGAACTTGGATCATGTCATCGATAACCGTAGGAATAAAAGAAGGCTCTGCGCGTGGGCGGCCAATCCCTTCTATTTTGCTGCCAATACTTCCGCAAATATCACGGCGGTTCTGATGGTAGCAATCGTAGAAGACGGAGTTCTCTGGATCGACAACAATGAGTTTAGTGTTATATCCCTGATAACGGATATAACGACCAAGTGTCGCAGATGTGCCACCCGTTCCTGCACTCATAACGATGTAAGTTGGTTCAGGAAAAGGCTCTAGTTGCATCTGGCGGAAAATACTTTCTGCAATATTATTGTTTCCTCGCCAGTCAGTTGCTCGTTCGGCATAGGTAAACTGATCCATGTAATGGCCATTAAGCTCTTTCGCCAGGCGCTCTGATTCTTGATAAATCAAGGCGGAATGCTCTACAAAATGGCATTTACCGCCATAGAATTCGATCTCTTGAATTTTACGCTTAGCAGTACAGGAAGGCATAACTGCAATAAATGGTAAACCCAGTAAGCGGGCAAAATAAGCTTCCGAAACAGCAGTACTTCCAGATGAAGCTTCAATAATAGGCGTTCCTTCCTGAATCCAACCATTAGTGAGAGCATAAAGGAATAGGGAACGAGCAAGCCGATGTTTGAGGCTACCAGTGGGATGAGTGCTCTCATCTTTGAGGTAGAGGTGAATACCCGGAAATATGGGGAGGTTAAGACGAATGAGATGTGTATCAGCGCTGCGTTGATAATCAGCTTGGATAGCTTTTATGGCATTTGTAGCCCATAAAGACGACATAAATTGACCCTAAATAACAATACCGTGGTGGTATATAGATTACCCTTACATTCGGAGAAATAGATTGTTATTTTTCTGAAATAATCCGTTATATTTGGGAAATATTTCTATAGGATTTAGATATGTTAGATAAAATAGATCGTAAGCTACTGGAACTGCTTCAACAGGATTGTAGTCTATCCTTAAACGCACTGGCTGAAGCCGTTAATTTGACTTCGACACCTTGTTGGAAACGCCTTAAACGACTTGAAGATGAAGGTTATATTGTTGGTAAGGTTGCCTTGTTAAATGGAGAAAAACTCGGCTTGGGTTTGACAGTGATAGTGATGATTAAAACTCAACAACACAGCAGTGAATGGTATGAACAGTTTGTCTCCTTTGTAAAAGAGATGCCAGAAGTCTTAACATTTTATCGAATGGCTGGTGAGTATGATTACCTGATGCACATAGAAGTTGTTGATATGAAAAGTTATGATCGTTTCTATAAACGCATGGTAAATGGGGTATCTGGTTTGATTGACGTTACTTCTAACTTTGCTATGGAAAAGATCAAATATACAACGGCGCTGCCAATACCAGATTCAGTCACTTCATAAAGATCCCTTTGGTCGGTAGGTGCTAACTCTTTCATTTTTACCTTGGGAATAGATGTGTGAGATTATTTTCACAATTAAGCTGGTATTTTATCAGTGAGTGGCGGCGCTATGTAGGGGCTGTCATTTTTCTCGTTTTGGTTGCAGTACTGCAACTTATTCCTCCCCGCTTAGTTGGGTTGATTGTTGACGGTATTAGCACAAAAACAATGACCTTTCGTCAGCTATTGATATGGCTGGGGCTAATGCTATTCATTGCTTTGGCTATCTATGGCCTGCGATATGTTTGGCGTGTATGGTTGTTCGGTGCTTCTTATCGGCTAGCTGTTAAATTGCGTAGTGACTTCTATTGGCGTCTGAGTAGCCAAAATCCTGAATTTTATTTGCGTCATAGAACTGGCGATCTCATGGCTCGCGCAACAAATGATGTTAACAGAGTTGTTTTTGCCGCAGGTGAGGGCGTTCTTACTTTGGTTGATGCTTTAGTCATGGGATGTTCTGTCCTAATTGTAATGAGCGTGAATATTAGCTGGCAATTAACATTGTTATCACTAGTGCCGATGCCCATTATGGCTTTGGTGATTCAGCATTATGGCAATCAGCTTCATCATCGTTTTAAATCTGCGCAAGGCGCATTCTCTGCCCTGAATAACCATGCACATGAAAGTTTGACTAGTATCCGCATGATAAAAGCGTTTGGGCTGGAGGATCTGCAATCCAATCAGTTTGAAGAAGTTGCTATTGATGCCGGGCGTAAGAATATGCGTGTTGCACGTATAGATGCGCGTTTTAATCCTACTATTTTCATTTCTATCACTATTTCAAATCTCCTGGCTGTTGGTGGAGGGAGTTGGATGGTGGTGAATGGCTCCATGACCCTTGGCGAACTAACCAGTTTTGTAATGTATCTGGGATTGATGATATGGCCTATGTTGGCATTGGCATGGATGTTCAACATTGTTGAGAGAGGAAGTGCCGCTTACGCACGTATCCACAGTTTGTTGCAGGAACCACTGGTAACCGAAGATGGCGTGTTGTCTTTATCTTCAGAGCGGGGGAGCTTGCAGGTAAGTATCAACAAATTTATTTATCCTCAAAGTGATAAACTTGTTTTGGAAAATGTCCATTTTCAACTAGAACCTGGTCAGTTATTGGGGCTTTGCGGATCAACAGGGGCAGGGAAGAGTACTTTATTGGCTTTATTGCAACGGCAGTTTGATGTAACCGATGGAGCTATTCTTTTCCAGTCAAAAAATATCTCAGCTCTTCGAATGGAAGGTTGGCGTTCACGATTGGCTATTGTCAACCAAACTCCTTTTCTGTTTTCGGATACGGTTGCAGGTAATATTGCGTTGGGACGGCCTGATGCTACCCAAAAGCAAATAGAGGAAGTCGCTCGTTTAGCAAGTGTACATGATGATATTTTGCAACTGCCTCAAGGTTATCAAACGGAAGTTGGAGAACGCGGTGTGATGCTTTCAGGAGGGCAAAAACAGCGTATATCCATTGCCAGAGCCCTGCTGTTAGATACGGAGATTTTAATCCTTGATGATGCTCTGTCAGCCGTTGATGGGCACACGGAACACCAGATTATGAAAAACCTTAGCCAATGGCGGCAACAGCGTACTGTTATTATCAGTGCGCACCGACTGTCGGCATTAACAGAAGCAGATAATATTTTGGTTATGCAGCATGGCACGATTGTACAACAAGGCCAGCATAAGCAACTTATCGCCCAATCAGGCTGGTATTCCGATATGTACTATTACCAACAACTAGAAGCTGAATTGGGTGGAGAAAATGACTAAAACTCATATAGGTAAGCTATGGCCATCATTAAAGCGTTTGCTTTCTTACGGTAAAAATTACCGCAAACCGATGCTAATTGCTGTATTAATGTTATGGGTTGCTGCATTGGCAGAAGTCAGCGGGCCTCTGCTTGTAAGCTATTTTATTGACAATATGGTTGCAACGGGGAATTTGCCGCTCGATATTGTCAGTGGACTTGCGGCAGTATTCTTGATTTTGCAGATTATTGTTGCCGTTTTACACTATTATCAAACATTATTTTTTAATCAGGCATCTGTGGGAGTGGTGCAAAAGCTTCGTACTGATGTGATGGATTCAGCATTACGTCAGCCATTAAGTTCGTTTGATAATCAACCAGTTGGACAACTGATATCCCGCGTAACAAATGATACTGAGGTCATTAAAGATCTGTTTGTGAATGTGATTCCAATGGTATTTCACTGTGCGGCATTAATTGGTTCCATGTTGATAGCCATGTTTGTTTTAAATTGGCGTATGGCATGTGTTGCGATCTTAATATTTCCAGCAGTTTTGCTTGTAATGGTTATCTATCAGCGCCTTAGTACCCCCATCGTTAGGCGGGTTCGCGGTTATCTGGCTGACATTAACGATGGCTTCAATGAAGTCATTAATGGAATGAGTGTGATTCAACAGTTTCGTCAGCAAGCTCGTTTTGGTGAGAAAATGTTGGCTGCCAACCGAGCACATTATCAGGCTCGTATGCAGGCGTTACGGTTAGATGGCATCTTATTAAGGCCATTATTGAGTTTCTTCTCTGCAGCAACATTGTGTGGTTTGCTGTTATTGTTTGGCATCAAAGGCACTGAGGCTATCGGCGTGGGTGTACTGTACGCCTTTATTAACTATCTTGGTCGATTGAATGAACCATTGATTGAGTTGACCTCACAACAATCTGTGTTGCAGCAAGCCGTGGTTTCAGGCGAACGTGTTTTCGAACTGATGGATAGTCCACAGCAGCAATATGGCAATGATTTGCGAGCGTTAGAGAGTGGCAGAATTGATATTGAAAACTTAAATTTTTCCTATCACAGTGACAAACTGGTCTTGAATGATATTAACCTGCATGTTCCACCACATGGGTTTGTGGCTCTGGTCGGGCATACAGGGAGTGGAAAAAGCACCTTGGCTAATTTAATTATGGGGTACTATCCGTGGCAAGATGGTGAAATTTATCTTGATGGGCACCCCATCTCTTCGCTTTCTCACGCAGTGCTGCGTAATGGGGTGGCAATGGTGCAGCAAGACCCGGTTGTTCTGGCAACTTCATTTCTCAACAATATCTCGCTAGGGCGGGATATCAGCGAAGAGAAAATATGGGAAGTATTAGAATTGGTTCAATTGGCTGATTTTGTTCGTAATTTACCAGATGGTTTGAACTCCGTTTTAGGAGAACAAGGGAATACACTTTCAGCAGGCCAAAAACAGCTTTTAGCAATGGCCAGGGTTTTAGTGCAAACGCCACAGATCCTGATTTTGGATGAAGCAACCGCGAATATTGATTCTGGGACAGAGCAATCCATACAGAAAGCTTTGAAAATGATCCGCCAACAGACGACATTGGTGGTGATTGCTCATCGTCTTTCAACCATTACTGAGGCTGATGCCATATTAGTGCTACATCGTGGTGCAATTGCTGAACAAGGCCAGCACCAACAACTACTGGAAAAGCGTGGACGCTATTATCAAATGTACCAGCTCCAGCAAGTTAGTGAGACGTTAAATGAATCAGTGCACGTTTAGTGTGCATATTTAAGATGCGTATAGGGAGCAGATGTATTTTCTGCTCCCTTTTTTATCCCTTCTTTAGAAATATTTTTCTATAACAACCTAATTACACCTCATTTTTAATTTTTGGCATATCCCTTGCACATATTCCCTTGTACAAATGTAGCGAAAAAACGGGGGAAATATGAAACTTATCACCATCATCATAAAGCCATTTAAGCTGGAGGAAGTGCGGGAAGCACTTGCTGATATAGGTATACAAGGTATGACTATAACTGAAGTAAAGGGTTTTGGGCGTCAAAAAGGCCATTCCGAACTTTATCGGGGTGCTGAATATAACGTTAATTTCTTACCCAAAGTTAAGATTGATATTGCTACCAATGATGAACGAGTTGAAGAAATTATCCATGTTGTCCAGCAGACTGCTTTTACCGGAAAAATGGGGGATGGAAAAATATTTCTTTTTGAATTACAGCATGCCGTCCGGATTAGGACAGGTGAAACGAATGATGAAGCACTGTAAATGAGGGTGAAAAATGAAGAATAAATTTTTATCCGTAGTGTGTATTGCAGCCAGTTTTCCTTCGTTTGCTCTTGCTGCGGAAAATAATTTCAACAAAGCAGACACTGTATTTATGTTGATAAATACGATACTTGTACTTTTTATGACAATACCCGGCATTGCCCTATTTTATGGGGGATTATTACGCAGCAAAAATGTTTTGTCACTGATGTCACAGGTGATTGTTAGTTTTTCATTGATTTGTGTGCTTTGGATTATTTATGGATACAGTATGACCTTTGAGGTAGGCAACTCTTTTTGGGGTGGTTTTGGTCAGGTTATGTTGAAAAATATATCCATAACTGATCTAACTGGTAATTTTTATCAGTTAATTCATGTTGTTTTCCAGGGGGCATTTGCGTGTATTACGGTTGCTTTGGTGGTGGGAGCATTATGTGAAAGGGTGCGTTTTTCTGCATTGCTGATTTTTAGTGTGTTATGGCTGACAGTATCTTATATCCCTATGGCGCATATGGTATGGGGAGGCGGCTGGCTTGCTCAGGATGGTGCTTTGGATTTTGCTGGCGGAACTGTCGTTCACATTAATGCAGCAGCGGCAGGATTGGTTGGTGCTTATTTACTTGGGAAGCGCTCAGGTTTTGGGCGGGAAGCATTTAAACCTCATAACCTACCAATGACCTTTGTTGGAACAGCGATCCTTTACATTGGATGGTTTGGTTTTAATGTGGGTTCTGCTGGTGAAGTAAATGCTATCTCGGCGTTGGCTCTGGTTAATACGGTGGCAGCAACGGCGGGAGCGGTGTTGTCATGGGTTTTCTGCGAGTGGTTATTTCGCCAGAAACCTTCGCTTTTAGGAGCATGTTCTGGGTGCATTTCTGGTTTAGTGGTCATTACGCCTGCTGCTGCAACAGTTGGCATCAGTGGTGCGTTGGTGATGGGATTGATCGCAGGGATTGCTGGCTTATGGGGGGTAGTCATACTGAAAAAATGGTTACGTGTTGATGATGTTTGTGATGTGTTCGGGGTACATGGAGTATGTGGCATTGTCGGTTGTTTATTGACTGGTGTTTTTACTGCATCCTCTTTAGGTGGAACAGGGTTTGCTGAAGGAATGACAATGCTAAGGCAGTTCACTATTCAGGCTATTAGTATATTGGTCTGTATAGTTTGGTCATCAATAGCCGCTTATATTTCATTTAAGATCGCTGATAAGTTGGTTGGGTTACGTATTAGTCTTGAGTCAGAAAGAGAAGGACTTGATATTACTTCACATGGTGAAAGTGCTTATAACTGAGACGGTTATTTGTTTGCAAATAGGTATGCCGTAGTAACGGAAAAGTGAATTACGGCATACAGCTATTGATCCAATTCATTGTAGTTTACGGATGACTCCCTCCTGAACCGCAGATGCGATAAGCACGCCTGCACGGTTATAGATATGCCCACGGACAAAACCACGCGCTCCTGATGCTGATGGGCTTTCAATTGAATAGAGTAGCCAGTCATCCATATTGAAAGGGCGGTGATACCACATTGAGTGATCAATCGTGGCTATTTGCATATTTTCCGCCATGAATTTGACGTCATGGGGTTGTAGTGCCGTGGGCAAGAAATTGAAATCTGATGCATAGCCCAGTAAACAATGGTGAATAAATGGGTCTTCTGGCATTTTTCCGTTGCTACGGAACCAAACATAACGCACTGGGAGTTGGGATGAATGATGGGGTAGATTTTGCAGAGGAACGAGCTTCATCTCCAAAGGTGGAGTGGAAACCACTTTTTTTAATCTTGTCGGGAGTGAGTTAGTCATTTTTTTTACAATTTCTTCTTGGGAATCTAACTCTTCGGGATGAGGGACTAGAGGCATAGTATTTTGATGTTCAAAACTTTCTTCATGTCCTTGAAAGGATGCTGTCATGTAGAAGATAGGATGGCCATTTTGTATTGCGCTGACGCGGCGGGCACTGAAACTTTTTCCATCACGCAATATCTCAACATCATAAACAATGGGCTTATGGCTATCACCTGGACGTAGAAAATAGCTATGAAAGGAGTGGATCATTCTATCATCCGCGACGGTTTGTTTTGCTGCATATAGCGCTTGGCCTATTACTTGTCCGCCGAAAACTTGAGGAAATCCTAAGTCTTCACTTTGTCCTCGGTAAATTCCTTCTTCTATTTTTTCTAAATGTATCAAGTTAATTAAGTTTTGTAATGCTTGACTCATAACATGCCTTTATTTTTTAAGAACATTGAAAATGTATAAATGAAAGGTTATCGATAATAAGTTTTTATTTATTTGAAAATAAATGGATTAAGCTGTATAAAATTATCCTTGAGTTTTTATTTTAGATGAGAATTATCACTGTTAATTTTATCAATGCTTATCAAATAATGCGAATGTATTGTTTTGTGGTTTTATCTTTTGATTTGTATGATTGTTTTTATTTTAAATGCTAAGGGCTGGGGGGGTATTTAACTTAGGTTAACGTTGTGAAATTACGTGGTTTTTATATGACGTAGTAATGATTCATTAGCGTTATTAAATATATCTGTTGTTGCATCTGTTTATTGTTTGTCTACTGTGAGTTATGGCTTGAAAAAATGCTATAGGTGTTCTGTTAAGTAAAATCATTAAATTTTGATGTTTTTTGCAACAATATGGGCAATAAAGCAGCATTCAAATGAAGTTGCCTTGCTATTTCATAATGTTTGAAAGATAATGACCACCGCTTCGAAAGTTGAAGCTAATATCAATGGGGGCTTTGTTGGTTCTCTCGCAATGCTAACTTGTTAACTTGGTCAGGTCTGGAAAGAAGCAGCCATAGCAAGGGATGCGTGTGCCGGGATGTAGCTGGCAGAGCCCTCACCAATTTCAAACTCATCATGAGCTTATGCTGTCCTGTCAGCCGATAATAGCTACCGGCTCAAGTCACTTTCTATCTGAACATTACAGTTTAGCGGACAAATTTCCAAACAGACGATGGGATTTTATCATAGAGTTTATTCATGGTAAGTTCAGCCAAACGGTGATCCGCCGCGGAGTAGAACAATTCCAGTTCATCTTCCGAAAGCTCGTATTTATTTTTTTCAATTACACGTTCCAGTGTTTCAATAGAAGTGCATTTTCTTAAACGCATCAGATAGTCAGTTTTAGTCATAATCGCCTTATCTTATTTGGTATAAAAAATAGTTAGAAATATATTTATCAGATTTTGCTTAGAGAAGCGTTCAAATCATGTAACAGAACGTTAGTTAAGTGTTCGTTTGTTTTTTGCCATTTTGTAAGTTCAAGAAAGCTTATCTTATCACTTCCAAATAAATTATATGTTTCATCTAGATAGTCATCAATTAAGGTGCTCAGAGTGTAGTTGTCTGAGTATTTAATTTTAAAGCCCCAAACAAAAGCTGCTATGTGTTCAATCAATTCGTTAAGTTTTAAACTTTTCTCGGAGGTCAGGTCGTGAATCCAATGATTATCAGTGCGATTCAGGACGGAAAAAGCCTCATGAATTAAATTTTCACATAAGTATTTTAATTCAGCAATATCATGCCTTCTTGGTGAATATTCATCCATAATCACCTCCGTAAACGATGCACAGCTTATTTGAACTAAGGCTTATACATGCTAATTATTATAGTCATTCTTTTAGAATAGAGCCTATCAAAACATGATTATTATTTATTAATGTTAGTGCTCTATTATACGTATCTACCAACTAGATCTTTTAACAATGACTCATTTACGTTTAGTTACGACAAAAATACTAAATTCTGGCAAAGCCCCATTTCTGGCAAGCGCTAGCATTCTACTACGAAGGATAGTCATATCCACATATACTGTGAAATATATTAAATTATACTAATACAGTAGATACTGTAGCAATAGCACAGCAATCATTATAGGCGATTGTATTGCGACTTTCAAAATCAATATAGCGTCATTATTACATATGTCACCATCGAGATGGAACACTTTTTACCATTAAAGGTGTAATCAAGATAAAAACAAGGAAAGTTACCAAGTTATCTTCTGTTTATTTATAAAAAGCAAAAAATGTTGTCTTTTAAACTGACCAGGTCATTCATAAGTATTTATTTTAATTAGACTATGAATGAATTTTAACGCAGATATTGTCATCTTGTAATTTGTTGTTCGAGGGTTTTTTAGCTATTAAAAAGACCACATCAGTGGCCTTTTTAACATAGTTGAATTTTTAGTGAGTGGTTGAAGTGTGTTCAAGCTCCTCATTTTTTTTCGTAAACCGCCGCTTAATGACAACGAAAAATACAGGAACAAAATAGATTGCCAGCGATGTAGCTGCAATCATACCACCCAATACTCCTGTGCCTACGGCATTTTGTGCACCTGAACCTGCGCCATTGCTCAATACCAGAGGCATAACGCCAAGCATAAAGGCTAGAGAAGTCATTAGGATTGGACGCAAACGCATTCTGGCTGCTTCAAGCGTTGCTTCTATTAATCCCTTGCCTTCTTTTTCTATCAAATCCTTGGCGAACTCTACGATAAGGATGGCGTTTTTCGCAGACAGCCCGATGGTCGTTAATAAGCCAACTTTAAAGTAAACGTCATTATCCAGTCCACGTATTGATGTTGCCAGCAATGCGCCGATAACCCCCAGAGGGACGACTAGCATGACCGAGAACGGCACAGACCAGCTTTCATATAATGCTGCCAGACAAAGGAATACAACAATTAATGACAGCGCATATAGGGCAGGAGCCTGATTGCCAGATAGACGTTCTTGATAAGACATTCCAGTCCAGTCATAGCCAATTCCTGAAGGTAATTGTGATGCCAGTTGCTCCATAAGAGCCATTGCGTCACCAGTACTTTGACCAGGTGCTGCTTCGCCCACAATTTCCATAGAGGGAAGACCATTGTAGCGTTCCAGACGTGGTGAACCATAAATCCAGGGATCTTTTGATGCATCTATGAATGCAGAAAACGGCACCATTTTTCCATAATAGTTACGGACATATAATTTGCTGATATCGCTTGGTAACATACGGTAAGGCGAATCAGCTTGAATATAGACTTTTTTGACTCGACCACGGTCGATAAAATCATTGACGTAAACACCGCCAAACATCGTGCTCAGGGTTGTGTTGATATTTGTCGTGGATACAGCTAGGGCTTCTGCTTTTTCCTTATCGATATAGATGCGATATTGTTGTGTGTCATCTTGCCCATTAGGACGGACACTCGTCAGCATATTTGGGTGTTGTGCAACCATACCCAGCAATTGGTTACGTGCTTCTGTCAGTGCAGCATGCCCCAAATTTCCTTTATCAATCAACTGGAAGTCAAATCCACTGGCAGAACCCAACTCGACAATTGAAGGAATATTGAACGCAAAGACAAGACCTTCCTTGATTTGAGCAAAATTCGCATTGGCTCGAGCAACAATGGCTGGAACCTTATCTTTCTCATCCTTACGCAGTGCCCAATCTTTTAAGCTGATAAATGCCAGACCAGTATTCTGCCCTTGACCACTAAAACCCACGCCGTTAACTGTAAATGCAGATTTAACAACATCTTTCTCTTTGGTATAGAAGTAATCATTGATCTCATCTAATACCTTTTGTGTCTGTTCCTGAGTGGAGCCAGGTGGTAATTGAACCAATGCCAGTAAAACCCCCTGATCTTCTTCTGGTAAGAAGGAGGAGGGCAGATTCTTAAATATCCAGGCCATGCCGGCGATCAACATGATATAGATCACCAGGTAACGTCCCGTACCACGTAACATTCGGCCAATACTATCAGTATAATGATGTGTGCTCTGTTCAAACAGACGGTTAAACCAACCAAAGAATCCAGTGTGAGTGCTATGGCTGCCTTTAGCAACAGGTTTGAGCATCGTCGCACACAGTGCCGGAGTCAGGATTAATGCCACCAGCACAGACAATACCATTGCTGAGACGATCGTAATTGAGAATTGGCGGTAAATCGCTCCTGTTGAACCTCCGAAGAATGCCATTGGTACAAATACAGCGGAAAGTACCAGTGCGATACCGACCAAAGCGCCTTGGATCTGTCCCATCGATTTTTTGGTAGCTTCTTTCGGTGATAACCCCTCTTCCTGCATAATTCGTTCAACATTTTCCACGACAACAATGGCATCATCCACGAGCAAGCCTATGGCAAGTACCATAGCGAACATAGTCAAGGTATTGATGGAATAGCCAAACGCAGCAAGAATGGCAAATGTACCAAGCAGTACAACCGGAACCGCAATTGTTGGGATGAAGGTAGCTCGAAAGTTTTGCAAAAACAGGTACATGACGATAAACACTAACAGAATGGCTTCTGCCAATGTTTTCACCACTTCGAAAATAGAAATTTTGACGAATGGGGTAGTGTCATATGGATAGACAACAGTCAACCCATGCGGGAAGAAAGGTTGCATCTCAGCCAGAGCTTCTTGAACCGCCTTGGAGGTATTCAAGGCGTTGGCTCCCGTTGCTAGTTTGATACCAATCCCTGATGCTGGTTTGCCATTGAAGCGACCAATGATACTGTAATTTTCAGCGCCTAATTGAACGGTAGCGACATCACGCAAGCGAATTTGTGAACCATCGGGATTCATGCGCAGCAAAATATCGCCAAATTCTTCTGCCGAATTCAGGCGAGTTTGTGCGATGATCGAAGCATTCAAACGCTGACCTGGAACCGGTGGTGTCCCTCCTAATTGTCCGGCAGCAACCTGATTATTCTGCGCCTTGATTGCACTAATAACATCCTGAGTGGTGATTTTATAGTTGAGCAGTTTGTCAGGATTGAGCCAGATGCGCATGGCATACTGCGTGCCAAAGAGCTGTGTTTCACCCACGCCAGCAACACGGCTCAAGGTATCTTTGACGTTGCCTCCGATATAGTCAGCGATGTCATCTTGAGTCATGGAACCATCTTGAGAGATGAAACCAGCCACCATCAAAAATGAACTGGTGCTTTTATCAACACTAACACCTTGTTGCTGAACTTCTTGAGGCAATAGTGGCATTACCAATTGCAGTTTATTTTGAACCTGAACTTGCGCGATATCGGGATCTGTGTCTGCTTCAAAGGTCAACATGATATTCATGTGCCCCGCAGAATCACCGCTGGAAGACATGTACACTAGGTTATCGATACCATTCATATTCTGTTCAATAACCTGTGTTACAGTATTTTGTACTGTTGTCGCGTCAGCTCCTGGGTAACTTGCTGAAATGGAAATAGTAGGTGGGGCAATGGCAGGATATTGCTCCACGGGTAATTTCATGATTGCCAGCAGGCCAGATAGCATAGTGATAATCGCTATTACCCATGCAAAAATTGGCCGTTCGATAAAAAACTTAGGCATGAATCACCGACTCCTTATTGAGGCTTTTTTGCAGACTCAGCTTGATTAGCCGCAGGATTAGCATTCAAATCTGTCTCCGTTGGCTTGACCGTTATTCCTGGTGCTATTTTCTGCAATCCTGTGACGATTACTTTATCTCCAGCTTTCAGACCTTCTGTCACCAACCACTTGTTACCAATTGCCTGAGTAGCGTTGATATTGCGCAATTCTACTTTGTTATCTTTATCTACAATCAGAGCGGTTGCTTGACCACGAGGTGTTCTGGTAACCGCTTGCTGAGGAACCAAAATCGCATTTTTGCGCACACCTTCTTCTAACTTGGTGCGAACAAACATACCTGGTAGTAATTCTTCATTTGGGTTTGGAAACACAGCCCGCATAGTGATAGCGCTTGTTGTTTCGTCAACCGTCACGTCAGAAAACTCAAGGTAACCTTCTTGACTGTATACTTGCCCTGTGTCAGTAATTAGGCGGATTTTGGTTTTTTTGCTCTCTTTTTGAACGGTTCCTTTTGCAATTTCATTTTTGAATCGCAGATAATCGTCACTTGATTGAGTGATATCAACATAGATAGGATCTAACTGTTGAACAATCGTCAGGGCTGTTGGCTGACCCGCAGAAACCAGTGCTCCTTCTGTGACGGTAGACTTACCCGCACGCCCAGAAATAGGGGAGGTCACCTTGGTGTATGCCAGGTTGATTCTGGCATTTTCCAATGCAGCCTGAGAGGACTGAACATCTGCTTTTGCCTGAGCATATTCTGAATTTGCTTTATCAAATTCCTGTTTACTCACGTATTGTGTGCCTAGCAAAGATTGATAACGTTCAACGGTTAAGCGGGAAACATTCTCATTGGCTTGCGCTCTGGCTAAGCTTGCTTTTGCTTTACTGTATTCTGCCTGATAAGTTGCTGGATCTATTTGGTATAACGACTCACCAGCAACCACATCACTTCCTTCTTTATAGTTACGTTTCAGTACGATGCCGCCGACTTGGGGGCGAACCTCGGCAACACGATAAGACGAGGTTCGGCCTGGTAATTCTGTGATGACCGTTAGAGGTTCTGCTTTCAGCGTTACAATACCAACTTCAGGAACATGCTGGCCTGCCGCCCCTTGCTGTGTATTTTTATTGTCATTGCATCCTGAAAGAATGAAACTGCCTGAAATTACCAGGAATGTGGCCAGAGGCAAAACTCCCCTGTTTTTTCGCATAAGTAAACCTCAATTTTTCAATGTTGATTCGCTAATCTAACAAGTGAAATCATTACTTCGTTGGTTAATGAGTGCTATAGTACAAACATACATGAATGTATGTAAATCCGCCTCGGTCAAAAACAAAGTTTATGGCACTAAAATGGCACGAAAAACTAAACAGCAAGCAAATAAAACTCGTCAGCAAATCATAGATGCTGCGATAAAGACTTTTTCTGAGCGTGGTGTTTCTGCCACCTCGCTATCCGATATCGCAACTGCCGCTGGTGTAACGCGCGGAGCAATTTACTGGCACTTTAAAAATAAAACAGATCTACTTTCTGTTGTTTGTAGAATGTCAGAGCATAAAATAGACGAACTAGAGAAAGAGTATCAATCAAAATATCCTGATAATCCACTTATTGCGTTGAGATATTTATTAATTTCCATGTTAAGAATGATGATTGATGATTCTCAGATACGTCAATTTATGGAAATTTTTTTCCATAAATGTGAATTCGTTGGAGAAATGTCTCTACTAGTAGAGGATATTCGGGAAATGTGTATTTCTGATTACGAGAAAATTGAAAAAATGTTATTTGCTTGTATTCAATCCGGAGAACTACCCTATGATCTTGATTGTAGGCGCTCTGCCATTATGTTGAGAGCATTGATGACAGGGATATTTGAGAACTGGTCGTTCTCACCGGACAGTTTTAATATTCAAGAGCAATCAGCCCACTTGGTGGATAGTTTCATTGATACACTTAAATACAGCCACCATTTGCGGAACCGCGAAGAAAACAAATTTTGAACATGCAGCTGAGGAATAAGCATTAATTAGGCTTATTCCGCAGATTTCTGTACCTGTTTTTTCAATTTGCTTTGAAGATCATGTTGGACGATTTCTAGTGCTGCCAGTGCGATAGCTGGAGAAACTTCGTTACATTCAAGCAGATAAATAAGATCTACTGCCAATTGTACTTCGGGGGGTGCTTGTTCCAGAGCCATAGCGGCGTCTTCCTTTGTGATTAATTTGAATGTTCTCGCTTTTCTATCGATTTCTCGATCCGCATTAATGCTTGACGACAGCGAGCGAGCCTACCAGCCAAGGCAGCAATTTCTTTTTGCAGTTTATGCTTATTAGTCAGTGTAGTTTGTTTGTTTAACTGTAACTCTCTGTCATCAATCATTGCCATTAAGCGACGTTCATAATCTTGATGTTCTGCCAGACGTTGATAAAGATCTTGTTCTGGTGATCGGCGCTCAAATTTATCTTCCTGTTTTCGTAGCGCTTGGGTTGATATTTCACGCTTAAGTGCCTCGATTTGTGTTGCTAAACGCTCGGCAAGGAACTTCACTTGTTCAATCCGATAATCGCTGACACAGGCTTTCAATTGTTCCATATTTTGTCTGATTTCTCGCAGGTATCCACCAAGTTTATTGCTGCGATGGTGGAATAATGCTTGATCAAAACGGGCGATGGAAAAAGGGATATCAGGCAGTAAAGCGAGTTCTTTTTCCAGAATATCAACCTGTTTTTCAAGTACACTTAATAAATTTTGTATGCCCATTAGCATCTCATTATCATTAATAATCTGTCTGTTAAAGACTTTAATTGGCTTCGCAGATCCGGTTGCCATAACACCGAACTTGCCAGGCATGGTGATTGACTTACGTCAACAAAATATAAGCAGCGACTTGCTTGGCAGTTGCTTTTTTTCGGTAGTTTGAATAGATTTTACCGTTTTCTTTTTAAACTTGGCTGGCATTGATTATGACCGCTAACGCGCAACAACTGCAATTAATTAAAGATAGTATCGAAACAATCCCTGATTATCCAAAGGCAGGGATACTTTTTCGTGATATTACCACATTGCTCGATAATCCAGCAGCTTACCAAACTACGATAGATTTATTGGTGGCTCGTTATCAGAATAAAGGCATCACGAAAATTGTGGGTACTGAAGCACGTGGTTTCTTATTCGGAGCGCCTGTGGCACTGCGTCTGGGAGTTGGTTTTGTTCCCGTTCGTAAAAAAGGGAAATTACCGCGTGAAACACTGAGTGAAACTTACGATCTGGAATATGGTACAGATACATTAGAAATCCATAAAAGCAGCATTAAGGACGGGGATAAAGTTCTGGTTATTGATGATCTGCTGGCAACGGGAGGCACCATTGATGCGACCGTTCGCCTGATCCGTCGTCTGGGTGGTCAAGTTTCCGAAGCGGCATTTATTATTGGCTTGCCGGATTTAGGTGGTGTTGAACGTTTGAAAAAACAAGGCATTGACAGCTACACCATCGTTGAATTTCCCGGCCATTAATTATTCTGTTTTTTGCATTATTGACACATATTGATATATCAGCCTCGCCGTTAGTGGTGAGGCTGTGCTAGCATGATAGACAGTCATGTTCAATTTCCTCGGTATTCATGAGCTATCAGGTACTTGCCCGTAAGTGGCGCCCACAAATATTTTCTGACGTGATTGGTCAGCAACATGTGCTGACTGCATTGGCGAATGGTCTCGAACATCAACGCCTTCATCACGCTTATCTTTTTTCCGGCACTCGTGGCGTGGGAAAAACCACTATTGCACGTCTGTTGGCAAAAGGACTGAATTGCGAAACGGGTATAACCAAGACGCCGTGTGGTCAGTGTACTAATTGTCTCGAAATTGAGCAGGGGCGGTTTGTGGATCTGATTGAGATCGACGCCGCTTCCCGAACAAAAGTAGAAGATACCCGCGAGTTGCTGGACAATGTTCAGTATGCGCCTGCCAGAGGTCGTTTCAAAGTTTACCTTATTGATGAAGTTCACATGCTTTCCCGCCATAGTTTCAATGCGTTGTTGAAGACATTGGAAGAGCCACCGGAACATGTGAAATTTCTTCTGGCAACAACCGACCCACAGAAACTGCCAGTGACGATTCTTTCACGCTGTTTGCAATTCCATTTGAAAACACTCGATGTGGATCAAATTAGTAGCCAATTGGAACATGTCCTTAATGCAGAGCAAATAGAAAGCGATGCTCGTGCCCGCCAGCTACTTGCCCGTGCAGCAGATGGTAGTATGCGTGATGCTTTGAGCTTAACGGATCAAGCTATTGCTCTTGGTGGCGGGAAGCTGACATCGGATATCGTCAGCCAGATGCTGGGAACGCTGGACGATGACCAACCATTGGCGATGATTGAATCGCTGGTGCGTGCAGATGGTCAACAAATGATGGCTCTGGTGGAACAAGTGGCAACTCGTGGCGTAGATTGGGAAAATCTGCTGGTTGAAACCCTGTCGCTGTTGCATCGGATTGCCATGCTTCAGCTATTGCCTCAGCAACCTGAAAACGAGCCTTCTTCAACGGAAGGGCGGTTGCGTTTGTTGGCAAGATCAATTTCCCCGACTGATTTGCAGCTTTATTACCAGGCGTTACTGGTAGGGCGCAAGGAGCTTCCTTATGCGCCAGAGCGACGGATGGGAGTTGAGATGGCATTATTGCGTGCCTTGGCTTTTCATCCCAAAACAGTTATTGAGGAAACATTACCACCTGCTGTGGAACACCCTGTAGCGCCCCAATTTTCTGCAAATAATCAAGCAAATGAACGCGCTGGGCATGAAATATCACAATCGATGGGAAATGAATCTTCCATTGCAAACAGCCCAACAGCGAAACTCTTGCAAGCAAGAAATTCGCTGGCTCATCAAGGAAATACACCACCAAAAAAGCCTGAGCCGGCAGAGTCTGCGAAGGCGAAGCCGGCAAGTTCGGCACTGGAGCGGCTGGTGATGGTGGCAGAACAGCGCTCTCAATCACATATTCCTACAACACGGCAGCCTAAGCCGGTTAATCCGGTAAAAAAAGAAGCTTATCGCTGGCGGGCAACGAATACTGGAGAAGAGAAACAGCGCCCGACTGCGACGCCAAAAGCGATCAAAGCGGCTTTGGAGCACGAGAAAACAGCAGAATTAGTAGAAAAGCTGGCGATTGAATCGAAACAAAGAGATCCATGGGCTGCAGAAATTGATAAACTGCATATTCCCAAATTGGTTCAACAGGTAGCACTGAATGCATTTAAAGAACAGGTTGATGAAAATCGTCTTTGTCTGCATTTACGTTCAAAGCAGCATCATCTTAATTCAGCATCGGCTCAGAAAGCGTTGACCGAAGCATTAAGTGAATTGCATGGAAAACCTATTGAACTCATTATCATTGAAGATGATAATCCTGCGGTAAAAACGCCTCTGGAGTGGCGGCAAGCCATTTATGAAGAAAAATTGGCACAAGCACGCCAATCCATTATTTCGGATAAAACGATTCAAACACTTCAGCAACTATTCGATGCAGAATTGGATGAAGAAAGTATCCGGCCTGTTTAACTGCCGTAGTGTATTTTTATGCTGTGGCTATAGCGAAGAGAGAGAATTATGTTTGGTAAAGGTGGTTTGGGCAATTTGATGAAACAGGCCCAACAGATGCAAGAAAAAATGCAGAAAATGCAAGAAGAAATTGCAAATCTGGAAGTTACAGGCGAATCTGGTGCAGGTCTGGTAAAAATCACGATTAATGGTGCACATAACTGCCGTCGGGTTGAAATCGATCCCAGTTTGATGGACGACGACAAAGATATGCTGGAAGATCTGATCGCAGCGGCATTCAATGATGCAGCTCGCCGTATTGAAGAAACCCAGAAAGAAAGAATGGCCAGTGTTTCCAGCGGAATGCAATTACCACCTGGGTTTAAGATGCCATTCTAATGCAAACCAGTCCTCTTCTTGAATCCCTGATGGACGCTCTGCGCTGTTTGCCTGGCGTAGGCCCAAAATCTGCACAGCGGATGGCATTTCATCTATTGCAGAGAGATCGCAGTGGTGGGATGCGATTGGCGCAGGCATTGACGCGAGCTATGTCTGAAATTGGTCACTGTCAGGATTGCCGGACATTTACGGAACAGGAACAGTGCACGATCTGCACCAATCCCCGTCGTCAGCAGAATGGTCAGATCTGTGTAGTGGAAAGCCCCGCAGATATTCATGCTATCGAACAAACGGGTCAGTTTGCGGGACGTTATTTTGTCTTGATGGGGCATTTATCGCCACTGGATGGTATCGGGCCAATGGATATTGGTTTAGATCGTTTAGAAGAACGCTTATCTTCTGAAACCTTGTCAGAGATTATTCTGGCAACTAATCCAACTGTCGAGGGAGAGGCAACGGCAAACTATATTGCAGAAATATGCTCTCAATATAGTGTGACAGCCAGCCGAATTGCTCACGGAGTTCCTGTGGGTGGAGAGCTTGAAATGGTGGATGGTACAACACTGTCTCATTCGCTGGCTGGCCGTCAAAAAATCACGAATTTGTGATTTTGTTCCCAACTAATGGGGAATTTTAATGGATGGTGGTGCTGATTATGCCGCCATCCATAGCCGATTTATCCACGTATCAAATTAATTTTACATTCTTCTGGTTGTCTTAACTTGAAACTTTCCGTATTTATCCCCATTTGATGATCATCGTCCGATTTTACATATCTGAACTGGATTTAGATTGAGGTAATAAATGAGTATGAAAGGTCAGGAAACCCGTGGATTTCAGTCTGAAGTCAAACAATTGTTGCAGTTGATGATCCACTCTCTCTATTCCAATAAAGAAATTTTTCTCCGTGAACTGATTTCAAACGCATCTGATGCGGCTGACAAATTGCGCTTCCGTGCATTGTCGGCTCCTGAACTGTATGAAAATGATGGTGAATTGCGTGTTCGTCTGGCTCTTGATAAAGAACAGAAAACGATCACCATCAGCGATAATGGTATCGGCATGTCCCGTGATGAAGTGATCGATAATCTGGGAACGATTGCAAAATCAGGTACTAAAGCATTTCTTGAATCCATTGGTTCTGATCAGGCAAAAGACAGCCAATTGATTGGTCAGTTCGGTGTCGGTTTCTACTCTGCATTTATTGTTGCTGACAAAGTTACCGTACGTACTCGTGCAGCAGGAACACCCGCTGAACAAGGTGTGTTCTGGGAATCAACGGGAGAAGGCGACTACACCGTTGCTGATATTGAAAAAGCGGATCGTGGTACAGAAATCACCCTGCATCTGCGAGATGAGGAAAGTGAGTTCCTTAACGACTGGCGTCTGCGTTCTATCATTGGCAAATATTCTGATCATATTGCTTTGCCAGTTGAAATCGAAACCCAAACTAAAAACGAAGAAGACGATTCAGTTACCGTTACATGGGAAAAAATCAACAAGGCTCAAGCCTTGTGGACTCGTAGTAAAGCTGAAATCAGTGATGAAGAGTACCAAGAGTTTTATAAGCATATCTCCCATGATTTTACTGACTCTCTGATTTGGAGCCATAACCGCGTGGAAGGTAAGCAGGAATATACTAGCTTGCTATATATTCCTTCCCAGGCACCGTGGGATATGTGGAACCGCGAACATAAACATGGCCTGAAATTATATGTACAGCGTGTATTCATCATGGATGAAGCTGAACAGTTCATGCCAAATTACTTGCGCTTTGTCCGTGGTCTGATCGATTCCAACGACCTGCCATTGAACGTTTCTCGTGAAATTCTGCAAGATAGTTCAATCACACGTAATCTGCGCAGCGCGCTGACGAAACGTGTATTGCAAATGTTGGATAAACTGGCAAAAGACGACGCAGAAAAATATCAAACTTTCTGGCAGCAATTCGGCCTGGTAATGAAAGAAGGTCCAGCCGAAGATGGCGCAAACAAAGAAGCTATTGCTAAGTTACTGCGCTTTGCTACAACTCATAATGATAGCTCCGCCCAAACTGTTTCTCTGGAAGATTATGTTGGCCGCATGGCAGAAGGGCAGGAGAAGATTTATTACATTACAGCAGACAGTTATGCTGCGGCGAAGAATAGCCCACACTTGGAACTGTTCCGTAAGAAAGGCATTGAGGTTCTGTTGCTGTCTGACCGTATTGATGAATGGATGATGAGCTACCTGACTGAATTCGATGGTAAATCATTCCAATCTGTCAGCAAGGCTGATGAGTCTCTCGACAAACTGGCGGATGAAAACAAAGCGGAGCAAGAAGAAGCAGACAAAAAACTGGAGCCATTCATTGAGCGCGTGAAGACTCTGCTGGGTGAGCGCGTGAAAGATGTGAAACTGACTCATCGTCTGACAGATACTCCAGCTATTGTAACCACTGATGCCAATGCGATGAGCACTCAAATGGCGAAGCTATTTGCAGCAGCGGGTCAGACTGCACCCGAAGTAAGCTATAACTTTGAGCTGAATCCGGAACATCTTCTGGTTAAGAAAGCGGCTGATATTGATAATGATGCTCAATTTGCTGATTGGGTAGAGTTGCTGTTGGATCAAGCACTATTTGCTGAACGTGGCACCTTGGATGATCCAAACCAGTTTATTCGTCGTATGAATCAATTATTATTAGCTGAAAAAGCTTAAATTTATTGAGATAATGACAAAAACCACGCTTCAAAGAAAAATGAAGCGTGGTTTATTTTTTTAGTTAATGCGGAAACGTTTACCTGTTTTCTTGAGCCATTCCCCATTCAAATGGTATGGTGGTACGTTTTCTTTAAAATATGAAAAGCAAATAGCAAGGGGATTTACGCGATGCGTATTATTCTACTGGGCGCGCCAGGCGCCGGTAAGGGGACTCAGGCACAATTTATCATGGAGAAATATGGGATACCCCAAATTTCTACAGGTGACATGCTACGTGCTGCGGTAAAAGCTGGCACCGAATTGGGTTTGCAAGCAAAAGCGCTGATGGATAATGGCAAGCTGGTAACTGATGAGTTGGTCATTGCTTTGGTTAAAGAGCGCATCAAACAAGATGATTGTCATAATGGCTTCTTGTTGGATGGGTTCCCACGCACTATTCCTCAAGCAGATGCCATGAAAGAAGTGGGTATCAAGGTTGATTATGTGCTGGAATTTGATGTTCCTGATGAAATCATCGTTGAACGTATCATTGGTCGTCGTGTGCATGCGCCGTCCGGCCGTGTTTACCACATCAAATTCAATCCACCAAAAGTAGAAAATAAAGATGATGTCACAGGCGAAGAACTGACTATCCGTAAAGATGATCAGGAAGATACGGTTCGTAAACGTCTGGTTGAATACCACACCCAAACTGCACCTCTGGTTTCTTACTATCAGCAAGAAGCACAAGCGGGTAACACAAAATACTTCAAACTTGATGGTACTCGTCAGGTAGCAGAAGTTAGCGCAGAGCTGGCTGATATTCTGGGCGAATGATTTCGTGTTCTTTTGAGTTGTTATCACAGGCGGCCTTCATACCGCCTGACTTTTTTATCGTTCACGCTCCCCTAGAGAAATTTACTCCATGAAATGTTACATGTAACTATCATTCCTGTTTTATACTAGATTGTCAGTCATTTTAATGGAGCTCTGAGGAATGAGTAGCAAGAAGTATGGTGTCCTATTAGTGAACCTCGGTACACCTGATGCGCCAACACCAGCAGCAATAAGATGTTATCTGGCAAATTTTCTGAGTGACAGAAGGGTAGTTGATATCCCGCCATTTATTTGGAAACCTATCCTGAATGGTTTTATTCTTCCTTTTCGTTCTTCTCGAATTGCTAAACTTTATCAAGAAATTTGGATGGAAGAAGGTTCTCCTTTATTGGTTTATAGTCGCCGTCAGCAGAAATTGCTGAGTGAAAAATTGGTAGATATCCCTGTTGCTTTGGGAATGACTTACGGTTCTCCTTCTTTATCCCAGTCCGTCGAGAGTTTGTTACAACAAGGTATTGAAGCGCTCATTATACTGCCACTTTATCCGCAATATTCCAGTACAACTTCGGCAGCGGTTTTTGACAGGATCAGTAAAATATTGCGAGAATACCGGACAATTCCTACCCTGTATTTTGTCCGTAGTTATGCCACACACCCTGCCTATATTGCAGCACTAAAGGAAACCATTGAACAGAGCTTTGAAAAGCATGGTCAACCTGATCGGTTAATTATTTCCTATCATGGTATTCCAGAACGTCTGGCAAAAATGGGTGATATTTATCCACAAGATTGTCAGGCGACAACTAAACTGTTGAGTCAGGTACTGGATTATCCGGCAGATAAAATGGTGATGACATACCAGTCGCGTTTTGGTCACTTACCGTGGTTATCTCCTTATACCGATAAAACCATAGCATCATTACCCAGCCAGGGGGTGGAACATGTTCAAGTGGTGTGTCCGGGGTTTGCGGCAGATTGTTTGGAAACGTTGGAAGAGATTAAGCAACAGAATAAAGTTATCTTTTTAGAAGCTGGCGGGAAAAAGTTTGAATATATCTCTGCACTTAATGATAATAAAGCCCACATTTCTTTGCTTGAACAGTTGGTAGATAGTGTCATGAAATAACCAGCCATTGCTGATTATGGGACATTATCACACATGATGAATAGCAGACATTGATCGTCGTATGATTTTAAAGATATGGCTTTTAACCGATAAGTAGGATAAGCAAGAAAAAGATCTTGTATATCAATGAAAAGCAAAATTATTTGGATTGGACATATAGATAATGAGTAATAAACCTATTAAACACCCCGATTTTTACCAAGAACATGCCAACTATTATCCTCCAGCACAGGAGGATGAAATTGATTTGTTTGAACTATTCTCTGTACTCTTCCAATCAAAATATTTGATCATTGCCGTATCTTTCGTTTTTGCAATTATTGGTTTCGGTACGGCATCATTTTTACCGCAAAAATGGACCAGTACAGCGGCTGTAGTGAAACCAGGGCTGGAGGAGTTTCAGCCATTGAAAAATGCGTTAACGGATTTACATGTTCTGAACATAGATCCTAAAATGACAGAAGGATCACTGTATAAACGGTTTATTGAAAACTATAACTCACGTGTATTGCGTGAAGAATATTTGGTTAATACCAATTACTTCAAGACCTTGCTTGCTAAGAATCAAGACAGTTCTGAGCAGGAAAAAAGAACACTAATCGAAAAAATTGTCAATAAAAATATTGAGATAGTTTTACCTAAGAAAGAGAAAGATGATGAAATTATCGATGAAGTCAAACTCTCTTTCAGTGCTGACAATGCAGAAGATGCTTATAATCTATTAAGTGGCTATATCAAATTCGTCTCTTCAGTGGTTCGTGATCAAGTGAAAGAAGAGCTGAGTGATATGGTTCATGAGAAACTGGAATACTCACAAAAGCTGTATGCCCTCGATTTGGAACGTATCGCTAATATGCGCAGTGTAGATATTGAGCGGTTGAAGTATGCGATTTCTCTTGCAGATTCTGCCGGCATTAAAAAACCAGTATCCAATGGCGGGACTATGATCAAGGATGACCCAGATTATTCGATTGCGCTGGGTTCTGATGCACTGCAACGTAAATTACAGATTACTGAAGAAATTACTGATCCAACTAAAATCGATGCAGACCTGCGTAATCGCCAGTTGTATATTAAAAATCTGGAAAAAGTGAATGTTAATACAGTTGATTTTGTACCATTCAAATACATGCAGGAACCTTATAAACCGACGTCAAAAGACTCACCCAAGCGTTTGCTGATTTTGATTGGAGCAGGCTTTATCGGATTGATTTTATCTATCATGTATGTTCTGTTACGTCACATGATCCGTAGCCGCCAGAAACAAGAGGCTTAATATTATTTATAACTCGTATATGTTATCAATAATATTCTGATAGCTAGCGCTTCGGCAGCCAATGTTGTAATAGCATTGGCTGTCTTTATTTTGGGCGCTGTATTTTTTATTTCTCCCCGGTATTGTGACACACTATATTATGCTAACATGCTGCATATTTTAGCTTTACAGCAGTAATTAATCATGAAATTCCCTGGTAAACGCAAATCTAAACACTATTTTCCTGTCAGTTTAAGAGATCCTCTGCTCCAACCCATCAAAGAGATGATGGATACCGAAAATAATCAAGCTTACATTGTTGGTATTGACCAGACATTGGTTGATATTGAAGCCAAAGTTGATGAAGATTTTATCCAACGTTATAACCTAAGCCAGGGACATTCGTTAGTTATTGAAGATGATGTAGCCGAGGCGCTTTACAGGGAGCTGACAGAAAAAAATCTTATCAGCCATGAATTTGCGGGTGGCACTATTGGTAATACTTTGCACAACTATTCTGTGCTGGCTGATGATAAATCCGTCCTGCTTGGCGCGATGTGTAATAACATTCAAATAGGAAGTTATGCGTATTGTTATCTCTGCAATACATCCAGCCGTATGGATTTAAATCACCTTCAGGGGGTTGATGGTCCAATTGGCCGCTGTTTTACCTTAGTGACGGAAAATGGTGAAAGAACATTTGCCATTAGTCCGGGATTAATGAATCAGCTTCGCCCAGAAAACATTCCTGAACATATTATTGCGGAAGCGTCAGCTTTGGTGATCACCGCTTATTTGGTGCGTTGTAAATCGGGTGAGCCAATGCCGGAAGCGACGATGAAAGCCATTGAGTATGCGAAGAAGCATAACGTACCTGTTGTATTAACGTTAGGTACAAAATATGTCATTACAGATGATCCGCAATGGTGGCGCGATTTTCTGGCTGACAATGTTTCTGTTGTTGCAATGAATGAAGATGAAGCTTGTGAATTGACAGGTTTCAGCGATCCTTTATTAGCGGCTGATATGGCACTAAATTGGGTGGATCTGGTGTTATGTACCGCTGGGCCTGCTGGATTATATATGGCAGGTTACACTGAAGAGGAGCATAAACGCCAAACATTGCATCCTTTGTTACCTGGTGCGATTGCAGAATTTAATCGCTATGAATTCAGTCGGGCGATGCGTAAGGTGGATTGCCAAAACCCGATGCGGGTCTATTCCCATATTGAACCTTATATGGGGGGACCTGAAAAAATCATGAATACCAATGGTGCTGGAGATGGCGCGTTATCTGCATTACTGCATGATATTACTGCCAACAGCTATCATCGCATGAATGTACCGAATTCCAGCAAACATGCGCGCTCTTGTTTAACCTATTCTTCTTTGGCTCAGGTATGCAAGTATGCTAATAGAGTGAGTTATCAGGTATTGAGCCAGCATTCTCCGCGTCTGACTAGAGGGTTGCCGGAGAAAGAAGATAGTCTGGAAGAATCTTACTGGGAACGTTGATTCTGCTAGCCTGAGATATTTTTTAACTGTTTTTATTGGATATCCCCATGTTATGGGGATATCCCTTTGGCTTGTAAGTTATGTTGATGATGGGGTCGCTGGTGAATGTAATGATGGTGGCTCTATTGGACAACCTTCTTCATATTCTTCAGGTAATGCATCAGCCATTGCCCGCGCTATTTCATGTTCACCAATGATAATGTGGTTAGTGCCGCGCTCCGCAATGTAAGTGACTTCATCATCATAATGTGCCCGAACAATGATATTGATATCTGGCCTGATCTCTCTGGCATTCGCAACAATCTCACCCGCTTCATAACCATTGGGGATTGTCAGGAATAAAATACACGCACAATCGAGCCTTGCCAGAGCCATGATCTCTTTATTAGCGGCGTTACCCATTATGGCACTGATACCCATTTCGCCTAACTCTTCAAATCGGGCACGTGTATCTTCAATCACCACGACTGGAAAATTTTTTGCTTGTAAACGCTGACAAAGCTGATTTCCCACTCGGCCATAACCCACCACAATAGCATGACCACAAATATCGACAGGGATCTGGGTTTCTTCTTCCAGTGTTTCTTCGAGTAATTGTTCTTCAATGGTTTCGGTTTTTTCCAAATAGCGATCCAGTAAGCTGAATAGAACAGGATTTAGCATGATTGAAATGATGGCGGCAGCCAGTACGAGGTTACGGGCTTCCCCATCCAGGAATCCCAGCGTGACACTAAGCCCAGCGAGAATAAAGGCAAATTCACCAATTTGGGCGAGACTGGCTGAAATGGTTAGGGCTGTACGACGTGAATGCCCAAACATTCTGACCAGTAGCATGGCAGCTAATGACTTGCCAATGATAATAATGGCAAGGGTTCCTAAAATCGCCAGAGGCTGTTGGAGTAAGACCATAGGGTCAAACAGCATGCCAACGGAAACAAAGAAAAGGACCGCGAAAGCATCCCTTAACGGTAAAGTATCTTGCGCTGCCCGATGACTTAATTCTGACTCATTCAGTACCATCCCCGCGAAGAAGGCACCGAGGGCAAATGAAGCATCAAATAGTGTCACCGCGCCATAAGCAACACCTAACGCAATGGCAAGTACAGCCAGTGTGAATAGTTCACGGGAGCCTGTCCCAGCGGTTTTCGCCAGTAACCAGGGAATGACACGCCGTCCAACGAAAATCATCAACAAAATAAAGGCAACAACTTTTCCAACGGTGAGAGATATCTTTAACAGCAATTGACCTATATTTGCGTTTTGGCTGTCCATAATTCCGGCTGCTGCAGGAAGTAATACTAACGTCAGTACCATAGCCAGATCTTCAACAATTAACCAACCAATGGCAATTTGCCCTCTCTGACTATCAACGAGCTGTCGTTCTTCTAATGCCCTGAGTAATACTACTGTGCTGGCGGTAGACAGGCAAAGACCAAATACAATGCCGTTGAGCAATCCCCAACCGAGTAACATTGATAATCCAGTACCTAACAAGGTTGCAACTGCAATTTGGGCGATAGCACCAGGAATGGCAATTGATTTAACGGCTAACAAATCTTTAAGTGAAAAATGTAGACCGACACCAAACATCAGTAAGATCACACCAATTTCTGACAGTTCTGGAGCTAAAGATGTATCGGCAACAAAACCAGGAGTAAAGGGACCCGCTAGTACACCTGCTACGAGGTATCCTACCAGAGGTGAGATTCTCAGGCGCTGCGCCAGCATGCCAAGCAGATAGGCAAGAACAAAACCGCCAACAATGGTCGTGATAAGAGGTGTCGAGTGCTCCATCAAGGCTCCTTCTGGGTAGCGAGTATATAAATTTTGTAATTAGGTGAGGTAATAATATATTTTATGAATAGTTAAAGGTTACAAAAAATATATTGAGTGGTAAAAATGATAATAATCTACATAAATACTATCTTAATGTAATTTTATGTAGATATTGTCATTATTTACGCTAGTTTACAAAGAAAAATAGCGTGATAATTATGGTGCTTATCCAAGGTTTTTCTTGTCTTTTTTAAGGGTTTTTTTCTATATTTGGCAAGAAAAGCGTAAAAATACCAAGAAGTGGTAAAAAAGCACAAATTTTGTAAACCAATTCTATACTGGTTTTATCTGCGACATAACCAAGTACGGCAGCCCCAATACCACCCATACCAAAGGCCAGACCAAAGAACAAACCTGCAATCATGCCTGTTTTGCCGGGAATAAGCTCTTGAGCATAGACTAAAATAGCAGAGAATGCAGAGGCCAATATTATACCAATAATAACCGTCAATATGCTTGTCCAGAATAAAGAAGCATAAGGTAACAGCAGGGTAAAAGGTGCAACACCAAGGATTGAACCCCAAATGACATATTTCCGACCTATCTTATCTCCAACGGGTCCTCCAATCAAAGTACCTGTCGCTACGGCAAATAAAAAGATAAATAGGTGGATCTGGGCATTTTGCACTGATAAGCCAAATTTCTGTATCAGGTAAAAAGTATAGTAACTACTGATACTGGTTAGGTAAAAATACTTGGAGAAAACCAGCAACAGCAGAATGGCAAAAGCGTTTATGATAGTTTTTCTAGGCAGCTTTGGCAGGGAATTGGTATGAGAAGACGGTGGGGTTATAACCCGATGCTGCATCTTATACCACTGGCTGACTTGCAAGAGGATGACGATAGCTAACAATGCTGCCAGGGAAAACCAACCGACGTTTCCTTTGCCGTAAGGCGCAATGAAAATAGCGGCTAACAGTGGACCCAATGAACTTCCTAAATTACCCCCTACTTGAAATAAAGATTGTGCCAGACCATGACGTCCACCTGAAGCCATGCGTGCGACTCGTGACGATTCTGGATGAAAAACGGATGATCCTGCACCGACTAGTGCGGCAGCTATTAAAATAATTGAAAAACTTTCAGCATAAGCTAATAGAAGCAAACCAGATAGGGTAAATCCCATACCGATAGGCAATGAATAGGGCTGCGGATGTTTATCAGTATACAAACCGATAAGAGGCTGCAATAGGGAGGCAGTTACCTGATAGGTTAGCGTTATCATGCCAACCTGAATAAAACTGAGGGTAAATTCAGATTGCAGCAGTGGGTAAATAGCCAGAATCAACGATTGAATCATATCATTCAGCATATGGGATAAGCTGATGGCACCGAGAATTGAAAAAACGGTCTGATGTGTTTTTATTGGTGATGTTGGAAAAGAGGCTGTTTTATTTTTTTCACTCATATTTATTCGCTTATTAATCTCATTATCAACAAAATGTGTAGGGGTAAATTTTTTAGGTTTGTTGAGTTATTGTTTAATTTTTACACCATAATGCATGTTAGATAATTAACAAAACTTTTATTCATACCTATATAATTTGACTGCAATTTCAAAAAGGTGAACTCTTTTAAGCAACGGCTTGAAAGGAATGAATCATCACTAACATATAACCAATAGAATTTAAAGTACATGGAGATATCCCATGAAATTATCATTTAAAGCGTCAGTATGTGCCCTTGCTGTTTCTCTATCATTGGCACCGCTAATTGCAAACGCCTGGGAAAAAGATAAAACCTATGACATTACCATCTTGCATACTAACGATCATCATGGTCACTTCTGGCATAACGATTATGATGAGTATGGTTTGGCAGCCCAAAAAACGGTGGTAGATTCCATTCGTCAGGAGGTTGCCAAGAAAGGGGGGAGCGTATTGTTATTGTCAGGTGGTGACATTAACACTGGCGTACCGGAATCAGATATGCAAGATGCTGAGCCAGATTTTAAGGGCATGAATTTGGTGGGATATGATGCAATGGCATTAGGAAACCATGAATTTGATAAGCCTTTGAATGTTCTGTACCAGCAACAAAAATGGGCAAATTTCCCATTTCTTTCTGCCAATATTTACCAAACCAGTACAGGTAAGCGTTTGTTTAAGCCGTATGTCATTTTTGATAAACAAGGCGTGAAAATAGCCGTTCTTGGCCTGACAACCGATGATACTGTGAAAATAGGTAATCCGATTAATTTTCCGGATGTCGAATTCCACGTTCCTGCGGCAGAAGCCAAAAAAGTTATTGAAGAGCTGAAAAAGAATGAAAAGCCAGACGTGATTATTGCGGCAACCCATATGGGGCACTATGACGATGGTCATCATGGTACGAATGCGCCGGGAGATGTTGAAATGGCACGCAGTTTGCCTGCGGGTTATTTGGATATGATCGTAGGTGGGCATTCACAAGATCCGGTGTGTATGTCTGCGGAGAATAAAAACTATAAACAAGTGGATTATGTTCCAGGTACACCTTGTTCTCCCGATCGCCAAAATGGCACATGGATTGTTCAGGCTCATGAATGGGGGAAATACGTAGGTCGGGCTGATTTTCAATTCCGTAATGGTGAATTCAAGCTGGTTCATTATCAATTGATCCCGATTAACTTAAAGAAAAAAGTGACAAAAGAGGATGGCAGTACGGAACGTGTTTACTATACGCATGAAATTAAACAAAATCCTGAAATGCTTAAGCTGCTGACACCTTACCAGGATAAGGGCAGCCAGATACTTAATGTAAAAATAGGTTCAGTAGATAAAAAATTAGAAGGTGATCGCAGTAAGGTACGTTTCGTGCAAACAAATATGGCACACCTTGTATTGGCTGCTCAGATGGAACGGACAAACGCTGATTTTGCAGTGATGAGCGGTGGTGGAATTCGTGACTCGATTGAAGCAGGGGATATTACTTACAAGGATGTTATGAAAGTTCATCCATTTGCTAACCAAGTGGTTTATGTGGACTTCAAAGGTAGCGAAGTCTTGACCTATTTGACGGCTGTCGCAAATATGGAAAAGGATTCTGGCGCCTATGGGCAGTTTTATAATGTGAGCTTTGTGAAGAACGGTAAGAATATCAGTGAGGTAAAAATTGGTGGTAAACCATTAGATCCAAATAAAACTTATCGCATGGCGACGTTGAATTTTAACGCGATTGGAGGAGATGGTTATCCACGGATTGATAATTTGCCTGGTTATGTTGACACGGGGTTTGTCGATGCTGAAGTATTAAAAGGATATATTGAAAAACATTCTCCATTAAAAGACTCTGATTATGAACCGAAAGGTGAAATTCGTATAAATAATAACAACTAATCAATAAATTGTTGTTAGTTATCTGCATAAAAAGGCCATCTGTGAGACAGATGGCCTTTTATTATCAATAAGGAGTGTTATGCATAATCTATAATAGGAACGGTTAAGACTGAATAATAATCTAATTATTAAATAGCATGGTAATTAATGAATTGTTTTCTCCTTTGGTTGGTAGTTTTTCAAGTCCATTTTTTTCATATAAAGTGATGATTTTTGAATTGTTTTGGCATTCCAAAATAGTAACTCTTCCTCCTATTAACTCTTGAGCTTTTTCAATGGTGATATTGATATGAAATAAAATATCTTTAAGTTTTATTGGGTTTTCACGTAATAAAAAGTTTTTGGCTATTTGACCAATTAAATAAACTTTTAGAGAGTTTGCGCTCTTACTAATACCGTTAAGTTTTTTTATCTTTGTCTTTGAAATGGCAAGATTGCTTGTTGATATCTCCTTAAATGTTAAAGAAAAATAAGCCAGTAAAAATCCTTCTTTATCTACAATCAAATAGGTTCTTGTTGCGTCTGCTTGTTCAAATCTAATTGATTTTAAATGTAAAAATGATTCTACGTCATGGTTAGATGGACAGGAGAATGAGAGCAAATATTCTTTTGTTCTGTCATTACCAAAGGCTGCAAGAATTTTACTTAGAGTGAGAATTTTCGTTTTAATATCTCTATTGCCTCCTTTTGCTGTGCTTCAAAATCGATTTCCTCAAAATTGTTTTTTCTTGGCTTCCTATTAGCCCTTCTAAGCATTTTAATTGCTTTTGGATCAGTGATAACCATTTGTCGAAAAAATGATGAGGTGGCCATTTTATTCCTCTTCTATTTAAATAAACTAAGTTAATTGAAATGGTAATTAGTGATTTTTACGCTGTGAAGAAAGTATATCGGCATTATGGTTTATCACAAGGCCCTGTTTTGAAGAAAACAGAGCCAGCTCGAAAAAATTAAGCGGGAATTGCAATTAATTTTCAAATTTTAGCAATATCAGCAAATGAACAGTTAAGTAATTGGCATAAATCTGTGGGGGATAGTTCAATATCTAAACCACGTTTACCACCAGAAATAAATAGGGTTGGCAAGGTTTGTGCCTGACTGTCAATCACGGTAGGTAGCCGTTTTTTTTGCCCCAACGGGCTAATGCCACCCACTAAATAACCCGTTACCTTTTGTGCCTGTTGGGGATCGGCCATATCTGCTTTCTTGGCCTTGAAAACTTTAGCCACTTTTTTCAAATCGAGTTGCCCAGAGACGGGCGTAACAGCGACAGCAAGATTTTTGGGATCGCCATTTAATGAAACCAACAATGTCTTAAAAACTTGATTGGCATCTAAACCGAGTTTTTTCACCACTTCATCACCAAAATTATGCTCATTAGCATCGTGGACATAAGAGTGAAGTTTGAAATTAATTTTTTGTTTTTCCAGCAAGACAATAGCGGGAGTCATATTTTTTTCCTATAACGATCAATTTATAACGGCTTATCCGTAATGAAGGGTTGGTTTTCAGAATGAAACAGGTAAATGAAGCGACTATGTTTGTGGTTTTACCAGCATCTGCCGTAAGTTGTTTTCGCCGTGGAGGTGTAAGGCGCCTACTGCAACCAAATATTTTCCTGCCGGCAAGCGATGTAATTGCTCACTCCATTGACGGTTGCGTTCAGACATTAGGGTTTGATAAATCTCTTCGCAGAATGTCATTGGTATTACCTGATTTTGTTTCTCAGGTTTGTAATTCATCCACCAACTAATCATAGCTTGTAAAGCGCGGGCATTGGTATGCCAATGGATAATGGTATCTTCTAATAGAGAGATCCCCCCGTTTGGCAAATTGGTGAGAAGGTTAACTTGTGCATCAGTGCCTTCTAACTCAATAATGGGTTTATTGATAGCTTTTGCGCTGTTCAGTAATTGGCAATCGATACCATATTGCGAATGTAACCCTAAATACTGGGCTTGAGCAGCCTGTAATATCAATGCAATCTGCCACGATGGTAATGGATCCAGCAACGTGACAGGATGTTGAATTTCTCGGCAATAGTGTTGTAAACAGGCAAAATGTTCGGGAGATAAACGTTGTGATAGTTCGGGCTGTTCAGGAAACGTTTCCTTGAAGGGGGAATTGACCTGAGTGATATCGGCTTCGACAATCAGCGCATCCGCCTGCTCCAATTGTTCCAACAATACCTCAGAAAGTGGGTACATGTTTTTAGTGCCCATATGAATGCTGCCAACAATATGTAATTGTTTATTTTTATTTAAATTGATATCAAAAGCAGGATAGGGGTAATGCCGTTGGGAATTGAATCCCAATATTTTACTGAAATATGTCATTAATTTTCCCATATTGCATACTCCAATAGTTGGCATTGGGCGGTATGCTAACCTGTTCATAGCCAACAAGAAAGAGGGAAAAGTGCGGGATGAAAAGCTAAACGGAATATGTTTAGCTTTTCTTTTCATGGGAAAATAAACTTTTCGGGATGTTAGGTCAGGATTTAGGCTTGAAACGTAATAAGCGATTGGCATTACTGACAACAGTAATCGAGGACAATGCCATGGCGGCACCTGCAACGACAGGATTTAATAAAGTACCTGTGAAAGGGTATAAAATGCCGGCTGCAATTGGAATGCCCAAGGTATTGTAGATAAAGGCGCCAAATAGGTTTTGTTTCATATTACGTAACGTGCCACGAGATAATTCAACTGCATCAACAACCCCATGCAGGCTGTGGCGCATCAGGGTAATTGTTGCGGTTTCTATGGCGATATCACTGCCACCTCCCATTGCAATACCGACATCCGCTTGCGCCAATGCAGGAGCATCATTTATACCATCACCAACCATTGCCACTTTCCTGCCTTGTGATTGAAGTGCCTGAATGGCTGCTGCTTTACCATCAGGTAAAACACCAGCAATAACTTGGTCAATGCCTGCTTCCTGGGCGATAGCATTCGCTGTGGTCGGGTTGTCCCCCGTTAACATAACCAAACGGTAGCCTTGAAGATGTAAGCGTTGCAGGGCAGAAACGGTATCCTGGCGCAAGGGATCACGGATGGAAAACAGGGCAGCGATTTTCCCATTGGCTGATAGGATAACGGGAGTAATGCCTTTTTCTGCCTGTGCCGCAACGAGTGGTTTTAATTCTGTTGTTTCAATCTGATACTGCTCAAGTAATTTTTGGTTACCCAATAACAGAATAATATCGCCGACTTCCCCTTTAACACCCAATCCCGCCAAGGTACGGAATGCTTGTACTTCGGGTAATTTTTGTCCCTCAACCTTCAGTAAAATAGCTTTTGCCAAAGGGTGATTAGAACCATTTTCCAATGCACCCGCCCATCGCAATACTTGCTCTTCGGTGAAACCATTAAAGGTGTGGATCTCTGTCACTTGCGGCATACCTTCAGTTAAGGTGCCCGTTTTGTCAAAGACAATTGTATCCAGTTGGCTGGCATGTTGCAGGGCGTCAGCATCACGCACCAATACACCTAATTCGGCTGCCCGTCCTACCCCTGAAATGATAGACATAGGGGTTGCCAGCCCAAGCGCGCAAGGACAGGCGATAATCAAGACTGTTGTTATGATGACCAGTGCGTACATAATTTGCGGGGCAGGGCCGACAAAATACCAAATCGCGCCAGCAATCAGGGCGATAGCAACAACAATAGGTACGAATATTGATGATATTTTATCTGCCAATTGGCCGATTTCAGGTTTACTGCTTTGTGCCTGACGAACTAATTTGATGATGCGTGCCAAGGTTGTTTGGCTGCCAACCGCATTCGCGTTAAACAGTACCGTACCATCCTGAACTACCGTGCCGGCATGGACGGTATCGCCAGTTGTTTTCTGCTGAGGAATGGGTTCACCTGTCAGCATGGCCTCATCCAACCAAACTGTGCCTTGAATAATTTCACCATCAACCGGTACACGATCTCCTGTTGTCAGGCGCAGTACCATATTAGGCATCACATCGGCCAGTGGCACTGTTTTTTCACCTTCACTGGTCACTACCCGCGCTGTTGGTGGGGTGAGATCCAATAATCGTTCAAGAGCCTTGGAAGAACGCTGACGGGCACGTTGTTCCAAGGCATGGCCGAGATTGATCAAACCAATGATCATGGCACTGGCTTCATAATAAAGATGGCGGGCTTGGGGCGGAAAAATGTCTGGCCATAAATTGACGCTAATCGAATAGAGCCACGCTACGCCAGTACCCAGAGCGATAAGGGTATCCATTGTTGCACTGCCATTTTTTAGGCTTTGCCACGCGTTGCGATAAAAATGCCCACCGGCAAATACCATGACACCGAGCGTTATCAAACCAATAGTTAGCCAAATGGCGTGGTTTGCCGGTGTCAGTATCATATTGTCGCCTGTCATTCCCCACACCATGACAGGCACTCCAACCATTAACGCAAGGGTTGATTGCCAGCGAAAACGGCGCATATTCGCTTGTGCCACTTGTTGTTGGCGTTCACGACGCTCAGTTTCATCCTGAATAACCTCGGCGCCGTAACCCGCTTTGAGCACAGCTTCAACTAAAGTGTTTGATGATGCATGACCGGTGACCAATGCGCTTCTTTCCGCGAGATTGACTCTGGCATGTTCCACGCCATCAACGGATTGCAGGGCTTTTTGTACCTTGCTGACACAGCTTGCACAGCTCATGCCATCCAGCAAAAGCTGAATACTGTCACTATGATTATCACTCGCATCATTGTTGTTGTGATCAATGTTGTTGTGATCAATGTTGTTGTGATCAATGGGAGCTATTTCTACCGGAGTCGGAGAGGTTGCCGCTGCCAAAGACTCCGGAGTCTGTGGAACATGTATTGCCAGCGGCTCAGTTTTTGGGTAATCGGCTGCCGTTGCTAATTCAGCGTGATATCCGGCTTGTTCGACAGCATGAATTAAGGCATTGTTTTCTGCTGTGCCATAGATTTTTGCTGTTTGGGTATCAACTTCTGTGGCGAAAACCCCTTCTACTGTTTCTAATGCCTTTTGTGTCTTATTTGCACATTTCATGCAATTTAAACCTGACAACCGTAATACAACATCAGGTTGGGTGGCAACCGTCGCTTGATAATCTTCGGCAACAATGGCGGCAATCAATTCATCAGATGAAACATGACTGATAATTTTGGCATAATTGAGGCTCACATCTGCCAGTTCAACGCCGGGTATTTTTTCCAACGCTTTTTTAACCCTGCCGACACAATGCATACAAGTTAGGCCTTGAAGGGCGAGAATGGTGGTTGTGGACATAAAATATCTCCTGATACAGAGTGATATACTTATCATTAAGGCTAAACCTTCCTGCAAGGGGAAGGTCAAGGGGAAATTATGAATATCAGTGAAATTGCCCGTAAGACCGGCTTAACCAGCAAAGCGATTCGGTTCTATGAAGAAAAAGCGCTTATTACTGCGCCGGAGCGGGGAGAGAATGGCTATCGTTACTACCAGAAAAGGCACATGGATGAACTGATGCTTTTGCGTCAAGCGAAAGAAGTCGGGTTTACGTTGGAGGAGTGTCGCGAATTGCTGCGACTATTTCACAACCCTGGCCGTCATAGTGCAGATGTAAAAATGGCGACCTTGCAAAAGGTGGCAGAAATAGAAAAAACGATGTTGGAATTGCAAAAAATAAAGGAAAAATTACTGGCATTGGTGGCTGAATGTCCGGGAGATGATGGGGCGGATTGTCCCATCATTGAGCATTTATCTGGTTGCTGTAAACATCACGGTTGATGGGGAATAGCTTTCACCTTTAATGTGATCCCGTCAACGGCGATAACCTCAACTTCGGTATTGGCAGGAAGCTCTTGGTGACAATAAACGCGCCAACTGCCATCAGCCAGTTTGATTCGGCCAAAACTGTTTTCGGTATCCGTGATTAAACGGGCACGCATTCCAATTAGCTGGTGGTTTTTCTGATTGAGCGTCTTATCACTAGCCTGGCGTGGGCGATGGCGTAGCCAGCTACGCCATGCAATAACAGAAAGCAAGGTCAAGACAGCAAACAGAGTACCTTGCAGTTCCCAGCCCATATTAGGGAAAATCCATGTGACCAGGGCAACAGCGATGGCTGCACTTCCTGCCCACAACAGATATCCTCCCGTTCCCAGCAATTCTGCAATCAGAAGCAGTCCACCAAAACAGAGCCAGAACCAGGCTGGCTGAGCGGCGATCTGTTCAATCATAACAATTTATCCTCTATGGTTATTTATCCTGTTTGCCCTTCTTGCTTTCGGAAATTAATTCAGCAATACCCCCAATAGCGCCCATTAAATTGCTGGCTTCCAGTGGCATCATAATAACTTTGCTGTTATTTGAGGCACCAATATTGGTGAGGGCATCGGTATATTTTTGGGCAACGAAATAGTTAATTGCCTGCATATCCCCATTCGCAATCGCGTCAGAAACCATTTTGGTTGCACGCGCTTCCGCTTCTGCGGCACGTTCACGGGCTTCTGCCTGGAGGAAGGCTGATTGGCGCTCACCCTCTGCTTTCAGGATTTGCGACTGTTTTTCCCCTTCCGCTTTCAAAATGGCTGCCTGACGAATACCTTCTGCCTCAAGAATATCGGCACGTTTGGTACGCTCTGCTTTCATCTGGGCGTTCATTGCGGAGATCAACTCTTTAGGTGGACGCACATCGCGGATCTCAATACGCGTGATCTTCACACCCCACGGGTTAGTGGCCTCATCGACGATTGCCAGCAAGCGGCTGTTGATGGAATCGCGTTGGGACAGCATTTCATCTAGTTCCATTGAACCCAACACCGTACGGAAGTTGGTCATGGTCAGGTTGATAATGGACAGTTCCAGATTGCTGACTTCATAGGCAGCACGTACAGGATCGACAACCTGAATAAAGCAGACGGCATCAATGGTAACATTGGCATTATCGCGAGAAATGATTTCCTGCGATGGAATATCCAGAACCTGTTCCATCATATTGATTTTACGACCGATACGATCAACAAATGGCATGATAATATGCAGGCCTGGCGTTAATGTACGGGTATAGCGCCCAAAACGTTCAACAGTCCATTGATAACCTTGCGGCACGGTTTTAACACAGGTAAAGACGATAGCAACCGCAATAACGATTAAAATCGGTACAGCACCAAAAGAGAGTAAATCCATAACAATTCCCTTATTAAAGTTACTTATAGAATATATAAATTTTATTTACTTAATAGAGTAAGGAGTATACATGACGACGGTATTTAGATGCCAGAGTATCCCCAGTGCCCAGTGCGGAGAGAATATCCATCATCGTTTTTTTCACTGCCCCATCGGCAGCAGACAGATCCTTTTTCAGAAAACTAAATAACAATTCCAGCGCTTCTTCATTACGGCCAACTTCGTGTAATTTAGACGCCAGTTGTACGGCTAATTCTGCATTCTCTGGCTGAGTAGCCAACTCTTGTTGCAATTGTCGAATCTCAGGTGAATCCGCCGCCTCTTTCTGGGATTTAAGATATTCAAGCAACTCATGATAACGTTCATCTTGTGCTTCTAATGGAATGGTATCCACTATTTTTTGCGCCTCTTCAAGATGATTGAGTGAAAGGTTCACTTGGGCTAGCAATAGGGTAATTTCGGTATCTTGCGGGTTTGCTTGATGGATTTCTTTCAATAAAGGTAATGCCTCCTGAGCCTTACCTTCTACCAGTAACTCGTTAACTTGCTCTAATGGTGATTTTTCCATTTGAGGAAGGAGAGTAGCAAAAATTTTCCTGATGGCTCCATCTGTCTGGACACCTTCAAAGCCCTGAACAGGGCGAGCTTCTTGAACAAACAGCACGGTAGGCAAGCCGTGCACTCCAAATTGTGCCGCAAGATGGGGAAATTGGTCACAATTGACTTTAGCCAGAACAAATTGCCCTGCATATTCATGGGCTATTTTATCAAGCGTGGTTTCTAATTCATGGCAATGTAGATCCTGTGGCGACCAGAAGTAGAATACGACAAGCTGGTTAAGTGAGTGCTGTACAACT
Organism: Xenorhabdus eapokensis; assembly: GCF_001908105.1. The sequence goes on from NZ_MKGQ01000005.1 coordinate 167,466, forward strand.
TGGGCAATATTCAATTCATCAATATCAATGATATGGTCAATATTGTTGTTTGTGTTCACGGTTGGTTCCATGGGATTTTTCTCTGAGTCGTTGTAAGGTGATTACATGAATAAATAAGACTTGTTTGTCTGTTTTTCAATGTTTATTGACTTTGCCAGCGCAAGATCTTGTCGAGCCACCTCTCAGGGAGTAGACGGCGCATCACTTTTACGGTGTGAGTCAATAAGGTAACGGAATAGCGTAATTTCGGGTTGGGGCTTTCCAGCGCATGAATCAGTTTAGAAACGACATCTTCAGGCATCAGCGTGAAACGACGAGCAAGGCCTGGATTCTCCACCGGATGATCATGCTGTGTTTGATTGACATTGTGCGTAAAACGGGTATGGATTGGACCAGGCTCTATCAGGCTGACTTTAATGTCTGTTTTTGCCAATTCACCACGTAAGGCGTCTGACCATGCTTCCAGAGCATATTTACTGGCAGCATACGCGCCACGGCCTGGCGTTGAGATCAATCCCATAACGGAACTGGTCTGGACAATCCGCCCCGCGCCATAAGCACGTATAGCAGGCAATAGCAGGCATGTCAGTTGATGGGTGCCAAAGAAATTGGTGGAGAACTGTTTTTCCATCTGTTCGCGGGAGATACTTTCCAATGAACCGTAGACACCAAATCCCCCATTATTGAATAGCCCGAACAAACGACCGTCGGTTAATTCGATGACTTTTCTGGCGGCGCACTCTACGCTTTCTTTATCATCTAAATCCAATTCGATGGGTTCGAACCCCAATTCACGCATATAGGCCAAATCAGAGGGTTTGCGGCAAGCGGCGAGTACGCGGTAACCACGTTGGTGGAGAGTTTTGGCCGCGGCTAACCCAATCCCGCTAGAACACCCAGTAATAAAAATGGCTTTTTGCATAACTTTACCTGTTCACTTGCATCAATTTATGGAAATAAATGATTTACTATTAAGAAATCTTTTTACTTAAGGAGAGTTGATATATACCGACAACTTGTTGGACATCCAATCAGCGATAAAGGGTTGTGCAGCTTGATTGGGGTGTAACCCGTCATCTTGCATCCATTCTGGCTTGATAGCAATGTGCTCCATGAAAAATGGCAGCAGAGGAATTTGGTTGCGTTCAGCAAGCGCAGGATACATTTTGGCAAAGGATTCGGTATATCGTTTTCCATAATTAGGTGAAATTCGGATTTGCATTAACAACGGTTGTGCGCCGGCTTGTTTAATCAAAGTAATACCCTGTTGCAAATCTTGTTCTATGTTTTGAATGGGAAAACCACGCAGTCCATCATTTGCACCAAGCTCTATCAAAACCCATTTTGGACTGTGCTGTTTCAATAAATCAGGCAAACGATCAAGTCCTTGTGCTGCGGTATTACCACTAATACTGCCGTTAACAATGACTGTTTTTTTGCCGGTTTGTTGCCACTGTTTTGCCATCAGTGCAGGCCATGATTGCTCAACGGGTAAACGGTATCCGGCACTGAGGCTATCACCTAATATTAGCAGGGTATCTGCCGCCGTTGCTCTGGCACTGCATAGCACCAATAATAAAAGGAAAAATACATGGCTGTAGAAAGTATTCTTGAAGTTCATCATCTCACTAAACATGTCGGTCAAGGGGAACAGGTAATTAATATATTGCAAGGTATTGAGTTAGTTGTCGAGCCAGCACAGACAATTGCCTTAATTGGTGAATCAGGCTCCGGTAAATCAACGCTTTTGGGTATTATTGCCGGCTTGGATGATGGTAGCGAAGGAGAGGTTCATCTGTTGGGGCAGAATATCAGTCGTATGAATGAAGAGCAGCGCGCGCAGTTAAGAGCAGAAAATGTAGGTTTTGTTTTTCAGTCATTTATGTTGATCCCCACTTTGAATGCATTGGAGAATGTCCAGCTTCCGGCACTATTGCGTGGTGAATCGGAAAACCAAAGCCGCGAACAAGCTATTGAACTGCTCGAATTATTGGGGTTGGGAAAACGCCTGAAACATATGCCAGCCCAGCTTTCGGGCGGAGAACAGCAGCGGGTGGCTTTGGCTCGCGCGTTCTGTACTCGTCCCAAAATCCTGTTTGCTGATGAACCAACGGGGAATCTTGATCGTCAGACAGGGGAGCGCATCGCTGATTTGCTCTTTTCCCTCAATCATGATTACGCCACCACGTTGATTTTGGTCACTCACGACAGTCAACTCGCGGCGCGTTGCCAGCGCCGTTTACGTCTGGTGGATGGAAAATTGCGGGAGGAAGCATGATCTGGCGCTGGTTTTGGCGTGAATGGCGTACACCCTCTCTCCTGATTGTCTGGTTATCCCTGACCTTAGAGCCTATTCGGAATCTTTTTTGAACGTAATTGTTTTTCCTGTATTCTGTCCGCCCAAATAAGATAAGTGCCTATATAAGTGACCTGCTGGAATGAGAAAAACCT
>NZ_MKGQ01000005.1:170016-174109 GCF_001908105.1 Xenorhabdus eapokensis
CGACGATTGTGGAAGAACTGTGAGAGATATTTGAATACCAGCCTTCAGTTCGTCAATCTGGCATTTCTCGTCGTGTTGCTGCGTAGAAAAAATACTGAATAGGCTGTTAGCGGTGGCCTGTGTGCTGGCATTAGGGCGTATCAGTGATCGTATCGATCAAAGTGTGCATTATCAAAGCCGTGATTTTCTGGCAGGTGATCTTGTCTTAAGGGCTTCATACCCCGTTGATGAAAGTCGGTTGCAAAAGGCACAAGAGCAGGGATTGACACTCAGTCGCCAAATCTCATTTTCGACCATGACATATGCGGGAGATATTCCGCAACTGGCTCAGGTGAAAGCCGCAGATGAGCGTTATCCTCTGTATGGCGAACTGGAAACCAATCCGCGTGGCTTAAAACCAGAAAAAGGTTCTGTGTTGGTAGCGCCACGATTGTTGACATTATTGGGTGTCAAGATTGGAGATGATATTGACGTGGGAGATACCACGTTGCAGATTCGTGGGGAATTGTTGCAAGAGCCTGACAGCAGTTTCAATCCCTTCCAGATTTCTCCCCGAATTTTAATCAATATTGATGATGCTCAGGCAACCGGGGCGATTCAACCCGGCAGCCGTTTGACTTACCGTTATATGTTTGCCGGTTCTCCTGCCGCCATCCAATCATTCCAGCAATTCATTGAACCGCAACTAAAAGCGGATCAACGCTGGCTGACCTTGAAACAAGATAATGGTGTCATGGCGCAATCTATTGAGCGTGCCCAGCAATTTTTATTGCTATCAGCTTTGTTGACATTACTACTTGCCGTAGCGGCAATGGCAGTTTCTATGACACATTACTGCCGCAGCCGACATAACCTGATTGCTATCCTGAAAACATTAGGCGCAGGGCGCTGGGCTCTACGTCAATGGATCATTGGGCAATGGCTAGTGATATTGCTTGCCGCCATAGTGGTAGGCTCTATTTTAGGCTTGGCTTTTGAATTTGCATTGATTCGAATTTTGGCAGGAATGCTACCTAAAATATTACCGCCAGCGGGAATGTGGCCGTGGATATGGGCGATAGCTGCCTTGTTTGGCATTGCCGTGTTGGTGGGGATCCGTCCTTATCGCCAACTCATGGCTACCCAGCCTTCACGGGTATTGAGAAGTGATGTAACGGCATCCATCTGGCCATTGCGTTACTATTTGCCTGCGGTGGCATTCATCATAACAGCAGGATTGATATTACTGGCAGGGACTAAACCGTTGTTATGGTCACTGTTAGCCGGAGTGCCGATTGTCGCGTTGTTTTTGGCATTATTCGGATGGGGGGGATTATGGCTACTGCGCCGTGTGACGTTCCGTCAGTTAAGCCTGCGTCTGGCGGTCAATCGGCTACTGTGCCGACCCTTTCAGACTATGACCCAATTGGCGGCATTTTCCCTGTCATTTATGTTGTTGGCTCTGCTGATTATGGCAAGGGGAGATTTATTGAACCAGTGGCAACAGCAATTGCCGCCGGATAGCCCTAATTATTTCCTGATTAACATGACCCAACCCCAAACAGCTCAAGTTAATGACTTATTGGCTAAATATCAGGTGAAACCGACCGATTTTTATCCCGTAGTGCTGGCACGTTTGACAGAAGTGAACGGGTACTCTGCGCTGGAATGGGCGAATGAAAAACACCCTAATAGTACTACCGTGCGTCGTGAACTGAACTTAACATGGAAAGCAGAACTGCCACCTTTTAATACCTTGATTGCGGGAACCTGGCCGCCAAAACCAAACGAAGTTTCTATAGAGCAAGGCGTTGCTGAACGGTTGCAAATTAACTTGGGGGATAAGCTCACATTCACCGGAGATACCCGAACGTTTCATGCCACAGTAAGCAGTATTCGCAAGGTGGATTGGGAGAGCATAAACCCGAATTTCATTTTTATCTTCGCCAAAGAGACGTTGGAAAATCAGCCCAGAATGTGGCTAACCAGCTTTCATTATGAAGGCGATGGCAGGTTGTTAACCGAAATTAACCGCCATTTCCCAACCATCAGCATGTTGGATATTGGTTCGATGCTCAAACAAGCACAAGGCATTTTGCAGCAAGTTAGCAAGGCATTAGAAGTTATGGTCGTTTTGGTGATGATTTGTGGCGGATTGCTGTTATTGGCACAAGTTCAGGTCGGAATGAGCCAGCGCCAACTTGAATTGGTGGTATACCGTACATTAGGGGCGAGCAAAAAACTTTTGCGTCGTACATTGTGGAGTGAATTTGCCCTGCTTGGTTTTATGGCTGGTTTGGCCGCGGCTTTTGGTGCAGAAATCGCACTTTGGTTGTTACAGACTCAGGTCTTTGATTTTCCGTGGCAGCCACAATGGCAGATGTGGTTTCTGCTTCCCATTATCAGTAGCTTACTGCTTTCACTATGTGGTGGCTGGTTGGGCGTCAGGCTATTACACAAGCAAGGGCAATATCGGCGCTTGCCTGAATAATTTCCACACCGCTGATAAACCTCGTTGGTTTATCAGCGATCTATTTGACCAGATATTATCAGGCAAATTCTTCTCTTAACTTGGGTAATAACTTCGGCAATCCCCGCCATCATTGTGATGGATTCAACCTTGTTTGTCCGTTATTGCAGTTCATTTTTACCTTATTCAGTCAATTGGCTGTTTTCAACGGTGTGTTTTCTTATTTTATGAGTAGGTGGTTTCATCGTTAATGTTATGACAAGAACAACCAATACGGGAATGGCAATAATCAGGAATGCAGAGGTAAAACTACCTGAATAATCTTTGAGAGCACCTGCAAAAAAAGGTGCCAGACAAGCCAGAGTGGATATCAGGTTCATGATAGAAAACAGTTCCAGATAAGGTTTGCGGCCAAAATAGTTAGCCAGCAATACACTGGATGCAAGGAAGGTCATGCCATATCCCATCCCGACACACAATGTAAACGCAATCAAGAACGGCCATGAAGAGGCGATACTCAAAGCGATCAAGCCAAGTATGATAATGAATAGGCTGATAATCAGTAATTTTTTCGGTTCTACCCATTCCCCAATTGCACCGCCCGCTAATCTGGAAAACGCATTGATAAAGGCCATTGTGCTCAGTAACCCTGCGGCGATAGCTTCACTGAAACCATTTTCGATAATATGGGCAACAGCAAAACTGTTAACGGTAATACCACACCATAAAAATGCGGTGTAAGTTGCAGCAATCACATAGAACTGCCATGTCCGTAGTGCCTGGCGTGCAGTCCAACGTTGCCGGGTGCGATAAATGCTGGGAGTATCTTGATTGCTATGTTTCTGGTTTACAGCCTTGGCGTGGGCGACTTCCCGTTTACCTTCCTGAAGCAGGATAATCGTCAGGATCACGAAGATGGAGAGGATAATGGCGGAAATCATCCAATGCATTCGCCATGTTCCCCAAATACGGGTCGCCAGAAAGTAGATCCACGGGCCAATTACTCCACCTAGCCCACCTATCGTGAAGTAGAAACCAAAAGCCAGGGATTGTTTTTCATATAGCCGTGAAATCACATAAGTACCTGGGACTGTCGCCAGAAAGGTAAAACCGATACCAATTAAAGCTGTACCAATAAAGTACGACGAAATAGCGTATGTGTGATACAGATTGTAGAAACCCGCCAGAAAAATCAGCAGACCGATAAACAGGGTAAAACGAACGCCAACTTTGCGGATAAATACGGTTGGCAGAAAACTGGATAGCCCGCAAGTCAGGCCAAGCAGCGTGAACCCTAACCCCGCATTTGTCCAACTCCAGCCCAGTTCATTAATCATACTCGGTAGGACAACACCTAATGACGTAAAGGTTGTTGCTGTGGATAAAAAATAGACCATGCCTAAAAGTATCAGCAAAAACCACTGATAAGTACGCCCGAATTTGTCGTGTTGAATGGACATTGAGACCCCATCAAGGATATAAACGATTAAAAGCGGCTCTATTTTATGTGTTTATTAGAAAAAGCTGTATCGAATAAACACACTATAACGCGATGCTCGACTTTAACACCCAATAACGAGAGTTTGTTGAAGCCAGTCGCGTTGTTTTTTACCTTGTTTAAAGTTGGCAAAAATACCTAATGTG
>NZ_MKGQ01000050.1 GCF_001908105.1 Xenorhabdus eapokensis
TCGGTCCGTTGGGTGATTTGTGATTTTTCGCAATTGATCAGATCGCAAAAACCGGACTGAGTTCCCTCCAAGTGATCTATTATTTTGAAATCTTATTTATATTGATTAGTGTCTTTTTATGGAATTTTTGGAGATCAGGAAAAGTTCCCTCAAAATCAAAACAATCCTTTAAACGTATAGTGTTAATGTATGTATTGCTTGTCCTGGTCAATGAGATGCTTATTTGGATAAACAGTGGAGAGTAGCCATGACCACAAATAGCTATCTTGAATATTTCCTGACTCTATTGGGTTGGATAATTAATAATGGTTTATGGAATATATTACTCAGTACAGGTCTTTTTGTTGTTCCATTATTATTTAAAGTAGTGGGTATATGGTTAAAAGTACGTGAGGAAGGAGAAGACGAAGGAAATAAAGGGACTTTATCTATTGTTAGAATTGAAAACGCAATTTATGGTGCTTTTATCGTAATGGTTTTTTGCTGTGTTCCACTTTTTAACATTAGTCTTAGCACTATGCAAATTGATTTAAGCAGGAGTAAATATTGTGGGACGTGGATAGCAGCAAAACCAGAAGATTCTGGTTTCAGAGGCACTATCTCATCTTTAGACGATAAAACGGCAAAAGCACCAATATGGTGGATGTTGATCCATAAAGTATCTAAGGGAATCACTCAAGCTTCTGTTGCAACTATTCCATGTCGCCCAGACTTACGCCAAGTTCGTTTTGAAGTCCAGCATAGCTATATAAAAAACGGTTCATTAGTAGCCGCATTGCAGGATTTTACTAATGATTGTTATTCGCTTGCATTATATGACTGGAAGAGTCAAGACCAGGGTAAGGAGTTGAATGAAAGCGTTTTGAGAGATATTGAATGGCTAGGTTCTAGAACGTTTTTAAATGGAGCCTATCAGACCTTACAGTCACGTACTCCTAGAGAGAGTTTTCCATGGGTTTCTCAGCGTGATGATGGTTATTCTAATACTGGAATCGGAGGGTATCCAACATGTGCTCAATGGTGGTCAGATGAAAAAGTTGGGCTTAGAAAATTAGTAATGGAACAAGCTGATCCGGGGATGTGGTTACGAGCAAAATCAGCGATGAGATTGATAAATGAAGATTTAAAAGAGTTTCAAGAAGCTGTTATTCGCCGTTTAGTCAGCCCAGCCAGCTTACAAGTGTCTCAGGGAGATTCTGTGTATATGGGATATGGCGGTAATGCTGACTTTTTCACTATAACAAGTACGGCGACACGTGCCGGATCTATGGTAGGGCAAGTTCTGGGTTCATTGGCAATATTTCCAGCATTAGACGCGATGCGGCAATCACTGCCTATGGTTCAAAGCTTATTACTGATGGCTATATATGTAATGTTACCTTTGATTTTAATGTTTTCAGCCTACGATTTTAAGACAGCAGTTACATTAACATTTGTGATTTTTGCCTTGAATTTCTTAACATTCTGGTGGGAATTAGCTCGTTGGTTAGATAGCTGGATGATCGAAGCGTTATATAGCTCAGATACACATAGCCGTTGGAACGTTATGGGAATACAGAATACTTCGGATGACATTATTATCAACTTTGTCATGGGTACGATGTTCTTAGTATTACCAGCAGTTTGGATGGGGGCGTTATCCTGGGCGGGTGTTAAAGTTGGCGGAACATTGGAAACTGGAGCGATGCAAAGAGGAACTGCCGAATCTAAGCAAGCAGGGGGTAAAGGTGGTGAAGCAGCTACTAAAGGCGGCACATCGGCTATTAATCAATTGAAAAAATAATAGTAGGTGATTGGGTTTTATAAACTCAATCACCACACTTAATTGAAACATCGCTTCATATTGTCAACACTTCAATCGCAAAATACTGGAGAGTCAATCACTCTTCATCATTCGAATGCGGTTATTAGGATTTCTCTGATGCGGATCACTACCCCTAGTAAGTTCTAGTCCTGTATTGCTATCAATAATCCGATTCACAGTTAACTTACTAATCAACCTGACAAGCGCGTCATGCTGCATATATGCAGTTTTTTTATCGTTCTTTTTAACAACGACTAGAATGTTTTTAATTACATTTTTAATAGATATGGGAGTTGGAAATGCGCTCGCAATTGGAAGCATGACCTAATTGTTGTGAGTATGTCTCTCTTACAGATAACAGTATTTTTGAAAAAATGCTATACAGATACTAAGATTACTTTATTAATGTGCTAAAGAAAAAAGAAGCTAAATTAATACGTTAATGTGGATGACTATTTAAGGAGTGCTGATATATGTCATCATGTGTAAAAAAGATAATTTTTCTGATTATTCTATTCTATACATTATTTATGCTTTCGACAACGACTAGCGCTTCGGTTGAACATAGTGTGCAACCAAAAAAGCAGGAAACCTATTTGAATAATACTTATGAACCTGATACTTCTAAGATTATTCATAACAATATGCAAGTCGCTAGGAATATATTATCCTCTTCGCCTTCAGAACTTAAGGAACAAGCAACTTATTATGCGCTGAGTAGATTTAACAACACTATTTCATCCGAAGTGCAAAAATGGCTATCTCAGTTTGGTACAGTAAAAATTAATTTTGGATTAGACAGAAAAGGGTCGCTAAAAAATAGCTCACTCGATCTATTATTACCTCTCTATGATAATAAAACCAATTGGTTATTCTTTTCTCAATTTGGCTATCGTAATAAAGATAGTCGGGATACTGTGAATTTTGGTTTAGGCGGGCGTTATTTTTATCAGAATTGGATGTATGGTCTGAATACATTTTATGATTATGATATCATTGGTAAAAACAGACGAGTAGGGTTTGGCAGTGAAATTTGGGGTAATTACATTAAACTTTCTGCTAATGCTTATTATCGTCTAAGCGACTGGCAACAATCTAGAAAATTTCAATATTATCATGAACGCCCTGCAAATGGTTATAACATTAATGGGGAGTTTTACCTGCCTTTCTATCCTAATTTAGGTACTAATCTGAGTTATGAGCAATATTTTGGCGACAATGTAACGTTATTCGATCGGAAAACTAAACAGAAAAACCCCTCACTGGCAAAAATTGGTTTAACGTATACGCCAATTCCATTAATCACCATCGGTGCGGATTATAAACAGGGAACAGGAAACCGTACTGAAATGCAATTTCTGGCAAATTTAAATATCAAATTAGGTTCTTCATTGAGTGAACAATTATCACCGGATAATGTCGCTTCAATGCGAACACTAGCAGGTAGCCGTTATGATTTAGTGGAGAGAAATAATAATATTGTCCTTGATCACAGAAGTATTCCGACTGCCCAATTTTCTTTACAGAAAGCAACAGTGATAGGTTATAGTCGTCAACAGATTAATATCCCAATAAAATTACCTACTGATACATCAATTAAAAAAATTCATATTTACGGTGAAAAAGAAAGAGAAAATTTTGAAAAAAACAAAGGGAAAATTTTTGTTAGTTCCAATGGGATTCAAGTAGTACTGCCTGAGTTTTTAAACGGAAAAAATGAAAAAAATGTCTATACATTTTATACTGTTGCTGAATTAAGCAATAACCAAAAAACAGAACCACAGCATATTCAATTAATTGTCAAACCTTTTGAAATTTATCACAGAGATGAGGCTAATTTCACTCCATCAGGTCCATTACCTGCGTCGGGAGATACAAAGGATGGATATACGTTTAGTCCTGTTATTACTTTTGATACATCTGACAAAGTACCATCAGAAATAACAATTGACAATGTTCAATGGGTAACTGAACCTCCTGCGGATAAAAACTCCGGGCTGGAATTTCATCCTCAATATAAATTCGAACAAATAAAAACAGATAAGAACGGATATTTTCTCAAAGATGATCGCGTTATATTAACCAGCACAAAATCAATTAAAGATGTAAAGGTTTATTTAGTTATGGATAGTCAACCTAAGAAGTTATTGGGAACGGTAAGTTTTACTGACAATACCCAAAGTTATCAGGTGAAAGAAATTGAAGTCACTCCTGATGGCGATTTAACTGCTGATGGTGAGCAAACTTACACCTATAAGGCGCTTATTGTTGATAATGAAAAGAATCCTGCAATAAATAAAAAACTCTCTGAAGTGAACTGGAATATAGATAATCCTGTTGATGGACTAACTTTACACGTGCCAAAAGACGAGATACAAACAGACAGCGAAGGGAAATTAAAAGCAACGCTGACCAGTAATAAAAAAGCGGATGGAATATGGGTTTCACTTACCATTGAAAAACAATCCCCTGTAAAGGCACCACGGGCAGTATCTTTTAAGTTGGAAAGTATCAGTGTGCAACCTGATAGCGCTAAACTTAAATCAGTTCATGATACTTATACTTATACGGCAATTATTACAAATAGTGAGGGTAAAGCAGAAAAAGGCAAGACAGTGCAATGGAGTCTGTTAGAAAGTGTTCAGGGCGTCACTCTAGATCCTGTTACAACAGTCACTGATGGTGACGGAAAAGTCACGGCCAAACTCACGAGTTCTGTGGCTGCATCAAATATTATTGTAACTGCTTCATCCGGTGGAAATACAGGGAAAGCACAGCAGCCTGCAAACTTTGCATGGCCTGTCATTCACAAACCGATAGTTACACCGAAGAGTGGCGATGTGAGCAATGATGGAAGTGATGCTTATACCTATACGGCAATGGTCTATGAACCGGATGGCACGACCATTTATACTGGACAAAAAATAAAATTTGAATGGAGTCTTCAGCAACCAACAGGAGATAAAACAACTTATCTGAAAACGTCAGGAGACGTTACCACCTCGCCCAAAGGAGAACTTACAAATAATTTGGTCAGTTCTCATAACCCACCGATAAAAGATGCTGTAGTTTGCGTTGCTATTGCTGGTAATCGAGCCTCTGAAAATGGGCAACAATGTGCCGACAAAGTTTCTTTTGCCGAACCTGTTAAGTTGGAAAATATCAGTGTGCAACCTGATAGCGCTAAACTTAAATCAGTTCATGATACTTATACTTATACGGCAATTATTACAAATAGTGAGGGTAAAGCAGAAAAAGGCAAGACAGTGCAATGGAGTCTGTTAGAAAGTGTTCAGGGCGTCACTCTAGATCCTGTTACAACAGTCACTGATGGTGACGGAAAAGTCACGGCCAAACTCACGAGTTCTGTGGCTGCATCAAATATTATTGTAACTGCTTCATCCGGTGGAAATACAGGGAAAGCACAGCAGCCTGCAAACTTTGCATGGCCTGTCATTCACAAACCGATAGTTACACCGAAGAGTGGCGATGTGAGCAATGATGGAAGTGATGCTTATACCTATACGGCAATGGTCTATGAACCGGATGGCACGACCATTTATACTGGACAAAAAATAAAATTTGAATGGAGTCTTCAGCAACCAACAGGAGATAAAACAACTTATCTGAAAACGTCAGGAGACGTTACCACCTCACCCAAAGGAGAACTCACAAATAATTTGGTCAGTTCTCATAACCCACCGATAAAAGATGCTGTAGTTTGCGTTGCTATTGCTGGTAATCGAGCCTCTGAAAATGGGCAACAATGTGCCGACAAAGTTTCTTTTGACAAAGCTTATACTCTAACGTTTACAGTTATTCGCCCTACATCGACACTTGAAGGTAAGGCGAATCAGTACACATTTATTGCAACGATAAAACGTAAAAAAGATAATGGGCTGCAACCAGGTGTACCGATAAACTGGGGCACATCATTACCTGTTCCTTTAGCGCAGGAACCTCATCTGATTACTACACAGGAAAATATAACCAATTCGCAGGGACAGGCAACTTTCACGATGTACAGTGATAATGGAGGATTTGATAATATTACAGTCACTGCTGCGGCTGATAATAGTTCTCCAGATTCGAAAAGCGAAACGGTAAAAATCACTGCGAGACCTAAAAATGACGATAATCATATTTTACTTTATCATTACAATGGGCAGAAAGGTCTAGCTACGACGCGAGATGGCGTACTCGCGCGTAACTTAACCTTTGGTTGGGATAAATTGAGATTTATACCTAAACACAACGCTAATAACCCTGAAATTGCTGGTGCTAATGCTTATCCAGCCTATAATTCAAACAATGAAAATATTATAATTGTGGCGGTTAAAAATGATACAGGTGATGGATATTTCGAAGTGAAAGCAGCGGGTAGTACAACGGTAGAAAGCCGCTACACATTTCCTTCAGGCCGTTACCTTGTATACCAAACAAATATAGCCATTAATAAGATGGTATTTGCTGATACTGGGGGAGTTTATGGTAAGGCTGTGTCCTATGCGTATCCGCCTGAGCGTCAATTCAGTCCTGCTATGAGTTGTACGACAGGGTCACCAGTGGAAACGACCGATATAGAAGATAGCATTACAGAGCTTGTGAAGCAGGGGACGGATTTAAAAGCCGCAGGATTAATTGGTGATATCGATGGAGTTGACTTCATTGGAGCAAACACCTCTGGATATACACAGGCTTATCCATTAAGCTCATCACATAAGGCTGATTTATTTATTTTACTTTGCTATTAGATAGAATTTTAAAAATTAAGCCTGTCAAAACATGCATCTAATGTGTCGTTTTTACATGGTTTTTGTCTTGCGAACGGATGCGTTCATATGGCGACCATAAGTTTTAAAACCCGAACGACGGCATTAATACTAATGTGTAATGCACGGGCAGTATCTTTATACCCTCTTGCCACGCGCCCTTATCGTGTTTTTTGACGGATTCAGTTTGCTGACAAAATCGATATTTTACTTCAATCGTCGCCATTTTACTTCCCCCAAAAAAATAGTGATTATACATCACTATCAATGGGTTGAATACGTGACCAGTTTTATCTCACAATAATGTGATTGTTTTGTTTTTTTATTATTTCAATGTTTATTTTATAACTTTACAATAAGAAATTGCAATTTCTTATTAAATGGAGAGGTTATTTTAAGTGTTCTGTAATTATATCTAAATGTAAATTTTTTATAGGGAATAATGATATTTTTTATTCTAAGTATATTGACTTTTATTTTTTTTGAATGTAATCTGGTTTTAAAATCTCAATAAGATAGCTTGGATTTTCATGATAAGTGCAATTTCTGAAAAGGCGGCCAGTTGCTATAGAATGCACTATGAATTATAACTCAGTCACCACTGGTTATAATAAATTATATTTTCATATTTTCATATTTTCATATTTTCATATTTTCATGTTTTCATATTTTCATGTTTTCATATTTTCATATTTTCATGTTTTCATATTTTTAGTTGATTGTTTCTCTGGGAAATTATAAATTTTATGTAATGAACTCAATGAGAATCTTTTGATAAGAATAGGAGCGATTTTTTATATTAACCAGACATTGATAATTTCGATTCCTCTTGATAAATATTTCATTAACAATATAAAAAGGTAATAATATGAGTACTACTACTGAAATCTTAGCTATTGATTTTAAAGGCGCTGATGTTTTTCAAGGTTCCAATATTATTGTAATAACCACTTATACTGGAGATAACACACATAAGGTAGTTACAGGTAGTAATATTACTATTACAAACATATCAAATAATCCAAATGTGGAAATAGATGTTTATGAGGATAATCATAGAAAGAAAGATGTTGATGTTAAGAACAATAAAATAACAGTGCCGTATATTATTAAAGTAAAAAACAGTATGGATAAATCAGATATAAAATTAGAAGTTACAACTAATGTTGATAAATCTAATACTAAACAGACTATTACTTGTAAGCAACATCAACATAAAGGAGATCTTGACCTATCATCCTTAAACCTGATAATTATGGGCAGTAATTTTATCGAAGATTTGACCCCTGCTGCTGATGGAGTAAAACCTAATTATAATAATAATGCACACTTGAATGTGGTAATGTATCCGAGGAAAAAAGATGGCACTGCGATGAAAAATTGCCAGATTGCATTACATGTAGATAATATAAGCCATACACGTTTGTATGATGGCGGAACAGAGATTTTACCTTTTAATAACGATATGTATTACATTAATACGGATGATGATGGTAACCTTAAGGTAAAATTCTTTCCCAGAAAGATAACGGAGTTATATATAAGGGAAATAAATATTTCTTCAATTATTGGCGATGAAACAGTTAAATCCACACAGAAGGCATTGTTTGTTACAAAAGATATACTCCCTTCTGACAATATAGATGCACCTATAATTGAGAATATGAATGGCGATAAGATATATCCTCCATCAAATATAGGTGATAGCAAATTTAATGTTAGAGTTCCTAGATCCAATATACTTCAACCAAACGACACTGTGTATATTATGAGCGATGTCGGTAGTCAGGGTGTAGCTACACTATGTACGTCAGAAATATATGGTGACAGAAGTCGTAAAGACGAACCTTTTAAGGTCCTTTATAATACTTTTAACGTACTTGAAACTAACTCTCTGTATTACTATATTTTGACGCCAGGAGCGGATGCCTACAGATCAAAAGATTTACTTTTTAAATTGGCTGATAGCGGAAATTATCAGCCACCGAGAGGAAAATTAGAGCGAGTTAAAATTTTGAATGATCTGAAAGATGAAATTGAAGAATATACTGTTTTTGGAATAGAGTCGGTTAGTGAGGGGGTGGTGTGTGTTGTCCCCATTGGTGATAAAAATCAAGTAAAAGCAGGAGATACTATTTCACTCTATTTAGCCATAAATGGATATGATCCTAGTACAGGTAATCCGACTTTTGAAAATCCACTTTTAAGTACAATAGATATAAAGGATACGGATGTTCACGTAGGCCATATTCAGACCAAGATTAATCAAAATATGTTATTAAATGTTCATACAGATTTTGATGGTAACCCTGCTCCTATGTATATTTATTATATTAATAGTCAACAAGAATATTCAATGAGTTGGCAGGGATTTCTTGATACTGCTCCTTTGGATTCTGATTAAGTATTAGAAATTATCTAATAACATGTAGTGTGTATAATACTTCTGCAAGTTCTCACCTCACTTTCTGAGGTGGGAGGTATAATCTCAATACATTATTAAATAATTATCCCAAATAATATGTAAATTAAAGAAGAGATATTTTTACATTTACCTAAAGTTTTATTCATAACTGAATACCACCTCCTGCGGAGGTGGTCAGCGACAGATTGGCTCTGCCAGTAAGGCTACTCATGGTTAAATCCTTCTCTGTTATCCCCATAGAAGGTTCTCAGAGTCTGAACTAGTAACGCCCCTCAGGGGCTAAATCAAATTTTAATGGAGAAAAATGATGAAAATCAATCCTCTTAAAAAACCTACGCTGCCACAAAAAGATGAAAGTGGAATTATTGATGTGAGTAAAATGGAAAATGATTTTATGCTAGTTGTTATTGATCATTTTGATACTGAAAAACCAAAAGAAACGCTTCAATTATTATTGAATGGTGTCAAAGCTGAGAATTATTTTATAGAGAATCCCGTTCCCTATACTATACATATAACAGTACCTTTTTCTAGTCTATCTTATGGGGATTACACTGTTACTTATACAGTAACTGATGTCGCTAATACCGGTTATTCTGAGCCTGCTTATGTTAAAATAATTAATTCTGAACTTACGTCAACCCCTTATCTTTCTTTGAAAAAGATGACAAATAATCGTGTAATTGCGACCTTAAGTAACAACCAAGAAAATATCGGCGTCATATTTTATATCGCTATGCGTATCCCTAACAATCCTGAACTTTATACATATATAAATACAAGTGATGGAAATTGGTCACCTCTTATCATATTGCCAGCCACAGCTAAAGATGGTACCTATATTATTATCCAATCTGATGCTAGCTATCAGACATATGTTTCTAAAAACAGTAAACCTTCTCCTGACTTTATTGTTCATACGTATGATAAATACGTATTTGGATATTCAAATGGAGAATGGACTCATTACTCTGAAGATAACGAATTGCCTACCAGTGGCGATAATGTAAAATATACGACTCCAAATGATTTAATTACTTCAGCTAATTTCCTGGATGATGCTCAACATGATACAAAATATACTGACCCATATGGTCAAATAGTAATGGAAGTTACAGATAATAAAGCAGAGTCTGTGATTGTTTTTGCTATGTTAGAGAGTGATAGCAGTATATATGATAGTATGGAACTTAATTTCATGTCTGATGCAAAGTAATTTTTGATTCTATCTAATGAAAAGAGTTACCCACTTTGATTAAAGGCGCTGAATCTTAAATCAAAGTGGGTAACTCTCATAAAACACGTTGCCGAGACGGGGATCATCCTGACGGGGATCATCCTGACGGAGATCGCCACAATTGGAAGGAATATTAATCTGGGCGGAAAAAAATCCAACACGTATTTAATCTGACAGGCACTGAATCAAAATGGGTGGCTAATTCTGCAACGCTCGCCGCAGTCTTTAGCTGAGGCGTACCGCAGCGAAGCGAGGAACGTACAGCTAAAGCGAGGAAGCGGAATTTCGCTAGTGCTAAATAATTATCACCGATCACTCTGATCAATATTCCCATCAGGGTAATGGTATCCGTCTAAATCGTAATGCCCATGTTTTAAAGGCCCTGCACTAGGTGTTTTAGATAAAACTAATATTATAATAAAGAAAATTGACACTATAATTATAGTGATAATAGTACTTAAGATAAGTGCTGTTACGGCTAAAGCGCTTATTATAAAGATTGGAAGATGCCCAATCCATGTAGGGACATTACTTTCCTTTGCTTTATTAACACACGTTTTATCCCAACTTTTTAATTTATTAAAACATCGTTTCCAGATATACGCTGCTTTTGTCCCCCAAAGTTCTCCTCGGGATCTTATCTTTAAATTTTTTTGCATGTAGTCCCCTTATTCTATAAAAAATGGCAAGATTTATTGCTTATTAGCGCATCGTTCATCTTGTTGATGTTTAGCCAATAGTCTTCCGTGGAAGTTATTTTTTTCATTGTGTACTTCACTTGATATAAAACATCACTCAATATATAAAAACGATTATTTAAATTCCCCAAAACAAAAGATTAAGCGCATCTTTGATACTTGTCGACCACTGAGTCGCATCAGCGATTTTTTCTCCAATTACGTTTTCTGGAATACTTGAAAGCTCTGTTGTTAAAAGTTGATAATCTTTATGCTCGATTTGCACTATGGGAAATAAATGACGGTTTACCTTGTTTGAAAAATGATATGCTTCAATCAAAGGAATAACCATACGCCTTCCTGGTGTTTCAATAATATCGCTTTGCACATCAATAAGCAGGCTGTATTTGCTTTCTTTTCGTTTATATTGATAAACAATAAATTGCATTTACCAGTTCCTATTTTCATCAGCAAATGAGCCATATTGCTCAATAAATTGAGCAACCTCTTCCATTCCTTTACGATTATTTTCCTTCCAATTTTCAGCTTTGATGCGTTGAGCCTCCTTCGCCATGGTTTCATTAACAAAACCTGAAATATTTATGCCAGCGGAGCTTAGAATTAGATAATTTTCTTTATCAACTGTTACATTAACTCTATGTTTCATTATGATGCACCTAAAGTGTATATTATAAATACATATTTAAAGTATGTACTTTATGCAAGAAAAAGCAACCTGATTTTTATGGAAAAAAGTCGTGAAGCCCATTTGTGCATAAAAATTGATTGTAAACAAATGGGTAACCAAATTCACACAGAATTAGGGTAATAATAATTTTGTGAGTGGTTTTCAATCATTGACGAGCATGAACTGCCAGTGTAAGATTTTTATCGTTATAACGTTACCTTATGGTAACCAATCAATGTTCCAGCAATCTGAGAGGAACGCCTTTGGGTGATTGCAAATATCAATGTTCTAGTAGTCTGAGAGGAACGCTTTCGGGTGACTGCACCATCTGCCACACCTGAAAAGGCAGACAGTAAACACTCTGGGTAAACCCGTTTATTCTTTGAAAACGGGGATCGCTAAAGCGATTAAGAAATATTCAAATAAAATTCATCAAAGTAGATGAATTCCTTCAAACGTGCTGTTTGATGTAGAAAAACATCAAACATCTTTGTCGATGTAATACGTCTTTTGTAAATACGTCGAGAGCTTTCGCGGCCTTTACCGGCGTCGATATAACGATATGCCATTTGGAACATTTGGCATTTTCGTTATCTTCGAATAGCGGTATTGGAAGCAGGAAGATGAGCGGCGTCACTTGAGTAAAAGCGTAGCGATTACCAAGTGACGCCGCTAGGCGTAAAACTTCCAGACCGCATTACAACTAACGTTAAGACATCTTTTCAAACGGTTTTACCAAATGAAGACAACAGTTGGTATATTTCAAAACGTTGTAAGAGATCGTTTTAAATTTTTTACAAAGCGTCCGGCGCGCCCGTTTTACGAACGGTCGCTTGGGAAAACTCAACTTTTAGTTTCAATTAATGAATCTAACTTTTTGATAAATAGGAGATAAATAGTCAAGATATTGAGGCGTTCATCCTAGTAACAGGTTCTGAACGGGGAGCATTAAAGCGCAGTGCAGAGCACAGAGCGCGCTCCTGCAATAACTCAACATGATAGCGCCCTGCTACACAATATCTGACTGTCAGGAGGACACACATAACCGATACGCAGGGAACGTCTGTAATGACGAAAAACTAACAGTTTGTTTGTGATAGAGGCAGTAGGCTTATGAATAATAAAAAATTATTCATAATTCTAATGCTATTGGAGGTTTTTATGGATAAAAAAACATCACGATCAAAGGTAGAAACATTTAAAAAAAACTTTATTACTTGTGCCCGTAAAGCAGGAGGTAGTTTTGCTACAGTTGCTGATCGCACTCGAATAGCCAAACAGTTTCTTAATTATTTGAACTCTTCAGGAATTAAATTACGTCAATTAGATAGCTTAAAAATTAAATATATCGAAGGATATGTTGAAAAAAGAAAATCTGAAAATATTAGTAACCGAACTTTACAAAATGAAATGTCAGCATTGCGTGGTATTCTTTCACAAGCAGGAAAACATAAATTAGCTGATCCAAATAATGAACGATTGAATAATCGTTCTCTTGGAATAGCAGGTGCAAGCCGTATGGGAACAAAAGAAGCATTATTTCCCGATGAATTTAAGCAAGCATTTAAAGAAGTGGAAAGAATTGATAAAGGTGTTGCTGCAACTTTACAATTGGCATATGTTTTAGGGCTGAGAACAAAAGAAGCTGTTCAAGCTTGTAAATCTATAAATACGTGGAAGCAATCTTTAAATAATGGACATCATTCTGTCAGAGTAGTTTTTGGTACAAAGGGGGGACGTCCTAGAGATACTACTATTTTAAATAGTGAACAACTTAAAAATGCTATTAATTATGCTGAAAGTGTAATGAAAGAACGTGATGGTAAGTTAATTGATAAACCTAGTATCCATCAGGCGATTGATCGTTATAGAAATATAGTTCGTTCAGCCGGATTAGTTGGTAAAAAAGCACCTCACAGCATGCGATATTATGTTGCTAAAGAACTTAGCGAATATTATCAGAAAGCAGGATTTAATAAAAAAGAAGTATTAGCACAGGTATCTATGGATTTAGGCCATGGTGATGGTAGAGGTAGGTATATTAATCAGGTATATTACCAGAATGCAAATGGAGGCGATGAATGAATTTTATTCATTCAATAAGGTTTTTTTTCATTTTCTTTTCCTTTCTTCCATTAAATGGGCATTGTAAAGCTTTATTTTTTGGTGACTCTTTAACATACGTTTATAGTGAGTCATATAAATCCTTAATTAATAAAGATGCAGATGTTTTTTATCAAGTTGGTTCTGGGCTTTTAAATAGGAATAGATATGATTGGTTTTCTGCTATTGAGCGTATTAATTTTGATAAATATGACCTTGTTATTATAAGCATTGGGACAAACGACTTCAATAAAGAAATAAACTCAATTGATTATTCTCGTTCTATTTTTGAACTGATTGGCAGGATTAGGAGTAAAAATATGGGTGAAAAATACACAGTTTTTTTAGATGAAAAAAAAATTAGAACAGACGATGGCATCCATATTACTAAGCACGGAGCAAACCTAAATAAGCTTTCAAAATAGTAGATCACTTGGAGGGAACTCAGTCCAATTTTTGCGATCTGATTAATCGCCAAATCAAAAAAAATCCCAAAATGGACTG
>NZ_MKGQ01000051.1 GCF_001908105.1 Xenorhabdus eapokensis
AAAGTTTCAGAGAGAGAAAACAGCTTGTTCGGGATTGAAAACAGGATTTGTCTGGCGGCAAGAGCGCGGTGGTCCCACCTGACCCCATGCCGAACTCAGTAGTGAAACGCCGTAGCGCCGATGGTAGTGTGGGGTCTCCCCATGTGAGAGTAGGGAACTGCCAGACATTCAATCAGTCAGAGAAGCCATCCGTTACCGGATGGCTTTTTTGCGTTTGGAGCGACAGGAAATAGACAATTAAAGATTGTCTGATCCATTGAGTTATAACCTTGCCTACCTTAATTTTTTCTTCCTTATTCTGATTACCATTTTCTATATAATAAAATGAAATAATTTCAATTTGAGTACAATAACTCGACAGTCACCTTTCATTTGGGTTAAATTTAGCTATCTAGAAGTCTAAATGCATAAATTAAAATAGTCGAGGTTTTGAGCAATGCCAATTCGTGTACCAGATGAATTACCTGCAGTGAATACTCTTCGCAATGAAAATATTTTTGTCATGACGTCTACACGCGCCAGTATTCAGAATATTCGTCCACTGAAGGTATTGTTACTTAACTTAATGCCAAAGAAGATAGAAACAGAAAACCAGTTTATTCGGTTATTATCTAACACACCACTGCAAATCGATATTCAACTACTACGTATTGACAGCCGCCAATGTAAAAATACGCCTGCTGAACATTTAGATACCTTTTATTGTGATTTTGATTCAATAAAAGATCAAAATTTCGATGGACTGATTGTCACTGGCGCCCCTTTAGGACTCGTTGAATTTGAAGATGTGGTCTATTGGAGTGAAGTTGAAAAAGTGGTGACTTGGGCAAAAGAACATGTTACATCGACACTTTTTGTCTGTTGGGCGGTTCAAGCCGCGTTAAAAGTGCTTTATCACCTTCCTAAATATACTCGCAAAACTAAACTATCTGGTGTTTATCTCCATTCAACCTTAGATCCTTTAGCATTATTAACCCGTGGATTTGACGAAACATTTTTTGCCCCTCACTCACGTTTTGCTGATTTTCCTGAATCTCTAATTCGTGAACATACGGATTTAGATATCTTAGCCAGTTCAGAAGAGGCAGGAGCCTATTTATTTGTCAGCAAAGACAAAAGGCTAGTATTTGTGACAGGGCATCCTGAATATGATGTAGGTACATTAGCTGCGGAATACTGGCGTGATCGTGCGGCTGAGCTGGAACCAAGTTTGCCTGTCAATTACTTTCCAAATAACGATCCTGCAAATAAACCGGTCGCGTCTTGGCGTAGTCATGGTCATTTGCTATTTTCAAATTGGTTGAATTATTATGTGTACCAGATTACGCCATATGATCTAACTATAAAGGATATAATCCTAACTAATTCATATGATTAAGTTGATTTTTATTTACTTAAATATGTAAATATTTATATAAATCTTTATACATAATTCACTAAACAAATACATAAGCTCGTTATAAGGTGAGAACATTAAGAACGCAGTGAGGGGACTGACGACGAATATCGTCGGAAGTGAATAGGTTGGTACGTTTAACGCTCTGAGCTATGGAGGTTGCGACGCCATTCGTCGGAACCTATTGAGTGATTGAGGAAACAGCTAACTGATAGCCCTGCCAGTAAGAAGATTTCCCCGTTACCGTGATCACCTGACCTTTCCTAATAACATCACCGACAGCGCCATCTCATCAAAGCCCACGACACGCAGCGGATAATCACTGCGCTTATCACCTGTGCCTGCATGGTAGCGACTGCCATCACCTTACCTGTCTGGCACTTGATGCGCTTGGGGGAAACGGTAATCTTGCCTGTGATCGTAGCGACTATCGAGGATACATTCTTCTTCTGTCCTCGCGCCATCTTCCACCGCCTATAGATGGTTAGATTTCAACCATGATAATAATCAATAAGTTAAATCACTGCGAACATAATACGTACTCAGTCACTAAGTTACATTAAGTAACCCTGTGCTGGACGGCTTAAACTCAAACCCACCTGAGTTATTTATAACTCATTGATATTCTCGTTCATCCTCACTTTGAGGAGAAGTAGCAACCGTGGTGATCTTCACCATAGTTAGGTAACTCCTTGATTTTTCCGAGGGGGTCACTTTGACCACCCGGACAATTGAAAAATATTTTTCACCTGATAGGCTCATCTCTTTAAGAAGGGTGGTTGCTTTTTGTGCTCCACTATATGATGACTGCAAATTAACCACGTCGCTAAATGATACGCGCAAAGTTTGCGTACCTCTTAAAGAGTTGTGCAAATTCTGTGAGTCAGCCAGACTGACGCTCAAATTGTGAGTAACTATCGGTTACGCTCAAGACCATTTGCGACTGACTAACTGTCAGTTACACCCAAAGTCCGATTATCGGATATTGGATTTTGCAGCGACGAATTTCGTCGGCACAAACTAACCCTCTTAAAGAGGGTCAGTTCTTGCTCCATGCAACAAGGTAACCAACCGACAATAAGTCAGGTGGTTAAAATACAAGCAGACCCCAAATTCGGGGTCTGATTAGATATCAATGAGTTATCACCTAAGCCCGAATTAGGGCTTTGCTCTGCTATCAGACTTGTCGGTAGCCATTCAGTTACATACGGGAAAATCCCGCATGTACAAAAGCAAAAGGTGTGGTGATTTCCCCCATACCCAAGGTAGAATATCCCACCCTGAGATGATGGAAAAATCCATCATAAAAAAATCAACAAGTTGCCCTAGTTGAAGGCGTGGTGACTGTTATCGACAATCGCATTTACGTCTCTGAGTTTTTACTCGACCGTCAGCCATACTGAAATTCTTATCACTGCCGACGAAATTCGTCGTCAGTCATAGCACGCGTTTTTGTACCAAGAACACCAAATTCATTTTCATGAATAACTATAATTTTATTTTCCCTGAATATATACATTAATAAAAAAGTGTTGTCTCAGTTGTCTCGGTTGTCTCAATTTAACTAACACATTGTTTTATAATGACTAATATCTAAAAATTGAGACAACTTACCCTATTTTATGTTGTCTCAATTTTGCTTTTCACCTTGCGAATAATCAATAACCAATTGATAAATAATGATTTATTCTTAGATTTAATGTTGTCTCAGTGAATTGCTTTAGCACGTGCATTTACCCGAACGCTTCCAGAACAAGCGGATAAAGGAAATCGTGGACGGCGAGAAGGTCTACTATGCCGATGGTGAACCCTGTGACATCCCCATCGGCACCCGCTTAGATGTCCGTGTCCAGATGCCAGAGAATTCTATCTGGAATCAGCAACAAAGATTATCTGAGTCAAAATAATATAGGGGTACTATGCCCCTTATGCCAGCAGATTCGGTGTGGAATGTGGGGCAGGGGGGGGAATAAGCAAAAAGCCACCATGGCTAAGGTGGCTTTATTGTAGGGGGGGGTATAGAACTAAGCTGCTTCTTTAACTTGAAATTGAAAAAGTTCAGCGTCTAATTTAGAGTGCAACTTCCTTACTCGCGCAATACACATTTCCATTTCATCAAGTAAATTAAATACTGTTTCATAATCATATAATTTTGTCATGTTAATTCCCTCGCAGTTTTAAATATAAGGCTTATCATCTAGTGCCGCAATCGCTCCACAAAGGGCATCAGGATCATCATCATCAATTGCTTTGGCTAGTTCGCGGGTTAGGGCAATATATTCGTCAACGTACGCACTAAATTGATCTTCTTCAATATCCAACCAAGCGGCAACCTTCTTAGCTAATTCACGATATCTTATCAATTCCTCAGCTATCTCAGTGAAACTTGGGTTGTGTTTTCGCAATTCAATTAACGGCATGAGCTTGGCTTTCTTTAGTATTGAACTAATTTCACCAAAAATTATGGCGTGCATCTCGCGAAAACGACCAGTCGCTTTCTTATGTAGATCCAAGTCTTTGTATTCAGTATTCTTAGCGGTCACAAATCATACTCCATGTATAATGCTTGGCAATGTATTTTACAAGGCATCTTGGTAAATAATTTTTAACTACTTAACTGATAGAATTAAAGAGGAAGAAAATTCAAGTTTAGTAAAAGTTATTTATTATCAATTAATTACTTCTGGATATCGGTTTTTAATTGATTACATTATAAATCATAAGATTTATTATTATCACTAAAGTTAATAATCACTCTTTATGCTCAAGCGTTCAGAATCACTGCTATTATCCTATTGAAATAATACTACTAAGCATCACTTCGCGCCTGTGCAGGGCATCATACACTACATTATTTTTATTGATATTTGATAGGTGATTGTCTGATTTTTGAGATAACTACCATAATTAATTAACACAGAACGCAATAAAAAATATATTTCAAATTAAAACTGTATCTTGTGGTTATTATTGATGAGGTTGACATAATAAACCCGCAGGAAGTTGCGGGTTGGATGTATTAGCCCAGAATTAAGCGGCTCTGACTATGTAATTGAAGGCTATGTTGCGGGGGCGGGTTATACCTACGTATTTTTTGTTGGTAGTCCAAGTTCCTGCTCTTTCTCCTCCTATTGCCCTGCCATTCAAGTGAATTTCTTCGGTCGGAATATCCCAATTTAAATCCTTGCGATCATTAAGTGAAAAATTAACGACATTATTAGGTGGATCATAGATTTCCTGCACCAAATAAGAACCTTCTTGCCGCGATAAAACCTGTCTAGGCGTATCCACTCCTCGCTCATCATCCCAGCCCCGAATAAATTCCCCCCTTAAATCGGGTAGCACACCAGATGGGTAAGCAAGGGCAAGTTTTGGATATTTTACTGTATCAAATGCTTCGCCATTACATTTAAGCCAGCCATCCGGTGGAATTTCTGACGGCCAAGGAACGGGAACACCAACAGGTAATGACAATTCTTCCATTAATGGCTCTATTCCAAGATTCTTAACAAATTCTTCCTTATTGGGGATATCAGCTCCGTTCTGGTCTTTTGCTAAGCGAGTATTGGCATTGTCATTTACTGTCTTCACTGCTTTAGAGGTTGCGACGGTTATCTCACTATCGCTATCGGTTTCATTACTAAGAGTAACAAATCCCGGCTCTGTCTGAGTTGCATATGGGTGATTACGGCTCTGTGCATGTTCTTCTATCGCACTTTTAACATATTCACGAGTTGGCACGACGACCACATTATCTTCAGAGGCTTTTGATTCAAACTTTTTATCTTGCATATTTATTCCCTCATTTCATCAACAATACAGATTGCTAAATAACATGAAGGCGGTGAGATACTTCTCCGCCTGTGAACATCAATAAAATTGGTTCATCAATACTGGAGAGTGCTACTTGATTAATATTTGATAGGTTGCATGTTTTGTTGGCAGGATGACATAAAATGACAGATGGGGAATTAATAGAATTTATCAGATGGGTAATATAATTCAGCACGCTTCCGCTTCAACCGGAGGCAGTGAATTAACTACAGGAATTCCTTTAGTTTAAGGAATCATCAATCTTAGGCTACCCTCTTTAAGAGGGTTGGTTATAAATCACTCATTAGTTTTAAACCAAGTGAATGATGTCCACTCAGTTCAATCAGCCGAACTTTCGTCCGATCACTCAGCGAAACTTTCCGCTCAGTATTATTCAGCCCAATTTATGGCTCAGTCATCGGTTGAAATTTTGGCTGATAGGTATGCGAATATTTTCGGACACCTCAATAACTCATTGATATCTAATCAGACGGCACATTTGCAGTCTGGTCATAATTTGCACTTACCATTTAGCGACGCACAAACTTTGCGACTGACAATTAGTCAGGTACAAAAAGAAAAGGTATTGAGGAAATCACAATACCCAAGGTGGGATATCACACCTTAAAGATGGTTAGTATTTCAACCATGATAAAAATCAACGAGTTAAAATTATTATTACGGGTTATGACGTTATCCGTCGTGCAGTAGTGATTGATCACTGATTCGATTTGGAATCCGGCAAAGCGATTCCAGTTGTTCAGTAATCCACTACTCCACCCCAAGCAATAGCCGAGCCGGACACGGTGGAAATTGTGCCTGCATAGTACATGGTGTGGTTCCTGTTAATCGTGGGGTGAGGTATTGATATAAAATCCGTCCATGGATTTATGCATTAGTCCACTGACTACTGGCTTTGAAGAGTAATCCAATACCGGGGGTTTTATAGGTCGTTCCGGAACCCCTTGCTTCAAGAGTAACTTTAATTGTCGGTGTTGTATTAGCGCGAATAACTATAGGTGGGGTAAACAACGTACCAGAAATGCATTGAGGGCCATTTCCGAATGTCTGGGTCCAGGAATCAAGCGCCCCCAGCTCGAAGCCTTGTTCAGCTACCAATACATTATCAACATACACTACGACATTTGCACCCCCGGTATAATGCCGTTCCGTAGTATAAAGCTGAGCCACTATCGGACCATAAATAAAAATACGATCATAGGGCATGCGTTCATTTAATCTCTTATGAAAGAAAATCGACTCCCGGCCGTAATTGGGGAAAGCTCTTCCTTCTGAGAAATTGCCCAATGTCACAGACACAACATCACCAATAATTTTGTTCGCATATATTGTGCCGCTAAAATTACCATCAGCCCCGTTTATCGTACCGGTGAACGTGCCACTGGTTGCATGCACAGCACCACGAACAGTCACATTATTGAATTCTGCTGAGCCCCCTTTATCAATTTTCCATCCTGCCCGACCCGCGGTATAATCTCTGGATTGGATGTAATTGCCGATTTTGGCATTGGTGATGCTACCGTCTTCTATGAATGTATCCTTGGTAAACACCTGACCGTTCTTGATTACAAAAACCGGTTCCAGTTTTCCATTATTGGGATTCACTACGGTAAACTGGTTCGCCCTGACGCCGAAGTGGGTTTCAACGCGACCGTTTTTCACCTCAGCACCAACGACCATGCCCGCGCCATAATATTGTCCCCTGTAGTTCACGCCCGCCCCGATATCCTTGATGGCATAGCCGTTGCCGTCGATATCAAACACCGCGGTCGCTTTCTCGCGGAGAATGGCTGACTGCTCTTTAAACTGAGCCTGTGTACGCTGCTCACTCTCAGCCAGAGCCGAATCCACTTTCGTAATGGCCTTTTTGTTTTCTAGTACACTCGCCTTAATGTCGTTCTGTATTTCCGCTTTCACCTCAGTAATTTGTTGTGCCCACGCAGTTTGTGAGTCAGCAAATACCCGATCCAGACGCTTGATTTCTGCCTTGTTCTCCCCATCTTTTACGATTAATTGATAGGCATTCTCTTGATTAGCCGCCCCGTTAATCAGCGCAGCCTCAGCCTGATAGTCCAGTTGCGATTGCAGGCGCTTACCTGCCTCGGCGGTGAGGAATTGATTGCCCGCTGCTTTCACTATCCAATCTGCATCAGAAGACGATTCCCCTCGCACAAACGCTGTCCACGGGGATTGGTTACCCGATTTATCCACCAGCCGCGCACGGAACCAAAATGCTACCCCTGCTGCCAACCCCTGTAGGGTGTGCGTGCGTTGCGGATAGGGAATATCAGCCAATAGCATCAATCCCTCGCTGTCATTCGTCCGGCTGTATTGGATTTCGGTTTTCAGTGTGTCATCAGTCTGGGCAGCAAAACCCCAATCCAACTGGATACCGAAGATGATCGGTGTGGTTCTGAAAGCTAGCGGTGTGGGCGGGTTGCCCTCTTTCCCTTTCAAGTGAGTTTCCGGTGCATTCGCCCAGATACTGGATATCTCAGCCGCATTAATCGCCCTCACCCGTGCCTGATAGCGTCCGGCGTAGATGTTCGGCACTTCAAAGCCCTGCGTCGAGGTTCGGGGGGCGGATATCCAGTTCCCGTTATCACGCCGCCACTCAGCCTCATAGGCAATCGCATTCTCCGCCGCATCCCATGTCACGCGCAACGTGGTGACTGCAATGCCCTGATTGACGACTGAGTAGCTGTTGATGGTGACATTTTTTGGTGGTGACTGAACGCCGGGCGGGATAACAGAAATAGGCCGATCTTCAATGCGGGCGCCTGTGTCGATGCGGGCGTATTTGTCGGGGTTATGGTAAGCCGCACTGATTTCAAAAGTACCATCGCTGCTATCCCGAATGCTGACCACGCGGTATTGTTGAATAAACAGATCATTGGCATCTATAGCCCAGCCTGCTTCAACCTGTGGTGTTTCACTGTAAGCAGTCGTGACAGTCACGATATTATCATTAATGGCTTGTATGGTTCTGCCTTGTGAAGTCCCGGAAGGCAGGTTAACCAATAGCCGATCACCCGCTTTTCCATCAGGCTTGCGATCCAATGTAATGTTACGCTCTGACACTGCACTTATACGCCCACCAATAATGCGGCCTGCACGGTTTTTGTCAGCAACACCAATAATATGACCGGGTAGCGGGATTTGCCCCTCCAGCCCAACCTTAAACGACACGACACTGTCACGCGAGTTGGTTAATAGTGCCCAGCGCCCACGCCGTTGCGCCTCACTTTGTCGGGTGCACCCAATCGCCGTGATTTCCGTCTGATTGATGCCATAACGGCGCACCAAGGCATCATCAGATACCGCCTCAATGGTGTCTGCATAATGATTTTCTGGATCTGACCAACTCACCATCGCAACGCTATAGCGAGTGCGCTCACTGGCGCCACTATATGAAAAATCCCCGTTAATAACATTGGACTGATTAAAGAGGTAACTCACATCCGCAGGCATATCAGCCAGTGCGACAAACTCATTAGCTCCCCAGTAGGTCGTACCGCGAAAGATAGCAGCCAGATCAGTTAATACCGTCCACGCTTCCTCACGGGACTGGATATAGACATTACAGGTAAAACGCGGCTCCGTGCCGCCACCCCCTTTCCCATCAGGGACAAGCTGATCACAATACTGCGCAATACGGTACAATTCGGTTTCATCAATCTGGGCTGAATTGATACGGTTTCCCAACCCGAACATATCCGACAAAATGATGTCATAAAATACCCATGCCGGATTGTCAGAGTATGCCCATTTGAACCCACCCGACCAAATGCCAGAATAGGTACGGGAAACAGGATCATAGTTATCGGGTACACGAATAACCCTGCCCTTTGGTTTGCAGGATATCTGGGGAATATTGGGGAACTGCTGGGCGTCGAACTCGACATAAAGCAGGGCAGTATTGGGATAGCGTAGCTTGGCGTCAATAATTTCAGTGAACGCCATGAGGTTCATCTTGTCTGCAATGCGACCACTTTTGGCATCCGGCGTTAATTTTCTAACCCGAATCTGCCAGCCTGTCGTTGCGTTGGGTAAATCAACGCGATGGCTACGCTCATATAAGGTCGTGGTTTTGTCATCCACCGCCGCTTTTAGTACTTCCTTATATGCACCCCCATCAGTCGCCAGCTCAATGATATAATCAACCCGGTAACCGGTAACATCCCCGTTATCATGCTGCTGTTGTAACACAGGCCACCCCAAACGCACCCGAACGGCTGACAATTTGGTATTGGAGACAGAACGCACCCACGGTGTGTCACTTTTTAACTCAATACCGAGGCGAATTTCATTTTCCGCCGCTGGCATGCCTTTGATGTATTCCTGTGCCTGCGTGCCGGGGCGAAATTCCGACTTAACCCCTGTGAAGTTTTTTGTCCCGTCAGTATTTCCTATCGGTGTCCCATCCAGAAAGATACGCGTATCATCCAATTCGCCCGCAAATTCCCCTTCCCCCAGCGCCAACAAAACTCTGGCTTTAGCAATAGACTGTATACTATCCGGTGACTCAATAGGAGTATGCCCGCCCCCGCCACCCTTGCTGCCCTGAATAAAATTTCCCATATTTCACCCATAAAAAAAGTCGCCTAAGCGACCTGACTGAAAACAATGAAGCGTTATTGCTGATCTTCGGTATAGATACCCGCTGAGATAATGGCACCGCCTATTTCGCGCGTACCGTACAGAACGGGAACCGGGTTCCCCTGAGCTGTGGTATTTACGGGACCACCAAAGGCATAGCTGGGTTTATTTTCCGGTGATTCGCGCATTCGCAATCCGGGCATTTGAGGGGATAACATTTGGACAACGCCACCGAGTACCATTGATGCGCCTACCATCGCCATTCCACCGGCAAAACCGCCCGCACCAAATACCCCCAAACCGACCTGACTACCGGGTACGAACATGGCGGCAGCAATCAATGCCACACCTAAAATAGTCTGAAATAATCCCGCACGCTTGCTACCGATAATGACAGGTAGAATATGAATATCTTCCGTGCCTTTTGTCATCTCAAGTTCATCCTGACTGATATTTCTACCACCCACAAAAAGAGAAAATGTCAGCCCTTTTTTATGCGATTCGGACATATATTTTTCAAAACCGGGTAACAGATTACGCATAGCGTTAATAGCATGTCGGGCATCCCGTGCTTTATATTGAAATTCTTTGCCAAAGCGGGAAATAAGAGTGCCATGTAAACGCACAGTGCGCATGGGAACATCGATAAAAGCCATATTTACCTCATAAAAACGCCGGAGAGGTTTCTTATATTTCCCTCTGACACAACAATCTGAAATTATCCAAGACAGCCTGATCGTCATCGTTTTCTATGACTATAGGTCCATGATGCTTCAGTTTGCCGTCTTTGGTTTCAATATAAACATAATATGTTTTTTTCCCTATATACCCACCATATGAGTTTTTGGCATTAACCATCCCGCATACATAACCATCTGACTCACCTGATGGACGGTAGAATGAGTCAAATTTTGCGCTGTCTGGATCCTTAAGGCTATTTCTAACAAGAGACTCGCCTATGTTAATAAAGTCCTTTTCTGTAGGTTTACAAGCCACGAGCGATAACCCACAAATTACAACAATTAATATCCTGCTCATCCTTACCCCTTTTTATTTCTTCAGAATTAATTTTCTTTTCTTCGGTAATATGCTTTCATGCTAATAATAATCTATTATTTATGCAATTTTTCGTATCGTAGTATCTTCACAGTTCTGTCCTTCCAGTATCCACCATACGGCACTTTCTGGCTCAACTGCCCGTAAAGATGATGCAGTAATAAATTACCTTCAAGTAAAATGCCTGCGTGGTTAGGCACATCGGCCTGAACCTGCATCAGTACCACGTCGCCCATCTGTGGATCGCCTGTCACGTCGACAAATCCCGCCTTCTTAAAATTCGCCATGTACAGGCTTTCGCCTTGCTCCCACCACGGATAATTGACCCGGTAGTCGGGTAGTTCAATACCGTATTGTTGGCGGTAATAGCTCATAATAAGACCGTAACAATCGTAAATCCCCAACACGAACGGGCGACCCACCAGCGGCAATTCTCCGCGTGGGTAGATAGTCCTGAAATCACCCTCCGGCCAACTGACAATATGCCACGGTAGCTCAGTGGTATCGCATTGGGCAGCATCCAGTTCACTAGGTTGGGTGGTGGCGTCCGGGTGGCTATGAACGACGCCGGTAATCGTGCCCCATTCGCTAGCTTTGGCATAATCAAGTGGATCAAGGTGAAATTGTTCGGTGGGATTGGGGGCTAGGTTTTTACAAGGAAAACGCGATGCTCGACTTTAACATCCTATAACATTGGCTTGTTGAAGCCAGTCCCGTTGACTTTTACCTTGTTGAAAATTGGCAAAAATACCCAACGTGT
>NZ_MKGQ01000052.1 GCF_001908105.1 Xenorhabdus eapokensis
ATGATAAAATCTTGCTGTGACATAGCCTTTTGTTCCTTTATTTCTCTATTTTTGACGACTTAAAGTTATAAAGGAGCGGCTATGTCATTTCAACTCACCCTAAAAGTCGAGCATCGCGTTAAGGTTAATCAATAGAATGCAAATGTCAGATTGCGATGCGCCGGTTAGGGCGCGGCTGGCAAGAGAGCCTTATAGGCGCATATGAAAAACCCCCCGGCTATGTCGGGGGATACTTATTCTTATATATCAACCAATTAAATAAAAGCCATTTTATAAAGATCCTGTCATTTTCAGAAGCTGATATTGCAGCTACTCCGCCATTACCCTGGATGCAAGATACTGCCCTTCGGTCAGATTCGGTAGTTTCAAAATCCTGTTCTGAATCAGGCCCGTCTGGTTACCAATGAGTGTACATTATCGAGTTCAGTGACCAAGTGGACGGGCTCAGAGGTATTATCTTTTCTTTCGACTTAATGATAAAAAGTATGTCTTACCATTTCAAAATCATTGAATGTCCCTCAATCTCAACGTTAAGACCTTTATAATTATCTACGTGTGCAATCCCATTACTTGATAATAAATGGCTATTTGCTCCAATGATTATGACACTCATACCTGCAGCTAAGGCTGACTGAATACCAGAATCAGCATCCTCAAAAACAAGGCACTCACTAGGTTGCACACCTAAAATTTCTGCAGCTTTCAGATAGGGTTCTGGATTAGGCTTCCCACGAGAAATATCTTCTGAGGTAACCATTATATCAGGCACTGGTATCCCTGCACTTATGATACTTTGCATAGAGACTTTTTTTGCACCAGAAGTAACGATTGCCATACGGCCTGCGGGTATTGTTTTTATAAAATCAGCAGCTCCTGCGATCGGCTTAACCTGATTCAATTCTGCTATCGCTCGCTCCTTAATTTCATCAACACAGTGCTGATTATAAAAATAAGATGAAATAAGCTTCAATGTCTCTTCAATAGTTCTCCCATGAATAATGGAGAGAACATATTTGGTATCAAGGTGGTTTTCTTGAGCCCACTGATACCAAAGGCGTTCTATACAAGAGCCAGAATCAACTAATGTTCCATCAAGATCAAATAGTATTGCTTTACATTCAACGAAAGTCATAGTTGCCTCAGAAAATGAAAGGGAACAGTAAAAATCCGCCTTCATAGAAGGCGGCTTTGATTTCGCCCCAGAGGGGCGTTACTAGTTCAGACTCTGAGAGCCTTCACTTCACATCCCTTTTAACGATAATTGATTGTCTTCATGTTCATGTTTTTCCTGATACTTCACATACTTCCTTATCATTTCTTCATTTACACCTACGGTATCCACACAGTACCCTCTCGACCAAAAGTGATTTCCCCATAACTTTTTCTTTCTTAAATAGGGGAATTTATTAAATAATCGAATGGCTGTTCGTCCTTTTAAATGCCCAAGCACCTCAGATACAGATAATTTCGGGGGGATTTTTACCAAAAGATGAACATGATCTATTTGAACATTCAATTCTACAATTTCTATCTCGAGTTGTTCACAGGAAATCCGTATCTGCTTATAAACCTCCCTTCCTACATTATTTTTCAGTATCCTAAATCGGTATTTGGGCGTCCAGACGATATGATATTGACAACACCAAAGTACATGCGATGCTTTCTTGAATCTACTCATGGTTAAATCCTTCTCTGTTATGGGGATAATAGTTCGGATTTTCCCATGAGTAGCCTTACTGGCAGAGCCAATCTGTCGATGACCACCTCCGCAGGAGGTGGTATTCAGTTATGAATAAACACCCTTTTCTTTATTACTCTTATCTAAAGTGTTGCTTCTTTATAATACAATGAACTTTCCACAGCTAATCGCATTGCGGTGGCCATCTCTATCGTTTTGTTTGCCTGTGCTATTGCTGAGTTTACTAGCACGGCATCCATACCAATACCAAACAACTGCGTAACTTCTGTAACATTAATAATTCCTGTTTCACCGATGCATGGAATGCTAACCATACTTCTAACATTTTCCATAACTTCAAGG
This sequence comes from Xenorhabdus eapokensis, assembly GCF_001908105.1. The sequence continues at coordinate 2,042 of NZ_MKGQ01000052.1, forward strand.
TTATAAATACCTTTCCCTGTCCCAAGCTCACCAGCAGATAAACGTAAAGCACAACACCCCATATCCTGAAGCTTCATTGCAGCATAAGGATCAGGCGTTATCATTGGCATTACGTCAAACCCTTGCCTGAGTAGTACTTCTGCAGCCTCTATTACTTCAAAGTTATTGGCCCAACGCTGCTTAGCATCATTTCTTACATCAAGTTTAACAAATTCGATATCAAATAATTCCCTCATCTTTAAGGCCGTATCAATAGCTTCTTGCGCTGAATGAACGAAAGATGTTGTTGATACATAGACACATTTATAGTCGACTTTTTCAAATGCTTTAGCTACATCAGTAATGGCGACTCCAGAACTGCGATCTTTAGGATTAATTGTTGCAATAAGAAGTTCCGCACCAGCCGCAATTGTCACATCTCTGATCATCTCAGCAGAGTTATATTGCTCAGTACCAATCATAAGCCTAGATGTTAATTCAACTTTCTTTGTCTTTAACCAAGGGTTTAGTGTCATTATAATATCCTTTTGAGTTTTTATGCATATCATATAGAGCAACCACAACAATATTCATTCTTCGAGAATGGATATCCTTTCATGCTTAATGTTAATGAATCAAAGGTAAATATTTTATTTATATATTTTAATTTATTCCCAATTAATATTTCAATCGCCATTGTTGCTGTTGTAGTTCCAATAACTCCTACTAAAGGCCCAAGCACTCCGATATCCACGGGTGAAGGAATTAGCTTATCTTTGGGTGCGCTAGGAAATATACAACGATAACATCCATTATCGATATCAAAGTAGGTAATTGATCCTTCATCACCTAATACACTTGCGTTTATATATGGAATATGCATTTTGCAGCAGGCATCATTGGCAATATAACGTGTTTCTAAATTATCACAACCAACAATGACAATGTCATGGTTATCAATATATCCTTCAACGTTGTTGATATTCACACGGTCATTGATACTGATTATTTCAATGTCGGAATTTAGTTTTAGTAGTTGTCTTTTAGCTACATCTACTTTTAGCATTCCGATATCATTTTCTCCAAAAAGTATCTGTCGATGTAAGTTAGATAAACTTATAACGTCATCATCTATTAACGTTATTTTTCCAACTCCCGCAGTTGATAAATATAGAGATATAGGACATCCTAACCCACCACACCCTACAATAAGAACAGATGATTTTTTTAATTTTCTCTGACCTTCATTACCAATGACTTTAATTTGTCTATCATAGCGATCATCATTCATATCAGCCTCCGGCCATCGGTATGATGACTTCAATACTACTATCAGTTGTTAGGCATATTGATGGATCTTTTATTCTTTGGTTATTTAAATATATCAGAACAAACTGGTTAAAATCAGAACCGCTTTTCATTATTTTTTCTACAAGCATTGGCTGATTGAGCTTTTTTATTACATCCATAACGGTTGAATTTTTTTCCAGAGATAACGATTTTGAATTTCCAATAGCTTTAGGTATAGTTACGTTTACTATAATATTTTTTGTCGTCATAATATAGATTTCCTCTCAACGATTAGTTTTTTAGAATTTATGTTTTCCATCACTTCCCATCCACACTTATAAATTTTTATTTTAGGTTTAAAAACAAGTTTTCGATGATTATTAAAGTAATTTACCAAGGTCTATAACCCTATCCGCAGATGATATTGTTGACGGACGATGTGCAATAATAATCCGGGTAATGTTTAGTTGAGAAATTGACTGATTAACTTTTTCTTCACATTCAACATCCAAATGGCTTGTTGCTTCATCCATAAATATAATTAATGGTTTTCGATACAAAGCCCGCGCAATCAGTAAACGCTGTTTTTGCCCCCCTGAAAGATTCCCTCCGAGTTCTCCGACTAAAGTTTCGTAACCCATTGGCATGGACGTAATGTCTTCGTGTATATGGCTTAGCCTCGCACATACCTCAACTTGTTGGAGATTAATTCTTTGTTCAAATCCTGAAATATTTTCAGCTATAGAGCCAGACAGAAGCTTGTCATCCTGAAGAACACAAGAAATACATTTTCTGTAATTGTTAACACCAATTTTTCCAATATCAAGTCCATTAACCAGTACATTACCTTCTGAAGGAAGCAGTAACCCTGCCATCAGTTTCAACAACGTTGTTTTTCCCATACCAGATGGGCCTATAATAGCCACACTTTCACCAGCATTGATATTCATATTTACGTTTTTGAGAATATAGCTAGTAAGAATATCATATTGATAGTACAAGTTACGGATCTCAAGATTCACAGGAACTCCAGATGGAAACAGATTGCGTTCTGGCATCTGCTTTTCTGTTTCAGACAATACAATGTCTGAAACCCTCGTATTATGCAAACTAAGCATTTTTAACCTAAAGAAGATATCAATAAGACTGACTGAACGCTCTGAAAACTGTCCCCTATAAGCATTAAAAGCAACAAACATACCGAGAGTCATAGAATTATCAATCACTGCTGTCGCACCGAGCCACAGAATAATGATTTGATCGCAAACAGTAATAAAATAGTTTATACCTGTAAACATCATATCCAATCTAGAAAGTCTTATTCCTGAATTTATTGCTTCCGCATTAAGATTGACCCAACGTTGAGAACGAGATTCAATTATTCCCAGAGCCTTTAATGTACTAATGCTATAAAGACTTTCCATAAAATGAGAGTTAGCAGAGGCATTTTTAATCATCTGTTCCTCTGAAATTTTCTTATATAGAGGATAGGTATATATACGTAGAATGATATAAATTAGGGTGAATCCCATAACCACCCATACTAGCCAACCTCCATATAACCACATCATAATAAACACACCGACGGACATAATACCGTCCATAACACTTGTCACTATGTTTTCTGTGAATGTGCTTCTAATGGTATCCAACGAACTAAAACGGGCTTGAATATCGCCAAGCTGTCGTTTTTCAAAATAAGAAACTGGAAGCCGTATTAGGTGGTTGAATAGTCCTGATTTCCATTGAATATCAATTGATGCTCCCGTTACAATAGAAACCCACGCCCGAAAAATTGATATGCCTGATCGAAATATAACGAGAAAAAACAGACCCAAACATATCACTGCAAGCAAGTTATAGTCACTAGCGGGAATGACATGGTCCATAACAAGCTGAGTGCCGACCGGTATTAATAACGTAATGGCTTCGATGATAAGAGAAAAAAATAAAATTTTCAGAAGAGCATTTTTTAACCCAACCACGTTATTCAAAAGCCGTGATAGATGAAGCTTTTTTTCTTCTTTAATCGGAACAAATTCACTATTTGGCCATATTTCTAACGCAACACCTGTAAAGTGATTTGATAATGATTTAATTCCGATAGTTTTTCGCCCGCTGGCAGGATCATGAATAACCACTTGTTTTTTATTTGACTTTATAAGAACCACAAAGTGATTCATATTCCAATGCAATATACAAGGGGTTTTCAATTCACCTATTTCATGGATATCTAATGTTAAGGCACGCATTTTCATGCCAAGGTTTTCGGCAATATTGATCAGTGTATCGAGTGTGGCTCCCCGAGAGGATATACCGTATCGACTACGTAAATTGAATAAGTCAATTCTCTGTCCATAATAATGACTAATCATTGCCAGACACGCAAGACCACATTCTGACGATTCAGACTGTAAAATTTGAGGAACGTTTCTGGTGAGTTTAAGATTAAGTTTTTTTGTCAGACTTTCCAGATAGTCACTCATCATTTACAGGTCCTGTTAAGCTTTTTTTTATGTCGTAGAAAGGAGATGTGATCCATTGATAAATTGGTCTTTTTTCTAAAAAAAGAACCGTTTTAGCCTGCATACCGCTGCTCAAATTCAATATTTTATCCTGATATTCAAAATGCGTCTGATTCAACAATACAAGTATCTTATAATATGATTCTGTCTTACTTGTGTTGGATTGAGGTGGTGAGCTACGGTAAGAAGCCATCTCTTGAACAGACGCAGGTATGTAAGATATAGATGTTATTTTTCCAGAAAATTGACCAAATTTCTCATGTGGGAATGCATCATAGCTAATGTTTACGCTGTCTCCGATAGATACATAAGGTATACTGTTATTAGGCAGCCAAAGCACTAAGTAATAAATTTCCCCAGAATCAGGAATAATCTGGGCAAGACTGTCACCCTCACTAACCATTTGCCCTTGTGTGACACTCAATGATTCTATACGCCCGTCAATAGGTGAATTAACAACCAAAGTACCAGTTGCATCAGTTTCAGCTAATTGGCGTTGTATATCGCTAATTTGAAGTTGGTACTGTGATATCTGATTATCAAAATCAGTTGCTTTAGTGATGATATCGTTATTCAGTGTTATTATTTGTTGTGATTCTTGAAGATGCTGATTGTATAAGCTATGGTATGAACTTTGGTACTGATAATAGGAATTCGTTTGTATGCTTAATTGGTCTTTAGTTATCAACCCACTTCGGGTATAGTGTTTATATGACTCCATCATATTTTTTGCATATTCCACGCCCTGCCTTGCATTTTCAACAATTTCTGCCGATTTCTTATTTGATTCCTCATATTGTTTTTTTTGAGCTAATAGACTGTCCAATGTTGTTTTTTTATTTATTTTTAATTTTTCAATCATCCCTTCAATTTGTATGATTTGTTTCTCCAGTTCTTGACGGCTATTTTGGCTCACTTTTCCTGAATTCGTTACGCGACTGATATCAATTTCGTAAATTGGGGTGCCTTTTTTAACATTATCTCCTTTTTTCACAAGATTATTTGAAATAAATCCTTTTTGATGAGATAAAATATTTACTGCTCGTGGTTGAGTAGTTACTTCACCATATACAGTTAACCTTCTTGTGTAACTTCCTAATATCAAAAATAAAATTAGAATAATAATGATAAATAGCGAAAAAAAACCGGCAAACCAAGCAGGAAATCCTCTTTTTATTATGGCTTGACCGGCCCATTTTGTTTTCTGAAACTCTATTGCTTCCTGTCTGAACAAGCCATTCATTTAGTTTTAATTCCTCTTGGGTCCGCCTAATAAGTGCAACTCCAATGCTTAAGCCCAACAACCACCTGCTAAAGTAACAACTGTCTTGAACGCAATTTTTATGAAGTTATCTGATGATACGAATCATTCTATTCTTCATCTTTTCTAATCATCTCATCTGTTAACTGACTCACTGTCGTACAAAAATATCCTCTGTCCCAAAAATGCTTACCCCAGTATCGCTTATTCAGATGCGAAAATTCTTCAAACAACTTACTTGCTGTTCTTTACTTCATTTTCCTTATGAGTGCAGCGGGCGCTAACGTCGGGGGACTGCTCACCAGTATGTGAACATGAACTTTGCTCACTACGCCTTTTAATATTTTGATTTAAAATGCTTCACTTGTCTGATGGACTCACTACCTCATCCGTATAATCTACTTCACCAATCAGCACTTTGTACCTGTATTTAGTTACCCACATAAAATGGTGTTTAATCTGAATTACTATATCTGTAATCCATGTTGCACCGCTCGCTACAACACAGTATCGCAGCTAAAGATGGTGGTTTTAATCTTTCACTGGGAAGAATAAAATAACATATTCCTTTGGTGTTTAATTTAAAATCTCAGCAATGCATGGGAATAGAGAATAATTAAGTAAATTGTACCATGTCAATTAGTTATTTTTGATTTGTGACTCAATCATCAAAATGGATATTTTTAATAATAATGCAACAATTTGATCCCTATATTGTCATTCATGAAATTATACATTGATTAATTATATTGCTCACCAGTTATTTGTATGGTGAAATAATTTAAATTCATATTAAATTAATGATGTCTTTCACGTTGTTTAGAATAAATTATTATCTTTCTTAGATTAAGTAAGTTATCTTAGAATATTGTTTTGTTTTTTTATAAGAAAGAACCTTAATATATGTCATAAAAAAGCAGATCAGAATCAATAACAACCGTAATAATTACGTGATAAATCTCACGAATTTTATTTATAAAATGCGAAAAAAAAGCTTGAATTATGATAAATAAGGAATATCATTATTTGTGTTTAGTTTCCCTTAAACCTAAAATATATACTTTAAGTGAGATTATTCAGGTTTTAATAATATTCTAAAAACTAACAATCAGGAGTAAATTATGAAAGAACTAGAAAAAAATAATTTTAAACGTGTATCTGGTGGATATTGTGGTATTCTTGCTGGGTGTAATCTTGCTACTGAAGCACAGTGCAGACAGCATGTCAGAATTATTATTCAATCTCGTCAAGAAGCGGGTATGAATCATTGGAATGCGATTAAAGATATATTTAAATCCAAGAAATGATAAAATTTAATTAGATACTACAAATAGTATTGTAATTGGTTTTATTTTTCTAATTAATCATTGACGTTAGGAGTTATATCATGGATTTGATATAACTCCTTTCAGTATAGGTAATTAATATGTGCTTAGAAAAACTATCGTTGAAGTTGGAAGATAAAGTCACGTGGTTAAAATCATTGAATGGTTTTGAATCAGTAATAAATAATCCATATGAAATAGATGTGGTAATGAAAATTTTAAAATATGTACACCTCTGTATTGTAGATAACTTTTCTGAATCTGACATTGAAAATAATGAAGAGTATGTTATTGATATTTTTTATGACCTGATAGATGCAATAGAAAAAAATGAAACAAAAAGAGTTATCAGTAATTTTATTAGCATTGATGACCTCATCTGCAGAATAAGACCATATCTAAAGCCAAGAAAGTTGAGGCTTTATCGAAAACAAATAGGTTTGTTAATAAAAAATAGGATGTCAAATAGTCAGGAAGAAAAAAATATTGAAAAAAAAATTCACTTTTTATGGATAGGAGACATGCCAGAAACCTACATTAAGAATATTCAACTTTGGTCTGAACTAAATAAAAATTATAAAATAACATTATGGTTAGACTTTGATACACTGCTTGCAGGACACCTTTATAAATACAAGTCTGGTAAAATAAAAAACACTGATTTGTCAAATAAAGACTCTATTAACCTTCACAAGGAATGCTTTAATTTCTATAAATCAAAATCAAAATCAAAATCAAAATCAAAATCAAAATCAAAATCAAAATCAAAATCATGCATAAATGATAAAATCATATCCAATTATTTAAAACAAACTAGTTTATTAATCGAAAGAAAAAAAATAATTAAGAGAATAAAAGATCATTTTTTAAATATATCAAATGACAATATATTTATTAGAGATGTAAATGATATAATAAAGAAGGAAAATTATATGGCTGAAAGAAATATATATAATTTTGAAGTTTTTTATAGAACGAATTTAGCGGCAGCGTCTGATATCGCAAGGCTTTTAATTTTAAAAGAAGAAGGAGGGATATATATAGATGTTGATACGATACCAAAATTAAATGTAAAATTAAGAAATGCAAAATCATTTGCAAAGAAAAGTAAATTTTACTCACTAGATTTAGAAACGTTAGATGTATTAAAAAATAAAATAATATTAAATGAACTATCAGAATATAATGTTCTGTCAAAGTCAAATTGGGGGAAGGGATTATGTATAGAGGAAAGTGATGATATTCTGGTTTCAAAGATAAAGGACTATATGAGTAAACTTGATAAGAGAGAGATTATCACTGGGTTAGGGGATGTTTATCTTCCTTTTGGTTTGTTTTTGATAAGCAGACATAAAAATAAAAAGAAAATATTTTTTAACAATGTTATTGCTACAAATACAGAATCCATCTTAATAAAAGAATGCTTAAATTTAATTAAGGATAATTATAGAAATATATTTGGTATATTTAAAAAAAATATCATATCTAATGATGAGAAAGATTTTTTTGAGAACTACAGTTTGGATGGTTACAAAAATGACTCTCGAATTACATTAAATATTTCTGGCCCAGGTCCATTACTCAACGCAGCTCATTTTTTTATAGTAAAATACTTTGAATTACCAAACTATATTTTACAAGAATCTACAATTGAATTGTTGAGTAACCACTTATCTTTTACTGAACAAACAATAGAAACGGAGCATAGTTTAAAATCATCTTGGATGTTATAGATATTAACTTTTGGCAGGATTATTGGTAACTTCATTAAAAATAATGACGAAAAGTTATAAACAAACATAGATATACATATCTCAGAAATTCTGGACAGAAGAAAATTATTAGCGCTAACCACTACACAATATTGAATGGATTGTATAGACAGACACTTGGCTTTGGTAGATTTCCATGAAACCGGAGATTGCCATAATTGATAGGAACTTTTTAGTTAGAGAAGAAAATTCATAATCACCCAACTCTAACTTCAAAAATAAGGCATTTAAATCAATTAAAAAAGCTAACAATAATACTTGATAACTTATTGTTAGCTAGTAACTATACAATCATATTTACTTTTTTTTGCTCTTGCTGTAATTATTATCATCGGCACAATAACTAAATGCAAAAAATGCAATTATAGATGGAATGATTATCGTAAAAAATAACCAAATCATTTTGATGCCCTCTTAAGTAGAATGTTTACTAGGGATTGTATTTTATACATCCCAAAAGATCAAAGATTATTTTCTCAGCAATCAGCAATGGACGAGCACCCCTCTGCTTGTCTGAAAAACAGATTTTCATTTTGCGGGTGTCATTTTCGGAAATCAGTCGCACACTCTATTAGAATTTTTGTAGCTCAATGAGGTCTGGCTTGTTGCCAACCTCATTAGGTAACCTGAGCTTCGTATATGGTCTTCCCCTGTATTGCAAGAGAGCTTTTCAGACAAAAGAACAAGGTAGCTTACGTATATCCGTACATGAACTCCCGCTTATGTGCAAGATAAGTTCGTTGGATGGCGGTCATAACTGCGTTCGTACATTCGGCTTCTGTGTTTGCAGGTTATTTTCTGCTGAGCCATGATGGATATATGCACACCTGCTCCTTATCGGCTTTCAGACCTTTATTCATTCTTGGTCGTCGGATATCTCAGGTTTTGCAGGTGTCGGTTTGACCGATCTTCCATCTCACTTTTCCTGCACAATTAGCAAGATCA
>NZ_MKGQ01000053.1 GCF_001908105.1 Xenorhabdus eapokensis
TCGGCTACCGGCTTCGGTTAAACAAACGCAGCAGGGAGGGCATTGATGAAATTGCATCGTTTCGGTTTATTGGTCTGGTTGCTGAGCAGTTCAGTGTGGCGGGGCAAATCTACAAATATGGTATGAATGCAGGATTGCCGGTTCGCCATGACGGCAAACTGGCGATTAACCTGCATTGTGATGAATTTAATGAGCTGATGGGCGATGAATTTATTCCGCTGATTAATAAAGGCGGCGGTGCGGGCATGCAGGTGACAGCCTATACCCAGACTTCCTCCGATATCGAAGCCCGTATCGGCAGCCCGGCTAAAACCGCACAGGTGATTGGTAACTTCAATACCCTGATTATGCTGCGGGTGCGGGATAACCGGACGGCAGAGCTGCTCACCAGCCAGTTGCCCGAAGTGGAAATCTACAGCAAGACGCTGGTTTCAGGGCACTCTGATATTGCCGATGTTGAACAGGGTCAGGATTTTACCTCGTCGACGCAGGATCGGGTAGGTACGGTCAAAACGCCGCTGGTCACCCCTGCCGAAATGATTAACCTGCCGAAAGGGCAGGCGTTCGCCTTACTGGAAGGCGGGCAACTGTGGAAAATTCGCATGCCACTGCCAACCGGCGATGACGACGATGCCCTGATGCCGGCGAGCTTGCAGAACATCGCCGAACAGATGCGACGGCATTACCGTACCCGTGAAGCTTGGTGGGAAGAGAAAGGGTAATTTCAGGTCATGGCACAGTCAGAAAACCAATCCCGTCCATCTTCCCAACCGCCCCGCCAGCATGGCCTGCTGTATCGTGTGTTATGGGCATGGCCGTGGCAACTCATTGGGTTTATTGTGATGTCCTGGCTATTCAGTCTGTTGCTGGAATATCTCGGTATGACTTTTTTCTGGCCAGAACAAGGTGCCTCTCATAGCCAGACGGTGATGAAAACCGAGCTGCAATTTTTATCCACGGAATTGACCCAGAGCCTGTTGTTGTCAAATCCCGCACAAACGGTCTCTGACTGGCTGACGCAGGCATATCAATGGATTTTTGTCGACAGTGGTTTTATGCACTGGATACAGGGACAACGGCAGTATCAGCTCAATAGCCGCAATGATTTTCTGCGTGAATTCAATGCGGTATTGCATGGCATATCGGAGCATTTGCGGGAATATTGTCTGGCGACGGTGTTTATCACCATGGTGACGTTAATCCGGTTAGCGATTCTGGTGTTATCCATCCCTTTGTTTGTGATGGTGATCTTAGTCGCTCTGGTTGACGGGCTGGGACGGCGGGATTTACGCCGTTATGGCGCAGGCTATGAATCCAGTTTTGTTTATCACCATGCCAAACGGGGCATTAAACCGGCCTGCACCATTCCCTGTGTGCTGTATTTATCCTGGCCGGATGTGGTGTATCCCACGGTGATATTGCTGCCTGCGGCACTCTTGCTGGGTATGACGGTGATGATCACGACTGCGATGTTTAAAAAGTATATATGAATGCCTCCCTCCCGTTTGCCAAACATTGTACTTTGATGACAGCAGGGCGATTGCAGCTATATACCCGTACATGGACTCCCGTGTATGGGTAAGAGAAATGTCTCTGGTTGAGGTCATGACTGAGCCTGTACATTCGGCTTATTAAACATTCATGCGTTAGCACTGGTGTTGCTCCTTCAGAGTAGTATCCAATAATAATAAAAATATATTTATTATTCTCTCGTTCTGAATGGTTTTCATGAATGCTGGTTGAACTTAAATTAGTGCTCGTAAGTTATTTAGTTAATTATTTTTATGAATTTTATTTTCCTTATAATGTTAAATGAATTAATTTAAAATTATTTAATTTATGGTAAAATTTTAGCCATTCGTTAATGGCTAAAAAAATTTGATAACATGTATTTTATGAATGCCGTATACCGGCGGTTTAATTATTATTGGGTATGATATATTTCATTATGTAATGAAAGAGAAATAATATCCTTTAGATAAAATATAACGTCAATAAATCGTATGTTTAATATTTTCTCATGGGGTTTTTTATGAAATTACCCTCAGAGGTAAAAGAGTCTGGTAATTAGGGTTATAAGACTAATAGGAGTATTCTGACAAGAATTTACAGTTTATGATTTTAATTCCTAATCTCAGTCTATATGCATCGTAATTCGTTTGCAAGAACAGAGGTTATGATAATCACCACTCAGAACTCATCATTCTCGATGACTTTATCACTATGCGAGTCTTGATAATGAAAAGATGGTATTGCTAACCCAATAAAATGAAATCGTAAATTTCTGCGCGAATGCTCCCGCTGGTTCATTATTAATTGCATCCAGAATATGATTGTGAGCGAACGTCAATTAAATTCGGATAATCAGTGCTACATATTAATTAACCTGTGATGAGATTAAAGGAAAGATAATGGCTTATATAGTCGTTGTGGGGGATCGTTTTACTGAATTCAGTGAAAATAATAATGTACTTACGTTTTCTCAGGTGTTGAAATTTCTCTCCGCTGCCCAATGTGAAGATGATTATCAGGTTATCTTTGGTCAGGGGCTTTCTAAAGAAAATATTGAGGAATTTAAAAATTTGTTACGTCATGGCGATACTGATAAAACGTTGCTACTTAATAAAATTCATCTGCTGCGGGAAACAACCCGGAATACACATAAACACAAAGTGGAAAATGTTCTTATTTCCGAAACTATTAAAACCGGGGTGGTTTCATATCAATGTCATTTGTTGATTGATGACGGCTGTGCGGAAATGGCCGACCACGTAACCGGGCAGCATATCCAGGGCATGGTTTTACTTGAAGCATGTCGGCAAATGGTTAATTCCGTCTCTGAGCGGTTTCTTATCAAAACGGGTAGTGAAAAATCGTTTGTTCTACATGCGATGAACTCTGAATTTAAAGAATATCTCTTTCCGGTTGCATCGAGCATGGAAATGACTATCAGGCATTTTCGCCGGGGATTAAGAGGGGATTTTACCGCTGAATGTATTATCACAATAATGCAAAACAACACCGTGTGTCTGTGCGTTGGCATTAAATTTAGCGCAATTGACAAAGGATACCTAAGTTTGATTGAACAACAGATGGCAGCAAAATTGCTCAGTCATCTGCATTGAATTAGTAAATTTGAGGAGTACAAAAATGAGAGAAAAACCGGGACTTATTTGGTATCTGGTATTGGTTGCGCTACTTGATTTTATCGGTTTGGGAATGGTGGTGGCGATATTTCCACATATGATGATTTCCGATGCCGCTTCACTATTCCCGGATGGCTGGGATCATCAAAAAAAGGTGATTATGTTAGGAATTTTCCTTGCAATCTATCCTCTTGGTCAGTTTTTTGGTGCCTCCATACTGGGCAAAATGTCGGACATTTATGGCCGCAGAAAAATGATGCTAATTACTGTGGCGGGTACTGCCGTAGCCTTTGCTGCCAGTGCCTGTGCGGTTGTTGAAGTGTCGGCGGGGTTACTGCTGTTTAGCCGTTTGCTGGCTGGGATGATGGCGGGTAACGTGGCGATTGCACAGGCAAGCATGGCGGATATCAGCGCGCCGGGCAATAAAACTAAAAATCTCACCATGATTCAGACCGCACTGGGCCTAGCCTGGGTAATAGGGCCGCCGACCGGAGGCTGGCTAACCAATTTCTCTCTGGGGCAATTGAGCGGATATATGACGCCGTTTGTTATTATGGCTGCCATCTTTACTCTGTTATTTATTTACACTTTGGTTGCGTACCCCGATACCCTGGAAAAGCATACCCCGGAAAAAATAAATGTCTTTTCCGGTCTGGTGCAAATCGCGAAAGCCTATAGCCATGCTGAATTGAGAATGGCATTTGCTATCTGGACGGTTTTTGTTGCTGGCTGGTGGCTGTTTGAGTCTTTCCTGCCCGCTTATCTGCTGGATATTTACAGTTTCAGTTCGTTTCAGATTGGTTCTTTCCTCGCGTCAATGGGAGCAACCTATGCATTATTCCAGTATCTAGTGGTAAGACACGTTGCCAAAGTCGCTAAACCTGAAAATATGGTGCGATATTCACTTGTGGTGTCATCACTTGCCGTAATGGCAATTTCAATGGTTAACAATGTTATTTACCTGCATATATTAATTACCATTTTCGTAACCTCCATGGGATTTGCATTGACCGGTCTGATAAGCAGCATTTCAAATCTTGCGCCGGAGAATGAGCAGGGCGAAATCATGGGTTCTATCAGTTCCATTCAGGCACTGGCCACGCTGATGGTCATGTTATTGGGTGGTTTCCTTGATACCACTAATATCCGGGTAACGGTGGTGGGCGGCGGATTATTACTGTTAATTAGCTGGCTACTTTTTATGGTGCGCCTGGGAGTCATTAATCGTGAAGCGATTCGCTAGGTATAAGGAGCCACAATGAAAAGCCATTATCAGGTATTAATTGTGGGTGCGGGTCCTGTCGGACTGCTGCTGGCGTGCAGTCTGAAGAAAAGTGGAATTGATGTGGTGGTGGTCGAAAAAAGCTCTTCTCGCTCAACGCACTCGAAAGCATTATCAATGAACGCCGCCTCACTGGCTTTATTACGTTCTCTTGGCGTAGCGGAGCGTTTTGAACGGTCAGGAAAAGAGATCAGTGATATTTCAATTTACTGGAATCAGCAGCGAATTTCACACGTCGACTATCGCCAGTTGAACAGTTGTTATCAGCACATTCTTGCCATTCCACAGCCAGAAACTGAGCGGTTGCTGGAAGAGTATTTTATTGAACTGGGTGGCGAAATCAGACGTTCTGTTACGTTAAGCGCGATTGATGTTGGCTCTGATGGTATTAATGCTAGCTTCCCCGATGGGATGACGCTGACCTGTGACTATCTGGTGGGTTGTGACGGTAGCCATAGCATAGTGCGCGACTTTGCCGGTATCACCTTCAGTGGTTTCGACTACGGTATTGATTTTTACCTGTTTGATGCTCAGGTCAGCTGGCAGGGCAAACGTGATGAAGTGCATTATTTTGTCGACGAGCAGGGCTTTATTATTGTTATCCCACTGGCGGACGGTAACCATCGCTTTGTACTTCGATGTCCCCGCGAGGATAAGTCGCTGCCATCGTTGGCTGAATATCAGTCAGTGCTGTCACGTTACATCCCGCAACCCGTTGTCATTGAGCGTGTGGTCTGGGAATCGAAATCTCAGTTTTACAATCGACTGGCCAGTCAGTATCGGGTGGGCAATATTTTTCTTGCCGGAGACTCTTGTCACCTCTTCAGTCCCATCGGAGGGCTGGGGATGAATACTGGTTTCCAGGATGCCTGGAATCTTGCGTGGAAGTTGACCGCGGTAATTCGCCAGAGACAGCCTGATGATCTGCTTGATACTTACGGTGAGGAGCGGCGCAGCGTGGCGGCGATGCTGCGTGACAGCACCGATACTAGCACCCGCCTTATTGCTCGTATCGACCGTGACAGCGAAAAAATTTGCTGCTGGTTGCCCCGTTTCAGCAACAGACAGCGTGCGAGAACGCTGCATCCACAATTGTTTTCAGGACTGGCACAACGCTACAGCGGGTCATCGTTGATTTATGAAGGAAGGAATCTGGCGGGAAAATATCTGCCAGATCTCACACTGATCCAGCAGGGAAACCGCGTTAGCAGCTACGACATCGTGGATGGTGAAAATTATCATCTTATTGTGGGTAGCGAAAATGATAAGCAGTCGCTGATGACCGTTCTGATTGATTGTCATCTGTCAGTATATTTTGTCGAAGTTAACGGCTCTGATAAAAAAATCGAATTTCAACCCGGAGAATATCTTCTGGTACGCCCTGACGGTTTTGTCGCTATTCACGAAAGCTTGGGAACTTTGGAAGTCGTTGCTCACTATATTGAAACAAATAACATAAGGAATATCCATGAAAGATAAAATACGCCATGTCATTATTCAGTCGGTTACAGAACTCAATGCCACCTTGCCCGAACCACTACCGATTGAAAATGGCAATGAGTGCTTTATTTATCGGCATGACTCTCATCTTGATTCAATTTCTCTGGTAATGCTGATTGCTGATTTGGAAAGTAAACTGGAAGATGATTTTGATGTTTCACTAACGCTGGCAAATGAAAAATCCATGTCGGCTAAAAACAGTCCATTTTCATCGGTAGGTCGACTGACCGATTACGTTGCTGATTTAATTGGAGAGCCACATAGTGCGTAAACCTGTTACCTTAATTACCGGAACCCGCAAAGGAATTGGCAAGTATCTGGCAGAGCACTATGTGGCTCAGGGACATATTGTCGTGGGATGCAGTCGTTCTGATGTAGACTGGCAGTTAGCCGATTATCATCATTTTCTGGCCGACGTGATAGATGAGCAAGCAGTAAAAGCATTATTTAAATATATCCGACAAGAGTTTGGCTTTTTGGATAATTTAATTAATAACGCCGGCATTGCCTCAATGAATCATCTGATGCTGACCCCGTTATCCACCGTAAACAACATATTTAATACCAATGTGGTGGGCACATTCCTGTTTTGCAGAGAAGCCGCGAAAATAATGGCGAAAAACAGGTACGGTCGCATTGTTAACTTTACTACTGTAGCGACACCGCTGAAGCTTGAAGGTGAAGCTATTTATGCTGCCTCTAAATCGGCGGTTTATTCCCTTACGGAGGTGCTGGCACGCGAGTTGGCGGAGTTTAATATCACCGTTAATGCCGTGGGTCCTACGCCGATTGATACCGATCTCATCCGCTCTGTGCCTCAGGATAAAATGGATCGTCTGATTGCCCGTCAGGCCATCATCCGTAAAGGCGTACTGCGGGATGTATCGAATGTTACTGATTTCTTCCTGCAGAAAGAGAGCGACTTTATTACGGGTCAGAACCTTTACCTGGGGGGGATCTGATGGACAGCGCCCTGTTATTTAAGCACCTTTACAACAACGGTGACCGGATTGCCTGCTGGTATCAGCAGAAGTCATACAGCTATAAATGGTTATTGTCGCGATGTGATGAATTGATCTGGACCTTTAGCACGGTTGGTGTGGTTGCCGGCACAATGGTTTCCCTTATCGCTGATTACCATCCGGACTCACTGGCTTCACTGCTTGCATTGATCAGGCTGAAAGCGATTGTTCAGCCTATGACTCGCCTCAGTGAAGAGGCCATCGCCAGAAACAGTGAAATTTGCAGTAGTGAATTCCAGTTGTGGATTGACGAAGACGGGTTCAAAAATATTGGGTCCACGGGGATGAAGAGTGAGCATGCGTTAATTGATAACTTGCGCCTTTCCGGTCAGGCGGGCCTGATTATCATGTCTTCCGGGACTTCGGGGCAAAGCAAAGCCATTGTGCATAACCTTGAGCAGTTGATTAGCGTTGTAAAGCCCTCTTTGCAGCCGAGGACGGTGCTTTCGTTTCTGCTGTTTGACCACATTGGCGGTATCAATACCATATTGAGTGCGTTTGCTAGCGGTAACTGCCTGGTCGTTCCTGAACTGCGAACGCCAGAGAGCATCAGTGAAGCTATCTCGCGTTATCAGGTTGATGTACTGATTACCTCACCGTCTTTCCTTAACCTGATGATCTTAAAAAATTGCTTTGAAAATCGTTCGCTACAAGTACTAAAACAGATTAATTATGGCAGCGAAGTGATGCCGGCTTCAATACTGAGTTATCTGGCGGAAAAATTACCGACAACCAGAATGATTCAGGCTTATGGACTTTCTGAGGCCGGTGTAATTAAAACTCGCAGCGATGATAACCAGTCAACGTTCATTCGTATCGTTGACGATGGTGTCCAGGTCAGAGTGAGAGAGAACAAGCTGGAAGTATTATCAAAAACCTCAATGCTGGGTTATATGAACGCACCATCACCCTTTACATCTGATGGGTGGTTAATAACTGGTGATGTGGTGGAGGTGCGCGACAATAGTTTTCGCATCGTTGGCAGAGATACAGAGGTGATTAACGTCGGCGGTGAAAAAGTTTACCCCGGCGAAGTGGAGAACATTATTCTTCAACTCACCAGGGTAGAAGATGTGGTGGTGAGTGCGGAGAAAAACGCCATATTGGGGAACATAGTCGTCGCAAGAATAAAAGCCAGTGTCGATACCGATTTTATTCAATTGCGCCGCGAAGTAATTTTATGGTGTAAGAAACATCTTCCCTTATTTAAAGTTCCGCAAAAAATTACTTTTGTTAATGAAGTTGATTATGGCCTGCGATTTAAAAAGAAACGTCAACCAATAGCCTGAGGTAAAAAATGAATAAGATACTACTGCTTGCCGACCTGTCTGAACTACTGGAAGTGGATATCACCTTACTGAATGATGACTATGTCCTTGACCCGGAGGGGCGCTGGGATTCTCTGGCGATTGTTTCGGTAATCGGTGCGATCAATCAGCACTATTCGGTATTGGTTAACGGAGAAGATCTTGGCCGTTGTCAGCGAGTGGGCGAAATATTTAACCTGGTATTTAATCAAAATATTGTGGATATGTAATGAACGTTACACTTCATGGTTTAAAAATAGAGGCGGTTGCCGCCTCTGTTCCGTCAACAAAGCTGACGCTGGAGCAACTGGCTCAACAATTTGGTGAAAAGGAAGTGGAGAGGATTGCGCTCAGCACCGGCATCAACCAGTTGGGTATTGCGCAAACCCCGTTACGGGCTTCAGACCTGTGCGTACATGCAGTGCACAAAATTTTTAATGAACAGACCGATCCCGACGAGATCGACGGTGTGATTTTTGTTTCGCAAACGCCGGATTATCTGATGCCCGCCACTTCTTGCGTGTTACAACAGAGACTGGGGCTGTGCCGGGATGTGATTGCTTTTGACATTAACTATGGTTGTTCCGGCTATATTTACGGCCTGTATCAGGCCGCGCTGTTGATAAGTTCGCATAGCTGCCGCAAGGTTCTGCTCTGTGTGGGTGACACAATGACCCGACATATCGCTGACGACGACCATAAGCTTCGTATGGTGCTGGGAGATGCCGGTAGTGCGACCATCATCGCTGCCGGTGATGATGACTGGGCCTTTGATATTCATACCGACGGCAGTGGTTATGACAAGCTCATCGTCCCACAGGGAGAGGATTTACGCCACGGTTATCTGCAGATGGACGGGGTGGCTGTGATGGAATTTGCGCTTAAAGTGGTACACAACACCGTGAATAAGGCGCTCGAAATGAAGGGATGGGATAAACAGCAGGTGGATCATTTCTTTCTACACCAGCCCAACCGCTTTATGCTGCAGTACCTCACTAAAAAACTGCGGGTCGCTGCTGAAAAGGTGCCGATTGCGGTGGAAAATTACGGTAACACCGGCCCGGCATCCATCCCTCTGACTCTCTGCCAGCATTTCAGTAGTAATAGTGAGCAGCAGCCGGGAAAGGCTATTATGTCGGGGTTTGGTGTCGGCTTATCCTGGGGGACAATAGGCCTCAGTCTGAAGAATGTCCGCGTGTTCCCTCCCTTAACCTGCACCAGCTGAAGGAGACGTTGCCATGTCGTACTGTGTATTTTTAGACGTGGATGAAACGCTAATTAACAGTAAAACCTTGTTAGCTACGTTCAGGCATCATTTGAACACAGTACTCGGTGTTTCGGTGGGTGAGGAACGTTTTGCTTATGTAATGGACACTCTGTCCGATGCTCAGGCGGCAGGTTTCAGCGATCGGGCAAGTTTAAATCAGCTTTACTACCGACATTTTGCCAATATTGACGTAGCCAGTTTGGCCACCACTTGTGAATCTTGGTTTAATTCTATCGGCATAAAATTGCTGAAAACTCGGGTATGTGACGAAATTGCCCGCCATCAGCAACGTAATGCCCAGATTGTGTTGGTGTCAGGTTCATATCACGCATGCCTGGATCCGTTGTCGCGCTATCTCAAAGCCGATGCCGTCCTTTGTACCGAACTGGTTAGTGCGCAGGGCGTGTATACGGGGGAACTGCAAGGCTGCCCGACCATCGGTGAGGGCAAGGCTCGGCGCATTGCAGATTATATCGTGCAGCATCGGTTTTCTTTGCGTGGCTCCTTTGCTTACGGCGACCATCAGAGCGATGTGCCCATGCTGGAAATGGCGGATGAAAAAGTGATTGTCGATAACTACGATCTCTACTCCGCCCTCAGAATTCGCTGGCCTGAACTGGAGTGGCTCGACAGCCAGCAAGCATCCTGAGCTCAGGATTTTACCCTTGTGAGTGGGTGCTGGACGTTGGAAGGCAAAACGGGTTTTTGTTTTGTATTCCAGCGTCAGCAGACAAGCCGCACTGCGGCGCGTCAGTCAGTCTTTCTTTCTTGTTAATGCTGATATTTTGATGGCGTATTCACCACCGGTGTC
>NZ_MKGQ01000054.1 GCF_001908105.1 Xenorhabdus eapokensis
CACACGTTGGGTATTTTTGCCAATTTTCAACAAGGTAAAAGTCAACGCGACTGGCTTCAACAAGCCAATGTTATAGGATGTTAAAGTTGAGCATCGCGTGAACTTATTATTTCTTGTCTGCTGCGATACGATCACGAACGTGTTGAGCACGCTCTTGTGAAGGCGGGTGTGAATCAAACATGCTGGTTTCATCACTGCCCAGTTTAGCCAGTTTCTCGAAGCTGGTTGCTAAACCTTCAGTTTTAATATTACGTTTTTTCAGCAGATCATAAGAGAAGTCATCAGCCTGACTTTCCTGATGCTGTGAGAACTGCGAGTTGATCAGTTTTTCACCCAGAGCTGCAAGCTGGGAATCGCTCAGTTGTGCTGCCACACCACCGGCTGATGCGGCCGCGGTACGTGCAGCAACGGTAGCATAAGCAACCTGCATTGCTTTACGGGTATGGCCCAGTGCAACGTGACCCATTTCATGGCCGAGAACACCTGCGACTTCATTGTCGTTCATCATGTTCATCAGGCCGCTGTATACACGTACACAGCCGTTAGCCATTGCCCATGCATTCACATCATTAGTCAGATAAACTTTATAGTTAACCGGCGTACCATTAACTTCGCTACCCAATGCTTTGGCGATTTTGTTCAGACGTTTAGTGTATTGGCTGGATGCCGGTGCAATTTTATTCTGTGCATCCATATCCTTACATGCCTGGTCAGTGATTTGTTTGACATCAGAATCATTTAGCGTTGCCGCCTGAAATAATTGCATGCCAGAGTGAGCCAGCATTCCCTGATCAATATTCTTACAACCTGTCAGAATTACAGCAGAAACTGCTACTGCAACAAGAGTGTTAATTTTCATAATTTTTTTTCCTTTTAATACATGCAACTATAATATTTTAAGAGCGTCAAAAGACGGTGAATTTTGCTAAAAATAACAATAGGAATAAACCCCAATATTTATGATTATGTGAATTTGATTGCATTTTGAAAAAATAATTAAATCATAAGTAAAATAATTTAGCTTAAGTTTAGTTAATAAATTGGCTTTTCCGTAATCCGCTGTCAAAGCTGATGGAAAATCGTTTAATGACTGAATCGATACATGTTACCATCCATTCAAAAAAGAGATTTTTGTGATCATGATCATAAAATTAAAATGATCATAATTTTAAAGACCACGGGAATTTATTTTTTATAATTAAATCAGTGTATTAGTTGAATTTCATTTCACCTGCGACCAAATAACACAAAACAATCAGTTAACTATATATAAAAACACAGCGTATTGCGCCAATGATGCAATTATTTTAACTTTTCATCCTGTTATTGTTGAGAACAACTTTTAATTTCATTGGATTTAATTTGGTTTTTACTTGTCCATTATTTATTATTTTTCTCCTTTTATTCATCACGAATTAGCCGATGTATTCGGACAACAACGTCTCTTCAAATTATCGCAAGACAGCATTTTGCGCCCTTAATTAACCAATTTGTCAGGGACAATGTGA
The DNA here is from genome assembly GCF_001908105.1 of Xenorhabdus eapokensis. Next base: position 1,509 of record NZ_MKGQ01000054.1, read on the forward strand.
GTAAGATTGAAATCTTGTGCCCGAATGTTATGGCCCGCATTGTTATCAGGCGGGAGGGCCTATTTCATAACGTTCCATCATCTCAGGGAGACAGACTATGTCAGTGAAAAAGCACCTCACTAACTTGAAGAAAGGAAAAGCGCTGTTAGAACAAGGGCAGCAAACTATGCAAAGGGCAAAACAGGCCAAAGGCCTGTTGACGGGAGCGGGGGGAAACGCTGCTGCTGGTGCCGGTAGCATGATCAGTGGTATGGGGGGCGGCTTTGCCGGGCGTTCAGGCAAGGCCGCCGGTGGCCTCGGTGCCGGTAGCATGATTAGCGGTATGGGCGGTGGATTTGCCGGTGGACAGGGGCAAAAAGCTGGGCTGGTTGCTCAAGCCGCCGCGGGTGGCACGACAGCAAGCAAAATGTTGCAGCAAATCGGCCAGCAATTAGGATTGGGTGGCGCAGCCGATCCCAGCGGCTTACTGTTTACCCTGACGGCGGGTGCTCTGCCAGCACAAACCTTTGTCGTCACCGACTTTAGTCTGACCGAACACTTCTCGCGCCCCTTTGCGCTGGAAGTGGGGCTGGCGAGCGCCGATCCTGCCATTGGCTTCCCGCTAGTGCTTGACCGCACGGCAACGTTGACTATTTTGCAGAACGGTATCGAACAGCGTAGCGTCACCGGCATCGTCACCCGCTTTGAACAGGGCAACACCGGTTTGCACCAAACTACCTACCGGATGAGTATCCGGCCGGATCTGTGGCGCACTACCTTGCGGCAGAACTCGCGCATCTTTCAGCAGCTCAACATCGCCGGCATCATCACCAAAATCCTCAAGGAGCACAGTATCCGCGACGTGGTGTTCAACCTGCGCTACCCGCATCCGGAGCGCGAATTCTGCGTGCAGTATCAGAAATCGGAAATCAATATAATCAATTGAATATAAAAGATATATTATCTTGACGCCCTTTTATGCCCCTTTTAATGCCCCAAGATTTTTTTGTTTATTTTTTTCATATGTGACTGATTTTTCTTATTTACATCATTAATTGTGTGATTTTTAATCACCTTAAAGCAAAAAAGCCTTGAGGGTTAAAAATGGTCAGATTTTGCTGCCATTTTACGCTCAGGGCTTGAGATAAAAAATATTCATTTTTACGACATCGATCACAAATTATAGTGGGTTATTCCTGTGGTTTACTGCGAACCTTGCGCTCAACAAGCTGACCACGCTGATCAAAATAGCGGCTCGGCCAGATCTCTGAAGGATGTATTTCGAGATAGTCAGCGATTATCCATTCGCCTTTAGGCCATTGTCTGCTGAGTGCATTTGCCAATGTTGATGAACTAAGTCCCGCGTCACGAGAGAGAGCCGCTAAGGTTGTACCACGTTTACGTAATGCAGCGATAATATCAGCTTGGTGCCAATCATTTTGAATATTGTTGCTATTCATTCCTGTTACCCCTTTCCATTAATTAATATTGATGGTGGTGATTCAAGGCAGGGTTAGCAGACCGGGCTAAGATTCCGGCGAGACGTGAGTCTCCCCCGCCCGAACCACCATTGAAAGGGTGATAACAGGCGCACTGGTAGAAAAGATCCTACCAGTGTTCTTAGCTCAAGGCTGCTAAACCTTGACCATTAGATTTGGCTAATGGCGGGAATACTTTAACTGATTGTTTTACCTAAGACAATAACTGAACAACTAAGTTTAACGGCCATAAACTCGCTCAACATAACGCCCGCGCCCATCACCATGCCCTAAATCCATTGATACCAATGCTCTTGCTTCCTGACGGCTAAAACCATTCTGTTGGTAAAACGCCAGAGCATCCCGCACCCACGCATAGCGCAAACTATGAGGAGAGTGACAGCCGGTTAAACCAATCCTTGTGGTGTGTGCTCGCCAGTAGTTCATGGCTTGTTTGAGGTCTGGTTTATCAATCAATCTGCCGTTACGTTGTTCAGCAATAATAATGGCCTGTTCTACAGCCTCTTTTACCGCTGCAACATCCAATACACGAGTTTGTCTTGGTCGGCCACCTTTTGTGCCGAAAACAACCTGAAGTTTCGGCTCAGGTTGCTCTAATTGCTTACGCCAGCTTTTCAGTGAAGCACTGCATTGCACCGCTTCCTGAGAACGTAGTCCCAGCAATCGGGCGAGTTTCAGTGTGACGGCAAATCCGGCATCCCGTTCAAGCGCTTTCTGGTAAACGACCTGAAATGTCGCATCAGGGATAGCCTGTTTCGTTCCGGCGCGACTGGTTCCGCTTAATCCCAATGCCTGATTGCTCAGACGTGGCGAAGTTTCCAGCTTTTCCCGGCCTGCCATGCGGAAGATATTACGCAGCGCAGCCATTTCATTTTGCACTGTGCGCTTAGCAATCCCCTGAGATAAACGGGCATCAACGTAATGCTCTACATGTTTGGCTTTCAAATTATTGAGGCTTTTGACCTGAATATTCAGGCTCAGTAACAACGCGCCCAAACGTCCCGCAACCCGAATACGATCATGGTAGGTCTTATGGCTGCCACCACTCTTACGGGCAAAAAACTTTAATTCTTTAATCAATCGACTCATTGGCTTCCCCTTGCGGATGTTTGACAACATGCGATCTCTGGCGCGCGACCATTCTGGCAAAACAGAAAATAACTGCCTTGCCCTTGATCGATATCTGTGCGCCAGAGTGAACGCAGGTTGAGGTATTGCGGGGTATCGGTTGAGTACACGGTACTGCCGCCTGCATAAGCAGGTCATCCCCACCGGCAAAAAAGCCAGCCTCGATATCGTCAAGTTCTCCTTTTCAATCTAAAAATGCAGTGTCAGATTCACTGTGGGGTGAAGCAGGTGTGAGCCTGTCTGGGTTGAATAGTCCTTTGGCTGCGGCGTCACTTTCAGCGGTAAATCCGCAAAAAGTGACGCCTTGGGTTCTGTGTACGGTCAGAAGATGTTGTACAAGCATTAAAATGCCGCAAAGTTAGTACCAAACGGTAGCAGTGAGTTAATTGTTTTGGCGTAGAAAAATGGTTCGCTGAATATTTCAGACAGTGATCGTGAGATGTATGAACCGGATGGACTAAAGCCATCTAGTAATTCATTGAATATAAAGTAAAATTTATTTATTTTGCTTTGAAAAGTCAGTGTATGAACCCACGTTCAATACACTTCGATGACAATATAAAAACACCTTTTGGGCGTATTTTTAGTTTAAGAAACCTTCATTGCCAGACGAGGGTTTAGGTGTCTTGGCAATATCTGCTTCCAAAGGTGGGCAGACGTACCGCAATATCTGCTCTCCCTTTCAGGCTACGGGAGTTTTTTATTGTCGCTAAAAAGCGCTTTGAACAAGTTTAGATTAGCTAATCTTTATGGCTATAGCAATAATAAAGATTATGTGTAGCAACAATTTTTCTTGATGGGTATTAGGCTAATCAGTACTATTAATAACTAATTAGCCAAATAAATTAACTATCTTGATATGACAACTTTACCATTAATAATAGATAAGTAAGGGCTATAAGTTGCAGTATCACCTGTAACTTTATTATCAAGTAATACAGGTGAACGACCTAAAGCACCTTCTTCTAAACGGAATAGACGGCCCTCTTTATAACTAACTAGCCTAAATTTATTCCAGTCGGGTATTGTTCTGGTTGCATAATCCCCACTATCAAATTTTTCTTTAAATCCCATAGAATCAAAAAATGTTTTAGCATTACTATTATCTGCAATAGCCCATTCTTCCCAAGCCGATTCTGTTATATTCCATATTTTATTTAAATCGTTACGTGAAAAAGCATTAATTAATTCCTGATAAAATGCTTTTATTTCTGGTAAATCATTCCCTGATACAGGACGAGCTTTTACCCACATCCAATCGGGCAATCCGTTAATAGAAAAGTCTTTTTTGGCTTGATATAATTTTTTTTCTCCATAATTTTTTGACATACCTAAGAAATCAAAACCTGAAGAATTATTAGAAATCTGATTTTGTGAAGTATGAGTAACAATATCACCATTCTTGTCTACGGATAATTTAATATAACTAATAATCTGGCCTTGATCATGTGAAGATGCTTTCCTGATAATTGCTTCACACCATGAATCAGGATTAAGCTTTTCAAAATCTTTATCAATAGCTTTTTTTCCCATTGATACAGAGAGTGTATTATTACCATTTTCTAAAAAAGCAGTGATGTTCTGACCACTGGATTCTGTTCCGCTGCGAGAATCGACATTTTCCATTGCTATCAATTCATTAAGTCGAATGACGCATAGGCTTCTATGTGTATTCACTGATAATAAGTATTTATATTCCATTTTTGTTTTTCCTGATGCCGAAGTGGCAAAAATTATGAGTGTAAATAATAAAATACTAGCCCAAAGAAATTCGGTACTTTGATTTTTCTTTGCTAAGTGGCTCTTGAAATACCCAATCACGTTCTTTTTTTCCTTCTGCACTTGTTTGACTATTTGATGCTTCTTCGTTTGATATATCATCGTCAGGTGATGTTTTATCTTTACCCACATTTACACCATATTTAACACTCGCTGATGCTGTTATTCCATCATGATAAAGCACAAGTTCCATACTTTTTTCTGTAGATTCTAGCGCTACTAATACTTTGGCTGCAATTTGTGCTGAAGCATCAAAATAGCCATTGATAGCATAATAACGGACACCACCGCGAACATTTGTTTCAGCTCTAATTCCAAATCCTGTTTCTAATACGGCATCCTTTTTAAAAGACCACTCTCCTTTGTCATCAGACTCCCAGCCAAACATAACGCTTAAGTCACCACTGAGGATTAAATCTAATTGTGCACCATAGAATGCTCCATTTTTACCTTGCTTAACTTCTTGTTCGAGTTCTTCTCCTTTTTCACGTATTTTAGCCACCAATTTATTGACTTTAAAATATGCAGCAAATATCTGAATAACATCGGCGCGTAATTCTAAACCTACTAAGGGTGTAGCCGTAATATCAGCATTATATTTATAGAAAATTTCATATTTATCACTGTGCGCAAGCTCATAACTGCCACTAATATTAATTAAAGGATAAATAAGATCTAAATTAATGACCCGGAACTTATCTTGATCATGCCCGAACGCAAGAAGATCATTGAATTTACCAATACTATCGATGGCAGTATCAATTGGCCCTAATTTCTTTTTTCCTTTTTTGAACTCAAACTCAAGTTCCTTTGACCAGCTACGTGTTTCAGTGCCTTTTTCGGCCGTGATTTTTCCCTCGATAGTTAGTGAATTACGAACTTCATAAGGTTTTGTATTTCTGCGCCATCCTTGTGAACCTTTATGTCGCATTCCATTATTTCTGTTGGTCTCTTTTTGTTGTTGCCTTCTCTGCTCATCGGTAAGTTTTTCAATTTCCTCTAATGCACCAATAGCAACATTAAATTCCTGTTTTTCATTCAGGACAAGGTGAATGTCTGAACCAAGAATAGCCTTATTACCTATTGTGGCGGTCAAAATTTTATCCGCCAGTTTGTATTTTTTATCTATCAATGGTTTTCCTGAGCATTCATCTGCTCTGACATAAAAACGTTCTTCTTCAATATGTGAGCCAAAGTCTCTGCTCAAAAAACGCTGTAAAATAACGATCGGACTATTTTCCATAAGGGAAAAATCACTAATTTTCTTTGAATAGACCAACTCTCCTGCATACGGTTTATTAGGTGAGAATTGTGCTACAGGCATTCCATTTTCACCCGATAAATTCCCAATGGGGCAGTTTGGATTGTGCGAAATACAGCCCTTACTAACGGCACTTAACTTTATAGGAATTTTAGGTTTATCCGCTTTATCTTCCGGTTTAGGAACCACATAATACAATGTAGCAGGAAAAGGAAACAGTTGTTCATAACTAAACGTTTTATTTCCCAGTGTTACATCAATCTTATGAGTACAATCATCCGGGTTATCACAATCACAGACTGCTGACCCTGCTTTTGTTGATGTCATTTTATTTCTCCTTAACCAATATTGACGCTGCCGCCGCCAATCACAACGCCACCACAATCCACTGCATCACCTGTTCTGGCGGCAGGCTTTCCCTCAATAAATACAGAACCTGAACCACCGGAAATGGCTCGTGGATGAGAATTGTGAGGTGCTAATGCATCACCTTGTCGCGCAAGATAAGCACCATCAATTTTGACGGTACTGGCTCCGGTAATAACAGGCGTTGCGGAACAATTGCCGTGTTCTGTGCCGATATCGCCAATTTTAACTGCGTTACCCATAGTAATTTCTCTGTTTTTGATTAAAGCGGTACTTGACCCCATTCTTGAATTAACAAACGTTCGGCACGCATATGCCCCGGTTGACCGTACTCAGTTAATTGGGAATAGATTGCTTTAGGCAGATCATCAAGTGTGAGGTAATGCCGGAGGATAAAGAGCTGGAGTAATCCACGGACATTACGATCATCTGTAATGCCGTTTTCACTGAACCAGTCAAAAAATTGCTGGGCACATTCCACCATATCGATGTGAGGAATAAAGTCAAAAGGCGCTTTTTCCAGCCAGTCAGGGATAAACCCGGCTAATTTCTCGATATAACGCTCAGTGAAAATGGCCTGTATTTTTTCCAACTGAACTTCGTTGATAATAAGCATTTTTCGTTTGCTGGTTGCACCAACGGGAAAAGGTTCTCTCACCTTAACAAAGTTATCCGTGCGTTCTTCTTCAAGATAAAGTGTTGTAACACGAGTGATTGGCCCCAAAAAGCAATGCAACTCCCAGTCACTTAATACGCCGAGAAAATCCCAGATATTACGCGGATCGTAAAAACGAAAAAAAACGGGTTTTTCCTGTTTAGGTAGCAATACTTGCAGGTATTTGCGTAAATGTTGCCGCACGGTTTTCATATCGGCTTCGCTGTGGACGAAAATGCCCCACGGCGTTCTGCGGCATTCCAGCCAGATTTTAACTTCTTCAGTAACCTGTACCAGATAGGGCGCGATTTTAACCAGTTCCGGCTGGAGCGGTTCACCATAAAGGCAGGCAGAAGGCGGATCGTAACGCTCTAAGGCTAAAAACAAATCCGGTTCTGCTGCCCCATCAATAATGGCGTAGAGTTTTTCCTGACTCATTGCTGATTCTCCTTATCTTTCAGAGGACAGTGCGCGACGAACATTGAACCTTCACTGGCTGCCGCGAGCAAAATAGCAGGGTTGGTAGGCGCCAATAAATCACCGGGGCTACCGCCGGAGTTCAGATTAATGGCGGCACCCTTAATATCGATGCCGCCAGCATGAAGCACCACAAAACTCCCACCGACACGCAAAGTCAGCTTACTGCCACTTTGTAATGTCAAATCTCCCTGCGCATCAATACTGACAATACCCTGAATTTTTTCAGACAAATCGCCTTTGATTTGTAACGCACGGTCGCCGTCAATCTGTTCCAGATAGCTGCCGGCAGTTTTATGCTCCTGTTGGCCTTCAACCGTGACTTTACGGTTATTGGCGATAACCAATTCATCGTCATGCCCGATGCTGGTTGTGCGGTTATAGTTGATGCGTTCGTCGCGTGAATTGAGCACCTGAATGGCGAGGTTTTTCTGAGCATGGATAAAGACCTCTTCACGATCTTTTTCATCCTCAAAACGCAGTTCGTTAAATCCTTGCCCCTTATGCGTCTTCGAGCGGATTGACATTTGTGTTTTTGCCATCGGCAGTCGATTCGGCGGAAGATTATTGGCGTGATATGCCCGACCAACAATAATCGGCTGGTCAGGGTCACCGTGGATAAAATCCACCAAAACTTCGTGACCAATGCGGGGAATAGCGATCATGCCCATCAGTGGCCCTGCCCATGCCTGACTGACACGCACCCAACAAGAACTGCTGTCATCAAGTTTACCGTACCGATCCCAGTCAAATTGGATACGGACGCGTCCATATTCATCGCAAAAAATTTCTTCGCCTTCCGGCCCGACGACAGTAGCAATATGCGGCCCTTCCATTTTGGGTTTCGGATAGGGAGAAGGGCGATAGGAGTTTTTGCGGCTGGTGAAAGTAAACTGGTTGGAAAGCCACGTGCCACTGCCGCTGTGCTGGGTTTCATCAGCTTGAGGTTGTTGGCCTGAGTGGGTTATCTGAATTAATTGCCATTGGTCATTCAAGGTTTCATTGGGATGATCTTCAAAATTAACCAGTTGCCCCGGCCACATAGCAAAACAGTCACCATTGCCGTTTCCTAGCTGCGTATCCCGGCGCAGGTATTCCAGACGATACTGGCTGACTTGTTGCCCCAAATTTTCATCTTTATAACGGCTGGGAAAATCGTAATAGTGGTAGTTTTTCAGCGTGCGCTGGTTGGCTAGATTATGCCCTTCATACCAGAACTCCCGGTTCATACGTGGATTCTTGAATGTCCGGTCTTTGGTTGTCACGGTGGCAACACCAACCTGTTCTGACCAGCTAACCTGCTGAATGCTTGTTGTTGAGCCAGTAACATCAGCTTCAGGGCGATAAGGAACAGTGATCACGTTATTAAGCGACAGGCAGGAATCATGAAAAACGATGCGTTGCTCATGCTGTTCCTGATCGAACGTGAAATAATAGAAAATGCCCTCATCAGCCAGCAAACGCTGCATAAAAGCCAGATCACTTTCATCGTACTGAACGCAGAATTCCCGTGGCGGGTGTTTGTAACCCACCAAAAATGTATAGCAGAATCATCATAATTTGACATATTCAATATGCTCCGTAAATAGCTCATCAACTGAACATCTTTTTTGCCTCCTGATCGCTTTTGCTCCTCCCC
>NZ_MKGQ01000055.1 GCF_001908105.1 Xenorhabdus eapokensis
GGAAGAACTGTGAGAGATATTTGAATACCAGCCTTCAGTTCGTCAATCTGGCATTTCTCGTCGTGTTGCTGCGTAGAAAAAATACTGAATAGGCTGTAAGTCAATATTTGTCGATGCTGCATAACTTCTTTCCCTGGTCATGGTACTGGTGTTTATCATATTTCCTAGTTGCAGCATGGCGGGGCAATTACGGTTCTGTCGCATTAACAGTGTAGCGGTCAAGAACTACCGGACACATTTCTAGCCGCTTCCCACTGTCTTTCATATTCAGCAGGGGAAATTCCCCCATTAAAACTATGGGGACGGGTGTCATTATAATATCCGCCCAAATAGCAGGTGATATCCCGGATTGCCTCATGAATGTCCCGATAGCCTTCTGGCGGGATCCACTCGCTTTTTAAACTCCGGAAGACCCGTTCCATCGGTGAATTATCATAGCAATTACCTCGACGACTCATGCTTTGGATAATTTTATTGCGCCAGAGTAAACGGCGAAATTTTCTACTGCTGTACTGACTTCCCTGATCAGAGTGAAAAACCAGCCGCCCTTCAATATGACGCGTTTCCAATGCGTTATTCAATGCCCGGCAGACCAGCTCAGCATCCGGCGAAGAAGAGATGGCCATCCCCACCACCCGACGGGAAAATAAATCCATCACGACGGCCAGATAGCTCCACCCTGCTTTTATGCGAATATAGGTGATGTCTCCGCACCAGTGAGTATTCGGGCATGCCGGGGAAAAATGCTGCCGCAGGAGATTAGGCGAGTGAAGTGGCACACTAATTTTGGTCACCGTCATGGAGATGATATTCTCACTTCAACAATTAAACAGGTGACATAATGAAAAGACCTTTCTGCCCTTTCTATAGCTGTAACTCAGGAATTTACGCGTCTCTGGATGTGCTACCGCGCTCTTCTTCGCGTTGACCTTTAGCTTCAGTTTACGGCTCAGCCAGTGCATCACCCCCGACTCACAACGACGCCCTTGCGCTTCACTAGTCCTTCGCCACCATCAGGCTGGACAGAGGACTTTCCCCCCGAGCTGCTGAGCATGCCAGGTACACCATAAAAAACCCGCCATTTGGCTGTCTTTTAGTCACATCTCAAATCACGAGTAAATGACTGTAATTTGATAAATATACTCAACTGATTTTAAAGGAAATATTCCCCAACGTTGTCTCGATAAGTTTAAAATAATTCATATAAAAAACAGCAGGATACAAAGTTGTGTATAAGAGACAGGTCATTTGGCGGGTTTCCTGTTCAATGCGCTGATCCATGACACCCTACAGCTTTCCGTATCGGTTCAAGAACGAAGACCTGTCTAAGATCCCCCAGTTTGTCAGCATGTAATAGCCGGTGGCACCCCGTTCGCCGGTTGACTCCCTGACGAACAAGATGTTCATTCCGAACTCATTACGCAGAGCAGCCAACTGTCTCTTGATCGTTGATTCAGGAATTTTTGTCGCCTTGTGAAGGTCCTGGAGACTTGGCTTCTCCGTTTTAGACAGGGCATTCACCAAAGCAAATTTTCTTTTCATGTCCTGTGAGATCTTCATATCCACCTATTCTTGATAGGCCCACTCTTCTGGCTGGGCCTCCTTTGTTAGCCTTCGACACTCAGGAGTTCAATGTCTGACACAGGCACATGAACATGTTTTTCCTTGCCTTCGCTATCGAGCGTTTTGACCCAGACAGTAGACGGAACCAGAGCCACACGGTCTGTCATAATGACTCCGCGTTTTGTCTCACCATCCAGGTTAACGTTGACAGCAAAGATCAAACTGTCGGGCCGGACTTCCTTCCATTCCTTGTTCTTCGGCAGAGGAGGAAGAGCATCACTCCCTTCTTCATCCTTGTTCTTGCCACTGTTAATTGGCTGCTGGATAGGGTTTTGCTCGTCATTCCTGAGTTGTTCCGACGTACCATTCCCGCTTGAGTTAAAGGTTTGGTCATCGGTATTTCCAGCACGCGGTTCATCACTCTGGCCGGAGCCAGCCAGAGGGCCTTTTTCCATTTCTTCTTTGATACGTTTGGTATCGTTCAGAAGCTCACGGCTTTGTTTACGGGTAATCCCGTCAGACATAGCCACAGCGCAGACAGCGCGGCATCTTTCTTCGTTCAGGTCAAACAACAAGCGAAGATTATTCAGAGTTTCTGTATCAGAACATACTTCATTATCGTACAATTCGCGCACACAGTCAGGTAGCTTGAGCAACGACAGATGTGTAGATATGAAAGTGATGTTTTTACCGAGACGATCAGCAATGTCTTTTTGCTTCCAGCCTTCTTCGATAAACAGATTCAATGCCTCGGCAATCTCTACCGGCGTCAAGTCATCCCGTTGGATGTTTTCGATCAACTCACCAGCAGTTTCGTCTAGGTTGTTCTGGACCTTATCGTTGACTACTAGGTCGATGGTCTCAATACCAGCATGTTTACATGCTCTCCAACGACGTTCCCCTTTCTGGATGACGAACTTGCCTTCTTCGTTCTTCGGGAACACGATGATCGGAGACTGCTGCCCTTCGGTCAGCAGGGTTGCCGCCAGCTCTTCAATGTTACGGAAGCGCTTACGAACCTGGGCTTTAGATATAACGTCTTCAACAGGTACAGTAAGAACTTCTTTGCCTTTCTTGCCTTTGACGGCTTTAGCAAGTTCGGACAGGCCTTTTAAATTATTTAGTGCCATATCGCTTAGCCCACCTTCTCTAAAAGTTCTTCCAACACCGCCTCAACCTCTTTGGCCGCGACATGCCCATAGCGCAGCTCCCACACAGGGATGCCATCAGTAGTCGCAGTATCGAGCGGAGGCCGGTGCATAATTTTGTTCTCAAACAGTAGATCCGGAACTGTGTTCTCCAGCGACTTGAGGGCCTTGTCATGATTGACAGAACGGTCCATGTCGTTGATCACAATGCCCAGAATCTCCAAGTCTTGGTTGTACGCCTCGCGCACACCAATAATCGTGTTGAGGAGGCCTTCTACGCCATCCACAGCGAATCCAGAGAGCTTGACCGGACATGCCACATGCGTAGACATCACCAACGCGGCCACCAGCTTTCTGCCGAGGCTAGGCGGACAATCAATCAGCACGTAGTCGTAGTTCTCAAAAAGTTCGGCCAAATGGCGAGCCGGATTCATAGCCTGGTCAAGAGGCACAGCCTCCATTTCAAACAGATCCGGGTCGTTCTTCGGCGTGTGAATAAGGTCTACCCCGCAAGGACAGTGCATGACCTTAATACCGTCCAGCTCGTAAGCGAACAGCTCTGCGGTTTTGGTTCCGGTGAGGATGGACTCGCAGTCGCCATCTTCCAGCTCTCGTCTGGGGGCCAGTCGAGAGGATGTATTCCCCTGACCATCCATATCCAAGACCAGCACTTTCTTTTTCTTCTTTAACGCCAGATAAAAGGCTTGCTGGATACAGAGGGTACTCTTACCCACTCCGCCTTTCTGGTTGGCGTAGCTGATTACTTTTGCCATACCCACCTCTATTTTGGTTTCTCGCAGATGATCCTGACCACCCCAAAACTTTCACATATGAAAGATTGTAACGATCATAAAATGATACTGCAATATCTAATTATGGTTCTATTAAAACAAACTTGAAACAAAAAAAGGCCATAAAGGTCGCGTATTCACAAGATTTGTACTGTCAGCGCAATTGCTTAGCTGCCCCAACCCCATTCGACAATAATTGCTTTGCTTCACTTTCATCAGCCAAAGTGCATACGACTGGGAACCGTATTTACGCCCCCATCGACTCACCTATTTGAATGATAGTAACTCCTTATCCTCGATGTCATTAACATCAGAAGCTAGTGGCAACTACCTTACTCCCAATACCACATAGAACGTAGCCCCGGCCATTAGGACCAAATTTCATAGATACAACGGGAAGCGGCGTGTTGGGGCACACTCCCGCAAATTCCGGAGAGATGATTGGTCCCCCGCGAGGAATAACCCAGTTACCGATAAGACCACAATCAATTTGTGTCGAGATGGCATTAGGCTGGTATTGCTCCCCCAGAAGTTGATTGCTGCCTGCTGATGCATAATCGTCAAATAGCGCAAAACTCTTGCGATAAAATTTAAACTCATAGATATTGTTCTCTTAATTCAAAGCTCCCCCACCCACTGTTGCTATGGCTGGGTTTATCCAAAATCCATCAAAGCCGGTGAACATCTCCGTTTGGGTGCGGATGTACTCAAGGATGATGTCACAAGCGATCCAGCGCCGGTTATTCCTTTCTGCGGCCAACCCAATCTTATTTGAGCCACTGAAAGGATCGACAACCAGATCCCTTTCTTCCGTTAGGAAGCGGATAGCCATCTCAGGTATAGATAAATCATATTAATATGACATAATACCTAACCCCTAGACGACAAGGCATAACACGAGATGGGCTACAGCTTAGATTTTCGAAAGAGAGTACTGGCATACAAGGACAAGCATTCGTTGACTTTCGAACAAACGAGTGCCCATTTTGAAATCTCCATGCGCACCTTGTTCCGGTGGTGCAATCAGATAGAACCTTGCATGACCCACAATAAACCCGCCACGAAAATCCCTGATGCGGTGCTCAGGGCAGATGTCCAAAACTTTCCCGATGACTATCAATGGGAAAGAGCAAAACGTTTAGGTGTCTCACAATCGGCTATTCATTACGCCCTGAAACGCCTTCGGATCACCCATAAAAAAAACGTTAACACACCCTCGCGCTGATCTTCAGGCTCGTCAGGCATTTATCGAGCGCATCAGCGACTATGAACGGACGGGCAGGCCGATTGTGTATTTGGATGAAAGTGGTTTTGCTCAGTCGATGCCACGTCAATATGGCTATTCGGAAAAAGGGTTACGCTGTTTTGGTCCGCATGACTGGCACGCAAAAGGCCGTATCAACGTCATTGGCGCCATTCTCGAAAATACCTTCGTCACCTTAAGCTTGTTTACCGAGAATATTAATGCCGACGTTTTTTATGCGTGGATGACGCAAGATTTGCTGCCAAAGCTTCCACACGGCGCCGTGATAGTGATGGACAATGCGCCTTTCCATAAACGGAATGATACGACACAAGCAATAGCCGACAGCAAATGTCAACTGAAATGGCTTCCCGCTTATAGTCCGGATTTGAACCCGATAGAACACAAATGGGGCGGAGCAAAAGCGGTAAGGTGGCAAAAAAGATGTTCAGTTGATGAGTTGTTTACGGAGCATATTGAATATGTCAGGTTAGTTCGGTGTAAAAAGGCCATCCAGTTATACATGCCGCAGTGAGCATATGTCCCTCCAAAAATATCTATCTTGTCTTGCTAAAACAGCATCATTATATGATACTATAAATGAAAATCTCAGTTTTATATGGATAGAAACTTATGTCGGGTGAAAGAGGTATTTATGCGTTAACTAATATATTTACTTGTAAAAGTGGTTATCTATCAGAGGATATTCAAGAAGGGTGTATTTTTAATATAGAGTGCGAAACGGTTGGAAATGACTGTGATACTGACGAAGAAGTAACTATATCCAAATCGCGCTTCATTCTCGTCAATTCAAGTCACAATGGTGTTTTATATGACTGGAATGATCTTTTGGACTTGGAGGCATCAACTAAGCCCTATATGGAGTTGTTTGATGTTGAGAGCAATGAATTATCATCTGCTGCATTCGAGGCTATAGGGAGTCCATATGATCACTTCTATCCTGATGATGTAACTCAATTATTTATTATTGACCGTATCGAAATAATTCCAGAATATAGGGGTAAAAAATATGCTGAAATTATAATTTTCGATGCAATAAGAATATTTGCAGCTAGTTCACAACTAATAGCCTTGAAGCCCTTCCCCTTGAAATTTGAAATTCCTGTCGATAAATGGACAAGAGCATCAGAAGAAGAGAAAGAGTGGCACAGGAGGTTAGGGCTCGAACAATTCATCCCCGATGAAAAATTGGCGTTTCAGCGACTTTGCGATTATTACAAACGACTAGGTTTTGTAGACACAGGAAATGGCGTTTTCATAATGCAGAATGTTGGGGTCTATTAAAGTAGTGAAACAGAGACATTCTGTTCCCTTGTACTATCCAGCTCTTCAAATTTCAGATTTCTACATGTTTATGCCACTTACTAGTGGTATTAGACTTGTCGAGTATCCAAGCATTAATGGGTGTTTCGGATCTCCTGACCCAGTAACACCGAATGTCATCACGGGCTTCCCAGATGCAACGAGCTGCTCTAAAAGCCTGTCCAAATGAATATGTAGAGACTTAGGCAGCTTGGTTCGGCTCCCCCAGCAGGGAACCAGCACATCCGCATCCCGAATAATCCTTTCCAGGTGAATTTCATTTTCAGGGCCGACAGGATCAACCACCGTAGCCAGTTCACGAACGTTGGTCGCCCGGAACGCAAAAGCATTACCGACAATGAAGCGTTTCCCTCCGTTGGCCTTGGTAAATCCCATCCACTTCCTGACAGTGTGATCGTCCTCGGTGGCCGTGGCCGTAGAACCGTTCACACCAAAATAACCGAACACAATTCCCTCGGATTGCACATCCCTTTCCAGTCGGTATCTGTACATGCCGCACTTACTGATAATTGCACTCAAAATATCACCTCTTTTTAGCTGAAAAACACCCTTTCACAGTTGCATTTTTTAATACTACGATAGGATGAAAGTGTAGGCCTAAGGCACCATCGCGTATAGTGGCTACGGAGATGAAGAGCCCTGCTCCCCCTTTCCTAAAACCGCAGAACACAAACTCAAGCGGTTCGTATGTGTCACTCATTTTGATCATCCAGAGTGACAAACAAAACCCTATTAGCTCGTTCCTGGAGCTCTATCAGTTTCGCAGCATCTACACTACTCAAAGACATATCTCCGCCATAGAGGCGATATTCAACACTGCCCATTGCTTGGCGAAGCAATCCAAGCAGGACATTCACGTTTGCTGGTGAACATAGGGGTGATAGGTCTACAGTTCGCCGCAATTTGAACAGGATAAAGAACCGGCGCGTTTGAGGTGCGTAACCGTATAGACCTTCTCAATACTCAGCTCTTCTCTAATCTGGCTGTTTGAGTGCCCCTCTCCGCTTAGAACGCGACTACATAAGCCCTTCTGCATCTGTCATCTCTGGATGCTGGTGGTAGTAATCAATGGCTTCTTTTTCATCAATCAGCAGAGGGAGGTTGTTCATTCAGGACACCTTTAGTCACATGACTATAGCTCTCCTCTATCCATACGCCAAAAGTCCATATAATGGCCAAATATGGACTTTTATGTTGACTTGATTTATCCTTTGGTTGGTAACTGTATTTCATTATTGGAGTTAACCATGACCTTATCTACTTCACCGCGTATCACCACGGTATCAGCCTTTAAGAAGGAACTGGCTTCTATGGATGTATCTGATCCCGTAGTAGTAACCCAGAATGGGGAACCTTTATATGTGGTTCAAGATCCTGCTCAGTTTGAAATGCAGCAGGAACAAATGGCTCTGCTACGACTGCTGTCTTTTGCAGAAAAGGACGTTCAGGCTGGCCGAACCGTATCATCTTTCGACCTTCGGGCCGCACTGAAAGGACTTGTTGATGAAGTTTGAGTATTCCTTAGCTTTCCAAAAACAGCTTCATGACAAATTCTACTATTTAGCGAGGCACATCGGACAATTGGCGGCTCAAGAGCTTCTTGATGGCTTCATTATTGGATTTGAAAAAAGAGTAAATGAGCATCCAGGTAGCGCTCCATTATGTATAGAGGCGGCGGATCTTGGGTTTACAACCTATCACGACTATGTTGATTCAAAACTCCAGTTGCGAACAATCTATCGTTTTTCTGAGGCAGAAGGCGTTGTTTACCCATTATTATTTTTAAGCACAAGGCAAAGCATCCGACAGGCTTTGATTCAATATTGTCTGCGCCATTAACACCCCATATTGGGGTGTTTTATTCTCGTTTCTCTTCCAGCCGCTGCCGGTACTCCTTGGGCTGCTGCTGTGAGTGCCAGGATTGTCCCTTCGATACTGATTTCGTGATGGCGGCCATCTCATCTGGGGTCAACCGAGTGAGCTGCTCTTCCGGGTAGATCAGGATAGTGTTGCTGTCCCAGTCAAACCCAGCATGAATAGCTTTCATCCCCACGGTAGGGGTTCCACCAATCCCTCCAGGCTGGTGGATGACAAGCCTCAAAGGCGCTGAGGCTTTGTGGGGATGAAGGATATCGAGAGCTCCTTTTGCTTCTTGTAACTCCATTGGGTTACCTCATAGTGAAAGTTAATTTGCCTTCTGCTGTCTGGTAGAAACCTTCAAGGCCAACGCCTTTGTCATATCGGGTTGCTGAAAGCGCACCTTGATCCGTTCAGGCTAAGTGTCCATCTCGTTGCACCGCAGGGTGCCGATAGCCGCGTCACGGTAAACCTGATATAAGTCGGTTCCACCAATGGAGTTAATTGGTATCATCCAGAGCCTTCTTGTATTCGTTGCTTGGTTGAGGGACGCTTTAACAAGCTGACAGGGCAAACAACCCCATCAGCAGACATCCCAACTTAGTTGCTATCTTGATCATCAGTTCTCACTCCACTTTCACATGTGAAAGTTTTATTGTTTCGCAGAATCGTCTTGTTGCGACTCAATCATCACTTTTCGCATCACCGCCATGATGGCTTGTGCCGGTTGAGCACCACCGAGGAGCTGGCTCTTGTAGCGGTCAAGAACTACCGGACACTACATCGAACCCCTGCCCAGATTTGACATAGCCCTCAGCATCAACATTCCCGTAGACTGATCCACCCGTTTTAGGGTAGGCATTTTTTGCCAGATCTACCATTCCTGCCAAACCGAGGTAATACGCATTCGTGCAGACTTTCTCTGTAACCCTAAAAGATCTCTTTATAATAAATTACCGTACCATCATAGTTGCCGTTTGAACTTAACGCAAAACCTGGAATAGCTCCCACGCGTGTGAAACCACGTTTCGCGTATAATTTTTCAGAGACATCGCCCTCTCTGGTATCCAGTACTAATAGCCTTAAACCGATATTTGTTGATAATTCCTCGGCTTTTGACATAAGTAATGTTCCAATTCCCACAGAACGACAGGCTCTTTTTACCATGAGTTTCTCGATTTCCCCCCGGTGTTTACCGTTATCTTTTTTTGTTAGCCCAATTTGAACACTCCCAACAATTTCTGCGTCTTTCAGCGCAATCAGGAGTCGGCAATTTTCATCTTTAATCTGAGCATCTACATCACTCCAATATCCAACTGCACTCTCTCTTTTCAGCGGAGCAATAAAACCGATAGAGGCACCATCATCAACGCAGTCAGTCAATAGTGTAATCAGTTTATTTCTATAATTTTTGCTCGATTTGATTTCTTTAATTTCAATATCAATATCACTCATATTTTCTTCTCTTATAGTTAAATTAGTGTAATTTGACACTGTAGTTCTTTTTCGTCATTTGGATTCATACTTTATGTCATATTATGTTGGTTTTATTATGTATTTCCTTAAAAACGTCACTCAACCAATACAACTTTCATCCAATAGTATTGCGGAAACTATACGATTAATATGTCCAGCAACGCTGTTAGGATTACTGTCAATATAGAAATGTCCACCTTCCACACGCTTGACATCAATAGGTGAGCGAAAATATTTTTGCTAGGCATAAACCGCCTCCAGAGGAGTCCGTTTATCCCGGGTTCCGTATAAAATCGTGGCGGGGAAATCAAAGCAGGTGGTCTGATCCACTGTATGAGAATAAGAAAGTTCAAAGTCTGCTCTTAACATCGGAATCAGGAGATTCATCAATTCCTTATTCTTAACGCGATGCTCAACTTTAACATCCTATAACATTGGCTTGTTGAAGCCAGTCCCGTTGACTTTTACCTTGTTGAAAATTGGCAAAAATACCCAACGTGTGAGAAAGCAGTTTTCTGGCAATTCGATTACTCAAATGCCACAAATCCCGTGCCCAGCACTTCTCGATAGCAAATTGTCCGGCGAGTTGACTAATCACGGTTTCAATTAAACGGCGTTTGGCGTTAATGGCCCTTCTCGTTTTTCTG
>NZ_MKGQ01000056.1 GCF_001908105.1 Xenorhabdus eapokensis
TACCGCCGGAGATGCAAGACTCGCTACGTAGTGATCTGGCTAATCTTCTACGACGGGACTTTCACCCGCAAGAAACAGTGCAGCTTTTCCCAGCGCACCGTCTATTTCACAGACAAGATGAATCTCACTGCCCGCAAGCGGCAGCGTAGTCACTTGTCTTGGTGTGAGCTTTTTAATGTGCGAATGACGGTGTTAATGCCGATTTTCAAAACCCGAACCGTGACCCTGACACCGGCGTTATTCATGGCCATATCAATAATTCGCTCTTTCATACCGGGATGGCAGGCTTGATAGGTATATTGCAGTTGGAAGGTTTTGCGACAGGCATAGCAGTGATAGCGAGGATATCCAGTACGTCCTTTTCCATGCCCTTTAACCTCGTTTGTTTTATGACAGTAACGACAAACCACATCCACTTTAGCCATATCTCTTTAGCCATATCTCACCCAGAATAAAAAGCAGGGAGTTTATCACAAGATCTAATCATTGGGAGCATGACCAAGGATTCGGCCCGTCCAACTCTGCGTGATCCCCGGCTTTGCAAGAATGATAGTCAGATGAAGATTTTCCTTCGCAATGAAACGTTCCAGCTCAGCCAGTTTCTGATCCGCCAGCCATCTTACTTCCGGGCTTTCGATCAGAGTGTCAGTGTGCAAGATGAAGTGGTGTTGGCTGATGGTCGCCCCACTCCTCACGGCCCGGACTAGGGCCATCAGAAACAAATGCAAGACCGTTTCAGAATCCTTCCCACTGGAATAGCCGACCATCATAGTCCACCCATCAATCAAAGCCGTGTGAATGGCTTCAACTGATGACGTGATCAATGATGACAAGCAGGTTCCCCTGCTGGCATCAACGAAGTTTAAATCTTCGTTGTCAGTTAGTTCTGACCAAACAGAATCCCACTTGTCCCCGCGCAGAAGCACAGGAGCAGGTTGTACTGAGAGGTCAAAGTTTAATGCTTGTTGCATAGAGCCTCCTAGGTTAGTAGGGTGCCCATTCCTACCGGGATAAAGCCCCCCGGTAGGGTTGAAAATTGAATCTGGTTATCGAACTTTCACTAGCTGGTACTCGACATCTGATTGTCTTCGTATTGCTGCTTGGCTTGCTTCACCAGATCAATGTCACCGTCTTGTAGCTTCTGAATATCAAGCCGTAGACGAACCTTGTGTTTCAGCAGCTCGGCAACCACATCATCAATGTGATTAATGAGCGATTGTTTTTTTGGATGGTGTAATCGTTGATTTCTTCGAGCAGAGGCCAAGCAACACTCGAATGGGTGTTGAGCAATGGGTACTCTGCTTCAATCTTACAAACCACACCGTTTGCTCCTTCTCGGTAATGAGGGAATCCGACGCGCAGACCGATACGACGATCCAGCGCTGCATTCACTGTACATTCCAAAGAAGTTCGGTTTGAAAAAACATCGTTGACGTTTTTAGACATGCTATATCTCCATTCAGTTTATGACGGAGATCCTCTAACAGGAGGTGCTCCCATCAGGGTTGATAATTTGCTGTTTATTTTGGGCAGCCAGCTACCGCACTTGAGCGCCCAAGGCACTTTCCGAAACCTTCTGGGAGACCGAGAGGCTTGGGAAAGCGCGGGGGTTCCCCCCTGCGTTGATTACCCGTTTTAAGGGGGACAGTACGCCGATTTCTCGGCGCACTCAGGTTGAACCTACACAGTCAAGAACCAACGTTTCATCGGAACGGTGATCTCTATCAACCCGTTTCCACATGGATTCTGGCCCCAGAATCTGTAGGTCGTCTCATAAAAGTCAAACTCAAACAAAGACTGAATCTGCGATTCTGAGATCGGTTCAAATGGGCCACCGCAACCAATGTGCATATTAAGCCCATAATCTCGAAGCTCCAGCTCTCCGAGGTTCAGCGTTTTTCCACCCACACAAGCAACCAGGTTCTGATTTCTGATGTCGCCTTCTTTGAACAACAAAGCAGACTCATCGTAGCTCGCATATTGATTGGTAAACTTCACAATATGCCCGTGCTTGGGTGAAGTTTGTTCCGACAACTCTTTCAGCAATCGCTTTACGCTTTGAAATTTTGCGTACAGAGCTGGCGTAAATTGCCCAGAGTAGTTCAAGTTCGGACAGATCATTTCGAGCATCTCATCAGATACTGATTCAAGTCCCATTTGCGCTGCCAAAGGCTTCGCCTTTTTCAGACCTTCCTCAAGCACCATCGAGTTGACAAGTTGTTTTAATGTATTCATTTCACTCTCCACTTACGAGAGAGCAATGCAAACCGTCACCGGACTTGCATTGCCCGTTAACGGCTTATGGCCGCAGCTCGTTTTGGTTCCGTTAGGTGAATAGACAGCCAGTTGACCGTCCATAATGTTGAATGGCATCCCCTGTTTCTTTGCTGCCGGTGACAGCTTGAGTGTGCCCTTTGCATCAACCAATGCCGTTGCCCAATGGAAGTCTTCACCACCGATAAACGGCTGTGATTCATCCACGACTTCGACCATGATCGGCATCATTCCAACCCAGCTCCAAAGACTGTTCCCTAGTGCGAGAGCTAAAGCCTCGAACGCGGGAAAGACAACAGATTGCCCGAGAATCTGGTGGGCAACAGTGTCCGACAGGCCTTGGATGAGCTCCTCTGGTATCCCTTTCACTCGACAATGTTCTATCGGTGTAAAGATGCGAGACAGCTCAGGCTGTTCCGGATGAACAATGAAAGGTTCAGTACTTCTGCATTTTGCATAGTCCTTCCCTATGGTGCCGCAAAACTCATCGTCTCCGGTCAGGAGTTGACGAGAGAATCCCTTGCCAGCGGCCTTGTCTCTCAATTCCTTCTCAGCCAGATAATCAAATGACTTCCAACGTTCAGAATCGAGAGCCACCGGCTCCAGGATGTCCTGTATGCGACTTTCCTTGGTACGAATAGGTTGAACCATCTCAAGGTCAAACCCATCAATTCCGTGAGAAAGCGCAACAACACAGAGACGCTTGCGGCGTTCAATCACTCCAAACTCATTGCTGTCGAGAATGCGTTCTTGCAGGGAATAACCCAGCGAAGAGAGCACAGAACGGATCACCTCCATCGAAGCGGTCTTCTGGTACTCAGGCACGTTCTCAATCAGCACAACGGCTGGATTGAGCGCTTCCACGAATTGAAGGAAGTTGAAGAACATGGCACCTGCCGTCTCATGCGATTCGGCAAACTCCAGCTTGTTCTTACTACGACCTGACTTTGATGCACCGGTACACGGTATCCCCCCCATCAAAACATCCACCTGCGGTGGGCGCTTGCTGAGGTTCACAGCCTGGATTGGAGATTCGATAACGATAGAATCTTCGTTCCAGAGCTCCGGGTTATTTGCCAAAGATGAATCGAGATACTTCCCTTCCATCTCTACGGCCACAGATATGGCACTGGCAATACCCGCCTTGTGAAAACCGGCGTGAACAGCTTTATCAAGCACACCTCCCCCATGAAAGAGGCTGCATACCGAAAGCGATTCTCCATTCTCTAGCTTACTGATAAGCCGGTTGACACGCTCGATGACTCGTTCTTGTTGATGGTGAGCGGAAATCACGATAGCGCCGTTACGAATGAACACACGGAGCATCTCTACACCGTCAAAAACGGTAGCGAGCTCCTGCGCGGTCAGATCGATGATTGGAGACACTCGGCCATTGCGCTCACGCTTACTAATCGTGAATTTACCTTCCTCTTTGACGCGGAGCACAACCTGGGAGTCTTTCAACTCCAGATCGTACTTCATGCCAGGATAGTAACCTTCACGCAGCAGCTTTTGACCTTCCAGCCAGACGCGCTTCTTGCCTCGATGTTCTCCTAACTTGGTGTTTACGATAGTAGCCATGAGCTCTCTCCTTTCGGTTGAGAGGCCACTACCGTCCCAATCGGGAAGTAATGGCCCCGATGGGTTTAAAGTGGTTCTCAGTTCACAGCAGGGCCGTGAGACTGAATGGCATTGGCAAAACCAGCCATTTTTTCAGGGAAGGTGTAGCGGTTGATGTCCTGGCTGCGAGCCAGATTGACATACACCTTCTTCACCTTCGTTTCGTCAGAGTCGTACTTCTCAAGCGCCAGCTTTTCAGCTTCTTCCGGATCTCGGCCCAGCGAGTAGGCGTAAATCACAGAGGTGAAGCCAAGTCCTGAGCCGAATGCGTAGATTTGTTTCTCGAAGTGGACGTCAGCGAAATAGATGCTGAGTCCGGACTTGAGGTTATGTTTTTCCATGATGCACTCCAAATAGTTGGGGGCGCACCACGTCCCGAACCGGGCGGATGCACCCGGTTGGGGTTAGTTTATAGTTCAAGCTGTTACGCCAGCCTGAGTTTCTATTGCTTCAAGCGCGAGTTCTACTTCCTGGATAGAACCAGTGCTGTACAGCTTATGCAGCACACGGCCAAGGTTCACAGAGGTCTTTTCTTTCACTCGGAGATACTTGACGTAGAAGTCATACAGTTTCTCCGCCTGTTCAAGGTGAGCCATGCTCTCCACGGGAATGGTATTCCCTGGATCATAGTTGTGGCTCCATGTTTGTCAGGGAACCACCAGTCCAAGGGGCGGAGATTCCCCAAGGGTTGAGTTGAATGCTGTTTGTTTGGGGAGGCCAGCTACCTCACAGTTCACTCTCATCAGAGAGCAAAAACTTGCTTTCCGAGGGGTACAAAACTTTCACATGTGAAAGTCGATGCCACTTGGAAAGCAGAGGGATTACCCCCCGCTTTAACCCGCGCTAAGCGGTTCAGGATAGACTTTACGCCTTCCCTTATCCCTGACCGGCTTCATCGCAGCAGACCACAAATGAGAATGGATGTACCTCGTCGGACATCACCCAAGCCATCGTTTCCTGCTTGATTTCACTTCAAGCTCGACTATCAGCCAGGACCCTAAGGCTATGCCATAGAAGCCCATCACGTAATTGCTTTACCTCATCATCAGTCCATTCCAGCTTTGGCTCAAATGGAATAACTTCTGCGGTTCTCGGCTCTTCGTCCAAGAAGAAAAGCGGCAGCTCAAGCTGGCTTTCCTTCTGGATCATCTTCACTGCGTTCATGGTGGCTCCTTTTACGGGCACCATGCCCCCAGTGGGGTTACAATCATAGTTACTTCATGCCTGCCAGTTGAGAATTAATGTTCTCTTCCAACCAGCCTTGAAGCGATTCAAGGTCACGCTTGTCTTCCAGTTTGCTGGCTTTACATGCGTCTTCCGACACTGCGCTCAACATGGCGTTAGCCTCAGCAAGTAATTTGACATTGTTCCCTGGGAACACAATCGTTTGATTGTGATCTGTCATGGTCTTCTCCTTTGAGAATGGAGGACCGTCTCCCATCAGGAAGAGCGGCCCCGTGGGCTAAAAGTAAAAATCCTCCAGCTCTTCATGGTCCTGCTTTTGCTCGACTGGTCGAAGCAATTCAGCTTCATCAGCGAACTCAAGCTCAGGATGAAAAGCGGGATGGAACCTATGGTCCGGAAAATCCGACCTTTATCAGATTCTCTGGCCGTGTATCTGTTAAGCTGCATAGCCACCTCCAGCACTCTCGCTTTCTTCGATTTCACTTCCGAGCTCGACCATTCCAATCAGGTCAAGCTGGGTCATGTCCGAATCCAGAGAGCAGTCTATTGCTGACTGTATGATGCCTCTGTGGGACAGGCCCAAAACCGACTTAATCGTTGAAAGCAGAGACTCGGCTTCGCTTTCGATTTGTTCCAGAATGTCTTTCCACTCCCAGTGCTCAAACGGTTGCCAAATGACCAGATCATCAGGCTCTTCTCCCCGTTCTACACACTCCGACAAATACTCATAAGCCTTGTACCAATTCTCTTGTTGACCCAGTTCACTGAGCACTTGAGCGGTAGCATGAGCGTATGCGATTTGTTCAACTTTGGTATTGATAGACATAGTGTTTCTCCTCTAAATGGACAGAGGAGCCCCACCAGCAGGGAAGGCCCCTCCTGATGGGTTAAATATCCAAGGTCACATCGGTTTTTGCTTTAGCGCAGCAAACCAACACTTCCCCTTCTTTGACAAATGCGATGGGCGTCTCGTCATAGGCCACTTGACCTTTGAGGAGGCGAACTCGGTACATGCCACAAAAGCCACTGCGACAATGCGTTTCAACAGTGAGTCCTTTGTTTTCTATTTGTGCCAACAGATCATTGTTGCTGGCTTGAAGTTGTACGTTCATGGTCACGCTCCTTTGTTGTTGATGAGCGCAACCAATCCCTTCCGGAATGTCACGCCCCGGTTGGGCTATTCAGCAAGTGCATACCTGTGTATCCCATACGACTATCCAAAGTGACTCCCAGGAACAGTCTCCAATACATTGGAGGGATGCGTTTGGCAAGCAGTAAGAAAGGTGTATCAGGCACTGTGGCCCTTCTACCCTTGTTCCGATGATACAAATCCAACGGATGGAATTGATTCATAGATTCTCCAAATAAAAACGGCCATCGTTATCGATGACCGTGTTAATCAACAGGGAACCCCCTGTATCACCCTTGCATTAGTTCAACCGAGTTTGTGGTTAACTTAATCCGAAAAGCCTTCTTGTGCTGAAGAGCCCACTTGGCCCAGCTAGAAGGGATGCGTACCGAACCATCGTCACCACCAAACAGGTTGCGTTTATTTTCGTAGAAATCATCATCACTCTCGGGATTGCAGCCATTAGCATAAGCGACTGTTCCGCGAGAGCTTGGAGAACCATCCGCTTTTGCATTAGTGATGAGGTAAACTCCATGATCTCCAACCAATATCAATGCGGGTTTAATTTTTTTCTGGTCAATAAAATCTTCTGAAGGCCAGAACATCCCACCATGTTTTTCAGCTTCCTGCTCAGTCCGTCCATACTTATCCCTAATTATGCCGTCAGGGTACATTTCAGGATTGAACAAATCGTCAGTTGATGGTGAAAAACTGCTTGCTGTATCAAGTTCTTCAATCAACTTTTTCACATCATGGGTTTCAAAAATAAGGATAGACATTTGAGTTGCTCTCTATTCAAAAGAGGCTCCCCCTCCTAACAGGAGATAGGCAGCCCCTGTTAGGTTAAAAAAATGGCGGCCACCCAAAATGGGCGACCGCGTTTATTTACACATACTATGCCGCAAAAGCAGTCAGCGACCGCTCCATCAGCCTAAACAATGTGCGTTGTAAAGCTGCCGCGTCATCAATGACTATGTTCTTTTGAAACAGTCCTGACACAGCGGTAGTCTCTACTCCTATACCGATCACCTCAACATCGCTTCGTTCACAGAGGTCAATCACTGAGCGACATGCCGGTGCGCTTTGAGGCTGCCCGTCAGTCACTACGATCAACATTTTCCGCTCTTCACGGGTCTTCGTGAGCTCAAAGGCTGCATACCACATAGCTTCCGCCATAGGCGTACCGCCAGTTGCTTTGAACCCAAACCGACCGGCCCGATTCTGAACCGTATCTCCATGCTTAACGACACTGAACACTGGTTGGTTCCGGTTGCCACCAAAAAAGGTAACTGCCGGATTTACGTCGGGGATCGCTTCCAGAGCCATCGAAATAGCCAAGGACGCTTCCCGTGCAATGTCTTGACGCTCCTTTCCATTGGCAGCCTTGTAGACCATCGAGGAGCTCATATCAACTAGGATGTGAACCGCCGTGTTAGGGCGCTTCTTGGCTTCCGGATTGAGGAATACTCGGGTATCGCCCATCACTACACGATGTAGCTTACGAGCATCCACACGCTTCCCTAAGCGTTGGTTACGGTGAGCAACTCGCTGGCTGGCTTGGACCAATCCGTAAAGCTGCGTTCTGATCTTTGAAGTGGTGCTCTTCACATTCCCCACAAGGCTTTTGCCAACAGCAGGATTGTTCTGGGTGTCCACGGCGGAGCGAACAGTCATATAGCTACTATCCCCCTTATCCTGAGCAACCCGGTTGAGCTCGGCTTTAAGTGCATCATGCGCGTCACCGCGCAAGTCACCGGCACCGGCATTCAGAACCTGCTGGAGCATTTTGGCCGCGTCAGAATTGCCACCAGCATTCTGCTGATTGTTACTATCCTGACCATTCTGGGATTTCTGCTCTTCTTTCTCCTTTTCCTCCTCGATCATCTTGATGATTTGGTCGGCCAAGGATGTCACCTCTGCGGTGGACTTCGTGTTCACAGCCTTACGCAGTAAAGCGTTCAGCCGAACAACAACACCTTGAGGAAACACGCGCTCGAATACGGAAGTAGCCGAATCGAGATAGGGTTGAAGGACGGATTGCCCTACAGCCTTGGTTTGCAGCCAGTACAAACAGAACCCTGTCAGAATGGAGGCTGGAGCCTCTTTATCTGTGACATGCTCGTAATGGCCTGCTTGAGCCATATAGCGAGCTACTTCATTCAGGGTCTGTGAAGTACCGGGGAAGAGCTCCATCATGGCGCGTTCAATGCGGCAGTCCTCCAACACGTTGGACAACTCAGTATGAAGGCCTCTGCGGCGTTCAACACCAAAATCCGTAAAACGGACGTGGGCAGCTTCATGAGCCAAATACCCCCAAACAGCATCCATGTGCGGATAGTCATCGGGGATATTCGGAACCACGATGGTCTTACCATCGGTGTATGCTTCATCGTTACCGATTGCAACTTTGACACCGAGTTTTTCACCATAGGCGGCGGCCACGATTGGTAGGGCGCTGTAAATGGTGCGTTTTTTGGACATATCTTTTCTCCTGATTGAGAAGGAGATAGTCCCCCCCTGGAGGGAATGGCTATCCCCTCCAGGTCGGTTTAGTTGAAGTGACTATTAGAAGAAATAGTCGCCATCGTCGTCAGTTTTAGGCAGTTCCTGGTTGAGAGGCTCCTCAGAGGGCTCCTCTTGGATAGGTTCCTGCTCTACCGGAATTTCCTCAGAGCCTATTCGGAATCTTTTTTGAACGTAATTGTTTTTCCTGTATTCTGTCCGCCCAAATAAGATAAGTGCCTATATAAGTGACCTGCTGGAATGAGAAAAACCT
>NZ_MKGQ01000057.1 GCF_001908105.1 Xenorhabdus eapokensis
CCAGTCAAAGAAATAAACTCAAAAAAGCAGGCTGGAGTGATGATTATCGTGCACAAGTGTTCTTTGGATAGATATCAACCAAAGTATGCTCGCGCCCTGCCCCCTAATAAGGCTGATGTTATGAACTCCCGCTCCTCACGGAGTAAGATGGGAATTCATCAATAAAATCCAGCCAGTTTTGGGAGAAGATTATGCCTAATCTCATCATCGGTCTTGATATTGCTAAAAATATTTTTCAAGTTTATGGGACCAACCACTGTGGCGTAGCCACTATTAAACGGAAGTTACGTCGAAATGGTGTGTTGAAGTTTTTTGCGACTTTAGAGCCTGCTCTTATTGGAATTGAAGCCTGCCATAGTGCACATTATTGGGCACGGGAATTGACGAAGTTGGGGCACACGGTTCATTTGTTGCCAACCCAATACGTTAAACCTTTTGTTGTCGGCGGAAAAAATGATGCTAATGATGCTGCTGCGATCGGTATGGCAGTCACAAGACGGGATATTCACTGTGTGCCCATAAAAAGTGCTGAGCAGCAATCATTACAGTCATTGCACAGAATACGGGAAGAGGCTATCCAGGAAAGAACGGCTAAATCAAATCAGATCCGCAGTCTGTTTTCCGAAGAAGGCATCATATTTCCGACCGGGCTGTCTTCGCTAAAAAAAGGTCTCCTTGAGCTTATAGAGGATGGTGAGTCAGTGATAACCCCTATCCTGAGAAAGCTGGGCGGGATGTATCTTGAACAATTATCCTGTTTACAGGCGTGGATCGGTGAGCTTAACGAAATGATTGACAGATATTTCAAAGAGAACGATGCCTGTCAACGGCTAGCCACCATTCCCGGTATTGGGCCGGTGATCGCCACGGCCATTGTCAGTCGCGTTGGGGATCCTAGTCTGTTCAAAAACGGCCGACACTTTGCTGCCTGGTTAGGGTTTAACCCCCAGACAATATTCCAGTGGTGGGAAAATCAGACTCGCTGGAATAACGAAACGGGGTGATGGTTATATACGAAAGCTGTTGGTTCAGGGCGCCAGAGCCGTGATTTACCATATAAACCGAAGGCATGATAACTATGGCGATTGGATAAAAAAACTGATGCAGCGTCGTCCGGTTAATATTGTGACTATCGCGCTGGCAAATAAGATCGCCAGAATATCGTGGGTGATATTAACGGGTGAAGAAACGTTCAGAGTGACATCGTAATCCCAGAGGAATGAAATTTATTTTAGCTGTATTGATCTTACTAATTGCGCAAGAAAAGTGAGATGGGAGATCGGTCAAACCGACACCTGCAAAACCTGAGATATCCGACGACCAAGAATGAATAAAGGTCTAAAGGCCGATAAGGAGCAGGTGTGCACATATCCATCATGGCTCAGCAGAAAATAACCTGCAAACACAGACGCCGAATGTACGAACGCAGTTATGACCGCCATCCAACGAACTTATCTTGCACATAAGCGGGAGTTCATGTACGGATATAGAGCTGCAACCTACCGTCGATGTCAACATGATTTTTGTCTTGCAAACGGGATGCGTTTATATAGGCGACCATAGATTTTTATGGTCTCGGTTCATTGGACGAAAAATTGGTTGATTATTGAGAATAACAATATGATTTTCAATCAGTTGAATATATGATGACAGAACATTTTTTGACAAGGGATGTACTATGCCATTCATCGCTATTTTATTTATGATATTTGTATTCTTTTTTATCATAACAATGTTTGTAAATTATTTTTTTATTTTTAAAAGAAACTTTAAAAAAACCATATTAGTATCAATATTGATGACTATCATCGTAATAATCAGCCATTATCTACCTATGGTTATTTACAAATACATTTTCTAATTGATGAGTGCATTTTATAAAGCCGCACATTTAATGTGCGGCCAATTGTTATCTCATCAGTTATTTCTATTTACCAAGCGTTGGTTTAATTGTGTTTTCATAAACATCTTTTTTTACATCGAAATTAACTGATTCTGACCATGCCCCTTTGATATCATATGGAGTACCATTAGGATTAAATTCTATACCAATTAAATCCTTCATATCATATGGATCGGTAAAATTATCATATAACTCATAGTTTATTACACCAGACACATTATATCTATCCCCGATATCTTCAGCATGAATATTTGTCAAAATCCCGCTGACTTTTGCACCACCAATAGCCCATAGTGGATCAAAAATCATTTCTTTTGCCTCCTTAGTAAAATCATATGCATTATTAAAATCAACTCCTTTGCCATTTTGGATTTGTGAAATAAAACGAGAATGAATGCTACCCTCTGGTTTCTCAAATGCATTTGGTTTATGTATTAACTCTCGAACTCTATCTTGCACACCGATTTCAGAGAGTGTAAGCGCCCGGCCTGAATCGTCTCTATAATGAGAAAACATATCCCATCCACTCATTCCTGATCCACTCATGCTATTAGTTGTCTCAAGCATGGGTTTAACTTTATTTTCATACGTGTGTTTATCAACATCAAAATTCACGGGTTGTTTCCACTTTCCATTAATTTCGAATGGGGTTCCATCTGGATTCCAGTCTTTACCAAACCAATCAAAAATATTTAGTGGATCTTCGAATTTATTATAAAAATTATAATCCACCACACCTGATAAGTTATATTTATTCCCATTAGGTTGTGCTTTAATATCACTTAAATGCCCACTAAACAATGATCCTCGCATAGCCCATAGTGGATCACTTACCCGCCCAGTTTCATTACGAAGGTCATAAGGATTACTGAAATGAATGCGTTCACCATTTTGAATTTGTGAAATAAAATGAGAATGAATACTTGTATTATCTGATCGATTAAAAGAACCCGGCTTTTGTGCCAAGTTGCTGATTTTATCTTGTACACCTACTTGAGAAAGGGTTACTGGTTGTCCTGTATGGCTTCTATAATGCTTCAGCAAACCAATAGCACTCATGCTATTATCATTTTCTTGAGACCAGCTAAGGGTGTTATTAAAAACTCCAGTCATTGGTGCAAAGCGTTGAATGTATATTTTTTTTATTGCCCGCATGTCGCCTTTACAATAGGCCTCCGTAATCTCTTTCATTCTTTTATTCATATAGCCATGTCCTTTCGTCCAAGGACAATTCTTTTCTCCACACATCGTGCAAACATCCTTTTCCAACATCTTCATATAGTCAATATCTTTTTTAGCCATAGCTTTTCCTTAATTAATATAAATATGCATTTTGTATCTTTATATTTTCATAAAATGAAAATATAACTTCACTCCGGTAAGACAATGAGCCGGATATGTTTATTTTATTTCAACTTCAATTAATAATAATATCGATATTACATGTATAATTATTGGTACAATCAGGGCAAGATCACGAATATTTTTTAGCCAAAAAAACAAATCCATTGATTTGAATGAATACCTGTGATCTTATGCGGTTCTGTCGCATTAAGCGGAAATATTCAGGTAACATGTCATTTTTTGTTGAGAACCCCCTGATGTCCCTTATCCGAAAAACGTTCAAACGTCTACACTATCCTGCTGATATTATCGCTCAGTGCATCCGTTCGGAAAGCTTGCGGGTTGGTACGATTCAAAACGTAATGGTTGAGTAGGATGGGAAAGGCTATGGGAAGGATGGTTCATATTACAAACCATCCTTGAGAGTTACTTGCTTGCACCGTCTCTTGAGCTATAGATGTGATCAAGAGACAGGCCTAGCAGGAGGTTTTCTATATACAAAAATATCCCTCGATTCAATTGAGGGATTTGTGTAGAAGAGACAGCTCCTTTGGGAGGGCTTTTTCTTTTGCACCCCAAAAGGGCAATTACAGCGTTTTACCCTTTTAGGTGGCTGTCATACTCTTTGCTCATTGTCAGCGCTTGCTGGCTATAACGGTAGCTGATGTCAAAGCACTCATGAAGCGCTTGTTCAGCACTGAGCCCAGCCAAGTGGATGCTGTCAGTCGCGTGAAGAACCTGATGGCGCAGAAAGACATTGAGAATATGCTTTCTGTCCTCCGTGAGTATGGCTCCTGTGATCTGTCCATTACCCGGAATAGTTATGGGCATCAATACAGCCACTGGAACTGCATGAACATCGACGACAACGTGGACTTCACGGGGATCTTCCCTGATGCGTGACACCATGCTGGACACCGGCATTGAAGGGATTAACCAAGAAATGGTTGAGCGTTGGCAAGACCTATGGGATCGCTTCGTGTTAGAGCTGGCGTATGATGTGAAAAGCCTTTCCAAGAAGCTAGAATCAGACGGATATTCGTTGATCGAGGCCTCTCCATACGAATAAGAGGTGGTTTGGGAACGGACCACTGAAAACTATCTGGTGCGTGTTACTGAACTCCCTGAACGGGATTTCGATATGGGGCACTGGGATGACGAAATAAGAGACCAAACAATTTGCTCTATCCAGGAAGAGAAAGAGCGAGTGCTTGGCCTACGTGTTGAGGTACTCTCTCGTGAAAACGAGATTGTGCTGGGTGAGGAGAGTCTGCACGGTTTGACCGTTGCCAGTGATGATAAGAGCTACGCTGGCTACAGACGAGAACTTCTCCGGGTAGCTATCCAGCAAACTAGGGACTTTTTCTCTCGCCACCTCAAAGCGGCATAACAAGGCAGGGGGAAACCCCTGCTTTACTTTCCAAGTCTTCTTACTCATGGTAAAGCCATCAGTAAGCAGATTTTGTCCTCCCTGAGGGCGAAAACGTGCGATAGCTGGTCGCCAAAAACAAACAGCAAATTAGCGTTAATTTACTCATAACTGAATGCCACCTCCTGCGGAGGTGGTCATCGACAGATTGGCTCTGCCAGTAAGGCTACTCATGGGAAAATCCGAACTGTTATCCCCATAACAGAGAAGGATTTAACCATGAGTAGATTCAAGAAAGCATCGCATGTACTTTGGTGTTGTCAATATCATATCGTCTGGACGCCCAAATACCGATTTAGGATACTGAAAAATAATGTAGGAAGGGAGGTTTATAAGCAGATACGGATTTCCTGTGAACAACTCGAGATAGAAATTGTAGAATTGAATGTTCAAATAGATCATGTTCATCTTTTGGTAAAAATCCCCCCGAAATTATCTGTATCTGAGGTGCTTGGGCATTTAAAAGGACGAACAGCCATTCGATTATTTAATAAATTCCCCTATTTAAGAAAGAAAAAGTTATGGGGAAATCACTTTTGGTCGAGAGGGTACTGTGTGGATACCGTAGGTGTAAATGAAGAAATGATAAGGAAGTATGTGAAGTATCAGGAAAAACATGAACATGAAGACAATCAATTATCGTTAAAAGGGATGTGAAGTGAAGGCTCTCAGAGTCTGAACTAGTAACGCCCCTCTGGGGCGAAATCAAAGCCGCCTTCTATGAAGGCGGATTTTTACTGTTGCGTCGATGACTTTTGCCAAAAATTTATTCCTCTCTGGCATCAACAGCTCATTGAAAACGGATTACGTCAACGGCACCGCGAAGCTTCCCTTTCGCTCAGCGAAGTCATTATGATCCTCATTTTATTCCATATGAGCCATTATCGTGATTTTAAAACGTTTTATAATAAACATGTAAAACAATATCTTACCGCAGATTTTCCCGGATTAGTCAGCTATACCCGCATGCTCACCCTGAAGAAAAGGGCACTGATTCCTTTATGCGCTTTTCTTTCGTCACGTAAAGCGACAACCCAAGGGATCGCTTTTATTGATTCCACCAAAATTGCTGTTTGTCACAACCTTCGCATTCCCCATCACCGGGTATTTGAGGGAATGGCACAACGAGGAAAAACCAGTACAGGCTGGTTCTATGGTTTTAAACTTCATCTGGTTATCAATGATTGCGGTGAACTTTTGGCCGTAAAATTAACCGCCGGAAATAAGGATGATCGTCACCCTGTCAAAGCATTGGCAAGAGGGTTAACGGGATGTTTATATGGCGATAAAGGGTATTTATCACAGACTTTATGCGATGAGCTGGAAGCGGAAGGCGTTACGTTAATCACGAATGTCCGTAGCAACATGAAAGCCAAAGCGTTATCGCTCTGGGATAGGCTGATGTTAAGAAGACGATTTTTGATAGAAAGTGTGCCGCAGGCATACAAACTGGGCAGCATAGGGAACGCAGCCAGTATGTAGCATAAGCTTAGGAGGAGATGGTGGCAGACCCACCGAAGTCCGCTGTCGGAAGCCGGCTTCAAACCCCCTCAAGCGGCTGCCGTAAAGAGCGGTGGTCGTGAGCGTTGAGGTCAAAGCGCGAACAATAGTTCGGCAGGTAGGGTACAAAGAGACGAGTAAAACCGAACCCATGTGGACGCGTCGTAAAGAAGAGACTTGACATCAAAACCGGGGGCGTTTCTATCTTCCGGGATAAATCTGTGAGTGAATTCCGAATGCTGCGCAGGTGGTGTCCGGCGTAGAGTGGGCGTGACTTTGTATCGGGCTCTTTCTGGGAACTGCGGGAACCCGTCATCACGATGTCAAGGGAGAAATGCAAGTCACTAAATTGACAAGTATGAGAGTACCGATGGGTGATACGGGGGCGGAGTGACTCGTAGTAGTGAGGAAATATTTGTAATGAATGTGGAGCGAAGGGGTCACGTCAGGCAGCCTTACCCGGTATCCAACTGTCAGGCAGGAGGAGATACGGAGGTTAAGGCAAAACCGTTTGTCATTGAGAAAAGGGATGTGTATCGTGCCTGGTTATTGGTTAAAACCAATCAAGGTGCGGCAGGCGTGGATGGTCAAACCATCGCGGATTTTGAATCCAATCTGAAAGATAATCTGTACAAACTCTGGAACCGCTTATCATCGGGCAGTTATTATCCACCCCCAGTGAAAGGTGTCGCTATTCCCAAGAAGTCGGGAGGTGAACGTCTGCTGGGTATTCCCACGGTTGCGGATCGCGTGGCGCAAATGGTGGTCAGGCTTTATTTCGAACCGCTTGTTGAGCCTCATTTTCTGCCGGATCCTTATGGCTATCGACCGAATAAATCGGCAATTGATGCCATCAGAGTAACAAGGCAGCGATGCTGGCAGCAAGATTGGGTATTGGGGTTCGGTATCAAGGGCTTGTTTGACAATATTCCTCATGATTTACTCATGAAATCCGTGAGGAAACATTCAAACAGCCCGTGGATCTGTCTGTATATCGAACGCTGGCTAACTGCACCGATGAAATGCCATGGTGAGGTGTTATTCCGGGAGAAAGGCACCCCACAGGGAGGAGTTATCAGCCCGGTGCTGGCAAATCTGTTCCTGCATTATGTGTTCGACAAGTGGATGCAAAAGCATCATCCCCGGCTGAAGTGGTGTCGTTATGCCGATGATGGTCTGGTTCACTGTCAGAATGAAGCTCAGGCCAGAGAAATACGGAAAATACTGGAGCGACGTTTCAGTGAGTGTGGACTGGAACTGCACCCGGACAAAACCTGGATTGCCTACTGCAAGAATGGGGACCGAAAGGGCAGGTATGAACACATCAGTTTCGATTTCCTTGGATACACATTTAGGCCAAGATTGGTGAAGAACCGCAAAAGGAACAGCCTGTTTGTGAGTTTTACGCCAGCAGTCAGCAAAACGGCGCAAAAGGCCATGAGATTCAAAATTCGCAAGTTGAAGATCCGAATGCGGACAGAACTGAACTTAACACAGATGGCAAACTGGCTAAATCCCATGATAAGTGGATGGTTGAGCTATTATGGTCAATTTTGTCGTTCAGAGCTGTATAAGGTATTCAGGCAACTCAACAAAGCATTAGTGCGCTGGGCCAGACGAAAGTACAAGGCACTGAGCAGGCATAAAATCCAGGCTTCAAAACTGCTTCAAAGGATTGCAAAGCAGCATCAGGGGTTGTTTGCCCATTGGCGGGCAGGAATGACAGGCACGTTTGCTTGATGGGAGCGGTATGAGTCGAGAGGCTCACGTACCGTTCTGCGAGAGGCTGCGGGGGTAGTTCCCGCGGTCTACTCAACCGGTCATTGATCAGCTCAAAAATATTTCTCAGATAGCGCATTCAAGACATCGTAGTCAGCTCGGTTTTCTGCTGGAAATCGCCGCAGGCCTTATTGCTTATACATTCCAACCTAAAAAACCGAGCCTGAATCTACGGGATAATGATATCGCTATTTTTAAACGAAGCTGAGGTTATTCAGCTTCCCTGTAGAGGAACACAGTTTAGTGCTCCTCCTATAAGGGACTGCCGTCAATGAAGTTTTTTATTTATCAGGCCTTGTCGGCGGTTTACACTAAACCTTATATCCTATTTGGTCATAGCTTTGGCACCCGGCTGGCGTTTGAGAGTGCGTTACATCAGACCCGGCAAGACAATCCGCCACGCCATATGATCTGTTCTGGCGCCAGAGCGCTCCATCTGCATAACCATGCAGATCCTATTCATGAGTTACCGAACAATGATTTCGCCGAAAAACTCGGTCAAATGGGGGGAACACCTGAGATCATTATTAAGAATAACGCGATGCTCGACTTTTAGGGTGAGTTGAAATGACATAGCCGCTCCTTTATAACTTTAAGTCGTCAAAAATAGAGAAATAAAGGAACAAAAGGCTATGTCACAGCAAGATTTTATCAT
>NZ_MKGQ01000058.1 GCF_001908105.1 Xenorhabdus eapokensis
ACAGGTCGCGCAGGAAATCAAGGGGCGCTTTGACGAGTTCAAAGAGAAGAATGATAAACGCTTTGAGGCGATCGAGGCTGAAAAAGGCAAACTGGCCGGTCAGGTCGATACCCTGAACGGCAGGTTGTCTGAGCTGGATACCCTGAAAACTGAGCTGGAAGAAGAGCTGGCTGGACTGAAACGCCCGGCGGGCGGCACCAACAGCAAAGCGGTGAATGAGCACAAAGCCGCCTTTGGCCAATTTATCCGCAAAGGTAAGGAAGACGGGCTGGCCGAACTGGAACAAAAGGCGATGCAGACCACGACCGATCCCGATGGCGGCTATGCTGTGCCGGAAGAGCTGGATCGCAATATCATTACGGCACTGCGTGATGAAGTGGTTATGCGTCAGGAGTGTAATGTTGTCACCGTGGGTTCACCTAACTTTAAACGTTTGGTTAATCAAGGCGGAACTAACAGCGGCTGGGTTGGTGAAGTGGATGAACGCCCTGAAACCAGCACCTCAAAATTAACCTCTATTGAGCCAACCTGGGGTGAAATTTACGGCAACCCAGCAGCAACGCAAACCATGCTTGATGATGCTTTCTTTAATGTTGAGCAATTTATCACGGGTGAACTGACTATTGAATTTGCTGAGCAAGAAGAAGCTGCGTTCACTAACGGCAATGGTGTTAAAAAGCCAAAAGGCCTATTAGCGTATGGCAGTGATGACAAAGCAGACAAAGATCGTGACTGGGGTAAATTGCAGCACTTGTTACTGAAAAAGCCGACAGAAGTCACAGCAGATGAAATTATGAAACTGATTTACACCATG
Source organism: Xenorhabdus eapokensis (assembly GCF_001908105.1). The sequence continues at coordinate 815 of NZ_MKGQ01000058.1, forward strand.
CGTAAGGTGTATCGCTCAGGCTCTAAGTTCATGATGAACAACAATACCTTGTTTCAGGTTCGTACGCTGAAAGATGCCCAAGGCAACTACTTATGGCAACCGGGCTTGCAATTAGGCCAACCTTCCGCGTTGTTAGGCTATGGCATTGCTGAAAATGAACAGTTTTCTGATGTCGTTGCTGAATCAACCCCAATTGCATTTGGTAACTTCAAGCGTTGTTACACCATTCTCGACCGCATTGGTGTTCGCATGTTGCGTGACCCGTACACACACAAACCATTCGTGCATTTCTACACCACTAAGCGCGTGGGTTCAATGTTAGTGGACAGTAACGCGGTGAAGCTGCTGAAAGCCGCGGGTGGTAAGTAAGTCTCATCTTCGGGCGGCTTCGTGCCGCCCTGTTATAGGGGGAACTATGGCATTACCCACGATTGAAGAGCTGCGGTTGCAGTGCAAAGTGGATGAAACACAAGATGATGAATTGCTGTTGACGTATCTCACGGTAGCCAGAGAGAAGGCAGAAAACTATCTGAACCGTCGACTGTATGAGGATGCCGTACCGGACACCGATCCCGACGGTATGTTAATCACACCACTCATTAAACTGGCGCTAATGTTAGCCGTGGGGTTTTGGTACGAACATCGTGAACCCAACGTATTAGCGAGTGGATTTAAAGAGCTGCTTAATGATTATCGTATCAGGCCGATGAGGGGGAAATGATGCAGGCAGGCAGATTACGCCACCGTATCCTGTTACAAAACTTCACCCAGATCAAATTACCGTCAGGCCAACGCATGCAGGAATGGCAGGATGTCGCCACGGTCTGGGCGGAGGTCAAACACATCAGCGGGCGGGAATTGCTCGCCTCGGGGGCGGAATTGCCCGAAACCACGGTACGTGTCTGGCTGCGTTACCGCTCGGACGTCACCAGTGCATTTCGTATGGTGTTCAGGGGGCAGATCTATGATATTCAGGCGGTTATTCCTGACCCGAAACGCACCCAGCTTGAACTGCTATGCAAGCAGGGGGTGAAGGCATGATTGATACAAGTCTGGATTTTTCCAGCTTGCAGGATATCGCCCGGGATTTGGAGGCACTCAGCAGGGCGGAAAATAACCAGACACTGAGAAAAGCCATGTATGCCGCAGCGTCACTACTGCGCGATGAGGTGCGAGTCAAAGCACCGAAACGCACAGGCAAGCTGAGCCGCAACATTGTAGCCTCCAATCGGCGAACACAAAACGGCGAAGCGTCCGCGGGGGTGTATGTCAGAGGCTCAAACGCTAAAGGCACCAACAGCGACACCACAATGAAAAAGGATGATCCTCGCAATGCCTATTACTGGCGCTTTCTGGAAAACGGGACGTCAAAGATGGCTGCGCAGCCGTTTATCCGTCCGGCGTTTGATGCGAAATCCGATGAAGCGGCCGAATTTGCAATGAAACGGTTGAATCAGGCGATTGATGAGGCGCTGTCAAAATGAAAGAAGCTGACATTTTCCCACTATTGATGCCGATATTGCCGGAGAAAGTCTTTCCTTATGTTGCGCCACAATCCGAACCGCCCGTCAAGCCGCCGTGGTGTGTATTTTCACTCTACAGTCTCGATCAGGATGTCCTGAACGGGCAAGCGGAACGCCTCACTACCTTGCAAATTGATGTTTATGCTAACAACATTGATGAGGCGCGGGAGATACGAAGCAAAGCGAGGTCAGCTATTGCCGGACTCTATCCCACACAATTGAGTGAAACCCACAGCTACGAACCCGATACGGCATTGTACCGCGCCACGCTGGAATGCCAGCTCTGGCAGTAATCAACCCTTTTCCCCGACCGTCTGCGGACGGTTTTTTTATTTCTGGAGGATCCCATGTCAAGTAAGTATGAAAAATCACAGGGCACGAAAGTGAGTATTTCGGCCAATCCTGCCACTGAGGCTAACCCGGCTAATGCTGTCTGGCAGGCGATTGACTGCACCACCAAGGAGATTAGTTATACCGGCGGACAGAAGAGTGACATTGAGGTCACCACCCTGTGCTCCACTGAGCAGGAAATGACTAACGGTCTCGCCGCACCGGGGGAAATTACCCTGTCCGGTAACTGGTCAGCCGATGAGGCAGGACAGAATACGTTGCGTCACGCCTACGATACCGATGAACTCCATGCGTTTAAGGTCGAGTTCCCCACCGGTAATGGTTATGCCTTTCTGGCCGAGGTACGGCAAAACTCATGGAGTGTCGCCACCAGTGGCGTAGTGACCGCGTCGTTTACCTTGCGACTAAAAGGCAAGCCGGTTCCCCTGAAACCCACATCATTAACCAAAAACACCCCACAAGGATAAGATCATGGCAAGACTGAAAAAAACCGACCTGCGTGCGCTGGCTTTAGCCCCGAATGCGGGTTTTCGCAGTAAGACCGTCACCGTACCGGAATGGGGCGATGTGACTGTCACACTGCGTGAACCGTCGGCGGGGGCGTGGGAACTCTGGCAGTCCATTATTACCCCGAAGGAGGAAGAGGAGCAAGCTCTCTCGGCGGCGGAAAGAACCCACCGTAATATTCGCGGGGATGTCGTGATGTTTATTGACGTACTGCGGGATGAAGAGGGTGAAGCCGTCTTTACGCACGAGGATATCGAGATCGTAGCGGGTATTTATGGTCCCGTCCATACCCGTCTGTTACAGCAGGCACTGGAACTCATGGTCTCACAGGCGGAGGCAGAAAAAAAGTCAAAAACCGCGCCACGTTCTTCATGATGACACTGGCGTTGCGGCTCGGTAAAACCCTGCATGAGTTACAACGGGAGATGAGCGCCAGTGAGTTGTTGTGCTGGCTGGAATATGACCGGCTGAGTCCGTTAGGGGATGAGCGGGGTGATATTCAGGCCGCTCAAATTACCGCCGCGGTGTACCAGTCACAAGGGGGCAAAGTGGCCTTGCGTGATGCTCTGTTGCAATGGGGGGAGCCGGAAGCTGAACCTGACCGCTCCTCCGGTCTGGAAGACTTTTTATCTAACCTGTCTTGAGTGATTTTCTATGGCTAAACTGCGTGAACTGATTATTAAAATTTCAGCCAATTCGGCATCATTTCAGGCTGAGATTGCCCGCGCCTCACGGATGGGGGCGGATTACTACCGGGCAATGGAGAAGGGCGGTCGTCAGGCGGCTGCCGCCACCCGTGACAGCCAGCAGGCACTACGGGAGCTGAATAACCAATTACTTTCAGCCAGAAATGCCGCAACCGGCATGGCAGGTGCCTTTGCCGGGATGTTTGCCACTGGACGACTTATCAGCATGGCAGACAATTACAATTCCCTGAATGCGCGTATCAAGCTGGCGACAACCTCCGTAGAGGATTTTACCCATGCGCAGCGTGAATTAATGCGGATTAGCCAGTATACCGGCTCAACCTTTGAATCCAATGCTGGCCTGTTTTCCCGTGTGTCCAGTTCCCTGCGTGAATACGGTTATTCGACCAAAGATATCTTGTCCCTGACGGATGCACTGGCAACTGGCTTGCAAGTGTCCGGCGCGTCTGCGGAGGAAACTTCATCCCTGATTGTCCAGTTATCACAGGCGCTGGGGCGCGGCGTACTTCGGGGGCAGGATTTTAACTCCGTGGCGCAGTCCGGCCAGCGGATCATGAAAGCCCTGTCCGATGGGCTGGGGGTCGCCCAAAAAGACCTGAAACAACTGGCAGATGCGGGCGAGCTGACGACACCCAAAATTGTCCCCGCCCTGATCGGGCAATTGCAGACCCTGCACCAAGAATTCGATTCGATGCCGAACAGCGTGAGTGCAGCTTCAACCCGCGTCACGAATGCGTTTCAGCAGTGGGTGGGGGAAGTCAATCAGACAAGCGCAGTCACGGCAACCTTATCTGGGGCGCTGGATGGGGTGGCGAAAAATATTGATACTGTTGCCGCAGCGGGCGGGATACTGGTAGCGGTCGGAGCGGCACGTTTCTTCGGCAGCATGACTTCCGGCGCGGCAACAGCCACAGGTAACATTTGGAAAACCTACCGTGCTGAGGTGAGTTTGGCGGACGCTCAGGTCAAGGGCGCTCAGATCTCAACCGCCAGAGCACGGGCAGCGCTCTATCGGGCACAACAGGCACTGGTGGCCGCAAAGAATGCCGGCACACAGGCGCTGGCTGAAATCCGGCTAACACAGATACAGGCCAGCCTTAAGCGCAATATTGATGCCCGAACAGCGGCACAAAATCGATTGAATAGAGTCACGTCGATGGGTTCCAGAATGACAGGAGGGCTTTTGGGGCTTGTTGGCGGTATACCTGGTTTAGTGATGCTGGGTGCGGGCGCGTGGTACGCAATGTACCAGAATCAAGAGCAAGCGAGGCTGTCAGCGCGTGAGTACGCGAACACTATCAGAGAAATCCCGGAAAAAATCCCCAAAATGTCTGCATCAGAACTCAGTGACAACCAAATAAAAACTGAGGGGGCATTGAAAGAACAAAAAAGACAGGTATCTGAACAAGAAGAAAAAGTGCGCTCTTTGAAAAGTCAGATTGCTGGATTGAGACAAATACTATCTAAGCCAGGGATTATGATGGGTGATTATATGTTGAATCACCTCATGTCTCAAACAGAGGCAACTCAAAAGCTTCATGGTGCGCAGTTGCAACTTATGGCAGAGGAAGAAAGGTTAGGGCAACAACAAAATCACCTCGCCACTATTCAGGAGACTTTGAATACAATCGTTCTCAGGCGTATTGATTCACTCAAGCAAAAAGTAGCAGAGGAGGCCGCAGCCCACCAGTCTTTGCTGATGATGAATGCTGCTCATAGCGAATTTAACCGCCTGATGAAGGAGGGTAATCGACTACTTTCAGAGCGTGAGATAACAAATGTTGCTATCCCACTCCAAATTCCTCAGGCACCTCTGGACGACAAACAAGCAGATTTTCTTAAGAAATCTGAGCGTGACCTTGAGCTTTCAAAATTGCAGGGTGAGGCAAAAGTCAGACGGCAGGCGGAATTTGCCGCCGAAGATCAGCGGTTAAATACGCCACAGCATCATGATAATTATCAAAAATACATCAATAATACGATAGACGCATATCAAAATGGCGAAAAGGCTAAAGCAGCGCAGGCGGCGGCGTCAAAAGCCGCGAGTGATGCCGCAAAAGCCGCCCGCGAAGCCGCCAGTGCGCAGGAAAGCTACCGTAATAAAGTGGCTGACCTGAACCGTGAAATCCAAGTCGAACAGGTGCGGATGAAGGAGGGGGAGGTTGCCGCGTCACTCTTTGCCGCCTCGATGGAAATCGGCGCCAAATACACAGGGCAGCAACGTGAAGAACTGCTCCAGCTTAGCAAAGCTAGCATTCTGGCTAAACAGCGCACCCAAGATCTGCATGACGCCATCGAGTCCGACCCGTACCGCAAGGCCGCACATGCCCGTTTAGAAGCCGAAAAACAGTTGCAGCGCCAGATGGCGGACATGGCTATTCAAAGCGCCGAAGAGGTTGAGCGCCGTAAACAGGAGATTGCGGCGAAATACCTAGGCAGCGTCGCGGAAGCCCGGCAGCGTTATGCCGTTTCGCCTGTGGCGGAATTGGTGGGTAACGTTGATCCTCTGCAAGACCTGCAAAACCAGCTAGCAAAACGCAAGGCATTGATTCAGACCTACGCGACCGAGGAATTTATCACCGAACAGCGCAAAAATGAGCTGTTGATAGCCGCTGATAATGAAACCAATCAGCGTCGCTATGAGGCCGCCATGCAATTGTATTCTGCTCAGGGACGGATGCAGAAAATGGCAATGGATTTGTTTAATGCCACCAAAGAGCGTATGAGCAACATGATGACGGGCATGTTAACAGGTACACAATCATTTAAGGACGGAATGATAGGCCTATTTTCCTCTCTGACGCAAAGTATTATCCAAAACCTGATTGACATGGCGGCGCAGGCCATATTAACCAATAGCGTATTAAAAGGGATGATGGGGATGGGGGGCACAATGGCAGGTGTGGGAGGTTCTGTAATAGGAGCAGTGACTAATACAGGGGCATTGGGAATGTCCACCAGTTGGCGTGATTTTATCCCGAAGAATGCCAAAGGGAATGTATACACTTCACCTAGTCTGAGCGCGTATAGCAATCAGGTTGTCAGTACGCCAACTTATTTTGCTTTTGCGAAAGGGGCAGGGTTGATGGGGGAAGCGGGTCCCGAAGCTATCATGCCGCTTAAGCGTAGTGCAGATGGCTCACTCGGTGTTCGGGCTATCTTCCCTACCGGAAATATGGGCGGTGCACCGAATATTCAGGTCTATATCACAGATTCAGGCGGTAGAAGCCAGATTGCCAATGGTGCCGATGCGGCATTTGGTGAAAGTCTGGCGCGGGCATTCACTCAGGTCTATCAAGCTGAACGGGATAAAGATCTGCGTCCGGGCGGGGCGATTTTTAGAGCAGTCAGGGGGCGATAATGGAAATCTTTCATTGGAGTCCCCGAACGAGCGCCTCTTCAACGGTGAATTTTGCTATCCGAAAGGCTCAGTTCGGGGATGGCTACACGCAGGTATCAGGGGATGGTATCCATCCCCGCAGTCAAAAATGGACAGTGGATTTTATCGGTAAGGAATCTTATGTCCGTGCGATTCTGGAGTTTTTAGATCGTCATCAGGGTCACCAGTCGTTTATCTGGACACCCCCCCTCTCTGACAAAGGGTTGTATCGCTGTGAAGGCTACAAGACTAGTGCATTGGGCGGTAACAAATATTCATTATCGGCGGAATTTATTCAGGCGCATCATCCCTAGGAGGAATCATGTTTAGCACAGATATCCAAAAACTGGAGCCGGGTAATACTATCCGGCTATATGAAGTGGATGGAACCGCGTTCGGCGCAGAACATCTGCGCTTCCATGCTTACGGCATCCCTCTTACCTCCGCTGAGATTGAGACAGCAAAGGATCATCCTGATAAATCCAAACCAAAATCCATCTGGTGGCAGGGAGAAGAGTATGGTGCGTGGCCTGTTAAAATAGAGGGGCTGGAGATGTCCAGCGACGGACAGTCAGCCCATCCGAAATTAACTATCGCTAACCTCAGTGGGGTCGTGACAGCACTTTGTTTGCAATTTGATGACATGGTACAGGCTAAGGTAACGATCCACGATACCTTTGTGCATTATTTGGATGCCCGCAATTTCCCAGAGGGGAACCCGACCGCCAACCCCGAACAGGAGCGGAAACAGGTTTTCTATGTTGATCGAAAAGAGTCAGAAACAGACGTGTCGGTCACATTCGAGCTAGCCAGCCCTGCTGATTTAGAAGGACTCAGAATACCCACGCGACAAATCCATAGCTTGTGCACATGGTGCTCGCGGGGCTGGTATCGCACAGGGAAGGGCTGTGATTATGCCGGAAACCGTTACTTTGATGAAAACGATAATCCGGTTGATGATCCCAGTAAAGACAAGTGTTCCGGCTTACTCAGGGCGTGTAAATTACGATTCGGTGAAGATGAATCTTTACCATTTGGCGGCTTTCCCGGTGCTGCATTAATCAGGCGGTGACGATGCGTGACAATACACTACAGGCAATATTTGCCCATGCAAAAGCCGAATATCCCAACGAATGTTGCGGCGTGATTGCTCAAAAAAGTCGTGTAGAAAAATACTTTCCTTACGCGATGCTCGACTTTTAGGGTGAGTTGAAATGACATAGCCGCTCCTTTATAACTTTAAGTCGTCAAAAATAGAGAAATAAAGGAACAAAAGGCTATGTCACAGCAAGATTTTATCAT
>NZ_MKGQ01000059.1 GCF_001908105.1 Xenorhabdus eapokensis
CGCCGGAGATGCAAGACTCGCTACGTAGTGATCTGGCTAATCTTCTACGACGGGACTTTCACCCGCAAGAAACAGTGCAGCTTTTCCCAGCGCACCATCGACATCACAGAAAATTTCAACTAACTTGTCCATAGCCTGTTCCCCCTCGGAGTTGTTTTCGGTGTGCACCAAAACTTTGCTCCTGGAACAGGCTTCTCGTCAATTTCTTATCCAGAATTCGGGTTAAAGAGGTTCAAATTTTTGGCAAAATTCATCGACGCAGCAGTAAAGTTCTTCTAAAGTAATCATAGCCTGAAGCACGATTTTGTTTTCTTTGACAAAGACTTTGATCGTGCCTCAAGCACTTTAGTTCCTTTCTTAAACTAAGCTCAGGTTATGTTAAGTTTTTCGAGAATATTTTCTTATCTTGTCATACAAAGAATTCTCGCCCACAGAAACCTATCCTTCCAAGAGAAACAAAATACATACGCAAATACATACAATGTCTATCGGCTGGGCACGGTACGCGAATTTCAATATTGATCAATTCATCTCCTCCAGAGCCTATCCTTACTTGTTCATTTGGCACTAATACTGAAGCATCATGACGTCGCCCATGTGTCACTGCTCCACCGACGGCGACGATGGTTTCTTCAAGGCCTGTGTTATGCAGAAGCATCTTTCCGTGTAATACTCTGGAGTTGATAGTGTTTTCCAGTTGAATTATTCGACCTTCAATGAAATTTGGCACTCCATCTTGAACTGTACCACAAACAACACAACTTACCATCCACCTCTGGGCAGAAGCGTCGTCAAGACTGGAAAACTGATAACGAATGGCATCTGAACGACAATTAGGACATCCCTCAACTAAAGGATCTGTACGAAGTACCCTGTAAGCATCGCGATATCCTTCAACAAAATGGTATTCACTCTTATTGGTTTCTCTCTGCAGTTTCGCTACGATACCTCTATCGACTAACGAAGTGGTTTTCTCGACGCGTTCCAGAGCTCGAACTAAAGCTCCATCTAGACCTCCACCGCAGCGACTGCTGGATGCCCGACGAACAAGATTGGGATAAGTATTACGGAGATCGGTGAGTAATTGACGCCCCTCAGAGATCTTGATGCCGAGTAACGCAACACGATCATATTCATCGAGAACCTCTCTGATCGAAGATAATACCTGCTCTGGTGATTGCCCTCGCTCTACAATTGTCAGTTCACTAAAATTAACATGGTTAACATTGCAATCAAGGATAGCACAAGGGCTTCCAGGAATACTTGAGCTCCGAATGAACCCTGCAACTGACGCCTTTTTTGGCGCGCCGTTTAGGTAACACAACTCGTCGGATAGATTGGAGGCTTGATCTCGTATCCCGAATACTAGGCCTTTTTTATATCCGGTTATGCTTTCAGAAGCACTTTTAGAGCAGGTTTTAAGGCTTGGGTCTCCCAAAATCATGACCTTGCCTACTTCCAATCCCCAAGCAGGAAGAATTCTATTCAATTCCCGGACGGTCTGACCTACAGTCATCCCTGCCCCCATAAGTCCGTGAAATACCAAATTCTCTTCGATACGACCATCCTTTAGCAAAGGGCTTGCAACATACACCGCTGCATTACCCTCTAGGAATCTCTGCGAGATTGTATACGAGTCATCTCCATCGAATATTCCATCTTTACCGACCTTAAGTGTAAGGCAGGCGTTGGCGAAAAAGACACGCCCTGGTATTACATTGGCGGTTAACCGCTTTAAATCAGGAAGAAAACAATCGTTGTTTACCATGCAAGTCGGTAGTCGTTTCCCACATACGGAAGGTGACTGAACAGTTATTCGTCCACAAATAAGTTCATCACTGCTGAGGCGAATGTAATCTTCGCTGGCGTGTCCGATAACACTCACAATAGTTTCAGTTCCACAGATAAGATCAGACCAATTAGTGAGTTCTTCACTATCTGCAGGTAAAATCTTCAGCCCCGCAGCCTGACGCATTTTTATGCCCTTATGAGTGGGGGCAAAGCAGATATCTTCACCTTCTTGCATACAACTATAAACAACTGTCTTCGTGAGGATAAATGTCCCTAGTTCTAAAGAATTTACAACAATGAATCCAGTCAAATCGTTGAATAATGACAAATCTCTCATTGACGCTTTTTTATCAATAGAAACTACCACGAGATGATCGTGTGTAGCTAAATGATTGTTACGCCATTTTGCCATTTCTTCCCAAGACACGAAGCTGCGCATAGAAGCCGATCGTAGCCTTTGAAAACCCTTCGCAAGAACTAAGGCAGATTGATCGCCAGACAGATACGCAACTGTTAACTTCTCAATGTTGTGCCATCCGCATGGCTTATTGAGGTTTATGTTAAAGTCGGTTGGAGTGGCCATAGGAGCATCTTCAGCGAAGAAGATAGCTGTTCTCTGGCACCATTCAACAACCATCTTGCGAGCCCATGCTTTTCTAATGAGGACAGGGACGAATGGCTGTCCCCAATCACAAACTTCAAGATATCGTTCCTCAGAATGACATAGAATGACAAGAGAGGTCATTGCTATATCCCCCGTTTTATCATCGCATACGTCATAGGACCACCTAAGGGGAGTTGGTATGCTGCTGTCACCTCGAATCCCAAACGCTCATAGATTCTTACGTTTTTGTCATCAGAAGTTTCAAGGAACACAGGAAATCCCTCACGCTCGGCTCTCTCAAGACCAGGTTCAATAACAGCACGGCCTAATCCTTTCCCCTGGTAATCTGGATCCACTGCTACTGCACCTAAGAACCAGCATGGAAAATTGGGCCGTTCTTTAGCCATAATAGATTCAGATGCCCGCATTACCTTTTCTCTTGTTCCTGCTATTTTTCCGAATTCGATAGATAGAGGAGCAAAAGTTGCCTCTGCGTCTTCAATATCGGGTGACGTCCATATTGATACAGCGGCTCCATCATCGGTAGCCCATACGTGACCGACTGTCATACCTACCTTTCTAAGAAAGGTCTCTTGATAGCGCCGTATTCGTTGCTGGTGATCATCTTCAGCGAGGAAATGCCGCATTAAGGAGTATCCATCGAAAGCGCGTGTCAGCGTCTGTACGCAACGCACCAATTGTGTTTCTGATATTTCTTTAGATTCCCGGACGATCATGTTCATTTATTCTCCAAATATATCAATTACGTGTTTGTGCAGAGTCTGACTGGTGGACGCGATTCCCACTCCTTTGTTTGCTAGAACAGGTTGACCCATTAGGTCGGTGCATATTCCTCCAGCTTCTTCGACGATTGGGATGAGTGCCGCTACATCCCAAGGAGCCACAATTGGCTCTATGGCAACATCTAATATTCCTTCGGCAACTAAGCAGTGCTGCAAGAAATCACCAAATCCACGGTTACAGAATGTCTGCTCGACCAAACGCTGATATTGCTGAAGTAAACCTTGTTTATGCCATGTATCAAATGCCGTGGTTGATATGTATGCATCTTTCAGACCTGAAACTTGCCGTACATGCATTCTGTTCCCGCTTCCCTGCGGGTTTTTGCTAAAGTATGCACCACTACCTTTTTCTGCCCACCAACAGCGCTTCAATTCAGGAGCGAAAACCACACCGATCTTGGGTTCTCCATCTTCTACGAGCGCCACAAGGGTGGCCCAGATAGGGATTCCGCGAATGAAGTTCTTGGTTCCGTCAATCGGGTCGACAATCCATACTCTCCCTTTATGAGCTGCTAGACCTCCGCTCTCTTCCCCAAAGAATAGATCATTAGGACGCTCAGATTCTATAAGTTCACGTACGCGCAATTCAGCACCAATATCCGCGGGGGTAACCGGGCTACCATCTTTCTTTAAAGTGACTTGAAATTCACTCGATTCTCTTAAAGAAAGAGCTGTTGTGGCCGCCTCCATTGCAACTCGCTGTGCTAGACGGAGATCATCCTCGCTGCCGAGTTTCACGTTAATAACACACCTCCATTAGGTGGTATTCCATAACGCGAGGTGCTTCGATTCGACGAATACACTGAACCATCGATAATGTGGCTGATGTATTTTTTGCGATAGCTTCCAGCACAGTTCCATTTTTGAGATCAGCAGTGCCTATGAGTAGGCGGCCATTTTTTCGCAAGTAGGTTGGAGCTCCTTGGATCAACCGGCGTTGACCAGCGTATTCAGGATCGAATACCGCAGCGTGCAATTCACTGGCCATATCAAAGTCACCATCAACATAAGTCCATGGAACGTTCCAGAAAATTAGGTCGAAGTCTTCAGTCATTTCGAGCGCGGAAAATACATCGCTCACACGCGCGGAAATCTGAGCCTCTACACCATGTCGGATCGCATTTCTAAGTGTATTAGTTACTGCGTTAGGATTGATATCCAATGCAACGATTTCTGAAACTCCGCTGAGAGCAGCGGTTACCGAGATCACCCCCGAACCGCAGCCTACTTCTAGCATACGCCCACCAATTGGATAAGGGAGCGCGCTTGCCATAACTTCAGTCGCACCTGTGAGTGTCCCAGGGAAAACACCTCGAATAAGCTCCCACTGTCGTCCAAGTAGACTAAATTCAGTAGGGAAGTCTGTGTCATGCAAGACGTGCATGAGTACTTTTTCTGCATCTTTCGGATTTTCTTGGAACACATCTAACTCGATATTTTTCATGTTCTTAACAACCCTTTATATTTTAGATCAATTTCAGCAATTGTCTTTTCGTAAATAGCTATTAATGGTTCATCTTCTTCACGATAAAAAGTTGGAAAAGAGACTGCTCTTTCGGAAACATCATACGCGACAGGTAGTAATTCCCTTATCGGTTTAACTCGTCTAGGTTCATGATTCCAAATATGTCGAGAAGCTGAATATAGTGGTTGATCGGCAAGAACCTCTCCAGAGGGAGCAGACACATCCAAACCTTTTTCCTGCATGATTTTCACCAAGTGATCCCGGCCAATTAACTTTTGTGCAGCAAGTGAGATGAGAGGCTTAAAACCATACCAAGCCCCCATATCAACGTGCGAGGAGATTTTCATGGGTTCAAATATATCTGTTAGCGATAGTGAGCTATTAAGACGATGTAGCCACTTATGGCGAAACTTCATACGTTGTGAAAACGCACGCAGACTGTGCTTCGCAACGATGGCATTGAATGGAGACATTCGTGTCTTCAGGCCGTAGCCAGTAACCCAATATTGTTGAAGATCCCTATCTTTAACCTCATTGCGTGCCCGATCGCGATAATGCCCTACCAGAGTAGCTGTGTCGGCAATGAGATCATCGTTCGTTACAAGAATGCCTCCCTCACCCGCAAAGATCGCTTTTTTAGTTTGCAAGGAGAAGACAGCGGCATCACCAAACGTTCCAACCGGACGCCCTCGAAACTTACTGCCATGCGCATGGGAGCAATCCTCAAGAATCTTAAGGTTATATTTTTCAGCAAACTTGATAACTTTATCCATATCGGCAGGATGTCCCCACTGATGTACCACTGTTAATATACGGCACGATTCAGTTATCATTTTTTCTGCCGCATCAATATCGATACACCGAGACTCTTGATCGATATCGACTAGAATAACTTCAGCACCTACGGAAAAGGCAGGACTAAGCGCTGCATGATAAGTTAATGCTGGTCCGAGAACTGATACCCCTCTGCGAGCCCCTAGTGCGTAATATGCAGCTTGAAGTGCACTTGTGCCGGAATTGAATGTAATTGCATGCTTAACCTTATTTCCTAAGAATGATTTGAATTCATCTTCAAATTGAGCGATTGGACCTACTCGACCGCTGATCGAAATGTCCGTGCGTCGCTGAAAAATTAATTCATTTTCCTCTTCTGAAGTTGGGGCTGGAGGCCATGGATCATGCGGAAACTGATATATATCAAATTTAGACATGTGTCTGCTCCTTTGTGTTTGTAATTCCAAAAGTAATGGCATAGGCCTCCGTAAGGCAGTCGACGATGTGCATGTGGCGTTCCATGTGAGGCAACCAATACAGCGGGTTATTACGGTTAGAGAGATACTCTTGATGCATGGTTTTGATTGTCCATTGCCCTCCTTGGGGCTCACGAACCTCCCACCTGAGGTTCCCTTGGCGGTCAAAGACATGGAGTATAGAGTCGCTCATCACTGCAATGCCTTTTGAACCATACAGTGTCAGTAGCTCAATTTTTTGGTGTGCGTGACGATTGGTTATGATTCTTCCTGTGCCATTACCACTGATTGAACTGGTAAGGATTGTGCTGGTGTCCTCTAACTGTTCGGCCTCTGTCTCTCCATAGCAGTATGCGATCTGGGCAGATTCAATCTTCTGCTCACCCAGTAGCCAGACAATAAAATCTAGCTGATGATAGGCCATATCCAGCATCACTCCTCCTCGTGCAGAAGTCCATTTTGAACGCCACCCACTGGTTCGACCAGGAATCGACAGTGAGTACTCATAAGTGTATGCATACACCTGTCCGAGAAGATGGAGGCTTGACTTAAGCTGTCTCCCTATTAGACGGAAAGGACGATGGGCAGTAGTGAATACAGGAGTAGATTTTTCACTGGCAATTTGAAATAATTCTCGAGCTTCTTTGCTTGTAACTGCGAAGGGCTTCTCCTTTAAGACGCTAATGCCTTTTGATAGTAATTGGATAGCAAGTTCAGTGTGATATTCGTGTGGAACAGCCAAATAGGCAACCTCCACATTAATTTTGCTTTTTTCGAACATCTCACTAATAGAGGCGAATGTCTGTAATCCCATCTTTTCGGTACGATGCCTAGCTTCAATATCGATATCAACTGCAGCAATCACCTTCCCTCGGGAGTAATGTGTCAAGAATTCTGCAGCTTGTTTTCCTCCTGCACCGATAATTGCAAGTTGAAGTGGGTACAAGCTTCGGTTAGACACAGAGATTTCTCTTATATTTTCAGAGAGTGCGTGGCTTTCTGAAAGTGCTCGTGTAGCAATGTTGTAGATGTGTTCACCGTAGCCTAAGAAATGGTTAACCTGTAGGAATGATTGAATTTCTTCTTGGGTAAGGAACCAGCGAGCATGAGTGTACTTATCACGCTCAATGCGCTGTTCGGCCTCATTCATGTTTACTTCGACAAGAAAGCTCTTATCGATCCACCTGTCTCCTTGTAAGTCATATTCATCCATTCCAAGTTCGGAGATGATTCGAGTTAGCTGCCATCCTGTCTCTTCAAAAATCTCTCGTTCAAGAGCTTGAAGTTCGCTTTCACCTTCTTCTACCTTTCCGCCAACAACATCCCAAGCACCAGGCAGTACCTTGCAATCCCAACGTCGTTGCTGTAGATAAATTGCACCATCCTCTGGGCGTCGAATGAGAGCGGCAACAGTCATTTTTAATTGATTAATCATGTGCATCATCCAACTTTGCGAGAAGATGGTGAAGAACAAATTGTGTTTCATACAATTTCTTCTGATCAACATGTCCATAATTATCACATTGACGGTGATAACAGTCATCGAATGGATAACCTGCCTGTCCTCCCCATTTGATAGCTTGCTCACGAGTTTTTATTTCAAACGATCCTCCCCAGAGTCCTCCGGTGGGAATTCCAGCATCTTTATAACTTAAATCATCAGATCGAGGGGTTGTATTGGTGTCGACTTCTGCTTCAATGCCCAACTTTTGGTAAGCTTCTATAATTCTATTCGAGATCCTTTGGCTGACATTTCCACCATTAGTGTCCCGGGTGTAAAAATATCCTGAGTTTGGGGATGTTTGCATCTCCAGGTTCACGTAGGCATAGATGCTGTCTGGATTTGTCACAGTTTGGAGATAGCTCCGTGAACCAGCGAATACAAATTCTTCGGCGCTCCAAAACATATATCGATAAGTTCTAGATTTCGGCTGATTAGCATTACTTATCGCGTAATCTAACAGCAGTGCCGCACTCGTAGCATTGTCATTGATCCCAGGACTTTGAGGAACTGAATCTAAATGGGCACCAACTTCAATTGCTGGGGAGTTATTTGTTCCAGTATTTTCGGCAATGAGGTTCATGCTCCACCTACGCTCTGTGGTCATTAGAACGTCCAATACCAAACTAGATGGATCAGAATGGATTTTGATGTAAGTGGGATGGCTTATTCCCACTAGAGGTATATCTAGATATCCGGTGCCTTTCAGCAATATATAAATAAGCTTTCAAAATAGTAGATCACTTGGAGGGAACTCAGTCCAATTTTTGCGATCTGATTAATCGCCAAATCAAAAAAAATCCCAAAATGGACTG
>NZ_MKGQ01000006.1:0-134418 GCF_001908105.1 Xenorhabdus eapokensis
AAAGTTTCAGAGAGAGAAAACAGCTTGTTCGGGATTGAAAACAGGATTTGTCTGGCGGCAAGAGCGCGGTGGTCCCACCTGACCCCATGCCGAACTCAGTAGTGAAACGCCGTAGCGCCGATGGTAGTGTGGGGTCTCCCCATGTGAGAGTAGGGAACTGCCAGACATTCAATTAAACCTTTGTTGCTGGCATAAAAGGCAGCAAGGTAAAAAAAATCGGTGGTGCGGTAGTTCAGTTGGTTAGAATACCGGCCTGTCACGCCGGGGGTCGCGGGTTCGAGTCCCGTCCGCACCGCCACCGTATATAGAAAACCCCCTGAGAGATATCTCTCAGGGGGTTTTCTATTGCCTAATTTATAGTTTATTACTTATATCCTTCTTATATGTCTCTTAGCCAAGAGAAATTTACTCCTTGAATATGATACTTTTTTGATACTTATCAAAAATATTAATGTTTATTTATTTAATATTAAACAAATTACTCTACTAATTCTAATGAATAATTGTTTTATTAGCATATTGTGTTGTTATTATAGAGTTATACAGGTATGTTGGTTTTTTAAACACTAGAGATTGAAATCAATTACTAAGATGTCATATTAGTGGAGGTAAAAGGTGCTGAAATAAGCTGGGGGAAACTTGATCAGAAATAGTTATTTAAGAAGAAGCTGGGTGAGAAAAGATTACGCTCAAAAGAATTTTGCTGTGAGATATGCTGCTGGACAGCCTGTGGAACGGGTTTTTCCTACTTCTAAGCAATTACTTGAGGATGCATCGTTACCACGCGGAGAACCGCTTCTTGACCATAATTGCGAACTTTCTGTCGCTATCTGGAATATCTATAAACAACAACGCCCATCATGGCAACATGTTTTGGCTTCCTTGATTGAGAAGAGCGATCTTGTCTTGCTACAAGAAGCACAAACGACCCCTGCCTTATTGAAATTCATTACAGACAGTGGCTTAGTTGCGGATCAGGTTCCTGCATTTGCTATCCCTCAACATCCATCAGGTGTGATGACATTAGCATCGTCTTCACCGATTTATTGTTACCCACTGCGTGAAAAAGAACCGATATTCCGGTTATCTAAATCGTCATTAATTACGATTTATCCATTGCCAGATAAACGCCAGTTGATGGTGATAAACGTGCATGCCATTAATTTTAGTCTTGGTGTTGATGTTTATAGTCGGCAATTAAATAACATTGGCATTCATATAAACTTACATAATGGCCCCGTTATTTTTGCTGGAGATTTTAATGCGTGGAGTCGGCAGAGATTAAAAATATTAGAACGTTTCGCACATCGTATGCACTTGAAAGAAGTCTATTTTAATGATGATCATAGAACGATTGTTTTTGGCAAACCGCTGGATTTTATTTTTTATCGTGAATTAAAAGTTTCCCGTGCAACAGTTGTAATGACCGGTGCTTCTGATCACAACCCATTAATGGTGAACTTCTCTTTATAATTATAACGATTTCTTTGTGTAATGATAACTAATGGATAAAAAGCGTCGGTAATCTCCGACGCTTTTTGAAATATGATTATGATTTAGAAGAATATTTTTCTGATGGTTTCTTCTTTACACCGAAGAAATAGGCCAGAGTCAGAATAAATACCCAACCTAGACCAACATATAGTGCGTCTCGTGTTTGCTCAAAATAACCCAGTAATACGATGACACTGACCATGAAAACAAGCGTGATGATTGGGGCGATGGGCCACATCGGAATTGGGAATTTTAGTGTCTTGACTTCTTCCGCACTCATTTGGCGACGCATGGCAATTTGCGAGACTAAAATCATCAACCATACCCAGACGGTTGCAAATGTGGCAACAGAAGCGATAAGAATGAAGATCTCGTCTGGGATCAAATAATTCAGCACCACGCCAAGTAACAGAACCGCAGTCATGACAAGAACCGTCATCCAGGGCACACCATTACGAGTTAGTTTTTTGAATGATTCGGGAGCTTGTCCTTCTTGTGCCATACCATACATCATCCTGCCCGCACCAAAAATATCACTATTGATAGCGGAAATAGCCGCGGTAATCACGACCACATTCAGAATATTTGCAGCCGAATTAATGCCTAAATTGGAAAAAATCTGTACGAATGGGCTTCCATCCTGACCAATTTGATTCCATGGATAGATGCTCATCAGGATACACAGCGTTAAAACATAGAAGATTAAGATACGAAACGGAACCGCATTAATTGCCTGAGGGATCGTTTTTTCTGGATTTTTCGCTTCACTGGCAGTGATGCCAATGACTTCTATGCCACCAAAAGCAAACATAACAATGGCGAATGAGGCTATCACCCCACTGATACCATTTGGCATAAAGCCACCATGCTCCCATAAATTAGACAGGCCGGTTGCATGCTCAGTTGTTTGTCCGAAACCGTAAAACATAATGACAAGGCCGCCGATAATCATGGCAATAATGGCGGTGACTTTAATGATTGAAAGCCAAAACTCCATCTCACCAAAGATTTTTACGTGACACAGGTTCAAGGCACCAATAAAACATACAATGCCTAAAACCCAAATCCATTGATCAACATGCGGGAACCAGAGCTTCATATATGTGCCGAAGGCGGTAATATCAGCCAGGCAAACAAACAGCATTTCAAGAATATAGATCCAGCCAGTTAAAAAACCGGCCAAAGGCCCCAGATAATGGCTGGCATATTGCGAAAAAGAACCAGAAACAGGATGGTGAACGGCCATTTCGCCCAGTGCTCTCATCACGATAAATACGGCAGCGCCGCCGATTAAATAGGCCAGCAATACCGCGGGGCCAGCTTGCTGTATTGCTGCTGCTGAGCCATAAAACAGCCCTGTGCCTATTGCAGAGCCTAAAGCCATAAAGCGGATATGCCGCACGCTTAGACCCTGTTTAAGCTGATTTTCATTATTTTGCATTCGTTATTCCCATCTATCCTTTCAGCCTGAGAGTATTTAGGCATACGATGCTCTGTCTGGCGTGAGATGCCAGCAAAAGCAACCTAGTACGATACCATAAAGATGGATGTTCGCGGGATAGATATCTGTAATAATAACGGGCAGTTTATTAAAACCAGAGTTTTTTTATGATTTACCCAATAAATGAAATCTTCCAAACTTTACAGGGAGAAGGAGTGTTTACCGGTGTACCTTCGGTTTTCATTCGATTACAAGGATGTCCGGTAGGGTGTAGTTGGTGTGATACCAAACACACGTGGGAAAAAGAGGCTGATAAACAGCAGCCGATGGAAAATATCTTGCTGAAATCGCAAGACAGTGATCTGTGGGGCGTTGCCAGTGCAAAACAATTGCTAAACATATTCACTCGCCAAGGTTACAGTGCAAAGCATATTGTTATTACCGGAGGAGAACCGTGCTTATATGACCTACGTCCTTTGACGGAAACACTGGAAAGTGAAGGCTATCAATGTCAGATTGAGACGAGTGGTACACATGCGATTCAATGCTCTGACAAAACGTGGGTGACGGTTTCTCCGAAAGTGAAAATGCGTGGAGGCTATCAGGTTTTGCCTGAGGCTATGAAACGTGCTAATGAAATTAAACATCCTGTCGGGCGGCAGCGCGATATTGAAGTATTGGATGAATTATTGATTATGCTTGATGGAAATCCTAGTCCGGTTATTGCCTTACAGCCGATTAGCCAGAAAGAAGATGCTACCCGCCTGTGCATCGAAACGTGTATTGCCCGTAATTGGCGTTTTTCGATGCAAACCCATAAATACTTAAATATTGCTTAAATCTCATTCAGCACCAGGCTCTGGTGCTGAATCCTTATTCTCCCCGATAGATACAACCCGCGCTACAAGTCTCTTTGACCATGACAGCACTGAGTTGAGGCAATGTCGGTTTTAACTTCTCCCAGATCCACCTGGCTAAGACTTCGCTGGTTGGATTTTCAAGCCCGGGGATCTCATTGAGATAGTGGTGGTCGAGCTGTTCCCAGACAGGTTTAAAAGCCGCTTTGACATCGGCAAAATCCATGAGCCAGCCACTAAGCGGATCGACTTCTCCGGTGATTTCCAGACGTACCATAAATGAATGCCCATGCAAACGCCCACATTTGTGCCCTTCCGGTACGTGTGGAAGGCGATGTGCTGCTTCGAATTGAAAATCTTTAAAGATGGTTGTACTCATTGTGCTTTCCCCTGATTTCAAAAGGTCGGCTATTCTACCTGAACTTTGCGAGCTTAACGTGATTTTTCTGGAAGTAAAAAGCACAATGCTTAACGACTTTATTGATATATTAAATCTGTAAATAAAGTTAGGCATTTTAGTTATGAGATATTGCAATCCTTTCTTTAAATACCGCCCCTATTCTGGGATAACCTTAATCAATTCATGTTTATGGCTGGATTGATTGTTACATCTTTTACAACATGGATATTGGCTATAGCAAAAGGCACTGGGACAATGACCGCAAAACCACCTTCAATCGCATTACTACCTGTTTCTCCAGAACAATTATCACGCTTGCAATCTGCAATTAGCGATTTTTCTCCTCATCAATTAGCTTGGTTATCTGGCTATTTTTGGGGAATGGTAAATCATCAGCCACAAACTGGAGCAGAGACTCCCGCCGTTTCCGTACAGGAAACCGTGACTTTGCTTTCCGCATCGCAAACAGGCAATGCTCGTCGTCTGGCTGAACAGCTAAGAGATTCACTATTAGCTGAAAATATCAATGTAAACTTGATTAATGCGGGTGACTATAAATTTAAGCAAATTTCCCAGGAATGTGTATTGATTATTGTTGCTTCAACACAGGGTGAAGGTGAACCCGCAGAAGAAGCTGTAGCACTCCATAAGTATCTCTATTCCAAAAAAGCGCCATCAATGAAAGAGACGGTATATGCCGTATTTGGCCTTGGGGACACGTCGTATGAAAATTTTTGTCAGGCAGGGAAAGATTTTGACAGCCGTCTGCATGAGCTTGGTGCTCAACGCCTATTAGATCGTGTTGATGCTGATGTGGAATATCAGGAACAAGCTGTTCAATGGCGTCAGCAAATTACGGCTATTTTGAAGCAGCGTTTGTCAGTACAAGTAGATACTGCCACTTCATCGACTATTCCAGCGTATGTCAAAGAAATCCAAACGTATACGAAAGAAAGCCCGCTAACGGCCTCTCTGTTGATGAACCAGAAAATAACGGGGCAGGGTTCTGACAAAGATGTTCGTCATATTGAAATTGATATAGGGGATTCAGGGTTGAGTTATCAGCCTGGGGATGTCCTTGGCGTGTGGTTTGAAAACGATCCGGCTTTAGTGGATGAATTAATGTCCCTGCTTTGGTTGGAAGGTTCAGAGCAGGTCAATGTGCATGGAAAATCACTCCCACTGCGTGAGGCGCTGACTAGCCATGTAGAGTTGACCCAAAATACCGGTGTGATTGTTGGGAAATATGCAGCGTTGGCGAAAGATGAAAAACTGCTATCGCTAGCCGCTAACAAACAAGCATTGCAGCAATACGCTCAGACAACACCCATTGTAGATATGGTCAGATCGGCTGCTTCACATCCAGAAGCCCAGCAATTTATTGATTTATTGCGCCCACTGACACCACGTCTCTATTCCATCTCCTCTTCACAATCTGAAGTGGAAAACGAAGTCCACATTACCGTGGGAGTCGTTCGTTATGACATTGAAGGACGTGCCCGTACAGGTGGCGCGTCAGGTTATCTGGCGGATCGTTTGCAGGAAGATGACAACATCCGAGTGTTTATCGAACAGAACGAAAATTTCCGTTTACCGGCCGATCCTAATACACCAATCATCATGATTGGGCCGGGAACGGGGGTTGCTCCGTTTAGGGCATTTTTACAGCATCGTGACAGTCAGGGAGCTGAAGGTAAAAACTGGCTGTTTTTTGGTAACCCACATTTTGTTGAAGATTTTCTTTATCAGGTTGAATTCCAGCGCTATGTGAAAGAGGGCTTATTGACCCGCATTGATCTGGCATGGTCAAGGGATCAGCAGCATAAAATCTATGTACAAGACAAACTGCGTGAACAGGGAGAAGAAGTCTGGCGCTGGATTGAGGATGGCGCTCATCTGTATGTTTGTGGTGATGCGAATCGCATGGCAAAAGACGTAGAACAGGCCCTATTGGACATTATTTCACAACATAGTGGCATGGATGCTGAACAGGCTGATGAATTCTTGAGTGAATTGCGCCTTGAGCGCCGTTATCAGAGAGATGTTTACTAATATGAGCAATGTGAGCAAAGAAAAACCAGATCCTTTGATCGTCGAAGGTAAATTTGCAGACAGCGAACGCATGAAGTTGGACAGCAATTATCTGCGAGGAACGATTAGTGAAGATTTAAAAAATGGGCTGACAGGCGGATTTGAGGGGGATAATTTCCTCCTTATCCGCTTTCATGGCATGTACCAGCAAGATGACCGTGATATTCGGGCGGAGCGCGCAGAACAAAAACTCGAACCACGCCATGCCATGATGCTGCGTTGTCGTTTGCCTGGGGGAATTATTACCCCAAAACAGTGGTTGGGTATTGATCGGTTTGCGACAGAAAATACGCTGTATGGCAGTATTAGATTGACTAACCGCCAAACATTCCAGTTTCATGGGATCTTAAAAAATAATCTCAAGCCAGCACACCAACTATTAGCACAGATGGGGCTGGATTCACTGGCTACCGCCAACGACGTCAATCGTAACGTGCTGTGTACATCTAATCCGGTGCAATCTGCGTTACACCAACAGGCTTACGAGTGGGCGAAAAAAATATCGGAACATCTGCTGCCTCGTACTAATGCATATGCTGAAATCTGGTTGGATAAAGAAAAAATCGCAACAACCGATGAAGAACCGATTCTTGGTACTACTTACCTGCCACGTAAATTCAAAACATCGGTGGTGATACCGCCACAAAATGATGTGGATCTGCATGCCAACGATATGAACTTTGTCGCTATTGCGGAAAATGATCAATTAATTGGTTTTAACGTATTAGTGGGTGGGGGATTAGCCATGACCCACGGCGACAAAAAAACCTTTCCACGGCTGGCGAGTGAATTTGGTTTTATTGCACTGGAGCACACACTGGCAATTGCAGAAGCGATAGTCACCACCCAACGTGATTGGGGTAACCGAACTGACCGTAAAAATGCGAAAACCAAATATACCCTTGAACGTGTGGGCATTGAAACCTTCAAACAAGAGGTTGAAAAACGTGCTGGCGTGAAATTTACGACAATTCGCCCGTATCAATTCACTGGTCGGGGTGATCAAATTGGTTGGTTAAAAGGCATCGATGATCAATGGCATCTGACCTTATTTATTGAAAATGGCCGCTTGTTGGATTACCCCAACCGGCCATTAAAAACTGGAATCGCAGAAATTGCGAAAATCCATAAAGGAGATTTTCGTCTGACTGCCAACCAAAACTTGATTGTGGCAGGGGTGTCTGAGAGTGAAAAATCGCGGATTGAAGAAATTGCTCGTGCTCATGGCTTAATTGACGATAGCGTGACAACTTTGCGTCACCACGCTATGGCTTGTGTTTCATTTCCTACTTGTCCATTAGCGATGGCCGAAGCAGAGCGTTTCTTGCCGACTTTTGTCGATTATGTTGATGCGTTAATGCAAAAGCATGGTGTTGGTGATGAAGAGATCATACTGCGTGTGACAGGCTGTCCGAATGGATGTGGCAGGGCGATGTTGGCAGAAATTGGGCTGGTGGGTAAAGCGCTTGATCGTTATAACCTGCATCTTGGTGGAAATCGCATAGGTGATCGAATTCCCCGCATGTACAGGGAAAATATCACATCAGCAGAAATCCTTGAGATACTGGATGAATTAATTGGTCGTTGGGCATCGGAGCGTCATATCGATGAATGTTTCGGTGATTTTCTGATCCGTGCTGATATCATCAAGCCAGTATTGAATTCGGCCGTCGATTTTTATGATTGGCAGGAGGCCGTATGAGCCGACTGAATTTATCGGAGCTGGTGGCACTGGCTCCAGAGCAGCAAATCACGTCATTGGCAGAAATCAATCAACAACTGGAGGTGTTGGATGCCCGTGAACGTGTGAGATGGGCGTTGGAACATCTGTCTGGCGAATTTGTGCTTTCCTCTAGTTTTGGTATTCAGGCGGCGGTTTGCTTGCATCTGGTGACGCGGGAGTATCCTGATATTCCCGTGGTTCTCACCGATACGGGATACCTATTTCCTGAAACGTATCAATTTATCGATAAATTGACTGAAAAACTCAACCTGAACTTGAAGATTTTTCGTGCGGAACACTCACCGGCTTGGCAGGAAGCTCGTTATGGCAAGTTATGGGAACAGGGAATAGAGGGGATCGAACGTTATAACCAAATCAACAAAGTTGCGCCGATGAATTGTGCACTAAAAACGCTACAGGCACAAAGCTGGTTTGCAGGTTTGCGTCGTCAACAATCAGAAAGCCGTACCAATTTACCTGTGCTGGCAATTCAACGGGGAGTTTTTAAAATCCTGCCTATAATTGATTGGAATAATCGGCAGGTACATCAATACCTGACAAAGCATGGCCTTGAATACCATCCATTATGGGAACAGGGCTACCTTTCTGTGGGGGATACGCATACCACCCAAAAATGGGAACCAGGTATGAGTGAAGAACAAACCCGTTTTTTTGGCCTGAAGCGTGAGTGCGGTTTGCACGAAGGTTAAATTAATATTACAGATCACAACAATTTCTATTAGACAGCGCATCTCGCAAAAAGAAGTGCTGTTTTTTTATTCTGAATATCTTGCTTAATCGGCCTTATAGCATACGAAAAGATTATCTTATGCGATTCAGGAACAAATAATTACTTTTTGTCATTTCATAACCTGATCACAGCCTCATATATTCATCTTCTGGTCATCATAATAATTAAGAGCTATATCCTTTGTGACTTGAAATCCATAGGGTAGAACATGAACAGGCTCTAATGTGGGATGGTATTGTGGATTATTTACCTTTATTTATTGAGCTTAAAGCCCGATCTGTATTGCTGGTTGGAGGCGGAGAAATCGCCTCTCGCAAAGCAGACCTATTACTTCGTACTGGTGCAGCGTTAACGGTTGTTGCTCCTGAATTACATGCAGAACTGCAACAACGCCAGCAAAAAGGAGAATTTGAGTGGTTACAGGGAACGTTTAAAACAGAATATCTTGATGATGTATTTTTAGTGATTGCCGCTACAGACGATCACAACCTAAATCAACATATTTTTGCCGAAGCCAATAAACGCGCTATCTTGACCAACGTCGTGGATAACCAACCGCTCTGTTCGGCCATTTTCCCATCAATTATTGATCGCTCCCCGATTATTGTGGCGATCTCATCGGCTGGAAAATCTCCGGTATTAACCAGATTATTGCGAGAAAAACTGGAGTCTTTGCTGCCATTTAGCTTGGGTACGATGGCAAATATCGCGGGACACTGGCGCGAACGCGTGAAACAACGTCTTACTTCCATACGTCAACGGCGCCATTTTTGGGAAAAGGCGTTTAGTGGGCGTTTTGCCACACTGATCGCCAATGGGCAATTACAACAAGCAGAAGAGCAACTTGAACAGCAATTAGCGCAAGGTGATTCTCATCCCCAAGGAGAACTCACGCTGGTAGGCGCTGGGCCAGGTGATCCGGGATTATTAACTTTAAAAGGTTTGCAGGTGATCCAGCAGGCTGACGTTGTCCTTTATGACCATTTAGTGAGTACAGAAATTCTGGAATTAGTTCGCCGTGATGCAGACAAAATTTGCGTTGGAAAGAGAGCGGGTAATCACTCCGTGGCGCAGGAGGAAACCAACCGACTTATCATCAAATTAGCGAATCAAGGGAAAAAAGTGGTTCGCTTAAAAGGGGGCGATCCCTTTATTTTTGGCCGTGGTGGAGAGGAATTACAAGTTGCGGCAGCAGCAGGGATCCCTTTTCAAGTCGTGCCCGGTATTACGGCAGCAGTAGGTGCTTCTGCTTACGCAGGTATCCCATTGACCCACAGGGAACACGCGCAAAGTGTCACCTTTATTACCGGACATTGCCGTGAGAATGGTGATGAATTGGATTGGCCTGCACTCGCGCGGGGTAATCAAACATTAGCCATTTATATGGGGATCATGAAAGCAGCCTTGATCAGCCAAAAGCTGATTTCGCATGGTCGGGATAGTAATACCCCCGTTGCTGTGATTGGTTGTGGCACTCGTCCAGAGCAACAAGTATTGACCGGAACCTTATCCGAATTGGAGCGATTGGCACAAGAAACACCATCACCTGCCTTACTGGTAATCGGGGAGGTGGCTCAACTCCACCATCAGATAGGATGGTTTGAAGGCGGAAATGCTGCTGACCCAGTAAATCGCCCTGCCGTGATTGATTTAGTATAAGGAGTGCCCAATGGACGAAAAAAGACTGACACACTTACAGCAACTTGAAGCTGAAAGTATCCATATTATTCGGGAAGTGGCGGCTGAATTTGCCAACCCCGTTATGCTCTATTCGATTGGCAAAGATTCCTCTGTGATGCTGCATCTTGCTCGTAAAGCATTTTATCCGGGAAAACTGCCTTTCCCTTTATTGCACGTAGATACAGGCTGGAAATTTCAGGATATGTACGATTTCCGTGATCGTACAGCGGAAAAATATGGTTTTGAGTTACTGATTTACCGCAATCCACAAGGAGAGGCATTGGGAATTAATCCTTTTATTCATGGCAGTGCCAAACACACCGATATCATGAAAACAGAAGGATTGAAGCAGGCTCTGGATAAATACGGCTTTGATGCTGCATTTGGCGGGGCGCGGCGTGATGAAGAAAAATCGCGCGCCAAAGAACGCATTTACTCATTCCGTGACCGTTCCCATCGCTGGGACCCCAAAAACCAGCGCCCCGAACTTTGGCGCAATTATAACGGCCAGGTTAACAAAGGGGAAAGTATCCGTGTCTTCCCGTTATCTAACTGGACAGAGTTGGATATCTGGCAATACATCTACTTGGAGCAGATCGATATTGTCCCTCTTTATTTTGCTAAATCCCGTCCGGTTGTTCAGCGTGAGGGGACATTAATTATGGTTGACGATGATCGAATCGATCTGAAAGCAGGGGAAGTCATTAACCAGCGCAAAGTTCGCTTTAGAACACTTGGCTGCTGGCCACTGACAGGGGCGGTGGAATCAGGAGCAGAAACGTTGCCGGAAATCATCGAAGAAATGTTGATATCGACCACCAGTGAACGGCAAGGGCGGCTGATTGATAGTGATCAGTCAGGTTCTATGGAGCTGAAAAAGCGCCAGGGTTATTTTTAAGGAGTCCAGATATGCCAGCACTTGCATATAATGAAACCATTGCTAGTCAAATCAAGCAACAAGGCGGAGTTGAGGCCTATCTTCGGGAGCAGCAGGAGAAAGGATTACTGCGCTTTTTAACCTGCGGCAGCGTGGATGATGGTAAAAGTACCCTAATTGGACGTTTGCTACATGACACCCGCCAAATTTATGAGGATCAACTGGCAATTTTACAAAGCGACAGCAAGCGAATAGGGACTCAGGGAGAAAAGCTCGATCTGGCTTTATTAGTCGATGGGTTGGCGGCTGAACGGGAACAGGGTATCACCATTGACGTCGCATACCGCTATTTTTCCACGGAAAAGCGGAAATTTATCATTGCAGACACCCCAGGGCATGAACAATATACCCGCAATATGGCGACAGGTGCCTCAACCAGTGAGCTTTCCATTTTATTGATCGATGCACGTAAAGGTGTTCAGGAACAGACTCGCCGTCACAGTTTTATCAGTACATTGCTGGGTATTCGTCACTTGGTAGTGGCAGTCAATAAAATGGATTTAGTTGAATATCAACAAGATATATTTGAGCGGATTAAGCAAGATTATTTGCATTTTGCGGCACAATTACCTACTGACCTAAACATCTATTTTGTCCCAATTTCGGCGTTGGAAGGGGATAACATTGTCATCCACAGTGAAAAAATGGCGTGGCATACGGGAGAAGCGCTATTGGATATCTTGGAATCCGTAGACGTAAAAACAAAAGAGAAGGAACAGCCCTTGCGTTTCCCAGTACAGTATGTCAACCGCCCTGATCTTGATTTTCGTGGATACAGCGGCACATTGTCATCGGGCGTTTTATGGCAAGGCCAGCAAATAAAAGTTATGCCGTCTGGTGTGGTTTCTACAGTGGAAAGAATTGTCACTTTTCATGGCGATCTCACATTTGCCGTGCCTGGAGAGGCGATTACCCTCGTATTAAAAGATGAAATAGATATTAGCCGTGGTGATTTATTGGTTGCTGTTGAAGATCAAATGAGCGCAACTCGCCATGCTGTGGTTGATGTCGTCTGGATGTCGGAACAGCCACTGATTCAAGGGCAAAGTTTGGATATCAAAGTCGCAGGCAAAAAAAGCCGTGGCAAAGTCGATAACGTGCAATATCAGGTGGATATTAACAACCTGACCCAGAAAGTCGCGGTTGAGTTACCCCTCAATGCCATTGGGCGGGTGGAGTTTTCATTTGATGAACCTTTATTGCTCGACAGCTACGCGCAAAATGCAGATACCGGTGGCATGATCCTGATTGATCGTCTCACCAATGTTACCGTAGGCGCGGGATTGGTGCGTGAGATTCAGGCAGATGTTTACGAGGAGCCTAAAGAGTACAGTGAGTTTGAACTGGAACTTAACCAATTAGTTCGTCGCCACTTCCCGCATTGGGGAGTACGTGATCTATTGGGAGGAAAATAAGTGGCTCAGGAGAATATCGTCTGGCATTCACATGTTTTGGATAGGGCACTGCGGGAAAGCGCAAATGGGCATCCTGCACGGGTGATTTGGTTCACCGGACTATCAGGTTCAGGAAAATCCACGCTTGCAGGCGCATTGGAGCAGGCATTGTTTGCTCAGGGCATTAAAACATACTTACTGGATGGCGATAATGTGCGTCATGGCTTATGCAGTGATTTGGGCTTTTCTGAAATAGATCGGCAGGAAAATATCCGACGAGTCGGTGAAGTCGCAAAATTGATGGTTGATGCGGGGCTGGTTGTTCTGACCGCCTTTATTTCCCCCCATAGGGCAGAACGGCAAAAAATACGCGAATTAATAGAAGAGGGGCGCTTTATTGAAGTGTATGTTGATACGCCACTGGAGATATGTGAAGCCCGTGATCCCAAAGGACTGTATAAAAAAGCACGAGCGGGAGAATTGCGCAATTTCACCGGAATTGATGCTGCCTATGAAGCCCCCGAACAACCAGAAATCTATTTAGATGGTTCACAACCTGTAGGATCTTCGGTTGAAAAGCTGCTTTTTGCCCTGAAAAACAACCAAATCCTGCCAACTTAACCACCAAATCCAGCAAATTGTCATGAAACACATTATTATTGTTAGTGAAATAATGTGTTTCTACACTCAGTTAATGCAATGCATTTCTATCATATTGTGCAAGTCGGTTTTGCAAGTGGCCTAAAATGGTTTTGCGAATGATTTTGTCAATGGTTTTGTTGAGAGTCGGTGGCGTCATGCTTGCAGTTGTGGGATGATTAGCGGGTTTTCAGGGGGGGAGATGGGCAAACTAACGCTACTATTATTGGTTCTGCTGGGATGGTTGCAGTATTCGCTGTGGTTAGGCAAAAATGGCATTCACGATTATGCACGGGTTAAGGCTGAAGTCGATAAACAAGGGATTGATAACCTTAAACTGAGCGCACGTAATGACCAGCTATTTGCTGAAATTAAGGATCTTAAAGGGGGACAGGAGGCGATTGAAGAACGCGCTCGTAATGAATTGGGCATGATTAAACCAGGAGAATCTTTTTATCGTATGGTGCCAGATACCTCAAAACATAATGCGCAATAATCTTTAAATCAAAACCGTAAATAATAATCGAAATGAATAAGTCACAACTTCATTCCCCTGCTGATGTTTCTCTGGCCGAAATTATCGCCTTGATCCCTGCTGCGGGTATTGGTAGCAGGATGAAATCAGATTGCCCAAAACAGTATCTGAACGTTGCCGGAAAAACAATTCTTGAACATACCTTAGCAGCACTGTTTGAGCATCCTCGTATACAACGCGTTATTATTGCGCTAAATCCTGCTGATACACAATTTGCGCAATTACCCATCGCTTCTGATCCAAGAATTACAACCGTGATTGGCGGTGAAGAGCGAGCTGATTCGGTTCTGGCTGGGCTAGATTATCTGGCTGATTTGCCTACAGGCAGGACAACTTGGGTGTTAGTGCATGATGCTGCCCGTCCTTGTCTTCATCGAAATGATCTTGATAGCTTGCTACAGATTATTGATCACAACGCAGGATCTCCTGACGTATGTGGTGGATTGTTAGCTTCACCGGTGAGGGATACGATGAAACGCATGGTATCGCTATCAGAGACAGGATCATCCACAACTGACCACACATTGATTGCCCATACCGTTGACCGCAACGGACTTTGGCATGCTTTGACTCCACAATTATTCCCTTTGCAGTTATTGCGTGACTGTTTGATCAAAGCACTTGCAGATCAAGCCTGTATCACCGATGAATCTTCGGCGCTTGAGCATTGTGGTTATCGTCCCGTGCTGATCAATGGACGAGCGGACAATATCAAAGTAACCCAGCCTGAAGATTTGGCACTGGCGGAATTTTACCTATCCCAAAAAGCTAAGGAATCTATCGTATGAGAATTGGACACGGTTTTGATGTGCATAAATTTGGCGGAGAAGGGCCATTGGTCATTGGCGGTGTCCGCATTCCTTATGAACAAGGCTTAATTGCCCATTCAGATGGTGATGTTGCTTTGCACGCTGCTACAGATGCCCTATTGGGGGCGGCAGCATTGGGCGATATTGGTAAATTATTTCCCGATACCGATCCTGCGTTCAAAGGCGCAGATAGCCGTGAATTATTGAAAGAAGCCTACCGCCGTATCCGTGCGAAGGGCTATCGGATAGGGAACGTGGATATCACCATCATTGCACAGGCACCGAAAATGTTGCCGCATATTCCCCAGATGCGGGTTAACCTGGCGGAAGATCTTGAATGCCATATGGATGATATTAACGTTAAAGCAACAACAACGGAAAAATTGGGGTTTGTTGGCCGTAAAGAAGGTATTGCCTGCGCAGCGGTTGCCTTGTTGGTAAAGGAATGAGTTGGTAAAGGAATGAGTATGACTTTGAGCGAATTACATTGGCTTCATGGCCAACCGGAAGCGACCGGTATTGTTAAAGCCATCCCAGAAGATTTTATTGTCCGTGAAGACTTGGGATTTTCTCCTGATGGAGAAGGTGAACACGTCATGGTACATATCCGTAAAACAGGATGTAACACCCAATTTGTCGCGGATCATCTTGCCCGTTTTGCCAAAATACCCGCTCGTTCTGTCAGTTATGCGGGGTTGAAAGATCGCAACGCAGTGACGGAACAGTGGTTCTGTTTACATATACCGGGGAAACAAGATCCAGATTTCACGGCATTTCAACTTGAAGGTTGTGAAGTACTGGCAACGTCCCGCCAGAAACGCAAGCTACGGATTGGTGCATTGAAAGGCAATGATTTTACTCTGGTATTAAGAGAAATTTCTGACCGAGAATCTGTAGAAAAACGCTTGCAGCAGATAGCTCAAACTGGTGTGCCAAATTACTTTGGTGAACAGCGCTTCGGGCGGGATGGGCAAAATTTAGTTCAGGCTCAACGCTGGGCAGCTAATGAGATCCATGTCAAGGAACGCAACCGCCGCAGTTTCTACCTTTCAGCCTGTCGCAGCGCGATGTTTAATGCTGTTGCCAGCAGACGTATCGCCCAGGGTGAACACCAGAAGGTAAAAAATGGCGATGCATTACAATTAACAGGGCGCGGTAGCTGGTTTGTGGCTGATGAACCTGAATTGTCGGTATTGCAGCAGCGGGTAACGGATGGAGAGTTACAGATAACAGCGCCTTTACCGGGCGACAAAGCATTAGGAACGCAGGATCAGGCTCTGGATTTCGAACAACAAGGCTTATTGGATTACGAAGCTTTTTGGGCATTAGTCAAACGTGAGCGTGTGGAAAGCGCCCGTCGGGCAATATTGGTGAAACCGCTTAACCTGCGTTGGGAGTGGCAAGGCGACCAAACAGTCATTCTGCATTTCTCTTTGCCATCGGGTAGCTTTGCAACCAGTGTTGTCAGAGAACTGATCAATCAAGATCTTGGCTCTTCCCTTGATATAGCCTGAATGCAAAGCACTCTACAAAACTATCAACGTCATGCTAAGATCAAACACACACCGGTTAAATTACCCTGTTAACCTATTTTATTTTTAGTAAAATCAATGAGATATATCAATGCTGCGGATATTGCTGAGTAACGATGATGGTGTCACCGCACCGGGTATTCAAACCTTAGCGGCTACATTGCGAAAACACTATCATGTTCAGGTTGTTGCACCTGACCGTAACCGTAGTGGTGCGTCGAATGCCTTAACGTTGGATCGCCCTTTGCGCATCAACACTCTGAACAATGGGGATATTTCTGTTCAGGAAGGTACACCGACAGATTGTGTCTATTTGGGCGTGAATAATCTGGTACTCCCTCGTCCTGATATTGTCGTTTCTGGCATCAACTGTGGCCCTAACCTTGGTGATGATGTGATTTACTCTGGCACGGTTGCGGCTGCAATGGAAGGACGTCACTTAGGCTTACCCGCACTGGCGGTATCACTCAATGGTGACCAACATTACGAAACAGCGGCAGAAGTGACAGTGCGTTTATTAGCTCTGCTGCAAAAATCCCCATTGAGGGCGGGCAATATTTTGAATGTTAATGTACCTGATATTCCCATTGAACAAATCAAGGGATTTAGGGTGACACGATGTGGTCGCCGTAGTGCTGCTGAACAAGTCTATGCGATGGAAGATCCCAAAGGTAATATGCTCTATTGGCTAGGCCCTCCGGGAGAAAAAAGTGATTTTGGGCCTGAGACAGATTTTGCTGCAATAGAAGAAGGATTTGTTTCCATTACCCCTTTGCAAGTGGACTTAACAGCTTATAAAGCCCAGGAGCTGATAAGTGATTGGTTGGCAAAAGTCGGGGATATTGGGGAATGTTAAACCGATCAATGAAAAATTTGCTGGCGCAACTGCGTCAGCAAGGAATTCACAATGAGCACCTGTTGGAGGTTATTGGCAAAGTACCCAGAGAATGTTTTGTTGATGAAGCTCTCGCACATAAGGCATATGAAAATACTGCACTGCCTATTGGTCATGGGCAAACGATATCCCAGCCTTATATTGTCGCTCGCATGACAGAGTTGTTGAATTTAACCCCTGAATCCAATGTGTTGGAAATTGGAACCGGATCAGGTTATCAAACAGCAATACTTGCTCACTTAGCCAAACGTGTTTTCTCCGTGGAGCGGATTAAAGGTTTGCAGTGGCAGGCTAAGCGCAGATTGAAGCAACTCGACCTACACAATATCTCAACCCGTCACGGTGATGGTTGGGGTGGATGGCTATCAAAAGGGCCTTTTGACGCCATCATTGTCACAGCCGCACCACCCGAAATCCCGCAGGCATTACTCCAGCAACTTGCCGATGGAGGCGTGATGGTTTTACCTGTCGGCGAACGTACTCAGTTACTGAAAGTAGTACATCGTTATGGGAATGATTTTCATAGCGACGTTATCGAACCTGTCCGTTTTGTACCCCTAATTCAAGGCGAGCTAGCATAACCAGCTAATTTATTTGGGGGGAGTTTCAAATTAGCTGTTATTTTTTCTGAAATTAAGCAAAATGTTTCGCTTTAAATCTTTTGTAATCCTAAATTTTTATAAATCACTATTATTTACACTTATATTTGCCTTTATGGGGGAATAAAGTATGAATCTAGAAAACCTAATGAAAAAAATAAAATGGATAACCACCAGTGTCATGATGGGAATCGTACTGGTAGGCTGTAGTAATACACCAAATCGTCCAGCCCCAATAGTGAATATCGATACAAATCATGTATCAGATAATCATGCTATTAAAAGCCGCCATCCAGTGAATAATGCTGATAATAGCAGTTCATCTCAAGGAAAAATTATTTATAACCGTAACTACGAAAATATTCCCAAAGGAAGCTACAACGGAAGTACTTATACGGTTAAACATGGCGATACTTTGTTTTATATAGCCTGGATTACAGGTAATGATTTCCGTGACTTATCTCACATAAATAATATTTCAGAGCCTTATAGCTTAAATGTTGGTCAAGTCCTGAGAATAGGTAATCCAACCTCCAAAAATGGTGTATTATTAGCATCAAATACCACTAAATCTAAAATTAGTCAGGTTGATTTTCAAAAAATTAATGCGTATCCTGCAAATATTGATAGACCAAGATCAGGAAAGATGTTGCCAAATAAAGCTATTTCTCATGGTGACAATTCTTATTCAAAAGTATCTACAGCAACAGATACAGGAGTAAATAGCGCTATTAATGGTATTAATACTATTAATAGTTGGAGATGGCCGGCAGAAGGAAAAATTCTTGAAGGCTTCACTGATTCTCAAGGAGGAAATAAAGGCATTGATATTACGGGTAATCGTGGCCAACCCGTATTTGCAACAGCCAGTGGAAAAGTGGTTTATGCCGGAAATGCATTACGTGGCTATGGAAATCTAATAATAATAAAACATAACGATGACTACCTAAGTGCTTATGCGCACAACGACACAATGTTGGTTCGTGAGCAACAGGATGTTCAAGCGGGGCAAAAAATTGCCACTATGGGTAGCACTGGAACAAGTTCAGTAAGATTGCATTTTGAAATTCGTTATAAGGGAAAATCCGTAAACCCGCTGCGTTATCTTCCGCAGCGATAAACCGGGGCAGGGATCTGAAATTCCTGC
This sequence comes from Xenorhabdus eapokensis, assembly GCF_001908105.1. Next base: position 18,925 of record NZ_MKGQ01000006.1, read on the forward strand.
CCGCATTATCATGGGTAGGAGTAGCTGATGAGCCAAAGTACGCTTAAAGTTAATGAGTTGTATGATGATGCGGATTTAGACGAAAATAGCATGGAAGCTGATGACTTTGATGAAGCGTTGCTGAAAGATGAGGATGATATAACTGGTCTTGATGAAGATCTGGATTTGTTGCAGGGAGTAAACCAACGGGTACTTGATGCAACACAACTTTATCTTGGGGAGATTGGTTTCTCACCTCTGCTGACAGCAGAGGAAGAGGTTTTTTTTGCCAGACGAGCACTGCGAGGGGATGTTGCTGCACGCCAACGCATGATTGAAAGTAACTTGCGATTGGTTGTAAAAATATCCCGCCGATATAGCAATCGTGGATTAGCACTGCTGGATCTGATTGAAGAAGGTAACCTTGGGCTTATTCGTGCAGTGGAAAAATTTGATCCTGAAAAAGGTTTTCGTTTTTCCACTTATGCGACATGGTGGATCCGTCAAACAATTGAACGAGCCATTATGAATCAAACTCGCACAATTCGCCTGCCTATTCATATCGTCAAAGAATTGAATGTCTATTTACGTACTGCAAGAGAACTAGCACATAAATTGGATCATGAGCCGAGTATCGAAGAAATTGCGGAAAAACTGGATAAACCTGTTGAAGATGTAAGTCGTATGATGCGGCTGAACGAACGCATTACTTCTGTCGATACACCAATTAGTGGCGATTCAGATAAAGCCTTATTGGATATTTTATCTGATGAAAATGATTCAGGGCCAGAAACAACTATTCAAGATGATGATATGAAACAGAGTATCGTGAAATGGTTGTTTGAACTTAACGCAAAACAGCGCGAAGTTTTAGCCCGTCGTTTCGGTTTGCTTGGATACGAAGCAGAAACATTGGAAGATGTTGGGCGAGAAATTGGTTTAACAAGAGAGAGAGTTCGTCAAATTCAAGTTGAGGGATTGCGTCGCCTTAGAGATATATTGCATACCCAAGGTTTGAATATAGAATCATTATTCCGAACTTAATTCTTTATACCTGAGAACGTATACCTAAGAAATTTCAAATTGCTGTGTAGTGGAAAATGGACGAATTTCCAGAAACAAAGATAATTAGACAACTTGGTGATGGCAAGGGGAATAGAAATTCCCGAAGTGACGGTTGGAAAGATAACGGTATAAAAAGATCAAGGTATATCGATGGTAATCCCAAGGTGGGCTAAATAAGCCCACCTTTTATTCATTTATTTATAATTTTCATTACCATTTGGCGTGTCATTTATCGATTTTAGATAATTGGAATACCACTGTGAAATTTAAAATCATGATCGGGAGTTTGAATAAGCTCTGCTTCAACCTGGCCGAAATAATTCACCCTATCTGTAATATCTTCTTTAGATATTGACTGAGCGAGCGTCAAATAATCTTGGTAATGGCGAGCTTCTGAACGCAACAGAGAAATATAAAACTTACCCAGATCCTCATCCAGATGAGGAGCGAGTTTTGCGAAACGTTCACATGAGCGTGCTTCAATATAAGCACCAATAATCAATTTATCGACCAGCGTATAAGGCTCATGGTTGGTAATATGCTGAAATAAGGATTTAGCATAGCGGCTAGCACTGATACTGTCATAGCTTATCTCTCTGGCATCCATGATTTCTAATACTTGATAAAAATGATGTAACTCTTCCTTTATTAATAACACCATCTTATCGATTAGATCCTGACTATAAGGTGATTTTGTCCGAGCGGTAATTTGCTTGGTGGCCTGATTTTTTCCTTTCAATGAATGGATATCGCCCACTTTTTTATAGGCAAAATCTTCATAGGGCTGAAACCACGCTAGCAGAGCATCGGCACTTTCAGGATCAACGGCATATTTACGAATTAAGAACATAGCACTTTGTGCCGCTTTTAATTCACATAGCAGATGATCGCGCAATAAAATTGGCAGATTCTCAGGCTGCCGCGCTTTTTCTACCCATTGATCGGGAGTTTCGCACTGTAAAAATTGATAAATGGGCGCTAATAGAGTGGTATCAAACTTCATGGCTGTTCCATTCATAGCTGTTTCATTCATTGTTAAACCATATCTTTCAGACGATAAATCCACTCCAATGCTTGACGCGGTGTTAAGGTATCTGGATTAAGGTTTTCCAATGCGTCAACTGCCGGAGATGTCTCTTCTGTCAGCAGGGTTAGCTGTGGTGTATCAACATGACCTGCTGTCGCACTATTGGAGAGTGATTCCAGCTCCTTCAATTTTTGGCGCGCACGCTTAATGACATCACGCGGAACACCTGCCAGCGAGGCAACAGCCAGTCCATAACTCTTGCTTGCTGCTCCTTCTTGCACACTGTGCATGAAAGCAATGGTATCGCCATGCTCGACAGCATCAAGATGAATATTGACGACCCCTTCCAGCTTCTCAGGCAGGGTTGTCAGTTCAAAATAGTGAGTCGCAAACAGTGTCATTGCTTTGATGCGATTAGCTAAGTTTTCAGCACAGGCCCACGCCAGAGATAAACCATCATAGGTTGATGTACCGCGACCGATCTCATCCATCAAAACCAGACTGTGTTCAGTCGCGTTATGTAAGATATTGGCAGTTTCGGTCATTTCCACCATAAAGGTAGAGCGTCCTGATGCTAGATCATCGGATGCCCCGACACGGGTAAAGATACGATCTACAGGGCCGATAACCGCTTTTTCGGCAGGAACAAAACTTCCAATATAAGCCATCAAGGTAATCAAAGCCGTTTGTCGCATATAGGTACTTTTACCCCCCATATTCGGCCCTGTAATAATCAGCAAACGGCGCTGGGATGAGAGCGTCAATGGGTTAGAAATAAATGGCTCGCTTAAGACTTGTTCAACAACCGGATGCCGACCGCCAGTGATCTGAATACCCACTTTATCGGTTAGTATCGGGCGGGTGTAATTTAGCGTTTCAGCGCGTTCAGCAAGGTTTGCCAGTACATCCAGTTCTGACAGTGCTTCGGCACAGATTTGCAAATCGGCCAGATGGGGCAACAACAGATCGAACAACTCTTCGTACAGGGCTTTTTCGATGGCAAGTGCTTTGCCTTTGGAAGTCAGCACCTTGTCTTCATATTCCTTTAATTCAGGAATGATATAGCGTTCTGCATTTTTCAGCGTTTGCCGACGAACGTAATGGATAGGGACTAAATGGCTTTGTCCACGACTGACCTGAATATAGTAACCATGTACTGCGTTAAAGCCCACTTTCAGGGTATCAATGCCAAGTTTTTCGCGTTCGCGGATCTCCAGTTTATCCAGATAATCACTGGCGCCGTCAGCCAATGCCCGCCACTCATCCAATTCAGTATTATAGCCCGTGGCAATGACCCCCCCGTCACGCACCAGAACAGGAGGCGTTTCGACAATCGCATTCTCTAGCAGAGTCTGCAATTCATCAAAATGCCCCACACGTTGCTGTAGTGCTTGAATATAAGGGGCATCTGAGGATATCAGAATCTGATGAATATCAGGCAATTGCTGGAAAGCATGGCGCATTCTGGCCAGATCACGGGGACGGGCGGAGCGGAGGGCAAGACGGGCAAGCACCCGCTCTAAGTCACCGACCTGACGTAAAAATGGCCGTAATTCATAACCGATTTCTTGTAATGCGGAAATGGCTTGATGGCGATTTTCCAGCATATCTTTATTGCGGGTTGGTGCATGCAGCCAGCGTTTCAACATTCGGCTGCCCATCGGGGTCACACATTGATCAAGTACCGATGCCAGCGTATTTTCCGTGCTACCGGACAGATTTTGGGTCAGCTCCAGATTACGACGGGTAGCGGCATCCATAATCACCGTTTCCTGCGGGCGTTCCATCGTCATGCTGCGAATATGAGGTAAAGTGGTACGTTGAGTATCTTTGACATATTGCAGCAAACACCCCGCGGCACGCAGGGCGAGCGTCGCTTTTTCCACCCCGAAGCCAATCAGGTCACGGGTGCCAAATTGCAAATTAAGTTGTTGTCTTGCTGTATCCAGCTCAAATTCCCACATTGGGCGTCGGCGCAGACCATGACAGCGTTCAATCAGCGCCATATGCTCAAAGGTTTCAGGATAAAGCAATTCCGCTGGGCGGGTGCGTTGTAATTCTGCGGCAATACTATCGTGATCGGACATTTCGGAAACGCGGAAACGGCCAGAAGTGATATCCAGCGTTGCGTAACCAAATCCCTGATTATCATGCCAGATAGCGGCGAGCAGATTATCCTGACGTTCTTGTAGTAAAGCTTCATCCGTTACGGTGCCGGGAGTGACAATGCGCACAACTTTGCGTTCAACAGGGCCTTTACTGGTTGCAGGATCACCAACTTGTTCGCAGATCGCCGCAGATTCACCGAGTTGTACCAATTTTGCCAGATAGTTTTCGATTGCGTGATAAGGAACTCCCGCCATTGGAATAGGCTGACCAGCCGATTGTCCGCGCTTGGTTAGCGAGATATCCAGTAACTTCGCCGCCTTTTTGGCATCATCATAGAACAACTCGTAAAAATCTCCCATTCTATACAGCAGCAGAATATCGGGATGCTGCGCTTTCAGACGCAGATATTGCTGCATCATGGGAGTATGGCTATCTATATCCTTTGCTGGAGATTCTTTCATATTGACTTGATTCAATTCTATTATTCCTGTTGACTCAGTTGGGTCATCGACGCTCAGTCAACCCATCTAAATGACAAAACCTAAATATAATCAGCTAAGGATGGAACGCTATAGACCTCATCCTGGGCGAAAACGCTATCTTATCATTGATAATCTGTGTGATTCATCTGTGGATGCGATTAGAGGATTTGAATGGTAGGTTAGCAGGATTACTCGCAGGTATGTATCAGATTTTTTCACAATTCGGCAGGATTGCGAAGCGGCTCGATTGTTGTTTGGTTTGAGTCATACGATCAAATAACAAATAATAAGAAAGCAGATGGCATAAAGCACTTGAATTCGATTAGAGATATTGAGAATTGACGGACTGAGAGGAAATTATCGTGGCTATTTACCAACCCCCTTACACTATTACTCCAGAAATACTTAATCGCGTGGTAGAAATCGCTGAACTATTAGGGCGTTGGTCAATGCAAAAGGAAACTTCTTCGCCTGTATTACGTAAAAAGAATCGCATTCGCACCATCCAGGCGTCATTGGCAATTGAGCATAATAGTCTGTCTACGGAGCAGGTGACGGCAATTATTGATGGGAAACGTGTACTGGCACCAGCAAGGGATATTCAGGAAGTGCGTAATGCCATATTAGCTTATGAAAAATTACCTGATTGGCATAGCTCCCGATTAACGGATTTACTGTCTGCACATCGGTTGCTGATGACTGGGTTGGTTGATCATCCTGGGCAATTACGACGGGGAGATGTGGGCATTTATCGAGAAAAACAGTTAATTCATATGGCTCCCCCTGCTAGCCAGATACCGCGGTTAGTAGAAGAGTTGCTGGCATGGTTGAAACAGACGGATATTCACCCATTGATCGCCAGTTCAATTTTCCATTATGAATTTGAATTTATACATCCATTTGCCGACGGTAATGGCCGTATGGGGCGTTTGTGGCAAACATTGATTTTGAGCGAATGGCGCCCTGAGTTAGCGTGGTTACCGGTAGAAACGTTAATTCATTATCAACAGCAGGATTATTATCATGTGCTTAGAGAGTGTGATCGTACCAGCGACTGTACGCTATTTATCGATTTTATGCTGGAAAAATTAGCCGAAGCACTTAAAGAAAGCCTGGATCTGCAAAAACAGAATTCTGTCGTAATGTCGGTAGAAGTGCCGGTAGAAATGTCGGTACAAATGTCGGTGGAAAATCCACAACCACTGAATGTTACGGCGCAAAAAATCTTGTTGGTTATTGCTGCTCATCCGGCCACCACCATAACCCAATTGGCTGATGAATTGGGGGTAAGCCGGCGCACAATCGAGCGAAATATTAAAATATTACAGGATATTGGGCGTTTGATTCGTGTTGGGGCGAAGAAAGGAGGCTATTGGCGTATCGGGTAGTTAAGAAAATTTTAGATAAATGTTAGCTTGAATTATTCACTATTGCAGATGCATGATTAAAAAGGAACCTACATAACTTGCATTAAGAGAAAAAATAATATGACGAGAAGCAACGGAATATTGATAAAAAACAGGGATGAAATAGAGAAAATGGAAATAGCGGGGCGCTTGACGGGTCAGGTACTTGAAGCTGTCCGCCCAATTATTGTGCCCGGTGTCACGACGCTTGAGATTGATTCATTTTGTCATGATTACATTATCAATACCCTCAATGCGATACCAGGTAGCTTAGGGCAATATGGTTTTCCTTATACGGTTAATACTTCAGTAAATCACGTTGTTTGTCACGGCTGGCCTTCAGAAAAAAAGCTGAAAAATGGGGATATCGTTAATGTGGATGTCACCGTCAAAAAAGAGGGCTATTACGGCGATAGCAGCATCACATTCTGTGTCGGGGATGTACCGTCCTATGCTAAACGTTTGGTTAATGTGACTCAAGAGTGCTTATATAAGGCAATTAAGATCGTCAAACCGGGCATTACTTTGGGAGATATTGGTCATACGATACAGCAACATGCTGAAGCAAATGATTACACGGTAGTACGTGAATATTGTGGGCATGGCATTGGCTGCAATATGCATGAGGAACCACAAGTTCTGCATTACGGCAAGATAGGAGAAGGTATTATCTTGGAAGAGGGAATGACTTTCACGATTGAGCCTATGATCAATCAAGGCAAAAAGGATATTAAACTGCATAAAGATGGTTGGACAGTAACAACCAAAGATCGTCGGTTATCGGCTCAGTTTGAACATACGATCTTGGTAACCCGTGATGGTTTTAAAGTGTTGACGTTGCGAGATGAAGAACGCGAAGCTTTTGAACGTTACTTGTCGATCACTCAATAAGTTATAATTTATGATGTGATAGTTTCCCCAATACTGTGTTGTGCAGTGTTGGGCTTATAGAAATTTAACTACGGCTATGTGAAATTACAGGGTGATTATGTCTTGGCTTTATAAAAACAAGAATCTCTCTTGTTTTATTTTTCTCTTTTTCCTTATTTTTCTTATACATAAGTGTTTAGGGTATCAACTAAAATTAATATATGTTTTCAGTGCTTGTGCTCTCTTTTTATTTTTGGCGTCTATCAGTAGACGAATATATGTCTTTTTGATTACGTTTTTTTCTTTGGTGGGAATGCTCTATACCCCAATTGGCCTCAATTACGGTTATCCAGACATCAATGCGGTAGGATCATTAATCTATACAAATAGGAATGAAACAGCGGAATATATTAGTGGCCTTTCTATTTCAACTTATTTAACGGCTATTGCTATTTTTGTTCTGATGATATTTTCACTTAAGCTAAATGTCACCTTAACAAGCAAAAGTAAAAAGTGGTTGTTTACCCTGTTTTTAGTTTCGGCTTTTTGGTCTCCTGTCAAAGGGTATATAAAATCGGGTTTTGAAGATAGCTCGAACCTTTTGAATACCAGTTTACCGGAAATTCGCTTTTTCAGTGATGCTTATCAGAGCTACCAGCAAGTCATGTCAGAAAATAGCCGATTTGCCAAGATTATTAAATATCGGGATGACTGGCAGCCAGTGGTGAAAGAAGAGAAATATGACACCTATATCATGGTGATTGGTGAGAGCGTCCGAAAAGATTTTATGAGTGCCTATGGGTTTCCGGATAAAAACACGCCTTGGTTGGATAACACGAATGCCACCGTGTTGACCAACTATATTTCTGCGGCACCATCGACACAATTATCGTTGACTAACTCTCTGGCGATCCGTGAAGCAAATGAAATTCAACTGAACAACAGTATTGTTTCACTGGCGAAAAAAGCGGGATTTGAAACTTACTGGCTGTCCAATCAGGGAATGAAGGGAGGGTTTGATTCTCCTGTAGCACTGATTGGGCAGCAGGCCAATCATTATACTTTTCTAAAAGAAGGCAATTCAGATGATCGCAGTTATATGCCGGATGAAAATTTATTGCCTTATATTCGCAAGGCATTAGTGAAGAATGAGCAGAAGAAGAAACTGATTGTTATTCACTTAATGGGTTCGCATCCCCAACCTTGTGTCAGAACGAACGATAAATATGGCACCTATTTTCATTCCCAAAATATTTCATGCTATCTCCAGAGTATCCATAATACGGATAGCCTGCTCGCTGACATTGAAAATATTGCCAATAAAAATCAATTGCATTGGACAATGCTTTACTTTGCGGATCATGGTTTGTCACTTGTAAATAAAAACACAGATAACGAGAATCTGACCCATAACGATAGTAATAAACAGAATTATCAAGTTCCTTTTATTATTACCGGTTATGACTATGCCATTAAAAGTAAAAGCACCAACAAACACATAGCAAGCAAAAATATCATAGATGCTCACCGCAGTGGTTTGAATCTACTGCCTATGTTATCTACATGGTTGGGAATTGAAGAACCTCGCTTGGTATCCAAATGTGCATGGTTTTCTAACCAAGCGTGTCCGAACCAACATACAGTGATTTCATTCAGTAACGAATATAAAGATTTTGACCATTTGAAGGATGACGCTATTAACTTCGATTGATGAAGAGACCTTCGTCTTGAGAGTTAATAAGTTAGTGAGTTATCTCACAAAACTTGGCTCATGCTTTATATGTGTGAACCACTGATTGGAGGATTTTGACCGCTCAATGTTGGTATTCAACCGCTGGGCAAGATCCTCCCCCTCTTATCAGGGAGAGTTTTATATCATAGTGCAGTGTGACGAGGAGTATATCCCTTTTATGGGCATCACTTCCTGCCGGCTGTATATGGTCGGTTTATGGAAAAGGAAGTAAAAACTAAATAATGACTTGCTGTTCGTCTTACTGTGGAAAAGGAAGTTTTATGAACAATAATAAATTGTTAAAACATATCCCCTGGATGATATTGGGGATAATTGGCGCATTCTGTCTTGGCGTTGTTGCGCTACGTCGGGGAGAACACGTTAGCGCTTTGTGGATCATTGTCGCTTCCGTAGCCGTTTACTTGGTTGCTTATCGCTATTACAGCCTGTATATCGCTACGAAGGTGATGAAGCTGGATGCTACGCGAGCAACTCCTGCTGTTGTCAATAATGATGGTTTGAACTATGTTCCCACCAACAAAAATGTCCTGTTTGGTCACCATTTTGCTGCCATTGCAGGGGCAGGTCCGTTAGTCGGGCCAGTATTGGCGGCACAGGTCGGTTATCTGCCAGGAACATTGTGGTTGTTGGCCGGAGTCGTGCTTGCCGGAGCGGTGCAGGACTTTATCGTGCTGTTTATCTCCTCCCGCCGTAATGGAGCATCATTGGGTGAGATCGTCAAGGAAGAGATGGGGCGTGTGCCAGGCACAATAGCGCTGTTTGGTTGCTTCTTAATCATGATCATCATTCTGGCAGTACTGGCCTTAATCGTCGTGAAAGCATTGGCGGAGAGTCCGTGGGGCGTATTTACTGTTTGTTCAACAGTCCCTATTGCGCTTTTCATGGGGATCTATATGCGATATATCCGTCCGGGGCGTGTGGGTGAAGTCTCTGTGATCGGCATTTTCCTGCTGATTGCCGCCATTTGGTTTGGTGGGGTTGTCGCCGCCGATCCTTACTGGGGACCCGCGTTGACTTTCAAAGATACCACCATCACTTATGCGTTGATCGGATATGCCTTTATCTCTGCATTATTGCCAGTTTGGCTTATTTTGGCACCGCGTGACTATCTGGCAACTTTCCTGAAAATTGGGGTTATTGTCGGTCTTGCCGTTGGGATTATCATTCTGAACCCTGAACTGAAAATGCCAGCCGTCACACAATATATCGATGGTACAGGGCCAGTCTGGAAAGGAACGCTATTCCCATTCTTATTCATTACTATTGCTTGTGGTGCGGTGTCTGGTTTCCATGCTCTGATCTCTTCGGGAACAACACCTAAGCTATTGGCAAATGAAAAAGATGCACGTTTCATTGGCTATGGTGCGATGTTGATGGAATCGTTTGTGGCGATCATGGCATTGGTTGCGGCATCCATCATTGAGCCGGGTCTGTATTTTGCGATGAATACCCCGCCGGCAGCGCTAGGTATTACCATGCCGGATCTGCATAATTTGGGTACTGCCGAAGCACCAATGATTATGGCCTCTTTGAAAGAAGTCACGAGTCATGCGGCAGCGACCGTGAGTTCTTGGGGCTTTGTTATTACACCCGATCAAATTCTGCAAACGGCAAAAGACATTGGTGAGCCATCCGTCTTGAACCGCGCAGGGGGAGCGCCAACTTTGGCAGTGGGTATTGCCCATGTATTCCATCAGATCATCCCAGCGGCAGACATGGGCTTCTGGTATCACTTTGGTATTCTGTTTGAAGCTCTGTTCATTTTGACGGCATTGGATGCCGGTACACGCTCTGGCCGTTTCATGTTGCAGGATCTTTTGGGTAACTTTGTTCCATTCCTGAAAAAAACGGACTCTCTGATTGCGGGTATCATTGGTACGGCCGGTTGCGTCGGCTTATGGGGTTATTTGCTGTATCAAGGCGTGGTTGATCCATTGGGCGGCGTTAAGAGCTTGTGGCCGCTATTTGGTATCTCCAATCAGATGTTGGCTGCCGTTGCGTTAGTATTGGGTACAGTTGTCCTGATCAAGATGAAACGCACCCGATATATCTGGGTAACGGTTATTCCTGCGGTTTGGTTGTTGATTTGTACCACATGGGCGTTGGGGCTGAAATTATTCAGTGATAACCCACGGCTTGAAGGCTTCTTCTTCATGGCGAAAGAATACAAGCAACGGATTGCCGAAGGTGGTGCAGAATTGACGGCTGGACAAATCAGTAACATGAATCACATAGTTGTAAACAACTACACCAATGCCGGTTTAAGCATTCTGTTCCTGGTAGTGGTGTATAGCATCATTATTTATGGTATCAAAACTGCGATTAAAGCAAGCAAAAATCCAGAACGTACCGATAATGAAACGCCTTATGTTCCGGTTCCTGAAGGTGGGGTGAAAATCTCTTCTACGCACTGATGCGATAAATTAATACCGACCAAATCATTTCGTATCAGTAACCGCTATACCCCACATAATTGACTTTGTATTATGTGGGGTATTTTTTATTGGGAAGCTGTTCTTTATAAAACAAGCCGTGGAGAACAATTTATGTTTGGTAATCTTGGTCGGGCAGGCAAGTATTTGGGGCAGGCAGCCCGAATGTTGGTGGGCATTCCCGACTATGACACATATGTACAGCATATGAAGGAAAATCACCCCGATAAGCCCTATATGTCCTATGAAGAATTTTTTCGCGAGCGACAGAATGCTCGCTATGGTGGCGATGGAAAAGGTGGAATGCGTTGCTGTTAGTGCAAAATCGACTAACTCATTAGCAATTTTTTAGCAGTTAAGAAGCACTGGGAAACGAAAATGCAACCAATATCAGTCACGATCCTGACCGGTTTTTTGGGGTCAGGTAAAACGACGTTGTTACGTCATATCCTCAATGTTAATCATGGTCATAAAATAGCCGTCATTGAAAATGAGTTTGGTGAAGTCCCCATTGATAATGAATTGATTGGTGATCGGGCAACTCAGATTAAGACGTTAAGTAACGGATGTATCTGCTGTAGTCGTTCAAATGAGCTGGAAGATGCATTATTAGACTTGTTGGATAGCCTGGATAAAGGGCAGATCAACTTTGACCGCTTGATTATCGAGTGTACCGGCATGGCTGATCCCGGCCCGATCACGCAGACTTTCTTTTCTCATGAAGTTTTGTGCCAGCGTTTTGTCCTCGATGGTATCATCACGCTGGTGGATGCGGTTCATGCGGAACAACAGCTAGATCGTTTTTCCATTGCCCAGGCGCAGGTGGGCTATGCCGACAGGGTTCTTTTAACCAAAACTGATGTTGCTCCAGTTCATGATGCTTTAGTTGAACGTTTGCAGCGAATCAATATCAGAGCACCCATTCATAAGGTTATTCAAGGTGAAGCCGATTTAGACTTACTGTTCGATATCGAAGGTTTTATGTTGAATGACAAACTGACGGTTTCGACACCCATTTTTCAATTTGCACCCAAACAACAAAATTTGGTGCAGTCGATTGTCATTAACTTAGCGTACCCAGTTGAACTGCCAGCCATTTCTAACCTGATGGAGGAGCTATTACTGAGTTTCGCGGATAATCTTCTGCGTTACAAAGGCATTCTGGCTATTAAAGAAGAGCCACGCCGGTTACTGTTTCAAGGCGTTCAGCGTCTGTATAGCGCGGATTGGGATAGAGAATGGCGTGATGGTGAAGTACGTGGAAGTGTTATGGTTTTTATTGGTACAGATCTGCCAGAATCGAAAATTCGTGAAAAATTTGCGAAATTGTTTGAATAATAATTGATTGAGTAATCATTTTTTGGCGTTTTACTTGTTCAGTTTTATTTCTTATTGAGCAGTGAAATTGTCATATAAATTCGCTGCTCAAGTTTAAATAGAAGTTTAATTTATATATTTACCCGTTAGACTTAAATATTTTTAAAGAACTAACTTGTCGCATTAACAAATGAAAAACAATAAAAATAAAATATATTTACAAGTTAAGTTTGTCATGCGTAAAAAATAGTAATTTATCTTAGGTATTCATAGTATTGTCTATTTTATCTGTCGGCAATCTCCACTAATTAATTTGTGGAGATTGTTGCAATAACAGATTATGTCAGTGAAAACAGCAGAAAAATAACATCGTTATTTAGAGTGAGACTCCCAAATTCTGGAAAAACGTTTCACATTACTGGCGGTATAAATGACGGTATGTGAAATATTGCGGTGTCCAAGATAGTCTTGAATCAAGCGGGTATCGCGCCCTAGATCGGCCAAAGCATAACCACAAGCGTGTCTTAACATATGTGGATGTGGCGAAACACTGACAGATGCCTGCTTCCCATAACGTTTTAATAATCCATAAACTTGTTGCCGTGAAACATGACCGGATTTTTGAGAGAGAAAGACCCACGGAGAATCAGCTTCCCGCCATTTTTGGCGAATATTTAGCCATTTATTTAACGCTTCCATTTCCTCTGGAATTAAAGGATGTGTGGTTGAAAGCCCACCTTTTAACCGTCTGATGTGAATAATTGCTGAATTTAAATCGAGATCAGATAGGCGCAGATTACATAGTTCACTTACCCTAAAGCCATGAATAAAACACATTAATAGCATGCAGTAATCCCGCTCAGCGTGACGTCCTTGTCTTGTTGCTGCCAAAATTGCGTCTATTTCGTATCGGGTTAAAAACTTACGTTGCTTCATGAAATTATCATTCCTATGAAATCAGAGAGATGAATTGTGATAGCAAGGTATTTAAGCCAATCGAATGCAATAAAACATTAATGTTTTTTAAATATGATTAGCCAAATACCAGATTGAATTAATTGGAATACAGCAAATAAAAAAATTTGCCGCTTATTTTTGTCTTATTTTTAATGAAAATGCTAATTGAAATCGTATAAATACGTGCTATGTGATTCTGATACACAGAATGAGGCAATCATAAATAGAATTCCATACATAAAAACAACTCTATTGAACTTTACAACTAATCATTTAGCCTGGTTTGCTTTTTAGTTTTTTATTCTTTTAAAAATCCATTTAAGTGTATTGAGTTTGTCTTTTTACTGCATTTAGTGGAAAAAGTAAATGATTTATCTAAGCTGTTTACATAATGCCTTATTATTGATTGAAAATTAACTGCTATTTGATGTTATTGAAATAAAATTTTTATTTTTTCTTTTTATTAGATTTTTATTCTGAATATTTGTGATTTTTGGATTAAAATTAGGGTTTTTTCGGATGAATCAGAAATAATATGTAAAATAACATTAGGTTAGAGGAAGCATTTTAATCAATTTACTAACATTAGTTATAGTTTCTATAATTTATCATTTCCTGTTTTGAAGTTAGAGTGTTGGTTGTTTTTTGGGCTGTTTGTGAAATTTAATTAAATAGATATTTTTTTATGATTAATTAAATATAGTGTCATAATTAAAAGAATTATTTAATGAATTCCGTAGATTTTGCAGAGAAGTTGATGGGGTGTAAAAATGCGCCTTATATCCATGAATAATGGAAATTTATGGCGCATTGAGTAAGTCTTAATAATAAAGCTGATCGTAATTGATGTTCTTAAACATTGATTTTTTAATCATACCCATGTCAGGAGAAGGCCAGGAAAGGAGAAACACATAGCAAGATCCCAGTAAAGATGATCAAGATGAGCGAAATCCCTTTGTAATGACGCAGGCCAGGGACTTTGTAGACCAAATAAGCCGGAATGAGGCAGCCAACGATGCCAAATATTGGGCTACAAAGAGAAGTAAAGCTCAATACTGGGGCATTCAGAAGGATCGCACTCCATGCCAATAAGATGGCAAAAACTATGATGCCTCTTTGAACCCATTTTTCATTGATCTTTTCGGCAGGCATCAGGCGACTAAGAACATTAATGGCAATTCCTTGACTGGCCTCGCGAAAGCCCAGGTAAACACCAAAAAAGGCAGTCATCACGGCAAAGACATTGAGCATAATACTGACGGCAATAACCCAGCCGCCAGGAAAGAACTGAGCAGCAATTGCGAGTGCTGAAATATTCTGTTCATAGGCTTTGAGCGCTTCGTCATGTCCCATTGCCAGCGTAAAAGAGATGGCATAGAAAAATACCGTACAAAACAGGATACCAAAGGCAATGTTCATGGCTCGCAATGCCTTGTGACGGGCAACTTCACGGTTATTCTCCCGATTGCGATAAGAAATCACCATTGGGCTAAGTGTTTGGATAAACAGGATAGATGTGAGCGTAAAAGGTAATGTGATGATGGCTTTCTTCAGCAATAGATCCAGGGGAGGCAATGCGCCGATATTGTAAAGATGCCACATACCGATCATGGAAAACCCTAATACTGCAATAACAAATAACTTTGTTATAACCATCAGGCTGGATATTTTGAACAGTAATTTCTCACCGCGGGAAGAGATAGCCACTAATACACAGATTAATACCAATCCATACAGTGGATTTTTCGACATTAATTCATCGGTGACCCCAAATGTTTGCAAGTAAGAAGCACTGTCATTGGTTATCGCGGTGGAGTAAACAAACATCCAGATCACCAGCATAATGAAGTAGAGTACACCTAGCAGAATTCCCCAGTTTTTACCAAGGTAACCACTGATAACACTAGGATAATCTTTGCATTCTGGTGATTCTGCAAGGGTATTGATAAAGAGTCGCTGAAAGAGATACATGGCAGGATAGCCAATAATGGAAGAGAGCAGAAAAACCCACAATCCCATCAACCCAACCTGAACAGGCAAGAAAACAATTCCAGCCCCGATTGCCATGCCAATACTCATAATGACCCAGCCAATATCGGTATGGTCAAATTTTATGGCTTTTTTCCATTCCTCCTCTGTCATGTTAGCGCGTTTGGCTGATGGAGATAACTGTGGCGTGACATTATTGTTTTTTGTTGCTGTTTTCATATCTTTTAGTAAGTGAATTATCGTGTGCTGATAGTCAATGATTTCAAGGAGAACAACTGCTTCATGAAGAAGAAATTGCAAAGGGAAATTGTGCAAAAAAAGAAAATTGTTGAAAACACCTTGTTAGAATTAAGTCCTTCTTATTGTTAATATTATGCGGCAGTTTAGGGGATTAATCTAGAATTTTTTACTGGTTAAAGGGGATGGTACATAGTTTAATCCTGTTTTCTGATAAGAAATAAAAGAAAATCAGTCTCTAATGAGCAAGCTTTCTTTTGCTATCATTTTAGGATAATAGAAATTAATGAAACAGTGTCATTGATAAAATTAAATTCTATTTCATTAGAATTAGTAAGATTATAAATAAAAATTGTGATTTATATTTTGCCTGAAATTAAGTGACCTAATTTGTTTTATGAAATTAAAATGCCGCAAGCAGAGTTGCGGCATTTTTTACACTTATTTTTACTGTTATTTTTTAATTAGACATCTAATCGCTTGGTTTGCCATTTTTTAGACTTCCAACGCCAGGCATTCACTAATCCACGTATCCACTCGTCGCAGAAGAATCCTATCCAGATCCCCAAGAGACCCATACCCATGGTAATCCCCAGAAAATATCCGACGGGAATAGATATTCCCCACATACAAATTAACGCGGTATAGAGTGGAAAACGGGCATCACCAGAAGCACGCAGGGCATTGACCATCACAATGTTGAACGTGCGTCCTGGTTCTAAAAAGACCGAAAGCAGGAACAACGGCAGAAGAAGTTCAACAATTTTCTGATCTTCCGTCATGACATAGAGAAGCGGTTCTCTGAAAATCCAGAATGCCAAGACGATGCCTACTGTAACAATCACACCAATTTTCAGGCTCTTCAGCCCCCGAAGATAGGCATCTTCAAAACGCTTTGCCCCAACAAGGTGACCAACCATAATCTCATTGCCAATGCTGATAGAGATACCAAACAACATAATGAACAGAGATAGCTGGAAGTACAGCGTTTGCGCAGCCAGAGACATTTCACCCATCAGGCCGATAAACGCCTGTGCAGTCATATATTGCAGGATCCACACCAAATTTTCACCCGCGGCGGGTAAGCCGATATGCAGGATTTTGCCCAACATATTCTTAGACCAGTTCACGAGTAATTTAGGCTCGAACTTGATCTTCAAACCACAAAATAGTAATCCACAGAGCAAAATGACAGCAACAGTGCGGCCAAATACCGTAGACCACGCTACGCCCTCAAGTCCATATTGAGGCAATCCAAAGAACCCATACAGCACGATCATATTGCCGACAATGGTAAGCAAGTTGGCAATCAACGTGACATACATGGCCGATTTCGACTTGCCATAAACCCGCATACAGGCCGCAAGAATAATCGAAATTGCTTCGGGTATCAGACAGATACCAAGAACATGCAGATAAGCGAAGCCATCTTCCATCAGATTTTCAGGCAGGTTCATGATATGCAGGATTTTATAACCGAAGAACACTGTGATCAGTGCACAACTAAAACCCAGCACAAAATTAAAGGCGATGGAAATATGAATCGCCTGACTGGCCTTATCGCGTTTTCCTGATCCCAGATATTGTGCGATGACAACGCTGCAACCTACGCTGATGAAGTTAAAAATTGTAATAAAAAGATCAAAAACATGATTACCCACTCCCATTGCAGCAAGATAAGAAGAAGAAATATGGCTGACCATGTATGTATTGATTAATAACGTCGCCATATGCAGAAAGATATCAATGAAAATCGGCCAACTTAATGAAAAAAGAGAGCGATCAACAACATCAGACTGATGCATTAGTAAAACCTATTTATTAGAGAAATGAGATTAATGGTCTTTTGTGGTGTGGTATACCCAGAAAGCATAGACGATTTTACCGGGTTTATTGATGAGTTGATAGACAGAACAGGTGATTTATATCTTTGGTTTGTCGAAGAATTCGATTGGATAAACAATCTCCTGCGGTAATTGCCGCAGGAGTCTGGTGTTGTAGAATTTGTTTCTAAAAGAGTCTAACAAACACGGTAAATTGGGTTATCTTACAATCGGATTGTTAGCGCTAATCTTGTATCTTCTCATCCAAAACAAACATCCCAATCGGATGAATCTCCAGATAATAATCCTCACCAACTTTTGGTTGCCGTTGAGTGGCATTGACTTGCAGTAGTAGCGTTTGTCCACGCCAGTCAACGATGACTTCATATTGTGCCCCCATATAGGCGACATGATTGACCTTACAGCGCTGGCTTTCACTGCCTTGCAAGTTTAAGGTAATAGCCTCAGGGCGAACGCCAACGGTGGTTGATGTCTGCATTGTGGTAAAATCGGCTGGACGAGGCAGGCGATATTGGAAAATTTCCACATAATCCGTCCCTAATGTGGCAGGAAAAATATTGGCGTCTCCCATGAAATTTGCCATAAATTTTGAGGTAGGTTGGCGATATAAAGTTTGTGGTGAACCCATCTGCATGATCTTACCCTTATTCATTACTAAAACTGTATCAGAAACGGCAAAGGCTTCACTTTGATCATGGGTTACATAGAGTGAAGTGATATTAAATTGTTGCTGTAACTCGCGGATTTTCTCACGCATATTGCGGCGTAAGTTGGCATCAAGGTTACTCAATGGCTCATCGAATAACAGTACTTTGGGTTTGAGGATAAGCGCGCGTGCCAAAGCAACACGTTGTTGTTGCCCACCTGATATTTGGTCAACATAGCGATCTTCAAAACCAACCAAATCGACTAATTCTAATGCTTCCTTAACACGTTGGCGGATCTCTGCTTTTGGCCGTCCCAGCATTTTCAGCCCATAACCGATATTTTCCCCCAATGACATATGCGGAAAAAGGGCATAAGACTGAAATACCATACAAATATCCCGTTGTTGAATAGAACGGTCGGTAACATCTTCACTATCGATGAAAATATCGCCCTCTGTTGGTTTTTCCAGCCCTGCCACCAGCCTTAGTACTGTCGTTTTACCGCATCCAGATGGCCCCAGCAAAGTCACCATGTGCCCTTGTGGAATGGCTAAATTCAGCGAATCGATCACGGTGTTATTCCCGAATTTTTTGGTCACATTTTTTAATTCGACAAAATATTGCTGTGTCATATCGTCACTCCGTGATTACTGGGTATTTTGGGCTTTTGAGCGGGAAACCCGCGCTTCACCAACTAAATAGTCAAATAAGAAAATTATCGCTAGCATGACCACAATCAGAATAGAGCCATACGCGATAGCCAAACCGTATTCGCCATCTTCAACGCGGTTCAGGATATAAGCCGTGGCGACACGAGTGTCCGGTGTCACTAAAAATACGATGGCACTGACTGTAGTGATAGCGCGAACAAAGCTGTAAACCAAGGCAGATAAGATAGCGGGGCGTAAGAGTGGTAGCAGAATATGCAAAATTGTTCTCATTGAACCTGCTCGCAGGCTGAGAGAGGCTTCATCCAGCGATTTATCAATTTGCCCAAGTCCTGCAATACCTGCTCGAATGCCAACAGGTACATTTCGCATCGTCATGGAGATGATGATAATGAAAGCTGTACCCGTGATATAGAATGGCGCGTTATTGAAAGCCAGAAGATAAGATATCCCTGCCACTGTGCCTGGAACGGCAAAACAAAGCATGGTAGTGAACTCAATGACTTTCTTGCCGCGGAATTGCTGACGTACCACGATATAGGCAATCAATAGCCCGAAAATGGCGGTAATGGGGGCAGCAATGCCCGCATACAGCAATGTATCTAATAACGAAGGCCATGCACCATCACTCATTCCCTGACCAAACAGTTTGATGAAGTTATCCAACGTCAGGGAGTAATCCACTCCCCAATTGACGGTGAAACTGCCATAGAAAATGCTGCCATACAGCAGGATGTTAAAGACCACCCAAATAAACAACAGAGTGCAAACGCCCCATACCAGAGAAACAGGCAAAGGTTGTACATCACCACGGTAAGATTTACCGGAAACCGTGACATAAGAGCGTTTGCCAATCCAGAGATATTGAATACAGAAAACCAAGAGTGAGAAGACCAGCAATGATGCGCCTAACGTACTGGCGGCTTGATAATCGAGTTGTGAGCCTGTGATATAGAAATAAATCTGGGTCGCTAGAACGTCAAAGTTGCCTCCCAAAACCAATGGATTACTAAAATCAGCCAGCGATTGGACGATCACAATCAAAAAGGCATTGGCGAGAGCGGGTTTGAGCAACGGAATAAAAACATGGAAAAAAGTTTGATAGCGATTGGCTCGCAGAGTATAAGCAGCTTCTTCCAGAGAGGGATGAATCGTCTTGATAGCACCATCCAGGATCATAAATGCCATTGGCGTAAAGGCCAGCACCTGGGCGATCCAGATCCCGGTAAAACCATATAACCAGTTTGTGTTGGTCAACCCAAACCAGGTAGACAGAAATTCTGTGATATAACCAGAGCGTCCCATCATGAGTGTGACACCCAAGCCGACAACAAACGGCGGCGTGACAATTGGCAGAATAGAAAATATTCGACCAATGATGGCTGAACGTTTGGCAACTCTAGTGGTATAAATTGCTAAAACTAACCCAAAGAATGTACAGCCCAAACCAACGGCAACGGAAAGTAACACGGAATTGGTAATAATTTTCAGGATATGGGATTGTCCGAGTATTGATATAAACGCGAATGGCGCGAAATGGCCGGACTCCTCCCGAAACATGGGGATAAAAATAGCGATACTGGGGAACAGAATAAATACACCAATCAACGCAATGATCGCGACTAGCGCACCAATGACGAAACTGTCACCTCCCAACCATTCTAAACGGGTCAGTGCGAGGGTAATAATTGCACCTAGTGAAATGAACAGGATAACCGTAGAATAACCAAGCCCGCGACCCGTCAGTGCTGCGCTGGTGATAATGAACAACACGCATAGCAAGGCGTATCCTGCATCAAAATAGTGGTGTTGGCGGGTAATACGAGAACGCAATAGTAATACAGATGGCAGCAGAAACCACAAAATGCTGATATTAATGCTATGCCAGCCGTAAGCTGCCAGAACTTCTTCCTGTGTTGAATCAAAAAGGCCGTAATCCAGACTCCATGATGGCAGCAGGGCAAATGACAGCCATGCCAGAATAATCCACCAGAAAACAGAATCCCGACCTTGCTTTTTCTGCAAGGTAAGGGTATGAGACATAATTCCCCCAATAAACTGTATAACGCGAGTATGTCAATCGTATTATCAGGCCGCGAGCACATATTGCTTTGATAGCTCGCTGCCTGAATGGATTTTATTGATGATTAGAGCGCTTATTGTCTCATTTTGACTTCAGTGAGCCATTTGTTGATCAGTTCCTTACGCACTTCATTGGAGCCATATTTCTCCATGTCATAATTGATAAGGTTTAACTCAGCAGGTTTTAATGTTATAGGAGATGCTTCTGCTGTGGTGTTGGTAAGGATCTGGTAAGATTGGCCTTTCTTCCAACTCAGCTCTTGAGCCTCTTTGGACAGCACCCAATCGACAAATAATTTGGCGTTATCTATATTACGAGCGTTTTTGATGATGCTAACACCACCAATTTCATACCCAGTACCTTCGCAGGGAGCAATTAATTGCATGGGCGCGCCATTTTCAACTTCCAGCGAGTAATCATGTAGGAAGCCAATCCCGATGGCTGTTTCACCACGCGCGGTATTGCGTGCAGGGGCAATACCAGATTTGGTATATTGGGAAATATTACTGTTTAATTTTTTCAGGTAATCGAAAGCTTCATTTTCTCCCCACAGTTGGATAAACGTTGCCAGTGCAGTATAGGATGTGCCTGAGCTTTGTGGATCTGCAATTTGAATCTCACTTTTATATTCTGGTTTTGTCAGATCTTTCCAGCACGTCGGTATAGGCAAATTTTTCTCTTTCAAACGTTCTGTATTTACACCAAAACCCAGAATTCCCATATAGACCGCAGAAGTGTAATTACCCTTGCGTTTTGCCGGATCACGGAATTGAGGCATGATTTGATCTAAGTTGGCAGATTTATAAGGATGCAGGAGATCCATTTCTCCCGCTTGGGAGTGGGGATCAAGTGTGCCGCCATACCAAACATCGGCTTGTGGGTTGCGTTTTTCCGCTTCTATTTTGGCTAATATGCTACCCGAACCATTGCGGATAAATGTGGTTTTAACGTTGTATTTTTCGCTAAAGGCACGTGTTTCTGATTCACAAAGGGCATTGGTGCCACTGCAATAAACAATGAGCCGTCCTGCTGCTTGAACATTGCTGGTAATGGCCGTGAGAGTTAATCCCATAACGATCAAGGAAGAGAAAAATTTTAGTTTCATTATAATTTCCTTACTGTCCATAATTTTGTATTTTACTTGTTTATACTCCAATCAATAAAGCAAGCGCTTATCGTTGTTTTATTTAAGGTAAAAAAATCATGAAGTATTTGGAAATAGATAATGGAGAATGAAAATTAATTATTCAACTTGGAATTGTGAATTTGTAATGTGAGTAACATTTTTTATTGGTCGATCAATTAAGTTTTTATTCTAAATTAATAACTGGCAGATTGATATTCTGCCAGTCAAATAAATCAGGTTGAATACAATTATCTATAGATCGGGTAAATTTCGGCCGTAATAGATTTCCTGTATCTCTTTTTTAAGTAAACGGGTGATTTCTCTCTTTTCCGTTTCACTTAGTTCTTCCGCTGTGGTATTGAACAAATATTCATTCAGATCGAATTCTTTCAGCATCATTTTGGTATGGAAGAGATTTTCCTGAAAAATATTCACGTCAATCATACGGTATTGAGATTGAATTTCTTCTGTCACATAATTCTGGATGGAGTTAATTTCATGGTCAATGTAGTATTTTATGCCATTAATATCTCTGGTAAAACCACGAACGCGATAATCCATTGTTACAATGTCAGATTCCAATTGATAAATCAGATAATTCAGAGCCTTAAGAGGAGAAATAACACCGCAGGTTGATACTTCAATATCTGCCCTGAAGGTACATATGCCATCATCTGGATGGCTTTCTGGGTAGGTGTGTACACAGATGTGGCTTTTATCCAAGTGAGCGACGACAGAGTCAGGGAATAGGACTGGGTTTTCTTTATTATCCACCAGCTTGGCAGTAATGGGTTCTTCACTAATCAGAATGGTAACGCTCGCTCCTTTGGGGTCATAGTCTTGGCGAGCAATATTAAGAATATTTGCACCAATGATTGAACAGGTTTCACTGAGTATTTCAGTCAGGCGGGTTGCATTATACTGTTCATCAATGTACGCGATATAACTGTCGCGATCGGCTTTCGTTTTTGCATAACAGATGTCATAAATACAGAAACTCAAGCTTTTTGTTAGATTATTAAAGCCGTGCAATTTCAGTTTACGCAATTTAGTTCACCTCCCGGTTAATGGGGGATTATTGGTTTTCAGATAGTGCATTCAGCAAGTATTGCGGCAGCGCAAAACTTCCTGCATGTACGGCTGGTGTGTAGTAACGGCAAGTTATGGCCGCATCTTCAAAGCGTTGTTGCAGCGTTGTCAGAGGCACTTGACGCAAGGCAGAATGCTGGGTTGCCCATGCAAACGTCATGATCCCGCCATAATAGGTTGGAATGGCTGCCTGATAAAAACTGCTGTCAGTAAAATAGTGGCTCAATTTTTTATGGCTATTGACGGCTTCATTCTGTTGAAGAAAACAGACACCATTTTGGGCAACAAAAATGCCACCGTCGTTTAAGCAATCAGCGCAGCCTGCATAGAAGTCAGAAGTAAACAGGCTTTCACCTGGTCCATCAGGGTCGGTACAATCAGAAATGATAACATCAAATTTTTCAGATGTGGTTTTGACAAACTTAACACCGTCTTCAATCACCAGCTTGAAACGGGGATCGTTATAGGCTCCTGCGTTATGGTTTGGCAAATATTGGCGGCAGAATTCGACTACACCCGCATCAATTTCGACCATGATAATACTGTCGAGATAGTGATGACGACAAACTTCACGCAACATCCCGCCATCACCACCGCCAATGATCAATACTTTTTTGGCCTGACCGTGGGCAAATAGTGGTACGTGGGCCATCATTTCATGATAGATAAACTCATCGCGCTCTGTGGTTTGGATCACACCATCAAGTGCCATGATGCGACCTAGTTCTGTATTCTCAAAAATAATTAAATCTTGATGCTCTGTTTTATCGTGATAAAGCACGTTTTCAACTGCGAAATACTGACCGAAATTGGGATGCAACGTTTCATACCAAATTTCTTTTTGTGACATGTTCCGTTATTCCCCCATTGTGATATTCATCGGTATTGAGTGCACGTATTAGGTGCACATAGTAGCCAATCGTTCACATGGTTGTCACTTAGTTTAAGCACGAAATTAACCTTAAAGTATTAAAAGGCATTTTTTACATACGAGAGCAGACTGAGGGAGTTCTTTGCTAGAGAGCGGCATTTAACCTCATGGGATAAGTTGATTTCCTTTAAATCGTTGTAACCTAATTGATTTAGTTTTTGCATTAACTGGCTATCATAGTTACTGAGATCCCACTTGTTACGTTGGGCAAAATAGATAATTGTGCGCTTAATTTGAAAATCTGGGATTTGGCTATAGCCGCAGTCATGTTTTAGATAGATATAAACGGCTGTCAGATCGGCGAGATCTTCAGCTTCATTCTCAGACAGCGCTTTTGCTGGTTGAGCAAAACTAAACAAAACAAGAATGTACGCGAATAAGGCAATTTTTTGCATAATTTCTATTATACTGATTTTTTACCATTTTGCTTAAATTAACATATTAATATCTTTGTTAGCCAAACTTTATTTGCTTAATTTTAATAAAATTACCGTTTTTTCTGCTAGTGAGAAAATTGGGTTATATGTTAATGAACAGGTTTGTTCTGATGGCAGAAACTAAGCCAAAAAAATCAATAACAATCTGGCTCAGATGGCTGCCAGTCAGCACGGAGCACTGGTGGTTGTATAACCCAGAATATTAAACGTACCCACTAATCAACTCACTTATGACAATCTTTACCAATACACCTTAGTCTAAGCTTGGCTTCTTCTTTTACCGCAATCGATACCTTCTGGTATACTCCGCAAAATATTTTGTTCTCATGTTTTCTTATGTGTGCGTATTTGTGCGGCGAACTGTGTATCAATCGGTGTATCAGTTTTAAAAAGTTATCACATAACCTGACATGAATTTGTTATTAAAACAAATGGTTATATTAATGAAGAAACATATTGTAGAAGTGATGATCTCCGAACAGGAGGTTAAGCAACGTATTGCTGAGTTGGGACAACAGATTACAGAGCACTATCGTCATAGTGATCGTGAATTAGTGTTGATTGGCCTGTTGAGAGGATCGTTTATCTTTATGGCCGATTTATGTCGTGAAATTCAGGTTCCTCATGAAGTGGATTTTATGACTGCATCCAGCTATGGCAATGAGATGAGTTCTACCCGTGATGTGAAAATTCTCAAGGATCTGGATGAAGACATTCGTGGTAAAGATGTGTTGATCGTCGAAGATATTATCGATTCAGGCAACACACTGAACAAAATCCGCGAGATTCTCGCACTGCGTGAACCTAATTCACTGGCAATTTGTACTTTGTTGAATAAACCATCGCGTCGTGAAGTTGATGTGCCAGTTGAATGGATTGGTTATTCAATTGAAGATAAATTTGTCGTCGGTTACGGCATTGATTATGCACAGCATTATCGCCATCTGCCTTATATTGGGCATGTCACTCTGTTAGAAGATTAATTTCTGCGACAAACAGAAATAATCAATATGATATAAGCAAATGGCAGCAAAAAAGCTGCCATTTGTTTTTATAATTAATAAGTTGTCCTTAGATCTGCTATTTAGCCTGGGATAACTTGGAAACCGCCTGACGGTAATTGAGTTCCAATTTTTCACGACTGTCAGCGGTAATATCCAGATCATGTAATTCACCATCCTTTAAACCATATACCCAACCATGAATCATCACTTTCTGCCCACGTTTCCATGCAGATTGCATAATGGTTGAATGGCCGAGGTTGTAAACTTGTTCAATAACATTCAATTCACACAAGCGATTCAGCCTATCATTAGGAGGTAACTCACCAAGCATGGAACTGTGTTTGTACCATAAATCACGGATATGGAGCAGCCAGTTATTGATTAAGCCCAATTCAGTCCCATTCACGGCAGCTTCAATACCACCACAACCGTAGTGACCACAGATAATAATGTGTTCAACCTGTAAAACATCAACGGCATATTGTACAACAGATAAACAGTTTAAATCGGTATGGATCACAAGGTTAGCGACGTTTCGATGAACAAAAAGATCGCCTGGGGCTGCATCAATCAGTTTTTCGGCAGGTACTCGGCTATCAGAGCAGCCTATCCATAAAAAATGAGGTTTTTGTGCTTTTGATAATTCTTTGAAAAAAAGTGGGTTTTCTTCGTTTACGGATTTTGACCACTGCTTGTTCCTGGCAAACAGCTCTTCAATTTTTCTCATCATAACAAATGGCCTGGTAACATTTTTGAGATAGAATCATATACAACATTAATTGAGAATTTAATATTTAATTGAAGCATGTTTTTTATTTCCCCCTACCATTGCTAAGAAATAGGGGAAAAATAATGGCATAATTTCTATCTTGCAGCAGTCAGGAATAGCAAATAATAAAGGTATTTTTTACTTATGGTTTACGCATTGGAATTGACGCAGCTCACGAAAGTCTATGAGACTGGAGTGAAAGCGCTGCGGGGAATTGATTTGCGTGTAGAAGAAGGTGATTTCTACGCGCTTTTGGGGCCAAATGGCGCTGGGAAATCTACCACGATAGGTATTATTAGTTCCTTGGTTAATAAGAGTGGGGGTAAGGTCAAGGTCTTTGGTTACGATATTGATACGGCTCTCGTCAATGCTAAACGGCAGCTTGGCCTTGTTCCACAGGAATTTAATTTCAACCCGTTCGAGACGGTGATTCAGATTGTATTAAACCAGGCGGGATATTATGGTGTTCCGCGCAATGTGGCATTGGAGAGAGCGGAAACCTACCTTACTCAATTGGATCTCTGGGGAAAGCGCAACGAGCGGGCAATTCGTTTATCGGGTGGGATGAAACGGCGTTTAATGATTGCCCGTGCTTTAATGCACCAGCCAAAATTGTTAATTCTTGATGAACCTACGGCGGGAGTGGATATTGAATTGCGCCGATCTATGTGGGAATTTTTGAAAGAATTGAATGCGCAGGGAACTACCATCATTCTGACGACTCACTATCTTGAAGAGGCTGAGATGTTGTGCCGAAACATCGGCATTATCCAACATGGTGAGCTGGTGGAAAATACAAGCATGAAAAACCTGCTTAGCCAACTTGAATGTGAAACATTCTTGCTCGATTTATCACCGAAAGGGACGAAGCCTATTGTTGAAGGCTACGACTACCGTCAAATTGATGCAGTAACACTGGAAGTGGATGTAAAACGTGGTCAGGGATTAAATGATGTTTTCACCCAGCTAAGTACACAGGGCATACAAATCAGCAGCATGCGTAACAAAGCGAATCGTCTGGAAGAACTGTTTGTCGGACTAACCAATAATAATCAAGGAGATAGATGATGTTCCAACTATATTGGGTAGCTCTGAAAACCATTTGGATTAAAGAGGTCACTCGTTTTGGTCGTATTTGGGTGCAGACATTACTGCCGCCTGTGATCACTATGTCCCTTTATTTCGTCATCTTCGGCAATCTGGTTGGCTCCCGTATTGGCGAAATGGGTGGCTTTGGTTATATGCAGTTTATTGTGCCAGGGCTGATAATGATGTCAGTGATCACCAACTCTTACGCTAACGTTTCTTCATCTTTCTTCGGCGCTAAATTTCAGCGCAGTATTGAAGAAGTGCTGGTTGCTCCGGTTCCAACCCATATCATCATTGCTGGATTTGTTGGGGGCGGAGTAGCCCGTGGGGTATGCGTTGGCATTATGGTGACATCGGTTTCCCTATTGTTTGTACCATTACAGATACATTCATGGGGCATGGTGGTGATCACTTTGCTGGCAACGTCGATCCTCTTTTCATTGGCGGGGCTGCTGAATGCTATTTTTGCGAAAACATTCGATGATATTAGTATTATTCCAACATTTGTTCTGACACCGTTGACCTATTTAGGCGGCGTATTCTACTCCCTTACCTTGTTGCCTGCTTTTTGGCAGATAGTGTCAAAGCTTAATCCGATCGTCTATATGGTCAGTGGTTTCCGCTACGGTTTTCTCGGTATTATGGATGTTTCTCTGGTGATGACATTAGGTATGTTGGGGATCTTTATTGTTGGATTCTATGCATTGGCCTGGTATCTCATTGAATCAGGGCGAGGGCTAAGAACCTAATAGCCAAAATTTATACTCCGCCGTTGATTGCGGCGGAGTGAGGGATACATGCAGCCCATAAAATCAGTCAGCTAAATCAACCTGTTGATTATCAATCAGTCGTGTTTGACCTAACCATGCAGCCATTAGGATCACGGCTTTTTTACTTTGTGCTGTTAATGGCATCAGGTTTTCTGCATCACGGATAAATAACTCATCC
This sequence comes from Xenorhabdus eapokensis, assembly GCF_001908105.1. Next base: position 47,183 of record NZ_MKGQ01000006.1, read on the forward strand.
GGCATAAAGCCTTCTTCACGCAAATGTGCAGATGCCTGTTCAATGAGTCGTTCAGTATCCCGTTCGCCATTTTTCAGCTTTTCTGCCATCGATTGCATAATTTTGTGCAGCAAAGGCGCAGTTTTTTTCTCTTCAGCGGGCAGAAGATTATTACGCGAACTCAGCGCCAATCCATTTTTATCACGGACGATCGGCACGGAAACTAATGTAATATCGTAAGCCATATCGGCAATCATCTTGCGGATAATCTGTAATTGCTGGAAATCTTTTTCGCCGAAATAAACCAGATCAGGCTGGATCAGGTGAAACAATTTGCTGACAATGGTAGTAACGCCACGGAAATGTCCTGGTCGGCTGGCACCTTCAAGGATATGAGAGAGTTCTGGTACTTCGATAAAAGTTTGGTTGCCGTTTAAGCCGTGTGGGTATATCTCGTTAACATTAGGGGCGAATACCAATTCGACGTTGCGACGGCTCAGTTTTTCGCAATCTTCCTGTAAAGTTCGCGGATAATTGACCAGATCATCTTCTCGGTCAAATTGCATCGGATTGACGAAAATGCTGACAATAACGACGTCAGCTTGCGCTTTGGCAGTATCAACTAACGCCATGTGACCATCATGCAGGTTTCCCATTGTGGGAACGAAAGCAATACGCTTGCCTGCCTGGCGCCAGCGACGAATTTCTCGGCGTAAAATTGGGATCGTTTCTATAATCAGCATTGCTGTACTCCTTTAATTAGCCGTCATGCTGGAAAATAATCAGTTGAATGAATGAGCCAAGTCGGGATAAGCACCGCTTTCTACTTGTTCAATGTATAGGCGGATGGCGTCCCTTATATTGCCAGTTTCTTTGAGGAAGTCTTTAGCAAATTTAGGTGGTTTTGCGGTGATACCCAAGGCATCATGCATAACCAGAATTTGACCGTCAGTCATATTGCCTGCGCCGATGCCGATAACCGGAATGTCCAGCGCTTCAGTGATGCGTTGTGCCAGTGTAGTCGGAACACATTCTAACACCAGGAGTTGCATACCGGCTTTTTCCAAAGCAATCGCATCGTCAAATAATTTTTGGGCTGAGGATTCATCGCGCCCCTGAACTTTATAGCCACCGAATACATTGACTGATTGTGGTGTCAGACCTAAATGGCCGCAAACGGGAACGGCACGCTCGGTCAGCATGTTGACGGTATCACATAGCCAGTCTCCGCCTTCAATTTTGACCATATTGGCACCAGAACGCATTAATGCCGCCGCATTGTCAAAACTTTGTTTGGGGGTGGCGTAGCTCATGAAAGGCATATCTGCGATGAGAAAAGTATGAGGGGCGCCAGCGCGAACACTTCGGGTGTGGTAAGAGATATCTTCAATCGTAACCGGCAGGGTAGAATCGAACCCCTGTATGGTCATGCCGAGTGAATCACCAATGAGCATGACATGAATGCCTTGTTCAGCAAAAAGGTGGGCAAAACTGGCATCGTAAGCTGTGATCGTTGCAAATTTACGCTTTTCTTTTTTTAACTGACTTAAATCAGCCAGGGTTGTTGGTTTCATCATTCTCTCCTGAATCGTTATACCCTCTATTTTTCAAGTTGCTTTTCTACTACATTACAAGCTATAACCAAAGCGTCAGGCCGTTTTCTGGCACTTTTTTTAATTGTTCTGCCAGAGTTTCTCCATCGGGAAATACAAGGTCTGGTGCGATTTCTGCAAGTGGATAGAGCATGAATTCACGCTGTTTTAACCCGTAGTGGGGAACGGTCAAGCGGTCAGTGTTGATGATGTGATGACCAAACAGCATGATATCCAAATCGAGCGTTCTAGGTCCCCAGCGTTCGCCCTTACGAATGCGTCCTTGTTCCAGTTCGATTGCTTGGGTGTGATCAAGCAATCGAACTGGAGATAATTGGGTTTCCAATGCGACAGCAAGATTGAGGTAATCAGGTTGATCCTGTGGCCCCATTGGCTTAGTTCGGTAAAAAGATGATCGCACCACAAAGGTGGTATCAGGGATCTTGCGCAAGGCAGCAAGTGCGTTATTGACTTGCTGCATAGGATCAGCCAGATTGCTGCCAATGGCGATATAGACTAACGTCATATTAACCATGATTCCTATTCTGGCGAATGCGTCCACCACGGTGGGGGCGTGTCCTGCGGCGAATGGGCTCGCTGCCCAGCCCTGATATCATTTCGCGCTGTTGTGATGCAGTCGATTGTTGGAATGCACTCCACCACTGTACCAGTTCTTTCAGTTCATGGCGTGGCTCAATGCTGGCGCGTAATTCTAGTAAATCATACGCAGCACGGAACTTCGGATGTTCCATCAATTTATTTGCTCGTTTTCCTTGACGGCGCGACAAGCGAAGCTGAAGCAACCAGATATCGCGCATGGTTGTGGTATGGCGTTTCGGGATCGCAATGGAACGGCACTGTTCATCAAGAATATCATTCATGGCTAACGCAAAAGCGTCGTAATATTGTAATCCGCCTTCTTGTGTCAGTTTTTCCGCATGTTCAATCAATGGATACCATAGCATGGCTGCAAATAAGAAAGCGGGATTAACCCTTTTGTCACTTTGTAAGCGAAAATCGGTATTTTTCAGCACTTGTGTCAGTAGCTTTTCCATTGATGAATCACCACGTTGGGTGAAACCAGGTTGAATAAGCGGAAACAATGGCTGGAACAACTGATATTCGCGCAGCAGTTTATAAGTCCTATAACCCTGTCCTGTCTGTAACAGTTTCAGAGATTCTTCGAACAGACGTGCCGCTGGAATATCTTTCAACAGAGAGGCAAGGCGCGGGATAGGTTCAGCGGTAGCTGGCTCGATAGTCATATTCAGTTTGCTGGCAAAACGGACTGCCCGCAGCATACGCACGGGATCTTCCCGATAGCGCGTTTCTGGATCACCAATCAGGCGAATAATGCCAGCATTCAGATCGGCCATGCCACCCGCGTAATCCCGCAGTGCGAAATCTTCAATGCCATAATAGAGGCTATTGATCGTGAAATCGCGACGAACCGCATCTTCTTCTATTGAACCGAAAATATTATCACGCAATAACATGCCGCTTTGGGCTTTATGTGACTGGTTGCGGTCATTATTTCCAATTTGATCATGTGGCCCACGGAAAGTGGCAACTTCAATCACATCAGGGCCAAACATGATATGGGCAAGGCGGAAACGACGTCCGACAAGGCGACAGTTACGGAACAGTTGACGAACTTGTTCAGGTGTTGCATTGGTTGCTATATCAAAATCTTTGGGTTTTTTGTGCAGCAGTAGATCACGAACTCCGCCACCGACCAGATAGGCTTCAAAACCTGATTTATTTAGGCGATACAGAACCTTCAAGGCATTATCACTGATGTCCTTGCGTGAAATTTGGTGTTGTTCGCGTGGGATCACCGTGATCGGGGAGTCCGAAGGCGCTGCCTTTGCGGATTTTTTCTTCATTTTGTCGTTTTCGGCATGTGATGAAGATGAATAATTCCCTCTGCGATGTTTACGCAAAGGACTGCTCTCTGTTTGAGCAGAATGGTCAGATACGGTGACTGGCCTTTCACTGACTGCCGGTGTGTCGTGCTTTGCTCTGTGATCGCGGATTAGCAGATTACGGCAGAAAGTTGCTACTCGGTTAAAAATGGTACACCTCGGTAGTGACTGATCAATTAAGACAAAAAACAGCCGCCAATCATAACTTACTGGACATTTTTTGAGAATGCCTACAGTATCAATAGAAAGACTTTATTTAACTTAGTCTATTAATTAGGTTTTTTTGGCGGAACCACGTTTATATTCCAACCGATGATAGCCTGCTGTAGCAGTTGATCTGTTGTGAGATCCTGCCAGCCTGCAATAATGGGCTGATTTAAAAATGATAACGCATCTATAAGCAATGGCCTTGGATCGTTCAATGGGATCGGCTGGGCATGATTTTGCTTAGAAAGTTTATTTCCCTCTTTATTTAACACGAGAGGTAAATGCACATAATTTGGTGTTGCAAAATTCAAATGCTGATACAGAGATAGCTGGCGAACTGTGGGTTCAATTAAATCAGCTCCTCTGACAATTTCAGTGACACCTTGATAGTTATCATCAATAACAACGACAAGATTATAGGCAAATAAACCATCTTTGCGATAAATAATGAAATCTTCCTCGGCCATTTCTGTAGGAACAGTGATATGGCCTTGCAATTTATCGTAAAAACCGTAAATCGGCTGGTGCTGTTTTAGACGAATTGCAGCGTTGTGAACTGGCAGATGTAAATGTTGGCAGTGGCTATCATAAAAGCCGCCTAATTGTTGGATGCGTTGGCGGGTGCAGGTGCAATAATAGCTATCTCCTTGCTGTTTTAATTGATCAAGGATGGCACGGTAAGCGTCATGACGCTGAGATTGATAGAGTACTTCGCCATCCCAATAAAGTCCGTAATGCTCAAGGGCTTGTAATATCCGGTTGGCGGCTCCGGGAATTTCCCGTGGGGGATCAATATCGTCAATCCGCATCAGCCATTTTCCGTGGCAAGCACGGGCTTGCAGATAACTGCCTAGTGCCGTTACCAGAGAACCAAAATGGAGATCGCCAGAAGGAGAGGGAGCAAAACGCCCAATATATAACGAGGAGTGTTCAGATTGAGTCATAGTGGATTCAACATAGGGGCATACGGCGCGTTTAGCGCCGTACTTAACCCTATTGGTTAGCCAGCCATTTGTTTTTCACGAATTTCGGCCAACGTCTTACAGTCAATACATAAATCGGCTGTTGGGCGAGCTTCTAAACGGCGGATGCCGATTTCAATTCCACAGGCCTCACAATAGCCAAAGTCCTCTTCTTCGACCTTTTTCAGCGTTTTTTCGATCTTTTTGATCAACTTACGCTCACGATCCCGATTACGTAATTCAAGACTGAACTCTTCTTCTTGCGCCGCACGGTCAACTGGATCCGGGAAGTTTGCTGCCTCATCTTGCATATGAGATACAGTACGGTCTACTTCATCCCTGAGTTGGTTGCGCCATGCTTCCAGAATCAGCTTGAAATGCTTTAACTGGGCATCGTTCATGTATTCTTCGCCTGGCTTTTCTTGGTAAGGTTCTACCCCAGCGATGGCGAGAATGCTCAAGGACGAGGTTTTACGTTTTTGCCCTTCTTGCATAATGCTTCTCCTTACACACGCACTATCAAACGACCCCCCGACAAGAGGGGGAAAAAAATAGGCCGCTATAAATAGCAGATGACTGCGAGGTTGGCAATTGTTCCTGCCATTAGTTTTGCAATGGTGTGAAGGCAGGCATGTTTACTGCCTAAATATGTTGCAAAACCCCTCTCGTTAGTATGATTTGTTTACAAATTATCCCATTGATACAAAAGATAATTTGTCACTTATAACCATGCCGTTTTCTGTCATGTTGGCCTTATAACAGATTACTTCGACCCCTGATTGATATGCTTGTTCCAAAAGAAAAGCATAATCAGGGTCGATATGTTTTGCTGCTGCAACCTGACTAATCCCAGAATGTAAGACAGCAAATAACAAAACAGCCCGCTGGCCTTGTTGTGCTATCAATGATAGCTCACGTAAATGTTTTTGCCCTCGAATTGTGACAGCGTCGGGAAAATATCCATAATTTTCCTGTAACAATGTGACTGATTTGATTTCAATATAACAGTTAACCTTTTGTTTTGATTGCAACAATAAATCTATACGACTTTTCTCTTTTCCATAGCGAATTTCACGACTCATGTGCTCATATCCAGATAATTCTGAAATGGTATTTTTTTCAATAGCTTGATAGGCCAGATCATTGGCTCTGAGAGTATTGACACAAATCCAGTGACCATCTTGGGTGTGTGTTAATTCCCAGCTATTGGGATATTTGCGTTTAGGATTATCGGATGTGGAATACCACACGGTATCTCCTGGCGTGGCACATCCTGTCATGGCCCCCGTATTGGCACAGTGTATGGTGAGTGTTTCTCCTTCTGGCGTGAGGACATCGGCCAGAAAGCGTTTATAGCGGCGGATTAAGGTAGCAGGCTTCAGGGGAGGTGAAAATTCCATAAACTTTCCTTCATAACCCGTGGGCGAATGAAATCAAAAGCGCTAATGCTACAATGGCATCCATTGAAAGTTAATTCATTATGGTGATCCTTTGTCATTACCTATTTGTGACGTATTACCCATTTATGACGTCGTGGGATCCGTTATTACTGCATTGCAAACGTCGCAGCAAGTGTTATTACATGCACCAACGGGAGCTGGAAAATCGACCGGATTGCCATTGGCGATTTTACATCAGGCACAGTTGTCGGGGCGCATTATTATGCTGGAACCGCGGCGTATTGCCGCACGTAGTGTGGCTGAGCGCCTTGCCGAACAACTCAATGAGCCTGTTGGTATGACCATAGGCTACCGGATGCGTTCAGAAAGCAAAGTCAGTGCTGCAACACGGCTTGAGGTTGTGACCGAAGGAATTCTGACGCGTATGCTGCAACAAGACCCTGAATTAAGCGGTGTCTCTCTCGTCATTCTTGATGAATTTCATGAACGTAGCTTACAGGCCGATCTTGCACTGGCATTGCTGCTGGATGTACAGGAAGGGTTGCGCGATGACCTGCGTATTCTGGTGATGTCGGCAACATTGGATAACCAGCGTCTTTCTGCTTTATTAGCCGATGCGCCTGTGATTGTGTCAGAAGGGCGCAGTTATCCGGTAATAAGGTCATATCATCCACTTCCTTCTCATCAGCCTTTTGAACAATCAGTTGCATCGGCGGTATTGCGGTTATTGCAGCAGGAGACGGGATCGTTGTTGCTGTTTCTGCCCGGAGTCGGTGAAATTCAGCGGGTGTTGTCGCAATTAGCAGGCAAGATCAATGACGATACGTTGTTGTGTCCATTATATGGTGCATTGTCGTTGTCAGAACAACGCAAGGCAATAACGCCAGCGCCAGTGGGGATGCGTAAAGTTGTTCTGGCTACCAATATTGCCGAAACCAGTTTGACGATTGAAGGTATCCGGTTAGTCGTCGACAGCGGACTGGAACGATCTGGCCGATTTGAACCGAAGAGTGGCCTGACGCGTTTGATTACCCAACGCATCAGCCAGGCATCTATGGTTCAGCGAGCAGGGCGGGCTGGGCGATTAGAGGCCGGTGTTTGTTGGCACTTATTTAGTCAGGATCAGGCAGAAAGAGCCAGAGAGCACTGTGAGCCAGAGATCTTACATTCAGATCTAAGTGGATTACTGCTCTCTTTATTGCAATGGGGATGCCGTGACAGCACCCAACTTCATTGGCTGGACAATCCACCCCAACCCGCACTGGCCGTTGCGGAATCTCTGTTGCTGCGTCTGGGAGCGTTGGACGATCACTTGCAACTGACTGCCCGTGGTTGGCAAATGGCAGAATTCGGTAGTGAGCCGCGGTTGGCTGCCATATTGTGTTCAGCCAAGGAGAGCGAAGGTAAAGGAAGAGAAGGCAGTGCAGCATTAATAACAGCAGCGAAATTAGTTGCTATTCTGGAAGAACCTCCGCGTCGTGGACAGCCTGATCTTCTCTATTGGATGACGACGAATCAGCGTCATTGGCAGCAGAGGGCTAATCAACTTGTCAGGAATTTTGCAAGCCATATTAAGAACCTCAGATTGGATCTTGTACCTGAACTATTAGTACAGGGTTTCCCAGATCGGATTGCCAAAAACCGCGATAATCTTGGGCGTTTTCAGTTAGCCAATGGCTTGGGGGTGGCACTGGAACGTGAAGCGCCGCTTGCGGGAGAAGCCTGGTTGGTGGCTCCCTCGTTACAGCAAGGAAGTAGCCAGCCTGAGGCGCGGGTTTTACTTGCTTGTCCATTGGACATTGAGCAGACCATAAAACAGCACCCTCTTCTGTTTACTGAACATACAACTGTAGAGTGGGATGATAGTAAAGGTTCGTTACGGGCGTGGAAGCGTTTGCAATGTGGGCGATTAATTGTCAAAGCACAGCCATTGGCAAAGCCTTCGGCATCAGAATTACAGGAAGCCTTGCTGAATTGGGTCAGACAGGAAGGATTGTCGGCATTGAATTGGTCACAGGAAGCGTTACAGTTGCGTATTCGTCTGCAAAGGGCGACAGAATGGTTACCGGAGGTCGAATGGCCTGCAATTGATGACGAAGCATTGTTGAACACCCTTGAACAGTGGTTGCTTCCTGCCTTGGAGGGGGTTGATGACTTGAAAGGCTTGCGCCAGATTGAACTGTCCTCCTGTTTGATAGGATTGCTTGATTGGCAACAGCGGCAAATACTGGATAATGAATTGCCTACTAATTACACTGTGCCAACTGGGAGCAGAATCGCTATCCAGTATTTCCATGATAAACCTCCTGTACTGGCAGTGAGAATGCAGGAAATGTACGGAGAGCAGCAAAATCCAGTATTGGCGAAAGGACGGGTTCCGGTTGTCATTGAGTTGTTATCTCCTGCCCATCGTCCATTACAGATCACGCAAGACCTCGCCGCGTTTTGGCAGGGAACTTATCGTGAGGTGCAAAAAGAGATGAAAGGGCGTTACCCCAAACATTTATGGCCTGATGATCCTGCCAACACGGCACCAACCAGGCGTGTGAAAAAACAGATGTAATTGTTTCAGTTAATTAATAAACAGTTGGAGAATTCGGTATGTCTGATGATGATCGTCAGCCAATCGGACGCAAGGGTAAAAAATCTGAACTTCGTCGTGGGCAAACATCTAACCAACGCAATCGGCGGGATGACTATGATAAAAATGATGATTTTAATGACGATGATGAGGATGACGTCATGACTAAAAAAGGGAAGAACACCCGTAGTCCTAAGTCCCGCCCACCTAAAAAAGGCGGGCATTGGTTTTTGTGGTTGTTGCTAAAGATCTTTATTGTGCTAGCGGTACTCATTGTCATTTATGGTTTCTATCTGGATAACAAAATTCGTGAGCGTATTGACGGAAAAGTCTGGGATTTACCGGCAGCCGTGTACGGACGGATGGTCAATCTTGAACCTGGCATGAATTACAGCAAGGACGAAATGATCCACCTGCTGGAAGGTATGCAATATCGAAAAGTGACAAAAATCACCCGAGCAGGTGAATTTGTAGTCAGGGGGAATAGCATAGAGATGCTACGCCGTCCGTTTGATTTTCCTGATGGTAAAGAAGAGCAAATTCAGGCACGACTGACCTTTGATAATAACCACCTTGCCGGCATTGAAAACATGGAAAACCAACGCCAGTTTGGTTTTTTCCGCCTTGATCCGAAATTGATCACCATGATGCAATCGCCGAATGGTGAACAACGTCTGTTTGTCCCGCGTTCCGGCTTTCCTGATTTGCTGATTCAGACTTTGCTGGAAACAGAAGATCGGCACTTTTATGAACATGATGGCGTCAGGCCGTTTTCCATTGCCCGTGCGGTTTTAGCTAACTTGATGGCGGGACGTGCGGTTCAGGGGGGCAGCACCCTGACTCAGCAATTAGTGAAAAACCTGTTCCTTTCCAATGAACGTACTTTGAGCCGTAAAGCGAATGAGGCATACATGGCGTTGCTGATGGACGCACGTTATAGCAAAGATCGCATTCTGGAATTGTATTTGAATGAAGTTTATTTAGGACAAAGTGGTGATGAACAGATCCGTGGTTTCCCATTGGCGAGTTTGTACTATTTTGGGCGTCCGGTTGATGAATTGAGTTTGGATCAGCAGGCGTTGCTGGTGGGAATGGTCAAGGGAGCCTCGTGGTATAACCCGTGGCGCAATCCTAAGGCCGCACTGGAGCGGCGCAATATCGTTTTGAAAATCCTCCAAAACCGAAAAATTATCGATCAGGAGCTGTATGATCTACTCAGTGCCCGTCCGTTAGGCGTAAAACCGAAAAGTGGGGTGATTACGCCACAGCCAGCCTTTATGCAATTGGTGCGTCAGGAATTGCAGGAAAAGATGGGTGATAAAGTCAATGATTTGTCAGGGGTGAAGATCTTTACGACCCTCGATCCTGTTTCGCAGGATGCGGCGGAAAAATCGGTTGAAGAGGGCATTGCTGCCCTGAGAAAAGTACGCAAGATTGATGATTTGGAAGGGGCGATGGTCGTTGTTGACCGTTTCAGCGGTGAAGTTCGTGCTATGGTTGGCGGCTCCCAGCCACAATATGCCGGATTTAACCGAGCCTTGAATGCCCGTCGTTTGATTGGTTCGCTTGCCAAACCTGCCACCTATCTGACGGCATTGAGCCAGCCGGATAAATATCGCCTGAATACCTGGCTGGCAGATGAACCTATCTCTATCCCTCAGGCGGGTGGAAAGCCCTGGGAACCGAAGAATTTTAGCCGTACTTTCAGTGGGCGTGTCATGTTGATCGACGCGTTAGCACGTTCGATGAATGTCCCGACAGTGAATTTGGGGCTGGATGTTGGGTTAGATCGTATTGCCAGCACCCTGATTGCACTGGGTATTCCCGCGAAAGAGATCCAACAGAACCCTTCTATGTTATTGGGCGCGATTAACCTAACGCCAATGGAAATGGCACAAGAATTTCAGACGATTGCCAGCGGTGGCAATCGGGCGAAACTCTCTGCGTTGCGCTCCATCACTACTGAAGATGGCACGGTGCTTTACCAGAGCTATCCACAGGCAGAGCGAGTTGTGCCGCCACAGGCCGCCTATCTGACGCTATATGGTATGCAGCAAGTCATAGCACGAGGTACAGGACGCTCTTTGATTGGAAAATATGGTAAATACAATCTGGCGGGGAAAACCGGAACAACCAATGATCTGCGTGACAGTTGGTTTACAGGTATTGATGGCAAAGAAGTCACGATTGTTTGGACTGGACGTGATAACAATGGCCCAACCAACTTAACCGGAGCGACGGGTGCACTGACGATTTATCGTCGTTATCTGGAAAATGAAACGCCACTGGAGCTGAATAACCGTCCACCGGAAGGTATTGCGGATATGTCAGTCAATGAAGATGGCAGTTTCAACTGTGAGGGAGGTGGTATCAGAGTATTGCCAGTTTGGACTGATGACCCACAGAGACTGTGCCAGCAATCGGTACAACAACCGATAGAGGAGAATGAAGAAGAAGCGCCTGGCTGGCTACGTGAGATGTTTGGTCAGTGATAATTTTTTGATAAATAATAAAATTAAGCTCCCGACTCGAAAATGAGTAGGGAGCTTAATTAAATGAACTATCTTTGGAGAAAACCCGATTGACTCGAATACTGCTTAAGAAAAAACTCGGTGCCTGAGGTATGATAATTACTTATTTTTATCCATTTTGTATTTTATTTAAATAACTATATAAATAAGATACATATCTTTAAAAAACTTGTGATTATAATGAAACTAATTTAAATTAAAAGAGAATAGAAATATGCCATTCCATCCTCCTTTCATAGAAAAATTTAAAGCAGGTGATTTAATATATGGTTTAAGTGAGGCTAGAATCAATTATTTTGATAAAAACCCCCACTTTAGAGATGCTAAAGATCACTTTAATGAAAACCGTTGCCCACCAATCGTAATTGATGATTACTTAATTCCTGCGGAATTAGAACATAAGAATCGTTTGGAGAAATGTCTCAAAAAAAAACGTTACGACGATTTGGAAGAAAAAAATGATCATCTGGATATGATAAAAAAATTTGAAGCAAAACACAAATTCGTTAATGCTAATATTAATGATTACAAAAAATATGAAAAAGATTTCTTTACACATCTAAGAAATGATAATAAATATCGAAATGTAACTGAAAGGCATAGGAAATATAATATATCAATTATTGGGAGAAAATGTAAGGGAGGATTATCATGGGTAAATACAAGCAATAGTGAGTTAACTCAGGATATACATGTACATTTTATACTTGATGGTATAGATATTAAACGGATAGCTAAAAAAGATGATAAAAATATAACTGGGAAAGAATTAAGATGGATTTTCAGACACAGAAACCACCCCAAAGTTATTAAAAAGGTACAATTCTGGGAGAATGGCAGACCCACTTTCCCACCTTGGGAAGGTTTAAATCAACCTGTATGGAATAGCTATGTAAGACATCTGGAGGAAAAAGAAAGGTTATATGAAGAAAAATGTGAATATTTATTCAGATTATTTAATATCCTATGAGCATAGGGTGGGCAGGCATTTGATTGATTATTCTCTATTGCACGAAAATGTTTAATTCTGGCAAATGCATTTCCCACTCAATGACGGTATTTAAATGGATTTTGGTCGAGAGTCTTCCTCGGTTTTTTCTGATGGTTTCATCTTTCTTTGTGGTGGCGCCCGAACTATGTTGGCGGTGATGTCAGCTATTCAGGCGATACGGGCTATTTATCCAGACGCCATTGAAATGGAAAACAGTGACGTCTGAGATTTCCGAGAAGTTGAATGGAAGTTGAATATTTTATTTCAGTTTTGCAAAACAACGTGCCGCCGCATCAACAGTACGTTGGATATCTTCCTCTGAATGAGCGATGGACATAAAGCCTGCTTCAAACGCAGAAGGAGCCAGATAGATACCTTCATCCAGCATCAAGTGGAAGAACTGCTTGAAACGTTCTACATCACACTTCATGACATCCTGATAACAGGTAACGCTTTCCGCATCAGTAAAGAAGATACCGAACATGCCGCCAACGTGGTTTACTACCAGCGGGATGCCGGCTGCTGATGCCGCACTTTTTAAACCAGCCGCCAGTTTGTCGGTCAGTTCGCTCAAGCGTTGATGAACACCAACCTGAGCCACTTCTTTCAGGCAGGCAAGGCCAGCCGCCATCGCGATGGGGTTGCCCGAAAGGGTTCCGGCCTGATAAACCGGGCCAGTTGGAGCCAGTTTTTCCATGATTTCCAGACGGCCACCAAAAGCACCTACAGGCATACCGCCGCCGATGATTTTGCCAAGGGATGTCAAATCTGGCTTAACATCGTAATATTCTTGCGCACCACCTAGTGCGACACGAAAACCGGTCATCACTTCGTCAATGATTAGCAGCGCACCAAATTCATCACACAGCTTACGCAGACCCGGCAGGAATTCTGGTAACGGTGGAATGCAGTTCATATTACCTGCGACAGGCTCGACGATAATACAGGCGATTTCTGCTGGGTATTTTTCGAAGGCTTCACGGACAGAGTTCAGATCATTATAAACACAAGTCAGGGTGTGTTTAGCGAAATCAGCGGGTACGCCTGGAGAGTTTGGCTGACCGATAGTCAGGGCACCCGATCCCGCTTTGACCAGTAAGCAATCGGCATGGCCGTGATAGCAACCTTCGAATTTAATGATTTTGTCACGTTGGGTATAACCACGAGCCAGACGAATGGCGCTCATGGTGGCTTCTGTACCTGAATTCACCATACGAACCATATCCATGGAAGGCACCAGTTCAGTGACCAGTTTTGCCATTTCCACTTCGGCGGCGGTTGGTGCGCCAAAACTTAAACCACGTTCCGCAGCCTCAATAACGGCGTTGCGGATAGCCGGATGGTTATGCCCAAGAACCATTGGTCCCCATGAACCGACATAATCGATATAGGCATTACCATCAACATCATAAAGATAAGCGCCATTAGCACGTTGAATAAAAACAGGTGTCCCACCAACACCGTTAAAAGCACGTACAGGTGAATTGACGCCACCAGGGATCACATGTTTTGCCTGAGAGTAAAGTGTTTCGGACTGGCTCATTAATAAAAGCTCCTGAAAAATAGCGGGATATGGGAATTCCATTCTAAATTACCCCGATAGGGAAGCCAAATTATCATATCTTCTCATCATTCGGATTACGGCGTTCATGTGACAAAACTTGAACGAATCAGTCAGGTATTGGATAATCTCGGCTAACTGATCAGAAAGCATAAAATAACTTTCCGAGAATTTTTACCGGAGAACCGGACTGGAGTAAAAATATGAGCGATGATGCTGCATTGCCTTTGCAGTTTACTGATGCCGCAGCCAATAAAGTCAAAGTACTGGTTGCTGATGAAGATAACCCGAACTTGCGCCTGCGGGTTTACATTACCGGTGGTGGTTGTAGCGGCTTCCAGTATGGTTTCACTTTCGATGACCAAATTAACGAAGGTGATATGACCATTCAGAAACAAGGGGTTGAATTGGTTATTGACCCCATGAGTCTGCAATATCTGGTAGGCGCTTGTGTGGATTATACCGAAGGGTTGGAAGGTTCCCGTTTTGTTGTTTCCAATCCGAATGCAAAAACCACTTGTGGTTGTGGCTCTTCTTTCAGTGTCTGATTGGAAAACTCACTGTTGTAATCAATGATTGTAATAAATAGCCTCCCAAACAGGAGGCTATTTGCGAGAAATGAAAGTAACCTCCCCCAATAATCCCAATAATCCCAATAATCCCAATAATCCCAATAATCCCAATAATCCCATCGTTTCCACGATGGCTATTTTGAATGATGCGGATAGTGAATAAGATTATGGATAACAACGGGGTTTTCACCTGAGTTAGCGTAAGCATGGCAACAATTGGCATGAAAACGCATAGATTCACCCGCTGAAATACATCCGTCCTCATAGTTTTAATGGGAGAATTTCTCCTGCTGAATACGAAAGGCAGTGGGAAGAGGCCAGAAATGTGTCCGGAATTTCTTGATCACTACAAATAGCCTGAATCAAGCGATCAAGAACGATTGCACAAGAGATGCGGTAATTATCTGCTTCCTTGTCACCGCATCTGGCGCCAATGCTCATGGCGTGCTGAAAAAACACACTGAGATAAAAAGATAGATTATTTTAGTTAGGACGATTCAACTGCTGACAAAGCTGTTCTGCCGCTAAAATAACCCTCGGTCCTGCACGGCTAAACCAGTCATCGTTCAGGGCGATAATAGCGACATTCATTTGTGGCCGCCAAAAATCGGCAACCTGCTGTTTTTGCTCTTCCGTTCCGCCGATGATGATCACTTCCGGTTTGCGGGTAAGTACTTGCTCACGGTTAACCTGCGGCCACGGAATGGGGCTATCAGCGAAAATATTTTTACCGCCACATACGGAGACAATTTCACTTTGGAGGGTATGGCTAGAGGAAGTAAAAATCGGATGCGTGCCAAACTGCAAGAACACGGGCTTAGGGTTCAGATTGGCATACTTTTGTTTTAATTGATTGAACTTAGCGCGAATATCGGTGGCTGATTGCTTAGCCATATCGGGGTGTGGGCTATAGGCAGCCAGTCGTTCCAGTTCTGACGCAACATCTTCTACTTTTTTCACATCCGAATAAAAAATGGGGATGCCGAAAGCTGCGAGTTGTTCCAAAGGACGTTGGGGATTACCGCCACGCCATGCCAGAATCAGGTCAGGTTTCAGGGCGATGATCCGTTCAACATTGACGCCTTGCCAATCAGCAACTTGTTCTAACTTTTTGGCTGCTGCGGGATAATCAGAGTAAGCGCTAACAGCGATAAGCTGGTCGCCCAGCCCCGCAGCATAGGCCAGCTCTGTCGTTGATGGGGCAAGGCTAATAACACGGGACGCTGCCGCATAAAGTGGAGCACTGAAACCAGACCAAAAGCTATACAAAAAGAATAAGAATGCCAGCCAAATGGATCGATGGGAAATTATTTTCAACCATGATTGCATTATCGATGCTCCACTTTACATATGGACTACTGTTTACTCAGTTCGGTCAGCATGGCATTGACCATCCGTGTCGATTCACGCGCCGCGACCACCAAAAATTCATCAAAACTGATATGGGACTCTTGATCGGCAACGTCAGAAATCGCACGGACGACAACAAAGGGAATATTATATTGATAGCAAACATGACCAATGGCGGCCGCCTCCATTTCAACCGCAGCCACTTTCGGGAAAGTAGAACGAATGCGAGCCAATGGCTCTGAACCATTGATAAAGGCATCACCGCTGCAAACCAGACCCCGAACGGCATTCAGATCAAGAGACTGAATACATTTTTCCGCCAAGGCGATCAATTTATCGTCAGCAATAAACGCGGCTGGGCATTGCGCCATTTGTCCCGCTTCATAGCCGAAAGCGGTAAGATCGGCGTCATGGTAGCGAACTTCTTCGGAAACCACGATATCTCCCACTTTCAGTTTAGGGTCAAGGCCACCGGCTGAACCCGTGTTAATCACGATATCTGGCTGACAATGCTCAATTAATAAGGTGGTGCCAAGTGCGGAGGAAACTTTACCAATACCCGATTTCAACAAGGCGATATCAACGCCATTCAGTTTGCCGGTATAAATTTCGCATCCACCTCGTGACAAGGTTTGCAGACCTTCAATCTGGTCACGCAATAAAGTCACTTCTTGTTCCATTGCACCTATTACACCTATTTTCATTGTGTCATACTCGCTTGTTATTCATGGATTGATGCCTATATTTACAGGCTGATTTAATCGGCGAGTGTATCATTGAATAGCTATTTACCGCAGATTCCGGTTCTAAATAATCGTTTCATTTAGCATGGGGGATTAATGTCTAATATTGATTTCAAGCAGAAGTTGAATTACCAACGTAAGTTCAGTAAATCTTCCATTCATCCCGATGATGAAGAGCAAGTGATTCGCCAATTTGAAAGTGATCGTGGGCGGATCATCAACTCAGCCGCGATTCGGCGGTTGCAACAGAAAACACAGGTATTTCCATTAGAACGCAATGCGGCTGTACGCAGCCGGCTGACGCATTCGCTCGAAGTGCAGCAAATAGGACGCTATATATCAAAAACGATTATCGCGGAGCTGGCAAAGCAGAACTTATTGGAAAAATATGGGTTGAATGATCGTCTACTTGCTTTTGAAAGCCTGATTGAGATGGCTTGCCTGATGCACGATATTGGCAATCCCCCATTTGGCCATTTTGGCGAGGCAGCGATTAAAGATTGGTTCTCCCGCCGATTAGATCCTGACGATTCACCCCATTTGCCGAAAATGGAGCATAGGCTGGATGCTTGTAAGGTCGCGGCATTGCGCCTGACGGGAGAAGAAAAGAAAGATCTCTTCCGTCGGCAATTGCGCAGAGATTTATGTCAGTTTGAAGGTAATGCCCAGGCTATCCGTCTGGCACATAATCTGCTGCGTTTGAATCTCACTTATGCCCAGATCGGCTGCATATTGAAATATACCTGTCCGGCCTATCGTCTGGAAGAAACCCCTGCTGCATTCAGTTACCTGATGAAAAAAATAGGTTACTACTGGTCAGAAGAGAGCTTTATCCGTGAATTGAAAAAAGAACTGCAAATGGGGGAATTCTGTCGCTTTCCGCTGACATACATTATGGAGGCCGCAGATGATATTTCATATTGCATTGCCGATTTAGATGATGCGGTTGAAAAGGGCATTTTTAACGTCGAACAACTGGTGGAATACCTGAAAAAAGAGTGGGAAGAAAACGGAGGATACCAGAAGGGTGATTTGTTCGAATCTACGGTGATACAAGCCTACAAGAAAACCACCAATAACGAAGCTCGTCGTAATATCCACGAACAATTTTTCATGTATTTACGGGTGTTTATTACCGGTAAATTGGTGCCTTATACCGCCAAATTGTTTATTGAACACTTGCCTGAAATTTATGCAGGTACATTTAATCACGCCCTGTTGGAAGGAAATGGGGAAGAGCATCGTTTGTTGAAAACCTTAAAGAATGTCACCCGTAAACGGGTTTTCAATCATCCTGAAGTGGAAGAATTGGAGTTACAGGGATACCGAATTATTACCGGATTGCTGGATGTATATAGCCCTTTGCTGGAGTTACCTCGTCAGGATTTTATGGAACTGAACCAAAATAATTTCCACAAACAATATTTTATTGAAACACGCTTGTTGCACAAACTTTCGACCAAGCATCGTTTAGCTTATGGTGAGGCCGTGGAAGGCATTGTTGCCACTGATGAGGCTGAAAAAGAGGTGATTGAGTTTTATTATCGGGCACGTCTTATTCAGGACTATATCAGTGGCATGACGGATAATTATGCTTACGAAGAATATCGTAAGTTTATGGTCACAAAGTAACGGGTTCGAGTGGCATAGTAGCCTCAAGTATAGCGGGAGCGGCTGCCATGACATGATTGATCTCGTCGATGAATTCCAGTAATTCTGGTTCCAGATCGGCCAGGGCAACCCCTTGGTGCAGTTGTTTTTCAACCAGTTCGCAAATTGCTTTCAGTTTAGGCACACCGTTGTAGCAGCAACTGCCGTGCAGTTGGTGGACATGATGCTGAAAGTGTTTGCGGATAGCCTCACCATCGGCGGTTAAAGCCTGTTTAATCATGCTCTTCATGTCGGGCAATGATTTTACCAGCATTTCTAGCATCTCCCGCGCCAATGATGCTTTGCCGGCAGTTTGCTGTAACGCTATCTCCCAATCAATGGCTTGTGGTTTTTTCTGCTGGCAGTATTGGTTCAGCAATGTTTTCAGACAGTTTTCATCCAGGGGTTTAGAAAGACAGTCAATAAACGGGGCATTCTTTGCCTCGTGGCAGGCAAAGGCCGTAACAGCCACAATCGGTGTCTCCTGATGTTGGGGGAGTTGTTGGATTTGCTTAGAGGTTTGGATACCATCCATATCCGCCATCTGAATATCCATCAGAATCAGATCCAGCGCATGTTGTTTTGCTATTTCCAGTGCCTCCATGCCATTACTGCACAGCAAGGCATTCTCAACGAGTTCATTGAGCAGTGTGCCGATCAATTTCAGGTTAGCGGGATTATCATCCACGGCCATAACGGTCATGGGTAAACGCGATGATGCCGGATAGATTGGCAGATACTCTGGCAATGATCCGAATGAATATTCATCTTTTTCCAGCCAGATATCAAAGTAAAATACCGTCCCTTTAGCGACTTCACTGGTAAAGTCAATGTCTCCTTTCATTTCACTGACCAATCGCTTAGTGATACTCAATCCCAGTCCGGTTCCCCCGTAATGGCGGGTAATGCTGGCATCTGCTTGATTGAAGGCCTGGAACAGAATCGGGCGGTATTCTGGTTTAATACCGATACCTGTATCAGTCACAGTAAAATCGATCTGTATAAGATGGTGGTGTTGCTGGCGTAATGTGATATCCAGCATCACGCGGCCTTTATCCGTGAATTTAATGGCATTGCCAATCAGGTTAGTCAGTATTTGCTGTAAGCGAATGGGATCACCAATCATCAGATTAGGTAATTTTTCATCAATATGGTGATGCAGGGGAAGATTTTTCGCGTTGGCAGCAGGCGTTAGCAGTTCAATAACTTCATTGACAGTATCCCTTAATAGAAAAGGCACTTGATCCAATACCAGTTTATTGGATTCCAGCCGTGAGAAGTCCAGAATGTCATTAATGATTTTCAGCAGGTTATTAGCCGATCTGTCAATGACATACAGATACTCCATCTGTTGTGGTGTAATGGGGGTTTTCAACATCTGGCGGGTGAAGCCAATGACCCCATTAAGCGGGGTGCGTAATTCATGGGACATATTGGCCAGAAATTCGGTTTTGATCCTGACCGCCTCTTGTGCGCGTTTTTTAGCGATAGTCAGTTCAACATTCTGGATTTCTAACTGCTCCATCGTAATTTGTAGGTCGGAAGTAGCTTGATCAATATGAAGTTGCATCTCATCTTTATATTGCGAGAGCGATTCTGCCACGGTATTAATGCCATTTTGGAGCGCGGCTAATTCCCCAGGCATAGCCCCTGTCACACGGCTGTTCAGTTGCCCTTGACGGATGCGATCGACGGCTTTAACCATGCAGTTGAGGGGCTGGGTAACTTTGCGCACCAGCACATGGGCAAATAAGGCTGTGCCTCCAAGGCACAAAATCAGCAGAATGATGGAGGTGGCAATCTCTTTGTATTGCTGGAGCTGGGCAACGCGTAAGTCCAAATCAATGGCGATATAGCCAATCGGCGGCGTATCGCTGGTGGATGTGTTCCAGGGATTAGAAGAAGAGTTGCCTGAGATAATGGGCATCTTCAGGATGATACTGTTGCCGTATTCCGTTTTGGCCAAGGTTGTCGGCATGGCTTCGTTGGCAGTGAGCCGCAAGCGATTGACATCATACTTGTCATTCGAAATATCGAATAACTTGTTATGCTTATCAAAGATCGCAATTGCCCTGACAATCTCAGAGTTTCGGCGATGCAGGCTGTTTATTAATGAATCAACCTGCTGGCAATTATCCAGATTAATGCCAACCTCGCTGGCAATGGATAAGGGTTCAATAATGCTGATCCCACTGCGGACTATCAGGCTCTTCAACTCGTAATAGCGATATGAGATAAATGATATACTCACAAGCGTTCCGACCAGTAAAACAGGAACCAATATCAGGCTCATCATACGGGTGCGTAGGCTATATTTGGTCATAGGCGTCCATTGTGGGAAAATCAGAACTCAATTTTTCAAAGTCAGTCAGAATCATGGTGCAATTTTACTCCCCAAATCGTCGCTCCGTAAACCGAGGCATTATTTCCGTTACCGCAGATAACCTTGATGCACAAGGGCAAGGCATTGCTCGCCATCAGGGAAAAACCATCTTTATTGCAGGATTATTGCCAGATGAGCAGGCACAAATCCAACTGACAGAAGAAAAACGCCAATTTGCTAAAGCTAAGGTCGTGAAAAGGCTATCAGATAGCCCGCATCGCGTTACACCTCGTTGCCCGCACTTCAAGGTGTGCGGTGGATGCCAGCAACAGCATGTTGCCACTGAGTTGCAAGTTAAAACTAAGGCCAGTGTACTGGAACACCTGATCCAGCGGGAAACAGGCATTAGCATCAGTGCTCATCCCATTATTCGCAGCCCAGAATATGGCTATCGGCGCAGAGCCAGGCTCGGTCTGCAATACCACGCCAGGCAACGTACATTATTGATGGGGTTTCGCCAGAGCCAATCCAACGATTTGGTGCATATTAAACATTGTTCGGTTATGCGTCCTGAATTGGAACAATTATTGCAGCCGTTGTCCCAGTGCCTGAATAGCCTGTATGCAGTAAAACGATTAGGGCACGTGGAAATGGTCTTGGCTGATAGTGGTCCATTAGTCGTGTTGCGCCATCTTGATCCCCTTAAGCCCGAAGATAAGGAAACACTGCGCCTCTTTTCGGTGCAGTACCATGTCGCGATTTATCTGCTGGGTGATGAAAAATCCCTTGAGCCGTTAATGGAAGGGCAAACAGCACCGTGGTATCAGGTGAATGGATTGAAACTGGTGTTCAGCCCACAAGATTTTATTCAGGTAAATGATGTGGTTAACCAACAAATGGTATCACAGGCATTGGCATGGCTGGATTTACAACCAACTGACAGAGTATTGGATCTGTTTTGCGGCATGGGGAACTTTACCTTGCCGATCGCCACTCAAGTACAGGCAACCGTAGGTGTAGAAGGGGTTGCTGAGCTGGTGGCAAGTGGGCAATATAACGCCCGACTCAATAAACTTAATAACGTCGATTTTTTTCATGAAAATCTGGAATCAGATATTCACCAGCAGCCTTGGGCAGCACAAGGGTTCAATAAAGTGTTGCTGGATCCCGCCCGCGCGGGTGCGGCGGGTGTTATGCCACATATTGTAAAATTGGCCCCCGAAAAAGTGGTTTACGTTTCCTGTAACCCCACCACACTCGCGCGGGACAGCAAGGTCTTGTTGGAGGCGGGTTATCATCTTGTCAGTGTACGGATGCTGGATATGTTTCCGCACACAGGCCATCTAGAGTCCATGGCGCTGTTTAGCAGTGAGCCAATGGTGATCGAGTAGATCGAGTAGGGAGAAATTATGGTTGCGGTAAGAAGTGCGCATCTCACGCCGGCAGGTGAATTTGCGGTCGATAAATGGATCGCGAGTTTAAACATTACTAACCCACAATCCAGTGAAAAGTTGGTCGAAACCTGGCGATATTGTCACGAAAAAGTCCAGGGTCACCCCAATGCGGAACTGTTGCTATGGCGCGGTGTGGAAATGGTGGAGATCCTGTCCACATTGAGCATGGATAATGACAGTATGCGTGCCGCGCTACTTTTTCCCATCCTTAATGCCAGGCTACTCGATAGCGAAACCGTGACCGAAACATTTGGCAAGGCCATCACGAATCTGGTGCATGGGGTATTGGAAATGGATGCCATTCGCCAACTGAAAGCCACGCATACCGATGCGACTTGTTCGGTACAGGTTGACAATGTTCGCCGGATGCTGCTGGCGATGGTGGAAGATTTTCGTTGTGTGATTATCAAGCTGGCAGAACGCATTGCCCATTTGCGGGAAGTGAAAGACGCCAGTGAAGATGAGCGGGTGCTGGCGGCCAAAGAGTGTTCCAATATCTATGCTCCTCTTGCCAATCGACTGGGAATTGGGCAGCTAAAATGGGAGCTGGAAGATTTCTGTTTCCGTTACTTACATCCCGATGAATATAAGAAAATTGCCAAGTTATTGCATGAGCGCCGAATTGATCGTGAGCAGTATATCGAGAAATTTGTGACCACTGTGCGTAAATATATGCTGAAAGAAGGGGTTCGGGCTGAAATATACGGGCGTCCGAAACATATTTACAGCATTTGGCGCAAAATGCAGAAAAAAGCCCTCTCCTTTGATGAATTGTTTGACGTGCGTGCTGTGCGGATTGTTGTCGAACGTTTGCAGGATTGCTACGCAGCGCTGGGGATAGTGCATACTCACTATCGTCATTTGCCGGATGAATTCGACGATTACGTTGCCAATCCGAAACCGAATGGTTATCAGTCTATTCATACTGTCGTTTTGGGGCCAAATGGCAAAACGCTTGAGATCCAGATCCGTACCCGTCAGATGCATGATGATGCGGAACTTGGCGTAGCAGCACATTGGAAATATAAAGAAGGCACGGCGATTGGAGGGGGTAAATCCGACAGTTATGAAAGCCGCATTGCATGGCTGCGGAAATTGATCGCATGGCAAGAGGAAATGGCGGATAGCGGTGAAATGCTGGATGAAGTGCGCAGTCAGGTATTTGATGATCGCGTTTATGTCTTTACGCCAAAAGGGGATGTTATTGATTTGCCAATTGGCTCCACGCCATTGGATTTTGCTTATCATATTCACAGTGATGTCGGCCATCGCTGCATTGGGGCAAAAATTGGTGGGCGCATCGTACCATTCAGCTATCAGCTTCAGATGGGCGATCAGATTGAAATTATTACCCAGAAACAACCTAATCCAAGCCGTGACTGGTTGAACCCGAACCTTGGCTATGTAACGACCAGCCGTGGACGCGCAAAAATCCACAATTGGTTCCGTAAACAAGATCGTGACAAAAACGTCATTGCCGGCCGCCAGATGCTGGACAATGAGTTGGCACATTTGGGGCTCACGGTCAAGGAAGCAGAGAAGGAGCTGATTGCCCGTTATAACGTCCACTCGTTGGAAGAAGTATTAGCGGGCATTGGTGTCGGTGATATCCGCATCCACCAGTTAGTAAATTTTCTGCAAAGCAAATTCAATAAAATTACGGCAGAAGAAGAAGATCGCGAAGCGCTTCGCAACCTGGAGAACAAAACCTATACACCACGTAATACCAGCAAAGATAATGGCCGTATTGTCGTGGAAGGGGTGGGTAATTTAATGCACCACATTGCCCGTTGCTGCCAGCCTATCCCTGGTGATGAGATTATTGGATTTATCACACGCGGGCGCGGGATCTCCATCCACCGTGCTGATTGTGATCAGTTAGCGGAACTCGAAGCCAGTTCACCGGAACGGATAGTCGATGCAGTGTGGGGGGAGAGTTATTCCAGCGGCTATTCACTTGTGGTGCGTGTTGTTGCCAATGACCGCAGTGGATTATTGCGTGATATCACGACCATCCTCGCTAATGAGAAAATTAATGTGTTGGGCGTCAGCAGCCGTAGTGATGTTAAGCAACAACTTGCCACCATTGATATGAACATTGAGATTTATAACTTGCAAGTGCTTGGGCGGGTATTGGCGAAGCTCAACCAGTTGTCTGATGTGATTGAAGCCAGACGTTTGCACGGTAATTGATAAAGCCTGGATTAAGATGAAACCGAACTCTATTGAACGACTAAAGGGGATTATGGCGCAGTTGCGCCATCCCCAGGATGGCTGTCCTTGGGACAAGGCACAAACCTCCGCTACGATTGCCCCTTATACATTGGAAGAAACCTATGAAGTGCTTGATGCGATTGAGCGCAATGATATTAGTGCGCTAAAAGAAGAGCTGGGGGATCTGCTGTTTCATATCGTGTTTTATGCTCAGATGGCTCAGGAGCAGCAACAATTTGATTTTGGCGATATCTGTGAGGCAGTGTGTGACAAACTGGAGCGTCGCCATCCTCATATCTTCAATCAACAAGCGGGTATCAGCAGCGAAGAGGCAATCGGCAGTTGGGAACAACGTAAGGCCGCAGAAAGGGCGGAGAAAGATCAGCATTCGGTACTGGATGATATTCCCGCCAGTTTACCCGCTCTGATGAAGGCTTATAAAATTCAGAAACGCTGTGCTTCGGTCGGTTTTGATTGGGATACCATTGGCCCGGTGCTGGACAAAGTCTATGAAGAAATTGATGAAGTCATGGACGAAGCGAAACAGGTGGTGGTTGACGAAGACAGATTGGAAGAAGAGCTGGGGGATTTACTGTTTTCAGTGGTTAATTTATCCCGTCATTTGGGACATAAGCCAGAGATAGCACTACAAAAAGCCTGCCAGAAATTCGAAAATCGTTTCCGTAATGTCGAAAAACTGATCCTCGACAAAGGCTTATCACTGGAAACGGCTACGTTAGATGAAATGGAAGCGATGTGGCAGCGAGTGAAAAGTCAGAAGGTATAGCAATCACAAACCTGATGGCATGGCCATAGCGAAAAGGATGTCGCTTAAACGGCTAAATCATCTGAACTGGGTGAAAAAATTTCACATCATTAACTTAATGAATTTAAATGGAAAATAGGGTATTTGTTTCGTGATGTTACTGTTTATGTGGCACCTCATCCCATTTAGATGGTTTGTAGCGAAATTAAGGTTAGGGTATACTGCTTTCCCGTCCTGTTATATTCATCATCCTTTTAAACCTAAACTTTCAGGTTCAGCATGAAAACTAATTATATTTTTGTGACCGGCGGGGTCGTATCCTCTCTGGGTAAAGGCATTGCCGCAGCCTCTTTGGCGGCTATACTCGAAGCCCGTGGACTCAATGTCACCATTATGAAACTGGACCCGTATATCAACGTCGATCCAGGCACAATGAGCCCAACCCAACACGGGGAAGTTTTCGTTACCGAAGATGGCGCTGAAACTGATCTTGATTTAGGTCATTACGAACGTTTCATCCGAACCAAAATGACACGCCGCAATAACTTCACGACAGGTCGTGTCTATTCTGAAGTGCTGCGCAAAGAACGCCGTGGCGATTATTTGGGTGCAACCATTCAGGTTATTCCTCACATCACCAATGAAATCAAAGACCGCATCATCCGTGGTGCAGAAGGCCATGATGTTGTGTTGGTGGAAATCGGGGGGACTGTCGGTGATATCGAATCCCTGCCATTCCTTGAAGCCATTCGTCAGATGGCGGTGGAAGTAGGCCGTGAAAATACGCTGTTCATGCACCTGACTCTGGTGCCTTATATGGCCGCTGCGGGCGAAGTGAAAACTAAGCCGACCCAGCATTCCGTGAAAGAATTACTGTCAATTGGTATTCAGCCGGACGTATTGATCTGCCGTTCTGATCGCATCGTTCCTGCCAATGAGCGGGCAAAAATTGCGCTTTTCTGTAACGTACCAGAGAAAGCGGTTATCTCTTTAAAAGATGTTGATTCCATTTATAAAATTCCAGCCCTCTTGAAATCTCAGGGCTTAGATGATTATATTTGTAAACGATTCAGCCTCGAATGCCCAGAAGCGGATCTGTCTGAATGGGAACAGGTCATTTATGAAGAAGCCAATCCATCGGGTGAAGTTACCATTGGGATGGTGGGCAAATACGTTGAATTGCCAGATGCGTATAAATCAGTGATTGAAGCACTGAAACACGGCGGGCTGAAAAATCGCCTGACGGTCAACATCAAGCTGATCGATTCGCAGGATGTTGAAACGCGTGGTGTTGACGTATTGAAAGGTCTGGATGCGATTCTGGTACCAGGTGGCTTCGGCGGCCGTGGTATTGAAGGCAAGATCATGACCGCACGTTATGCACGTGAAAACAAGATCCCATATTTGGGCATTTGCTTGGGTATGCAGGTGGCTCTGATTGAATTCGCTCGCAATGTTGCGGGAATGGTTGAGGCCAACTCGACTGAATTCGATCCTGAATGTAAGTTACCGGTTGTTGCTCTGATCACCGAATGGCGCGATGAGAACGGCAACGTAGAAGTACGTAGCGAAGGGAGCGATCTCGGCGGAACGATGCGCGTTGGTGGCCAATTGTGCCATCTGACTGAAAACAGTCTGGTACATAAACTTTATGGTCAGAATGACATCGTTGAGCGTCATCGCCATCGTTATGAAGTGAATAATTTACTGTTGAAACGTATTGAAGATGCAGGCTTGCGTATTGCTGGCCGTTCAATCGACAACAAATTGGTGGAAATCATCGAGAACCCCGCACATCCGTGGTTCGTGGCGTGCCAGTTCCACCCAGAATTCACTTCAACGCCTCGCGATGGTCATCCGTTATTTGCTGGCTTCGTCGAAGCTGCTGGCAAGTATCAGAAAGACCAGTTGAAATAAGATATGGGGCAATGGATTGATATTAAGCAAATTACTGTTGAAGTCATAGTTTTAAGATAGCAGCTTTTAAGAGAATGGCTTTTAGTTTCAATCTATTGTCCTGAATTTAACTTGTACTGAGGAAAACCTAATGTCCAAAATCGTTAAAGTGCTTGGCCGTGAAATCATCGACTCCCGTGGTAACCCAACGGTAGAAGCAGAAGTACACCTGGAAGGGGGCTTTGTCGGCTTGGCTGCTGCGCCATCAGGTGCATCAACCGGTTCTCGTGAAGCGCTGGAACTGCGTGATGGCGATAAATCTCGTTTTATGGGTAAAGGTGTACTGAAAGCAGTTTCTGCGGTTAACGGCCCGATTGCACAGGCTCTGATCGGTCAGGATGCGAAAGATCAGACTAACATCGACAAAATCATGATCGAGCTGGATGGTACTGAAAACAAGTCTAACTTCGGTGCTAACGCGATTTTGGCTGTTTCTCTCGCGAACGCCAAAGCAGCCGCTGCCGCGAAAGGTATGCCTCTATACGAGCACATCGCCGAGTTGAACGGTACTCCAGGTAAATTCTCCATGCCTCTGCCAATGATGAACATCATCAACGGTGGTGAACATGCAGATAACAACGTCGATATCCAAGAATTCATGATCCAGCCAGTTGGCGCAAGCACGCTGAAAGAAGCTGTACGTATGGGTTCTGAAGTATTCCACAATCTGGCAAAAGTGCTGAAAGCCAAAGGTATGAATACTGCGGTGGGTGATGAAGGTGGCTATGCGCCAAACCTGGAATCTAACGCAGCAGCGCTGGCAGCAATCAAAGAAGCGGTTGAGAAAGCGGGTTACGTACTGGGTAAAGACATTACTCTGGCGATGGACTGTGCAGCTTCGGAATTCTATAACGAAGAAACGGGCAACTATGAACTGAAAGGCGAAGGTAAAACTTTCACCTCTCAGGAGTTCACCCACTATCTGGAAGGACTGACCAAAGAATACCCAATCGTTTCCATCGAAGATGGCCTGAACGAATCTGATTGGGAAGGTTTTGCTTACCAGACTAAAGTATTGGGTGACAAAATCCAGTTGGTTGGCGACGATCTGTTCGTAACTAACACCAAGATCCTGAAAGAAGGTATCGAAAAAGGTATCGCAAACTCCATCCTGATCAAGTTCAACCAGATCGGTTCTTTGACTGAAACTCTGGCTGCAATCAAGATGGCAAAAGAGGCAGGTTACACCGCGGTCATCTCTCACCGTTCTGGTGAAACTGAAGATGCAACGATTGCTGATCTGGCTGTTGGTACTGCGGCAGGTCAAATCAAAACGGGTTCTATGAGCCGTTCTGACCGCGTTGCTAAATACAACCAGTTGATCCGTATCGAAGAAGCACTGGGTAATCGTGCACCTTTCAACGGTCTGAAAGAAGTGAAAGGCCAGGCATAATTGTCGGTTTTTCCTGCTAAAAAATAAATATTTTTTATGTTTTGGCGAAAGAGGATATTCTCTTTCGCCTTTTTATTGAAAGAAAATTTTATTTTTCATACTGGTTACTTATCTTATTACAGGACGAAAGTGTGATATGACAACAGAAATTTAGTTCTTTTTTTGAACAATAATGCGGTAACCAGACAAATCCCGCGTAGCAGATCCCAAAATTATACAACCCGTATTTTCTTCTTTGCTAATACTCCTTATTATTTCACATGTAATGTAATTCCTTAACATTTGTGGCAATGATTCATCAATTATTCTTTTTACATTACAAAGTTATGTTTCATTGTTTATGGAGTCTTCATGGACGCTTCTGAATCTTTAACACCAGCGATTGGGCCTACACCCTCAAATAAAAGAGGTTTAATTATTCTCGCGCTGGACATCATTTTGCTTGTGACATTACTTAAGTTTTTACCCTATGGTGAAAAAGCAAATGCAGGCTTGGCATTAATGGTATTTGTTGGCGTGTTATGGTTAACAGAAGCCATTCATGTCACCATTACAGCTCTGTGTATTCCTATTCTGGCGGTTGGTCTGGGATTGATGAATACCGGTGATGCACTGAAATCTTTTGCAAATCCAATAATCTTTTTGTTCTTCGGTGGCTTTGCACTGGCAACGGCGCTGCATATCCAAGGCCTGGACAGATTGATAGCTAACCGCTTGCTGATGATTGCTCGTGGTCGTTTATCTGTGGCGGTATTGCTGATATTTGGTATTACTGCTCTGCTTTCTATGTGGATAAGTAACACCGCAACTGCTGCCATGATGTTACCACTCATTCTTGGCATTCTGGCTAATCTGGATGTACGTACTGAGCGCAATACTTTTGTTTTTGTGCTGCTTGGTGTTGCATACAGCGCCAGTATTGGTGGCCTGGGGACGTTGGTCGGTAGTCCACCCAATGCTATCGCGGCTGCACAATTGGGTATGGATTTCTTTACATGGATGAAATACGGCGTGCCAATGGTCATTATTCTCCTGCCTGTTATGGTGGGAGTGATGTATATCATGCTGCGGCCAAATTTGAATCACAAATTTGATCTGGAATTGGAGCATCTGGAATGGAATGGCAAACGTGTTATTGCTATGGGGATTTTCCTGTTAACCGTAGTGTGCTGGATTTTCAGTTCATTCATTAGTGATGCGTTGGGTGGTGTCAAAGATTTGGATACGATTATTGCCGTGAGCGCAGCCATCCTGATTGGTATCACTGGTGTATCAACATGGTCACAGATTCAGAATAACACCGAATGGGGTGTGTTGATGCTGTTCGGTGGTGGCCTGACATTGAGTGCCGTCTTAAAAAATTCTGGTGCCAGTGAAGTTATGGCAAATGGCATGGCGGCGACTTTCGGCACCAGCTCTTGGTTTGTCATCATCGTTGCGATTGCTGCATTTATTATCTTCCTGACAGAATTTACAAGTAATACTGCAAGCGCAGCACTCCTTGTACCTATTTTTGCCACAGTTGCAGAAGCGCTGGGAATGCCGGTCGTGGTTTTGACCCTGATAATTGGTATTGGCGCATCCTGTGCATTTATGTTACCTGTAGCAACACCACCTAACGCGATTGTTTATGGCTCTGGTTATATCAAACAAATTGAAATGGTTAGGGTAGGCATAGTGCTGAATGTGGTATGTATTGCTATTATTTCTGTGGTTGCCTGGTTCTTCTGGTTGTAATTCCCTCTGTTAAATAAGCTATGATCGAAAACGCCACCTTTGCAGGTGGCGATTATGTTAATCCTCTTTGGTGCTGATATAGATATTTTTTACTTCTGTGTAAGCATCTAGCATCATTTTGTGGGTTTCGCGTCCAAGCCCTGATTTTTTATAGCCGCCGAAAGGCGCATGGGCGGGCAATTCGTGATAGGTATTAATCCACATACGGCCTGTTTTTATTGCTTTGGCGATGCGCAGGGCACGGTTAATATCCTGCGTCCATACAGCACCTGCCAGGCCATATTCGGAATCATTAGCCATTTCGATGACTTCTTCTTCGTTGCTGAATGGAATAACGCATAGCACAGGCCCGAAAATTTCTTCCTGTGCCACCCGCATCTTATTGGTGACATTGGTCAGGATTGTCGGCTGGATAAAGAATCCATCATCATATCCTGTTCCGGTTATGCGTTTTCCACCAGTCAAAATGGTTGCACCTTCCTGTTTTGCCAGATCGATGTAACCTAAAATAGTGTTCATCTGTTCTTCACTGACCTGGCAGCCCATTTCTGTTTCTGCCAACATAGGATCGCCCACTTTGATGGATTCAAACACGGTTTTCAGTGAATTCAGAAATTCATCATGAATATCTTTATGCAGGAACAGGCGGGCACCGGATTCACAGGCTTGCCCTTGGTTCAGCAAAATTGCATTGGCTGCATATTTGATTGCCTTTTTCATATTGGCATCGGGGAAAACGATGTTGGCCGATTTACCCCCTAATTCCAACGTTGCTGGAATGAGCCTTTTCGCCGCTGCTGCGGCAACGTTGTAACCGACTTCTGTCGAGCCGGTAAAGGCGACCTTGTTAATACCATTATGGTCGAGGATTGCCTGGCCTACCACTGAGCCACGTCCTGTAACAATATTGACAACGCCCGCAGGCAGAACCTGATTCATAATACGCCCCAGCTCAAGCAGAGTGATTGGGGTCAGACTTGCAGGATTGATAACAATAGTATTACCGGCAGCAAGGGCAGGTGCGAGTTTCCAGGCAGCCATCAATAACGGGAAATTCCAGGGAATAATTTGTCCGATTACACCCATTGGTTCTCTGATGACTA
This sequence comes from Xenorhabdus eapokensis, assembly GCF_001908105.1. Next base: position 78,173 of record NZ_MKGQ01000006.1, read on the forward strand.
AGCTTAGTGTGTCATTATCGATGACATCAGTAGTATCAGAATGAGCGCGAATAACGCCGGCAAAATAGCGGAAATGATCAACAGAAAAAGGGATATCGAAATGCCGACACAGAGCCTGAGTTTTACCACCATCTAATGTTTCAAGGACAATAAAGCGTTCAGCTTCGGCTTCCAGTAAGTCGGCGATTTTCAGTAATAAAGATTGCCTTTCAGCCGCGGATGTTTTGCGCCAGGCTGGCAGCGCTTTTTGGGCCGCTTTGACGGCAAGTTCAACATCTTCTGTATTCCCAGCAGCATATTCTGTCAGCAATTCACCTGTTGCAGGGTTGTAGCTTTGCATTGTATTTTTTGCAACGCTATCAACCCATTCGCCATTAATCAGCATCTGATAAGATTTACAAGGTAAAAATTCTTTTTCGATATCATGTAACTTTTTCATTATATTCTCCGAATACTTTGGTTTTTGGTATGTTAGGGAAAATACGCCTAATTTATTATTAGACTAATTCTTAATTTTTATCAAAATTGAACTTAAATATAAAAGATCTCTATCAATAAATATAAATATTAATGGTTAATATAACAACGTGGAAAATTGCTTTATTGCATATGATTTCTTTTTCCGGTGGGATATCTGTCTTAAAATTAATAACGGTGTGTTATATATTATAATTTTCCATGAGATATTTTTTGTAATTTTTATTTATATTGAATCTTTCAACTGAATTTTTTATTTTTTGGTGTTTTGGGTGAAGGCATACCCCCCATTTATAGCTGGGGGATATAAATTTTTATTATTTACTGTAGGTGATATAACTTATTTATTTAGCATTTTTTCTACTGAATTTTGCATATCACCATTTAATATTTGATTCATTTTTTCTTTATCTAAAGCATTTTCCCAGCGGGCTACAACAATGCTGGCACAAGCATTGCCAACTAAATTTGTTAATGCACGGCATTCAGACATAAATCTGTCAATGCCCAAAATAAGCGCCATGCCTGCTACGGGGACGCTGGGAACAACAGATAAGGTCGCAGCGAGCGTAATAAAACCTGCCCCTGTCACACCTGCCGCGCCTTTTGAACTTATCATTGCAACTAATAATAAAGAAATTTGCTCATATAGACTTAATTCAATGTTGGTTGCCTGGGCAATAAACAACGCTGCCATCGTCATGTAAATATTAGTACCATCAAGATTAAATGAGTAACCTGTTGGAATAACTAAACCAACAACCGATTTCTCACAACCCAGATTTTCCATTTTCTTCATTAGTCCAGGTAATGCTGCCTCTGAGGATGAGGTTCCTAAAACCAACAATAATTCGTCTTTAATGTATTTTATTAATTGAATAATAGAGAATCCATTATATTTAGCAACTGCTCCCAATATAATAAGAACAAAAAGCAATGATGTAATATAAAAAGTGACAATTAACATCATCAAATTGCCGATCGATGAAATACCATATTTGCCTATGGTAAAAGACATTGCTCCAAATGCACCAATTGGTGCTAATTTCATTAAAATTCCTACCATTTTAAAGATAGGTTCTGAGAGGTGTTGTAAAAATTCTAAAACAGGTTCCCCTTTTTTCCCTATAGCGGCTAAAGCGATACCAAAAATAACTGAAATAAACAGAACCTGAAGAATATTGCCATTCACAAGTGGGCTGACAACGGTTTCAGGGATGATATTCATCAGAAAGTCAACAATGGATGATTCATGGGCTTTCTCCACATAACCAATAACCTTGCTGCTGTCTAACGAATCAGGAGAGATATTTAAGCCATCGCCGGGGCGGACAATATTGGCGATAATTAACCCAATAACTAATGCAAGTGTTGAAAATGTTAAAAAATATAACATTGATTTTGCTGCAACATTTCCAACCTTTTTTATATTATTCATTCCAGCTATCCCTGTGACTACCGTCAAAAAGATAACCGGTGCAATAATCATTTTCACAATTTTAATGAATGCATCACCTAATGGTTTTAATGATGTTCCAATATCAGGATAAAAATGACCAAGGGCGATACCCAGCAAAATGGCGAATATAACTTGAACATAGAGTATTTGGTATAAAGGTTTCTTCTTTAGAGTCGTAGACATAGGATTCCTGTTTCTTATCCATAGTGTTAATATTGATATTAATGCTTTGTTTTTTATTAATTAATTTAACGTTTCCTTTTGTTTAGAAAATAGTAACGTCTTCCATAATAATGAGATGGATTCTCATTATTATGGAAGGTATTATTGGAATGATAAGATTAATGTTAAAATTACTCTGATTTTTTGTTGTGAACAAGTAGCGAGAGCGTAAATCCAATCATTTATTGTTAAAAAATAAAAAACATTATATAAGAAACCAGTATAAAACTGTATTTTTTTATAATTTTATAGTTATCTCCCCACGCAAAAGACGAGTGGGTTTGATTCAGAAGAGGAGTTATTTTGCGGTTACCCAGAAAACACCACTACCATCTAATGCGGTAAAGGTTTGGTGAACATAAATATTGTCTGCGTGAGGATCAATATCTTTGAAAAGATCGGGATGTAACCATTTTGCAATGGCTTCTACAGCAATAATATTGAATGGAGTATCATAGTATTGATGATAAATCGCCATAACATGTTTTTCACGATACGATTTTAAAATCTTTAGCTTGGCGCGCGCGAGCAGCTTTTGAAAACGTTTCTGCGATGTTGCCAGCTCTCCGGTATAACCTAAAGGAACAGATTGACTGTTTGAATGAATTGTATCCCAATCTGCTACTGTCATCAGATAATAATCGGGATTGGTCGCCAATAATTGTTCTTCATTAATTTTGCCTCCCATACCAGAAAACCATTTGCTTCCCATATTCTCACCACCTGCGGCAGTAACAAACTCTCCGAAACTATTGGTGGCAAAGGTATTACAACAATCGTCATCACCTAACATACCGGCATGGCGCTCAATAAAGACGCTGGGAATGTGCTTAATAGATAATGCCGCGATACGTTTATTAATGATGGACAGACGATTTTCATAAAACTGAATGAATTTATTGGCATTTTCTTCTTGTTGGAAAACCTGCCCTAACAATCTCATGCTGGGAACTGTATTGGATAGAGGATGTTGACGGAAATCGATGAAAATGACAGGAACTCCTATTTTTTCCAACACGTTAATCGTATTACTGCTATCCAATTTGGATTTCAAACCAATATCGAAAATAACCAGATCAGGCTTATACATCATGGCTTTTTCGACATTGAAATCACTGGTATAGGGATTAGGGAAAACCGGAATTTTCCTTAGTTGAGGGAATTTCTTTTCATAGGCTGTCGCGAGGTCAGGAGATTTTTTCTCCAATGCATTATCCCACGCAACAATACCTTTCAATGGTTCAGAGGGATGCAAAATATTCAGGGCAATAACCATTCGGCTATCTGCTAACATAGCGCGTTTAACAGGTACGTTGATTGTTACTTCACGCCCCATAATATCTTTAACGGTCATTTTTTCTGCTTGAGCATATATGGGGAGTAATATGAATAACGCGGACAGAAAACATTTTATGGGATAATGTATATTAAACATTACTTTTCCTCATTATTTGAAGTTATATAAGAGATATCAATGTATAGATATGGCTAAATTACTTATCATTAATTTTCGTTTCATTTATATTTTTAATCTTATGGATTTCAAATATATTTATTCACAAAGTGAGCGCAGTGGGGTTTCTGTTATTTTTCCGATGCAAAGTAGATGATAATGGTTGTTATTCAGGCTAATCAACCCTTTTTACATTTTTACTGAGATAAAAATAGTTACTTATAAATTTTTACTTTAATGACAATCCATTAAGGTAAAACTACCTTCGATCTTTTCAGTTGCTGGTATAACCGTCTGGTGAAGTTATTTTCGTGTTACATTATTTTAACAATTTGGTGGGGATTTTGACAACAAGGGGAAAATGCATTCGATAATACGTTGATTATTAGAAACCACATACACATTAATAACCTGAAGAAATCAATAATCAAGTTATAAACATTTCTGATTTAATAATAAATATTTTCCTTAAAATGATTTATATGTTGCCATTCTTGCTATTATTACTTTATTGGTAATAGGCGGGGTTGATCATGAAAAAATTGTTCATTATTTGTTTGTTGGGATTTGCATTAGCTGGATGTGATAATCAACTCAAAATTGATGGAATAAATGAAATCGCTGTGAAAACATCCATTGAGAAGATCAGAGATACTTTACCAGAAGATAAAAGATTACAATTTGATGACTCATTAAATATTGTTATGAGCAATAGTATCGACTTTGATGATCTGTTTAAGGATAACAAGAATGGAAATATCAAACATGCAGATATACAAAAGTTGGAACAGAAATTTTTTCAATCTCTTCATGGGAAAACAGCCGATCAAATCATTGAAGAAGCAGAGAAAATTAAAGCGGCAAACATAAACAAAAAATGAGTATATATTTCATTTCCATAATAAAGGTACTTTTGATCATAAAAAAACCCGCAGTATTTGCGGGCTTCGTAGACTAGTAAAAAATTTATTTCAATCCTGCCGCAGAACGCAGAATTTCAGCTTTATCTGTGGCTTCCCACGGGAATTGTTCACGACCGAAATGACCGTAAGCCGCGGTATCGCGATAAATAGGTTGTAACAGATTCAGCATCTTAATCAGGCCGTAAGGGCGCAGATCAAAAAATTCACGCACTAGTTGAATCAATGTGGAAGTTGGCACTTTCTCTGTACCGAACGTTTCCACCATGATAGAGGTTGGCTCTGCAACACCGATGGCGTAAGAGACTTGGATTTCACAACGATCAGCCAGGCCTGCTGCAACGATGTTTTTGGCAACGTAACGCGCTGCATAGGCTGCCGAACGGTCAACTTTGGAGGGATCTTTACCAGAAAATGCGCCACCACCGTGACGAGCCATACCACCGTAGGTGTCAACAATGATTTTACGTCCAGTCAGACCACAGTCACCCATTGGCCCACCGATCACAAAGCGACCTGTTGGATTGATGAAATATTTGGTCATCGGAGTAAGCCATTCGGTAGGCAATACAGGTTTGATGATCTCTTCCATCACGGCTTCATGCAGTGCTTTTTGATCAATATCTTCACTATGCTGGGTTGAAAGGACAACTGCATCAATACCAATAATTTTGCCATTCTCATACTGGAAAGTGACCTGACTTTTTGCATCAGGGCGCAACCACGGCAGGGTGCCATTTTTACGAACTTCAGCCTGACGCTCAACCAAACGGTGTGCATAAGTGATAGGTGCTGGCATGAGAACATCAGTTTCGTTGGTCGCATAACCAAACATCAGCCCCTGATCTCCTGCGCCTTGCTCCAGAGGATCTGTACGATCAACCCCCTGGTTGATATCAGGGGATTGTTTACCAATGGCACTGATAACCGCACATGAGTTGGCATCAAACCCCATATCTGAGCTGGTATAGCCGATTTCACGTACTGTACTGCGAGTAATTTCTTCTATATCAACCCAAGCGCTGGTAGTGATTTCACCACCAACCATGACCATGCCTGTTTTAACGTAAGTTTCGCAGGCTACGCGAGCTTTAGGATCCTGTTTTAAAATTGCATCAAGGACGGCATCGGAAATCTGATCAGCAATTTTGTCTGGATGCCCTTCTGAAACAGATTCAGAAGTAAAAAGATGTGTAGTCATTATATTTTATTACCTTAAATATAATCTTGGTTTAAGGGCGGATTGGGATGTATTACCGTCTAGACGGCTATTCTAAGTCACTCTTACTAAGGTTACCAGTTTTTTTAGTTTTAATTACCTGCCAGTGTGTGACATTTATCCAAAAAGTATGGAGGTGTTCATTCCCCGTTTAGATAAATTTCGTTTTGCAATTTTACTGGATTACAGGTATAAACTGCGCGCGTAACACAAGTCATTTTTTGCACGTGGAACTTGGCGTTACAGGCGTTTGCAGGAGATATATGCGTATCCTGCTTCTCAATTGAGAAACGGCTTGCGGTAGTAAGCCATGTGGAGGTGAATGGGGTTATGATCCATTATCTGCTGAATGTTAACGGCCAACAGCCACATTATACCATTGATATATTCACATCTTGTCCCTTCCTTTTATATACGCAGGTCTTTCGATGTTACCCGTGGCTAAGCCGCAGATAAATTGGGTTGGCATCATTATATAGTCACGCAGTAAATATGTTGTTTAGTACTCTCTAAACGTTCCTATAATCTAAGAGCATGCTGTTCCCTGACATTTTTTAATGCGCAAGATACGCACGATAAATAGTGTCTTGGGTTATTGACTTTACAGGTGAAGGCAAACCTCAACTCCATGAAGGAGACTGCCATGAATGATAATATCGCTCGCAAAATGCAACAGACCTATAACATCGCATACTGGGGTGGTGGCTATTACTATGTCAATGATCTGGGTAATGTCAGTGTTTGCCCAAACCCTGACTTACCGGGAGCTCAAGTTGAACTCGCCACTCTGGTGAAGAAAGTTCAGGAAGAAAAAGAACAGTTGCGTTTGCCGGCATTGTTTTGTTTTCCCCAGATTTTGCAACATCGCTTGCGTTCGATTAATGCCGCATTTAAACGTGCCCGTGAATCTTATGGGTATCAAGGAGATTACTTCCTTGTTTACCCGATTAAGGTCAATCAGCACCGCCGCGTTATTGAGACATTGGCAAATGCTGATGAACCGATTGGATTAGAAGCCGGTTCCAAAGCGGAATTAATGGCAGTGCTGGCTCATGCAGGCATGACGGGAACTGTGATTGTTTGTAATGGCTATAAGGATCGCGAATATGTCCGTCTGGCGTTGATCGGTGAAAAGCTGGGACACAAGGTGTATCTGGTTATCGAGAAGATGTCTGAAATTGAGATGGTACTGGAAGAAGCCAAGCGCCTGAATGTTATCCCGCGCTTGGGCGTTCGTGCTCGTTTGGCATCCCAGGGTTCTGGCAAGTGGCAGGCCAGTGGCGGTGAAAAATCTAAGTTTGGTTTGGCTGCTGCGCAGGTATTGCAATTAGTTGAAAGGTTGCGTTCAGCAGGGCGGTTGGATAGCTTGCAATTGCTGCATTTCCATTTGGGTTCCCAATTGGCAAATATCCGCGATGTGGCGACGGGAGTGCGTGAATCTGCTCGTTTTTATGTCGAGTTATCTAAACTGGGTGTCAAGATCCAGTGCTTTGATGTGGGTGGGGGTTTAGGTGTCGATTATGAAGGGACACGCTCTCAATCAGAATGCTCGGTTAACTACGGTTTAAATGAATACGCGAACAACGTTATTTGGGGGATTGGTGATGCGTGTGAAGAACATGGCCTGCCTCACCCAACCGTGATTACGGAATCTGGCCGTGCATTGACCGCTCATCATACGGTTTTGGTCTCCAATGTGATTGGGGTGGAGCACAATGAGTTTACTCAAACAACGCCACCGGCAGAAGATGCGACGCGTCCCCTGACTAGTTTGTGGGAAACCTGGCAGGAGATGCAATCCGACAGTAGCCGCCGTTCCCTGCGTGAATGGCTGCATGACAGCCAGTTTGATCTGCATGACGTCCATACTCAGTATGCTCACGGTATGTTGGATCTGTCAGAACGAGCATGGGCGGAAGAACTGTATTTAAATATTTGTCGCCATATTCAGCAAGATCTTGACCCAAGCAACCGTGCCCATCGTCCGATTATTGATGAATTACAGGAACGCATGGCCGATAAATTCTATGTGAATTTCTCGCTGTTCCAGTCAATGCCAGATGCGTGGGGGATTGATCAACTTTTCCCTGTTTTGCCGATTGAAGGTCTGGATAAGCCGCTGGATCGTCGTGCTGTTCTGCTGGATATTACCTGCGATTCTGATGGTACGATTGATCACTATGTTGATGGCGATGGTGTGGCGACAACGATGCCAATGCCAGCTTATGATCCAGAAAACCCGCCATTGATTGGTTTCTTTATGGTCGGAGCCTATCAGGAAATTTTGGGTAACATGCATAACTTGTTTGGTGATACGGCGGCTATTGATGTTTATGTTTCAGAAAATGGCGCAGTGACTTATAAGCAGAGTGAGGAAGGTGATTCGGTCGCCAATATGCTTCAATATGTCAAACTGGAGCCGCAGGTATTATTGACTCGTTTCCGTGATCAAGTGAAATCGGCCGATCTGAATGAAAATTTACGGGAACAATTCTTGCAAGAGTTTGAAAGTGGCCTGTATGGCTACACTTATTTGGAAGACGAGTAATCCTGGTTAGTCATTGAACTGCATTAATAGTCATTCTTGGTCATGTGTTTTGTATAATAGTGTAAATAAGCCTCTGTGTTACTTGTTACTGCCAATATTGGAGACGGGTAATGAGCCAGCATAGGACTTTTGAGGATATATCATGAGTGTTAGCGCCTTAGGAAACCAAATTGATAACTCTTTGGTTTCAAATGCCTTCGGATTCTTGCGTTTTCCATTGAATTTTCAACCCTATTCCAGTGATGCGGAATGGGTAATTACCGGTGTTCCTTTTGATATGGCAACATCGGGACGTGCGGGCAGCCGTCATGGGCCAGCCGCTATTCGTCAGGTATCGACTAATCTGGCGTGGGAAAGCTGCCGTTGGCCGTGGAACTTTAGCTTACGCAAGCACCTGAATGTGGTGGATTGCGGGGATCTGGTCTTTAATTTCGGTGATGCCCAGGATATGAGTGATAAGTTGCAGGCACATGCTGAAAAGGTACTGGCATCGGGTAAGCGTATGCTGTCTTTTGGCGGTGATCACTTTGTTACTTTGCCACTGCTACGAGCTCATGCAAAATACTTTGGTAAGATGGCGCTGATCCATTTTGATGCCCATACAGATACTTATGCAAATGGCAGTCAATTTGATCATGGTACGATGTTTTACCATGCGCCAAATGAAGGGTTGATAGATCCTCACCACTCAGTACAAATAGGTATTCGCACTGAACACGATGCAGATAATGGTTTTACTGTATTAGATGCAGGTCAGGTTAATGATCGCGGTGTTGATGACATTGTTGAGCAGATTAAAACGGTGGTTGGTGACTTGCCGATTTATCTGACGTTCGATATTGATTGCCTCGATCCGGCATTTGCACCCGGTACAGGAACGCCAGTGATGGGTGGATTGACGTCAGATCGCGCCTTGAAAATAGTGCGCGCCTTACAACCATTGAATATCGTTGGAATGGATGTGGTGGAAGTGGCACCGGCTTATGACCAATCTGAAATTACGGCATTGGCCGCCGCAACAATTGGACTGGAGTTGCTGTATTTGCAGGCATCGAAGAAAGATCTGTAATGCATTAATCTTGTCAGTTGTTTTTAAAGGCTCATTTAAAGGTGAGCCTGTAATTCAATCTGTTTTTATGCTCTTTCTTTCATAAAATAGCTCAATGTTCCATCACTGCACAATGTACGTCAACACTTGCTGCTGCGGCATTAAGGCAAAATTTCCGTGGAATTGCGAGCCAGCTCGATACTCATCAGATAATGTTTGCAGTAGTTTTATGCTTATAGCGTAATCTCTGCAATCAATTGACGTAATTTCAGCCGCATGGAAATCAAAGAAGCGTTTTACGTGGGGATAAAGTGCCTTAAACAGACTCTCCTTGACGGAGAACGCAAGAGTAAATACCTGTGTAAAAGGTAATGAGCATTCTGTCAGTAATTTCACTTCATTATCATTGATGATGCTCGATGAAACACTTTTGATGGTATCTGGTTTAATCTCTTGCTCGATATCTACGCCTATTATTCGGTAGTTATTGCAAGAAGCCGCAAAGGCAATGGCACAGTTGGTGGAATGAGAAATCGAGCCACAAATGTTGCCAGGCCAGATTGGGGAGCGATCTGGGGCATTGGTTACCTGAAAACCAGGATAACCCAAACGATTTAAAACTTGTTGAGTGCAATAACGAGCAGCCAGATATTCCGCACGTCGTTTATGTACTGCATTTTGTAACTGGCTTGGGTAGGTAATGCTACATTCGTTAAATAGCGCATCCCGATAGTAAGACAGATCAAAATACGTTTTTATAACTTGCAGGTCGGCATGTTCTGACAGCACACCGGCTTGTATATCTGTAAAAAAAGGATCATTTATGGTAGCGGTTTGAGCAAAGGTAAGGATAGAAGTAAAAGTCATTTTTTTCATCATGGTTTTTTATTATTGGCTGCGATTATTAGAGAGCAGATCAATTAAAAATGTTTATGATCTGATTTTGCCATATCTTAATTTTAGTTCACTAACGTGATAACTCTTTTTATACTCGTCGTTATTATCATTTTTGAAAAGAGGTTATTGTGGAAATATTAGTGACAGGTGGAATGGGATATATTGGTAGCCATACTTGTGTTCAAATGATTGAAGCGGGAATGACGCCGATCATCATCGATAACCTGTGCAATGCCAATCGTGAAGTTCTGGCTCGTGTTGAAGCATTGACTGGCGTACAGCCACTGTTTTATGAAGGGGATATTCGTGATGAATCCTTCCTTGATGCTATTTTTTCCCGTCATCAAATTCAGGCAGTGATTCATTTTGCAGGTTTGAAAGCGGTGGGTGAATCTGTCGCTAAACCTATCGAATATTATGACAATAATGTCAATGGAACGCTGGTGCTGGTGCGTAGCATGCGTAAAGCGGGTGTAAAAAGCATTATCTTCAGCTCATCTGCAACGGTATATGGTGATCCGGATGTTGTGCCTATTACTGAACAGTCTGCGGTAGGCAATACAACTAACCCTTATGGCACCAGTAAATATATGGTTGAACGCTGCTTGTCTGATCTCCATCATGCAGAAAATGATTGGTCTGTGGTGCTGTTGCGTTACTTCAATCCAGTTGGTGCTCATCCTTCTGGCACAATGGGAGAAGATCCTCAGGGAATTCCCAACAATTTGATGCCTTATATTGCCCAGGTTGCGGTAGGCCGTCGGGAAAAATTGTCTGTGTATGGAAATGATTATCCAACAACCGACGGCACTGGAGTGCGCGATTATATCCATGTTATGGATTTGGCTGACGGGCATATCGCTGCCCTAAATGCGGTTGGTAAGAAAGCGGGACTGCATATCTACAATTTGGGTACCGGAAGAGGTACCAGCGTGCTGGAAATGGTGGACGCTTTTAGTCATGCTTGCGGCAAACCCGTTCCTTATGAAATTTGTCCACGTCGTTCGGGAGATATTGCAGAATGTTGGTCAAGCTCGGAGAAAGCCGAGCGAGAACTAGGCTGGAAAGCAAACCGAACTATCGTGGAAATGACCGCTGATGCCTGGCGTTGGCAGTCTCAAAATCCCAATGGCTACAAAGCGAAGTAAGAAACAGCAAAAAATGTTTGGTTTTCTGTAAGGGGTGTGTGGTGAAAGCAAGGGGGTATCCAAGATGTCAAAGTTGCGATTCAATTTTGTTGATTGTCCACATAGGCGATATAACCCTTTGACGGGTAAATGGATTATTGTTTCACCGCACCGAACTGAACGACCGTGGAGTGGAATTGATGAAAAACCACTTCACGTTGCCTTGCCAAGTTATGATGAACACTGTTTTTTATGCCCGAATAATACCCGTGCTTCAGGTAATAGTAATTCAGATTATCAGGACGTTTATATATTCCAGAATGATTATTCTGCCTTGCTACCGGAGCGGTTTGATATTAGTCCTACCGATAACCCATTATTTAAAATTGAGCCAGTGAGTGGCGTTTGTCGGGTTCTCTGTTTTTCTCCTGATCACAGCAAAACATTGCCGGAACTGTCGTTGAGTCAAATCCGTCGTGTTATTGATACATGGAATGCGCAGATTGAGGAGTTGAGCCAGCGTTATATTTGGATTCAGGTTTTTGAGAATAAAGGAGAAATGATGGGATGTTCTCAACCCCATCCTCATGGCCAGATTTGGGCCAGTGATTTCCTGCCTGATGAGCTGGCACGTAAAGATGAACTATTGCGGCAATATTATTGTCAGCAAGGAACTAGTTTATTGGTGGATTATCTCGAAGCTGAGCGCAAAGATGGCGCCCGTACGGTAGTGGAAACTGAATATTGGCTTGCGGTTGTGCCCTATTGGGCGGTATGGCCGTTTGAAACGATGCTAGTGCCGAAAAATCCTATCCGCCGCATGAGTGAACTGACGGAAGCACAACGTGATGACCTGGCAGTGGCGATGAAAAAATTGACCAGTCGCTATGATAATCTGTTTCAGTGTGCTTTTCCCTATTCAATGGGCTGGCATTTTGCTCCTTTCTTCGAGCATCAATGCGATGACAATGCCATATCACACAAACACAATATTGATCACTGGCAATTACATGCACTGTTTTACCCGCCGTTATTACGTTCATCCAGCGTCCGTAAGTTTATGGTGGGTTATGAGATGTTGGCGGCAGCTCAGCGTGATTTAACGCCAGAACAGGCCGCCCAACGGTTACGGGATGTCAGCGACATTCATTTTAAGCTACGCTGATTTTCACGAGGAAACGTTTCTGGAGGAAAAAGAGATGAAAACTTTAATCCAAAACGTCACTAAATCTTTTGAGGCGTGCTTTAATTATTCTCCAACGCATTTTTTTCAGGCACCGGGGCGGGTGAATCTTATCGGTGAGCATACGGATTACAACAGTGGTTTTGTCTTGCCTTGTGCGATTAATTTCCAGACAGTAGTTGCCGCCGCTAAGCGTGGGGATATGCGTGTCAGAGTGATAGCTGTTGATTATCATAATCAGTGTGATGAGTTTGATCTTTGCCAGCCCATTCTCTTTCAGCCAGAAAAAATGTGGGCGAATTACATCCGTGGTGTGGTGAACTCTTTGGTGGAGAGTGGTTATGCGTTTGGTGGTATGGATCTCGCCATTAGTGGCAATATTCCACAAGGTGCGGGTTTGAGTTCATCTGCGTCATTGGAAGTCGTGGTTGGGCAAACCATTAAGTCGCTTTATCAACTCGATATTAGCCCCAAAATGATTGCATTGAGCGGGCAGCAAGCAGAAAACCAATTTGTCGGTTGCAATTCTGGCATTATGGATCAGTTAATCTCTGCTTGTGGGGAAGAGAATCACGCCTTGTTGATCGATTGCCTCACGTTGACAACACAATCTATACGTATGCCTGATCAAGTGGTTGTGATGATAATCAATTCTAATAAACAGCGTGGCCTGGTGGATAGCGAATACAACCTACGCAGACAGCAATGTGAAGAAGCCGCTCATTTGTTGGGAGTGAAAACATTGCGTGATATCACTCTTGAGGATTTCAATGCTAATCAAACGTTACTCGATACATTGCTCGCCAAACGGGCTCGCCATGTGATCAGTGAAAATTTGCGGACTAAATTGGCGGCTGATGCTTTAAATGCTGGTGATTTATTTCTCCTTGGTCAGCTTATGGCTGCATCTCATATTTCCATGCGTGATGATTTTGACATTACTGTCCGTGAAATAGATGTGCTGGTGGCGATTGTTAAAGATGTGATTGGCGATCACGGCGGCGTCCGTATGACAGGGGGGGGTTTTGGTGGTTGTGTGGTGGCGTTGGTTCTTCCTGATTTGGTGAAAAATGTCGAAAGGGCGATTGAGCAACAATACAAGGCTAAAACAGGTTTAAAAGCGGATATCTATCTTTGTCAGGCCACAAAAGGTGTAAGCCAACTGGAATAAGTAAAAGATATCCTGAACTGACTGTCACGGCTTTACAGACTGTGGGGAAAAGGTTGGGATGGATTTGCATTGTTACGGATCAATAGGATAGAAAAATCACGCGATAAATTTTTAGTGATTTTATGTCTAAGTGACTGATTATTTTCAATGTAATGGTAAAAATAAATAAATCGTGGGATGAGTTTCTTCACACGGTGTAAAGTGAAAGACAATAACTTATTGATTATTTAATAAAAATAGTCATTTGTTAGTGGTTGGATCACTTTTAAAGAATGTTTCGATTGTGTTCATATATTGGCTTGTATATATTATCGCAGGTTTATTATCACTATGGATTAATAATAATGAAGAAGACATTTTTAATTTCCGCAATTGTAGCTGGATTATCCATTACCTCATTGGCAGCTAATGCTGGTGAGCATACTATTTCTGCGGGATATGCGCAGAGCAAAATTAACATTGAAAACAATAACTTAAAAACAAGCTTAAAAGGTTTTAACGTTAAATATCGTTATGAGTTCAATGAGCAATTTGGCTTAATTAGTTCATTCACCCATACAGGTTATAACACTAGTTATGACGATCCACTTGGCTATCATGGAGGAAGCCTTGATTATAATTCTATAACAATTGGACCATCATATCGTTTTAATGAATATATAAGTGCTTATGCTTTAATTGGTGCAGGAGTGGGTAAAGCGTCAAACACTGAGCATATTAGAATTAGCAAATACAATAGCATCCTATCTTTTAATGATGATACCAAAACAGCAGTAGCTTATGGCGCAGGTGTGCAATTTAATCCATTGCCGAATGTGGCAATTGATGCATCATATGAATACACTAAATTAGATAGTATTAATCTGGGTACATGGGTACTTGGCGTTGGTTATCGTTTTTAATTTAGCTTACTAACCAAATATTGGTTTTTTAGCTAACCCTTTGCCTTAATTAAGTTCCGTTCACCCGACGGAACTTATCACTATATTAAGCATATCGCTTTCCCTGCTTTTACTTTCCCGCAAATCTTCTAGCGACAATAAAAATGTAGTTTTTCTGCTTTTCATGATGGTTTATTTTTGATTTTTGATAAACCATCATTGAGATGAGTTGGCTATATAGATTTATTGGCAGATGCAGATTTCCGGGCTGATTGACATGCTTTGCGCTCACTGGATTCGCGCTCTTGAATGATTTTTGCTGTTTCATCTATGGCGGGAAGAGGAAATCCCATATCATCATAGGCACCAAAACCAATTAAACGATAACTGTTTAGCGGAGTATTTATTGGGATACGAAATTCTTTTTTCTCCCCCGATGCCAAGGGTTCAAATGAATACACTGTCAGCGTACCTGGTTCACATTTAGCATTAAGGGGTAAAACAGCCAGATAGCCCCCTGCCACAGGTTGGTCGCCTTTGTTTTGCAGTGTGCCGCCTACAAAGAATTTGTCGTTGGCTCCTAATCCCATATGGAATAACAAATGTGCTTCCCCTTTTGCCCATAATGCAGGGGAAAACAGGCTGCCTGCCATTAATATTGCGCTGTATGTGTAACCACGCCATTTCATCTTTATGCTCCTGTTTGTCGATGATGAGTTCCCAACTATAAATTAATACAAGAATCAATATCACCGTATTTTGTGACTCTTTTGAACACATCTAAATCTAATCTGGCAATGTAGTCGATTAAATAGTGGCTACATAACGGCCCATCTGAAATATCTAAATTGGTTTGAGGTTTAAACTCGTTGATATAGTCCAATGAGGCATATCCCAGAATTTTAGGGGGCAGATGAGGTATGACATCATCGATATAGTTGAACACTGCAAAATTGCTAAAGTTTTGGGTGACGTGTTTGGAAAATTCTCCGTTTCCTGGCCTTGGGCAGGCAAATAAACAGGCCGAGTGATCGGCGGTTATAGGGCCAATTTCATACATCAGATAGGATGCAATTGCTGCGCCAAGGCTGTAACCGACTATCGTGAATTGATTATTTATCCCTAGAAATTGGCTAATCGCTTCAGCTAATTTGAGATTGCTGTAATCACGGTGAGATTCAGGCTCAATAGTAATCAGCTTCATTGAGTCATAGATGCTAAAAAACCCCATACTGACTTCTATCTTGGGGAAACGGGTCCACGGTGATGTAAAGTTAATCAGTCCATTATGGACATTTTCTAGCAAAATGGTGGGATCGGTTCCACGTATAGCAATAATATGCTCCTTTGGAGAATGGTTTTTTTCTGTCACTTTTTTTGCCACATAGCCAAAACAGACATGATCGGGCAATTCACCTTTTCTGGGTGTTACTGAGAAAGACAGATCATTGGCTGAAAGATACGCGATAACTCTCCATCCATCTTGTTCAATGCGCGGATCGGCTGGGGGAGTTGGGTTATTGTAGTACTGTTCATTCATTTTCGCTGCATATAACACGAATGCCGCAAAATTGGCGGCCTCTCTGTATGTATACATAGGTGCCTCTTTTGTTTGTTCTTTGTTGTTGAGGAAATGAGTTATTGAAATGTTTATTTGATGTAATTTAAGTGTATGCCATTTTATCGGATTTTCTGGATTAAGGAATATACAGATTGATTGATATTTTATTTAGATTGCAATGAAATTATTATTGTGAGGAGCTTATTTCCAATAACTCACTGTTATTAGAGTTTATTTATTATTAAATGATAAATAAATGAATTGGCAGTAAGTTTTAATTTATCAATATCGAATTAATTAATTCTCTTTGGTTATATGTAGTTTTCTTTTGTTCTTTCAAATTGATTGCTATGCAGCGTTATCCTTTCCCAATCTGAAAGTGTTATTTGCAAATTTTACCGATTATCAAGAGGCAAATATGGCAGCACCACGTTCGGTTCTTGAACTTATAGGGAATACACCGCTATTGGAATTGACGCATCTGGATACAGGCCCATGCCAGCTATTCATTAAGTTAGAAAATCAGAATCCTGGCGGGTCGATTAAAGATCGTGTTGCACTTTCAATGATTGAGCAGGCAGAAAAACAGGGATGGTTAAAGCCAGGGGGCACTATCATTGAAGCCACGGCAGGTAATACGGGAATTGGGTTGGCGTTGGTTGCCGCCATGAAGGGCTATAAACTCATTTTGGTTGTACCTGATAAGATGAGCAGGGAAAAAATTTATCACCTGCGAGCGCTGGGAACCGATGTCCGCCTGACACGCTCTGATGTCGGCAAAGGGCATCCAGAATATTACCAGGATTATGCTCTGCGTCTGTCGAAAGAAATCAGCGGGGCTTATTATATTGATCAATTCAATAATCCTGCAAACTCAGCCGCGCATTTTGCTACCACGGGGCCGGAGATTTGGCAGCAGATGAAGCAGCATGTCGATGCTATGGTCGTGGGTGTTGGCTCTGGCGGAACTCTGGGTGGCTTGAGCCAGTATTTTAAGGAAGTTTCCCCTCATACGGAATTTGTTCTCGCAGATCCTAAAGGTTCTATTCTTGCCGATTATGTTGAGCATGGTCACTATGACGAAGCGGGTAGTTGGTTTGTGGAAGGTATCGGAGAAGATTTTGTCCCGCCTCTTGGGGATTTTTCTCAGGTTCACCATGCTTATCGGATTACCGATGCAGAAGCGTTTACCTGCGCCCGTGATTTACTACTGACAGAAGGGATTCTGGCTGGTTCTTCTTCAGGCACATTGTTAGCGGCGGCGCTACGTTATTGTCGAGCACAGACAACGCCAAAACGTGTAGTGACGTTAGCTTGTGACAGTGGTAACAAATATCTGTCGAAGATGTTTAATGATTACTGGTTATTGGAACAAGGGCTTCGTTCACAACCACAAGAAAATAATTTGAGCGACTATATTACTTATCGCTATCAGGATGGCGCGACGGTTTCGGTTTCTCCGCAAGATACCTTGCAGATCGCTTATAGCCGCATGCGTCTGTATGACATTTCACAGTTACCTGTGATCGAGAATGATCAAGTTGTCGGGCTTATTGATGAATGGGATCTCATGCATACGATTCAGGCCAATTCACGTCATTTCTCGTTGCCTGTTACTGAAGCGATGACCAATCAGGTTCATACACTCAATAAAAAAGCGTCATTGGCGCAGTTAATTGCTACCTTTGATGCTGGTCATGTGGCTCTGATTGTTGATGATGACAATCATTTCCTGGGGCTTGTTACTCGTACCGATGTATTGAACGCATGGCGTCAACAACTCAATTGATCTCTTTCAGGAATAAATTAATGGCTAAATTTGATAAGACTAAGAATAAGATTAAATTTGATACACAAAGCGTTCATGCTGGTTATGTCCCTGATCACACGGGGGCTGTGATGCCCGCCATCTATGCGACATCAACTTATGCTCAGCCTGCACCTGGTCAGCACACGGGATATGAATATTCCCGTAGTGGAAACCCGACGCGTGATGTCTTAGAGCGTGCGATTGCAGAATTGGAGAATGGAACACGTGGTTATGCTTTTGGCTCTGGTCTGGCAGCCAGTTCGACCATTCTGGAGCTACTTGATAAAGACAGCCATATCATTGCGGTGGACGATCTCTATGGTGGGACTTACCGACTACTGGAAAAAGTGCGGCGCCGGACGACGGGTCTGAGAGTGACTTATATTGAAGCAGGGGATACTGCGGCATTGGAAGCAGCAATTGAGCCTGATACTAAAATGATTTGGGTAGAAACTCCTACTAATCCACTATTGAAATTGGCTGATTTAGCGGCGATTGCACGAATTACCAAGCGGCATAATATTATCAGCGTGGCAGATAACACGTTTGCTTCCCCTTA
Organism: Xenorhabdus eapokensis; assembly: GCF_001908105.1. The sequence goes on from NZ_MKGQ01000006.1 coordinate 96,708, forward strand.
TATTCAGCGTCCGCTTGATTTGGGTTTTGATATTGTTGTGCACTCTGCAACTAAGTATCTGAATGGTCATTCTGATGTTGTTGCTGGCCTTGCGGTGGTGGGCAATAACGCAGAGTTAGCCGAGCAAGTTGCTTTCCTGCAAAATTCCATTGGTGGCATTCTTGATCCGTTCAGCAGTTTCCTTGTTCTGCGTGGCATTCGGACATTAGCGCTGCGTATGGAGCGCCATATTGACAGCGCAGAGAAGATTGCACATTGGCTCGAACAACAACCACAAGTTGAGAAAGTGTATTATCCTGGCCTTGTTTCTCATCCACAGCATGAATTGGCAAAGCGTCAGATGCGGGGTTTTGGTGGCATGATCTCTATCGTGCTGAAAGAAAATGAAGACTATACGCGTCGGGTTATTAAGGCACTGCAACTGTTCACATTGGCGGAAAGTTTAGGGGGAGTGGAAAGTTTAATTGGCCAGCCATTTACGATGACCCATGCTTCTATTCCTCTGGAAAAGCGTCTGGCCGCTGGAATTACGCCACAACTGCTTCGTATTTCTGTCGGTATTGAAAATGCAGATGATTTGATAGCGGATCTGTCTCAGGCATTTGAAAATGCGAGTTTATAACAAGAAAATAAAATAAGAAAGTTAAGCTAATCAAAAATTAGGTTGTCACAAACATTATGCCAATTGAGATTTTTCGGTTGGCATTTTTTATTATTTCATTAACGCATATTAATTTAATTTTTAGTGGTTATTTTTACTAAATTTGGTTTGCTAATTTATTGGAAAATTCAGTTTTTCAAAGCAAGCGATTTTAATGATGAAAAGGAGTGGCGGATCAGGAGGGCTGTTTGTCAATACCGGGATATTACGCAGATATCGAGCGATTTGAAAAAGTGAAGATAGAAGCATTTGATCGGTTTGGTAAACCAATGACGATCGAAAGCGAAGATTTTCTGTCAATTGTTATGCAGCATGAAATTGACCATTTACATGGCATTATATTTATCGACAGGGTGGGCAACACTCAGTTTGATTTTTACAAAAAGAAATGGCGAGCTAATAACGGCGCTGTAAAGTTTTTTTTCAAATAAAAACCTCTGGGCAACGTCATAATTGGTTGGCCGTATTCTCCTGTTGCTTCCGTCAATGCTCGGCTATTGGCAGCTTTGGGGCGCAATTGTAACACTTCACCATGACGGGCAGTAATGCTCTCGACTTTGCCTAATACAATGAGATCCATAAGCTCTTCCCAATCGCGTCTCAACAACTCTTCTTCAATCGCATTCGGGCTCCACAGCAACGGCGAACCCACACGGCGTTCAGAAAGTGGAATACTTCTTTCCCCCTCAACGGGTATCCACAGGACACGGGATAATTTACGCCTGACGTGGCAGTTTTCCCAGGTGATGCCGCTATTACCGGTTAAAGGAGCAACACAGACAAAGGTAGTTTCTAATGGATAACCTTTACTATCCACAGGGATAGTTTTCAATTCGATACCGATATGTTCAAAATCTTGTTCAGGTTTACTACCCGCACTTGCCCCTAAATAGTATTCAAGCAACATACCAACCCAACCTTTATCGCGTTTTAAATTGGGGGGAATGGAGAGTTTGGCCAGTGCAGCTAGTTCACCCATAGATAAGCCCGCCAAAGAATGGGCACGATTGAATAGTTGTTGTTCGTTTTCAGGTGGTATCGGAGGTGTAAAGTACATGTTATAGAGTATATTTTTTACTGGTCAAAAAATGTTCGCACGGATTGCGTAAAATCATTATTAATTTATCATTAGCCTGAACTCTTTGATAATAGCATGATATAAAAGATCTTTTCATGGTTATTTCCTGCATTAAAAATAGACTCGTTATGATTGTTCACCTGTTCCCAAAGATAATAAACAGGATCTTACACCATGTTATCCACAGATTTATGGGATAAGTGATAAAAAGTGAGATCACTGGTTTGATTTACAGCGCTAATGAATGATGTTTTCTACAAAGATAGGCGATTTTTGTTTAACTAAAAGGCATATCCTGTGGATAAAATCATCTATGGTTAATGTTTGCTCAGTATGAGGAGGTCTAAAAATTTTCATCAGTGATATGCCATGTCAAAAGGGGTATAAAATATATTAATATATTGAAAAATAATAAATATCCATTTACTCCTATAGAGAGTGTAAAAATATGTAATAAAAGTATACCCGTTTTACCCCGCTCTTTTTCACATACATATCCACAGAAAAAGTGAATAAAATGGTTCTGGCCAGACAATAAATGTTTATAACTTTAGCTTTTCCTGTGAATTATCCGTCTGGAGACGTAATCCACGCAGATTTAACATCAACCCATCCAAAAGTGTTCATTTTTGCTCCTCACACGATGCGTTTATCCCCATAATTTGCACCAGCCCCAATTTTTGGGGAGTCATGATATTTTTTACCAGCCAGTAAGCTATGTTACTGGCTTTTTTAAATGGCTATGTTTCCCTTTACCAAACTTCTTCGGTGATATAACGTGCAATGATGTCGCCCATTTCATCGGTACTGACCGCTGTGTCATTACCTGCGAGATCTGCGGTACGATAACCTTGTTCTAAAGCGTGGCTGATCGCCCGTTCAATAGCATCAGCGGCATCAAGGTGTCCAAAGCTATAGCGCAGCAACAGTGCTGTGGATAATATCTGGGCTATTGGGTTAGCGATATTTTTACCGGCAATGTCAGGGGCTGAACCACCAGCAGGTTCATATAAGCCAAAACCTTTTTCATTCAGGCTGGCAGAAGGCAACATTCCCATTGAACCCGTGATCATAGCGCACTCATCGGATAAAATATCGCCAAAAATATTGGAGCATAATAGAACGTCAAATTGGGCGGGATTTTTGATCAACTGCATGGTGGCATTATCGATATACATATGTTCGATGGTAACGTCAGGATAATCTTTGGCGATTTTGCCAACGACTTCACGCCATAGCACGGAGCTTTGCAAAACATTCGCTTTATCAATCGAAGTGACCTTATGGCGGCGTTTGCGCGCAGATTCAAAAGCAATACGCGCTATCCGTTCTATCTCGAAACGATGATAAATTTCGGTATCAAAAGCACGCTCATATTTCCCTTCACCTTCGCGCCCTTTGGGTTGCCCAAAATAAATTCCGCCTGTCAGCTCACGGACGCACAAAATATCAAAGCCTTTGGCGGCAATATCATGGCGAAGCGGACAAAAAGATTCTAAGCCTGCATATAAGCGGGCTGGTCGTAAGTTGCTGAATAATTTAAAATACTTGCGCAATGGCAATAATGCCCCTCGTTCTGGCTGTTCGGCGGGTGGCAGATGTTCCCATTGCGGGCCACCTACGGAGCCAAATAGAATAGCGTCAGCTTTTTCGCAACCGGCAATTGTTTCTTGAGGCAAAGGCGTGCCATGACGATCAATAGCAATCCCTCCCACATCATATTCGCTGGTTGTGATACGGATATTAAAACGATGACGGATGGCATCCAACACTTTGTAGGCTTGCTTCATCACTTCAGGGCCAATGCCATCACCAGGTAAAACAGCAATGTGGCAATGCTGAGTTTCTTGTTTGCCTGGGATCGTGTCATTTGAAATAGATTGGCTTGAAGTCATGATTATACCGTTTCCTTTTTGTTGTTCCGATGAGCGTGAGTATTGCTGTTTTGGGAGATACGTTGTTTCTCTTTTTCTACTTGCTCTGCCTGCCAGATATTATTCAGAACATGGATCATTGCCTTGGCAGAGGAGCCAATAATGTCAGTTTCCAAACCTACTCCGTGGAAACGGCGGCCAAAACACTCCACGATAATGTCAACCTGACCGAGAGCATCTTTACCATGCCCCTTACCGGATAATTGATAAGAAATTAATTCCAGAGGGTAACCGGTAATGCGGTTGATAGCCTGATAGATAGCATCAACAGTCCCATTGCCCGTTGAGGCTTCAGATTTGATTTCATCTCCGCAGGCCAGACGAACGGTTGCAGTAGGTACAACATTAGAGCCTGACTGAATACTGAAATAGTCCAGACGGAAGTGTTCATGTTCTTGTTGCTGTTGATTGATAAACACTAAGGCTTCCAAATCGTAATCAAACACCTGTCCTTTTTTGTCTGCCAATTTCAAGAATGCCTGATACAGTACATCCAGATCGTAGTCACTCTCTTGATAGCCCATTTCTGTCATACGGTGTTTCACTGCGGCACGTCCAGAACGTGAAGTCAGGTTCAACTGGGTATCTTTCAGGCCGATGGATTCTGGCGTCATGATCTCGTAAGTTTCACGATTTTTCAGCACACCATCCTGATGAATGCCGGATGAATGGGAAAACGCATTACTGCCAACAACGGCTTTATGAGCGGGGATCGGTGTATTACTAATTTGGCTAACTAATTGACTGGTACGGTAAATTTCTTGATGGTTGATATTGGTATGCACACCTAACATTTGCTGGCGTGTTTTGATCGTCATGATCACTTCTTCCAGTGAACAGTTACCTGCGCGTTCTCCTAATCCATTGATAGTGCCCTCTATTTGACGAGCCCCTTCCTGAATGGCTGTAATGGAGTTAGCGACAGACATGCCTAAGTCGTCGTGGCAGTGGACTGAAATAATCGCTTTATCAATATTGGGTACGCGATTAAATAATGTACGTATAATGCCGCCAAACTGGTAAGGCGTTGTGTAACCAACCGTGTCTGGAATGTTGACGGTGGTTGCGCCCGCTTTGATGGCTTGTTCGACAATTTTGCACAAATTATCGATATCTGTACGACCGGCATCCTCACAGGAAAATTCAACATCATCGGTGTAGTTGCGTGCCCGTTTGATAGAGCGAACCGCCATTTCTACAACATCATCAAAGGTTCTTTTTAATTTATGTTCGACGTGCAGATTTGAGGTAGCCAGTACCATATGCAGGCGGAAGGCTTCAGCGACTTTCAGGGCTTCGGCCGCGACATCAATATCTTTGTCAACACAGCGGGATAAGGCACAGATACGACTGTTCTTGATTTCACGGGCGATGGTTTGAACTGATTCAAAATCTCCCGGAGAAGAAACTGGAAAACCCGCTTCAATAACATCAACTCCCAGCCTTTCCAGTGCATAAGCGATTTGCAGTTTCTCTTTCACACTCAGGCTAGCTTGTAATGCCTGTTCTCCATCACGTAACGTCGTATCGAAGATAATAACTTGCTGGCTCATGTTGTGCTCCTGTTAATTAGTTTGGTAAATGGGATTTATTTATTTTTGAGCGCCGGCAGGTAAAAAAAACCCGCGCATGGCGCGGGTTTTTATGTCTGATGTAGGTTAACTTATCCCTGTTTTTTACCTACCAGCATACCGCGCGCATTAAAGGCGATCATTAGTAGGCTTAGTAGAAGAACAGAATGAATCATGTGAGCTAACCTTTGTAAATTTGTTAATTTAGTTTTAATTGTTAATGTATTTTATAGATACTTTATCTAAAAAATAATGTCAAGCAGTATAAATACGAATTTAGCGTAGATTGTGCGAATTTTGGATTGTTTATTGAGCAATTGTTGAGTTGGGTGACTATTTTTTACATTTTTAGCGATGTTTTTATCTATTTTTTGTATCAATATATGGAGTAAAATCCTGCCCTGATGGATAATAAATGAGATGCCTGTTATTTTATACAGTCAACCTTATTTCTCTGGAACAAGGATAGATGGATGTTAACCACCGTGCTTTAGGTTAAGAAATCATAACCATATAGAATATTAATAAATTGTATTTTGATAGATTTGAATTTCATTATTGGCTAATTGTTTGCGGTACAAGTCATTAGTGTAATTTTAGTTATTGCTATTTATATATAAAAAATTAATATTTATTCCTATAAAAATATTACGATTACGTAGATAAAAATGCATTGGTTATGCGTATTTTGGTTTTTGTACAAGAATGAATCTTGATTTATTTTCTAATAAATTTGGATAATTAATCTTATTAATGGATAAGGCTGTTTATGATATTGAGATTTTTTATTTAAATACAGTCAATATTCATATTTAATGAGGACACTGCTATGTTTAGTGGAGTGAAATAATGACAGAAAAAAAAGAATCGTGTGATATTCAATTGCGGGGTGTGGATCTTAATTTGCTGACTGTTTTTGATACTGTCATGCAAATGCAGAATATTACACGTGCAGCTCAGGCATTGGGAATGTCACAACCGGCTGTCAGTAATGCTGTATCGCGTTTGAAAACGATGTTCGGTGATGAGTTATTTGTTCGTTATGGTCGAGGTATTCAGCCAACGGCGAGGGCAAAACAGCTTTTTGGACCACTTAGGCAAGCACTGCAAATTGTTCATAATGAACTACCTGGCGTGGGATTTGATCCCAACAAGAGTACAAGGGTATTTCATCTCTCTATTTGTAGTCCCCTTGATATTCGTTTAGCTGCTCAAATTGTTGGGCAGATAAAAAAACAGGCTTCTAATATCGAAATTGTCATTAAAACACAAATTAATGATGATATTGAGAAGCAATTAAAGTATCAGGAAATAGAATTTGTTATCAGTTATAACCAATTGGAATGCCCTAATTTTCATAATTATTCTCTGTTTAATGATGAATTGGTTTTGGCTGTTTCTAAACATCATCCTAGAATTAGTAAGGAAATTACTCAGCAGCAATTGCAGGAAGAAAGACATGCCATCGTTGCATTGGATAACATAGATTCATTTAGTAAACCTTACTATGAAAATAATGAATTATTGCGTTCTATTTCTTATCAGGGAACGGATTTAAATAGCGTTCTTAATATTGTCTCTCAGACTTATTTAGTTGCCATAGTACCAAAATGGATGGTTGAACACTATTCCGAACAGCTAAATATCTGTTCAGTATCTTTGCCTAATGGTCCGATTTTTCGTCCTTGTTATTTGATATGGCATGGTGCAATAGATCGGGATAAAGGCCATCAGTGGATGAAATCACTATTAAGTCATCTTGGTGAACAAAAATAGATCACAGTAAAGTAGAGCAGGGGAGAAGATATCAAAAATGGACTTCCCCCTTTTACCAGGAATGAGTAGACTGCGCGGAAATAGCTAACATCTGTAAGCTGAAAAGTAGGTCATACACTTACTAAAGATGCTAAATGAAATATTGATACAGGAATATATTGTGATAACAGATCCTCTGCACTCCTATCACTTGGTTAACCGATTGCAGCAGCAATTCAATGAATATCCAGAAAAAGTTGCCTTTCGGCAGTGGTCTCCATCAGAACAGTTGGAAATGAATTGGCGACAGATTGAATGCACAACGAGATCGGTGGCAAAAGCATTACTGTCATTGAGAGTAGCAGTGCAGGGGAAAGTGGGTATTTTTGCGCAGAATTGTATGGCATGGTCATTAGCTGATTTAGCTATCCTTCAGCTTCGGGCTGTGACTGTGCCATTGTATGCGACCAATACTTGTGAGCAGGCCACATTTATTCTCAATGATGCAGCAGTAGAGGTGTTATTTGTTGGTGGGCAGGAACAATATGATATTGCCATAACACTGATCGAACGGTGTCCTAAACTTACTCATCTTATTATTATGGATGAATCTGTGGACTTGAAAGGATGTCCGCAGGCATTGTATTTATCCGCTTTGATTGATAATGACTATTCGCAATATCAGGCAGAATTTAATAGCCGTATTGCGGGGCAGGATTTAAATGACCTTTTCACCCTAATCTATACCTCTGGTACAACGGGAGAGCCAAAAGGGGTGATGCTGGATTACCGGAATATGGCGGCACAGCTTTATCTGCATGACCAGAGGTTAACATTGACCAATCAGGATGTATCACTCTGTTTTCTGCCACTATCCCATATTTTTGAGCGGGCCTGGAGTTATTATGTCATGCACACTGGCGCCCTGAACGTTTATTTAACAGAAACCAATCTTGTGCGTGAAGCTATGTCTGATGTGCATCCGACGGTGATGTGTTCTGTTCCCCGTTTTTATGAAAAAGTTCATGGTGCGATCTTAGAAAAAGTTTCCCGCGCGCCTTTTTGGCGTAGGATGATTTTTCACTGGGCATTGAAGCGGGGAGAAGAGCGCTGGGGGCGTCAGCAGAAGAATAAAAAAGGATGCCCATTCACTCGCTGTAGTTATCAATTGGCTGACAAATTGGTGTTGAGCAAACTCCGCAACCTTTTGGGCGGACGGGTACGTTTCTTACCAGTAGCGGGAGCACGCCTTGATGATGCCATTACCCGTTTTTTCCTGTCTATTGGCCTCAACATTAAATATGGATACGGCATGACAGAAACTTGCGCGACGGTGTCGTGCTGGGAAGAAAAAAATTATCTGTTAGGCTCAATTGGTACGCCATTGCCTGGGATTGATGTTCGCATTAGTGCGGAAGGGGAGATCCAGGTGCGTGGCTCTATTGTAATGAAAGGTTACTTTAATCGCCCAGAGGAAACAGTCCATGCCTTTACGGAGGATGGCTGGTTGCGGACAGGCGACGCCGGAAGGTTGGATGATAATGGTCATCTGTTTATTACCGAGCGTCTGAAAGATTTGATGAAAACGTCAACAGGTAAATATATTGCGCCACAAATGATTGAAGGGATGTTGGGGCAGGATCGTTTTATTGAACATATTGCCGTTATTGCTGATGCCCGCCAATTCGTTTCTGCGTTGATTGTCCCCAGCTATGAAGCACTGGAAGAGTACGCGAAATCTCTTAATCTCCATTACCGCGACCGCCTTGAACTGCTGCACAATCAGCAGGTTATAGCGTTGTTTGAACGGCGCTTAAAGGAAATGCAGAAAAATATTGTCAAATTCCATCAAGTCAAACGATTTACTCTTTTGCCGGAAGCCTTTTCAATGGAAAAAGGAGAATTAACGCCGACATTGAAATTACGCCGCAAGGTTATTTCTCAGCATTATCAGCGCGAAATTGAATCTATGTATCGGGATTGAAAATAGGCAAAAGTTCGACTCTTCTTCAATAAATGTTTTCAATATGTAAATTGATGTTTGCTAACACTTGTATCTAACGTTATGTTAGTTAACTTAGCGTTATGGAATAAATAAGAAATGGAATAAATAAGGTAACTTTTTCGTTACCTTATGAAATTACGACGATTAACTTGCAAACAGAGCCTGGAGGCAAACTCGATGGAGATGTTGTCAGGAGCCGAAATGGTTGTCAGATCGCTAATCGATCAGGGCGTTGAACACGTGTTCGGTTATCCGGGCGGGGCGGTACTGGATATTTATGATGCCCTGCATACGATTGGGGGAATCGAACATATTTTAGTGCGCCATGAACAGGGGGCTGTTCATATGGCGGATGGGTACGCGCGTAGTACGGGAAAAGTCGGGGTTGTTTTAGTCACCTCAGGGCCAGGAGCAACGAATGCCGTTACGGGCATTGCAACGGCATATATGGATTCAATTCCTATGGTCGTGTTATCTGGTCAGGTTGCCAGTTCCCTGATAGGTAATGATGCTTTTCAGGAGTGCGATATGGTGGGAATTTCCCGACCCATCGTGAAGCATAGTTTTCTGGTGAAAAAAGCAGAAGATATCCCAAATACAATTAAAAAAGCTTTTTACCTGGCTGCAAGTGGTCGGCCGGGGCCTGTTGTTATCGATTTTCCCAAAGATACCGTCAACCCTGCATTGAAATTCCCGTATGTGTACCCTGAAAAAATTACCATGCGCTCTTATAACCCTACCGTGCAGGGACACAAGGGACAAATTAAACGTGTATTGAAGACGCTGATGAGGGCAAAAAAACCCGTGGTTTATGTCGGGGGTGGTGCCATAAATTCAGCATGTACAACTGAACTGTTGAAGTTGGCTGAACATTTTCACCTTCCGGTCGTCAGTTCGTTGATGGGATTAGGTGCATTTCCTGCAACACATCGCCAAAGCTTAGGCATGCTGGGGATGCACGGAACGTTTGAAGCGAATAAAGTGATGCACAACTCTGATGTTATTTTTGCCGTGGGTGTGCGTTTTGACGATCGAACAACCAATAATCTGGAAAAATATTGCCCCGAAGCAACCGTATTACATATTGATATCGATCCAACTTCAATTTCAAAAACGGTAACAGCGGATATTCCTATTGTTGGCGATGCCAAACAGGTCCTTGGTCAGATGTTGGAATTATTGGATTCTACGGAAGATACCCAAGATCCTGATGCCCTGAAAGATTGGTGGCTTGCGATTGAACAGTGGCGCAGCCGCAAGTGTCTTGATTACGATCACACGACAGCGAAAATCAAGCCACAAGCGGTCATTGAAACCCTTTATCGCCTAACCAAAGGGGACGCCTACATTGCGTCAGATGTTGGTCAGCATCAGATGTTTGCCGCTCTGCATTATCCCTTTGATAAACCGCGACGTTGGATCAATTCTGGTGGTTTAGGGACGATGGGGTTTGGCTTGCCTGCTGCGCTTGGCGTGAAGTTGGCGAAACCTGAAGCCACGGTAGTATGTGTAACAGGGGATGGCAGTATTCAGATGAATATTCAAGAATTGTCTACTGCTTTGCAATATGGTCTGCCTGTGCTGGTGCTGAATCTGAATAACCGTTTCTTGGGGATGGTGAAGCAATGGCAGGATATGATATACGCGGGTCGTCATTCTCAATCCTACATGGAATCCCTGCCTGATTTCGTCAAATTGGCAGAGTCTTATGGGCATATTGGTGTCTCCATCCAAACTTATGATGAGTTGGAGACGAAATTGACCCAGGCACTGCATGAAGTCACTGAAAATCAACGTCTGGTTTTCGTGGATGTTACCGTTGACGAAACAGAACATGTTTATCCAATGCAGATCCGAGGCGGAGCAATGGATGAAATGTGGTTAAGCAAAACAGAGAGGACCTGATCATGCGCCGGATTTTGTCTGTATTACTTGAAAACGAATCGGGAGCATTATCCCGCGTGGTTGGCTTGTTTTCCCAACGGGGTTATAACATCGAGAGCTTGACCGTTGCTCCTACTGAAGATCCCACATTGTCACGTGTGACTATCCAAACCAAAGGTGATGCCAAGGTATTGGAACAAATTGAAAAGCAATTGCATAAATTGGTAGATGTATTGCGGGTCAATGAATTAACAGCAGGGCCTCATGTTGAGCGGGAAATCATGCTGGTAAAATTACAAGCCAGTGGATACGCGCGGGAAGAGATTAAACGCAGCACCGATATTTTTCGCGGGCAGATCGTTGATGTGACTGCAACACTCTATACCGTCCAATTAGTGGGGACGAGTGAAAAATTGGACGCTTTTCTTGATTCAGTCAGGGAAGTGGCGGAGATCGTCGAAGTGGCGCGTTCGGGCATAGTTGGAGTCTCTCGCGGCGATAAAATTATGCGATGAAAAATCGTAATCTGCGGGTTAAAATACAGATATTCATTGAGCCCTACTGTAAAGTAGGGCTTTTTCATAATCTTACTGAGGGGTTAATGTGAAACTGGATGAGATCGCCCGCTTAGCTGGTGTTTCACGTACTACGGCCAGTTATGTCATCAATGGTAAAGCCAAACAGTATCGGGTCAGTGATAAAACAGTAGAAAAAGTGATGGCAGTGGTTAAGGAGCATAATTATCATCCTAATGCTGTCGCTGCTGGCCTTCGGGCGGGGCGAACCCGTTCAATTGGTTTAGTCATACCCGACCTGAAAAATACGAGCTACACCCGTATTGCCAATTATCTTGAACGTCAGGCACGGCAACGTGGCTACCAGTTGTTGATCGCCTGTTCGGAAGATCAGCCAGATAATGAAATGCGCTGCGTTGAACATCTTTTGCAACGTCAGGTTGATGCGATCATTGTTTCTACCGCTTTACCGCCTGAGCATCCTTTCTACCAGCGTTGGGTGAATCGCTCATTGCCAATCATCGCACTTGACCGTGCCTTGGACAGCGAACACTTTATCAGTGTGGTTGGAGATGATCTCGAAGATGCGAAAATGCTGGCACAGGAGTTGCGTCAATTTCCGGCTGAATCTGTCCTTTATTTGGGAGCATTACCTGAATTATCGGTCAGTTTTTTGCGTGAACAAGGTTTCCGCGAAGCGTGGGAACATGATCCACGGGAAGTCAACTATCTTTATGCCAATAGCTATGAACGTGAAGCTGCGGCAGAAGTATTTGCGTTATGGTTGGAAACTAATCCTGTTCCTCAGGCTTTGTATACGACTTCATTTGCGTTACTTCAGGGCGTCATGGATACGCTTCTCAAGCGCGGTGGTCGGTTACCAAGTCAATTGGTTATTGCCACATTTGGTGATCATGAGTTACTTGATTTCCTTGAATGTCCGGTATTGTCGGTGGCACAACGCCATCGTGATGTCGCTGAACGTGCCCTTGAACTGGTATTAGCCAGTTTGGATGAAAAGCAGCGTCCAACCCCCGGAATAACCCGAATGCGTCGTCATCTATGTCGTCGTGGTAAGTTAAGTCGAAAAGCCTAATTGAGCACCCTCATTAAAGATGAGGGTGCTGTTTACCTGCTTAACATCATCAAAATACGCGCATTAAGGTAATTTTGAGATTATTCTTACTAAAATTCTTCTAAATGGCTTTTTATAACCGTGAAAATCGATAATGTGTTATTTAAATTCACAAGATGAATAATTTTGTGATAGCGAGTTATTATTTATGTAAGTTATTTGTTGTTTGAGAGTTATTTTTTTACTTAATTGATATATAATCATTTTATGTTTTTAGATAAATACAAAATTTCAATATGTTATTATTTTTTATACTATTGTAACCCAAATGGATAGTTATTATTAATAAGTTTATGACGAGTAACAATTGAGCAACAATGAGATATGGGTTACATAAATTAATTTAAGTGGTAATTAATTGTACTAAATTCAATCCCCAATAAGGCTCGCTACAGATTTATTAAATTATTCAAAATTATCATAGTGTTATCTATTATTAATATAGCCAAATCTAGAAATTCCTTCTTTTTCTCTCCCGAATCTTTCTGTAAATCTAGCTAAAGCGCACGGGCTCTGGCTTGACAAGGTTTTCATACCATCCGTAAACTCTTAATTGTGGTGATTTGTGGGATAATGTGGAGATTTGGGCCATCAAGGGGTAACCTGAGTATGTTTCGTGGAGCAACGCTGGTTAATCTCGATAGCAAAGGGCGACTTACTGTACCAGCCCGATATAGAGAAATGCTGAATGAAGTATCAACAGGCCAAATGGTTTGTACTATTGATCTTCATCAGCCGTGCTTGTTGCTTTATACATTACCCGAATGGGAAATCATCGAAAAAAAATTATCTCGCTTATCCAGCATGAATCCAGCCGAACGTCGTGTTCAACGTTTGCTATTGGGACACGCCAGTGAATGTCAAATGGACAGTGCAGGACGTCTTTTATTAGCCAGCACACTGCGTCAGCACGCAGGGCTAACAAAAGAGGTCATGCTGGTTGGGCAATTTAATAAATTTGAATTGTGGGATGAACAAGTTTGGTATCAACAGGTACAGGATGATATTGCGGTTGAGCAATCCACACAAGAACCTCTATCAGCAAGGCTACAGGATTTATCACTATAACATGGCAAATAGTCATTTTGAGCATACCAGTGTACTGCTGGATGAAGCTGTCAATGGATTGAATATTCAAGAAGATGGAATTTATATCGATGGAACGTTTGGGCGCGGAGGGCATTCTCGCCTGATTTTGTCGAAATTGGGACCCAATGGACATTTAATGGCGATCGATCGTGACCCACAAGCCATTGAAGCGTCAAAGGCCATTACGGACAAGCGTTTTTCTATTACTCATGGGCCATTTTCTGAATTGGCAACTTATGTAGAAGAGGCGGGTCTGGTTGGAAAAATTAATGGCGTATTGCTGGATTTAGGGGTTTCTTCCCCACAACTGGATGATCCTGAACGTGGTTTTTCATTTATGCGTGATGGGCCATTGGATATGCGTATGGATACCACACGGGGGCAGTCTGCTGCAGAGTGGTTGATGAAGGCTGAAGCAGATGACATCGCATGGGTGTTAAAAACATTTGGTGAAGAACGTTTTGCCAAACGTATTGCGAAGGCTATTGTGGCACGCAATCAGGAACAACCGATTACGCGTACGCGTGAGCTGGCAGAGTTAATTGCTCAGGCAAGTCCAATTAAAGAAAAGCATAAGCATCCGGCAACACGCAGCTTTCAGGCTATCAGGATTTACATTAACAGTGAACTGGAAGAGATAGAACGTGCATTAGAGGGTGCACTACGCGTTCTGGCACCACAAGGGCGATTATCTGTCATCAGTTTCCACTCGTTGGAAGATCGCATAGTGAAACGCTTTATCCGACAACACAGTCAGGGGCCACAGGTTCCAGTCGGTTTGCCTCTCACGGAAGCGCAGTTAAAAACGCTGGGGGGAAGAAGTCTGAAATCCATTGGCAAAATGAAACCCTCAGAGGGTGAAGTAGCCACAAACCCAAGAGCGCGGAGCTCGGTTTTGCGGTTTGCTGAAAAGGTGAGTGAATGATGGCTGGTGAACGTCATGGGTTAGTTGGAGTGATTGCTAGCGATTTAATTCGTAATGCCAAACTCCCGCTGATTTTGCTGGTAGCCGTTGTAGTGTCAGCCATCAGCGTTGTGACGGTCACACATCAGACCCGCTTATTGACTGCGGAAAAAGAGCGTCAAGTGATCCAGCTTGATGCTCAGGATATTGAGTGGCGTAATCTGCTCCTTGAAGAGAACGCACTGGGTGATCACAGTCGGGTTGAACGGATTGCGACTGAAAAATTGCAGATGCAACACGTTGATCCAAGTAAAGAGAATATTGTGATCACTCAATAAGTCCAGTTGACAACCAAAAGGTGGGCGATGAAAGCTGCACGCTCTTTAAAGTTGAAAAAGCAAGAAGATAAAGCAAGTTTTGTAAGCTGGCGTTTTGCCTTGCTATGTGGAGGCATTGGGGTTGCTTTAATCGGGCTTTTGATTCGTGTTGCCTATTTGCAGATCATCAATCCTGATCGTTTGGTAAAAGAAGGTGATTCGCGTTCTCTGCGTATCCAATCTGTCCCGACTGCCAGAGGCATGATTAATGATCGCAATGGGCGTCCACTGGCAGTGAGTGTGCCTGTTGATGCGGTCTGGGCAGACCCTAAAGAAGTGTTTGAAAGAGGCGGCATCACAAATGACACTCATTGGCAGGCTTTGGCTGATGCCCTTTCCATCCCTCTTGAACAATTAACCAGCAAAATTAACGAATATCCCAAGGGGCGTTTTGTTTACCTTGCTCGTCAAGTGAATACGTCTATCGGCGATTATGTCGAGAAATTGAGGCTACCTGGTATCTATTTGCGTCAGGAATCCCGCCGTTATTATCCGGCAGGGCAGGTGACAGCGCATATTATTGGGGTCACTAATATTGACGGTGCCGGTATTGAGGGCGTTGAAAAGAGCTTTGATAATTGGCTGACCGGCATGCCGGGAAGCCGAACTGTTCGTAAAGATCGGACAGGGCGTGTTATTGAGGATATTTCATCGACAGATAGCCGGGCTGCTCACGATTTGACGCTCAGCATAGATGAGCGCCTTCAGACGCTGGTGTATCGCGAATTGACGAAAGCGGTTGCACTGAACCAAGCCGAATCAGGTTCAGCCGTATTGGTTGATGTCAATACTGGCGAAGTGTTGGCGATGGCAAACAGCCCATCTTATAACCCCAATAATTTGGCTGGAACGCCGAAAGATGCGATGCGTAACCGTGCCATCACCGATATTTTTGAGCCTGGTTCCACGGTGAAGCCGCTGGTGGTGATGAGCGCACTGAATAGTGGCATTGTCAAAGAGAATACGGTGTTAGATACCAGACCATACCGAGTAACGTATGGATCGCGGGGGCATGAAATTAAAGATGTTGCGCCACGCCCTGAGTTAACTATCACCGGTATCTTACAGAAGTCGAGTAACGTTGGTGTTTCCAAGCTGGCGTTAGCGATGCCTGCCTCAGAGGTGGTAAATGTTTATTCACGCTTTGGGATGGGAAAACCGACCAATTTGGGGCTGGTCGGAGAAAGTAGTGGCTTATTTCCAACTAATAAACAACGGTGGTCAGATCTTGATAGGGCCACCTTTTCTTTCGGCTACGGGCTAATGGTAACGCCGTTACAGTTAGCACGAGTCTATGCAACGATAGGCAGTCTGGGCATTTATCGCCCATTGTCAATTACCAAAGTCGATCCTCCCGTACCGGGCACCAGAGTGTTTCCTGAAACTGTTATGCGGACCGTGGTGCACATGATGGAGAGTGTGGCATTACCAGGGGGAGGCGGTGTACGGGCAGCGATAAAAGGTTATCGCATTGCCGTTAAAACGGGGACGGCAAGAAAAGTCGGGCCGGATGGCAGATATCTCAATAATAAGCATATTTCTTATACTGCCGGAATTGCACCGGCGAGTAATCCACGGTTTTCACTGGTTGTGATCATTAATGATCCACAAGCAGGCAAATATTATGGCGGTGCAGTTGCGGCGCCTATCTTCGGCACAATCATGAGTGGTGTCCTGCGTACCATGAATGTTGAACCAGATGCATTGCCTGTAGGCGATAAAAACGAATTTGTGATTAATAAATAAAGAGGATAAAAGTGGCAGATCGTAATTTGCGCGATTTATTGTCTCCGTGGGGTGTTGATACACCGGAGCTTCCGCTGCGCGAAATGACATTGGATAGCCGTAAGGCGGCTGCCGGAGATCTGTTTGTTGCGGTTCAAGGGCATCAAACAGACGGTCGAAAGTATATTCCTCAAGCCATCGCTCAAGGTGTTGCTGCGGTGATTGCAGAAGCGAAGGGAAAAGCGGATAACGGCACTGTGCAGAAAATGCACGGTGTGCCTGTTATCTATCTGGATAATTTAAATAGCAAATTATCCAAGTTGGCCGGCGAGTTTTACCAACATCCCGGCAATAAACTGAAATTGATTGGTGTGACTGGCACCAACGGGAAAACAACAACAACACAATTATTGGCACAATGGAGCCAGGGGCTTGGCGAAACCAGTGCCGTGATGGGAACCGTCGGAAATGGTTTGCTGGGTATGATAGTCCCCGGCGAAAATACGACTGGCTCTGCGGTTGATATTCAGCTTGATTTACAGCAGCTTGCTAACAAAAATGCCACTTTTGTTGCGATGGAAGTTTCTTCACATGGTTTGGTTCAGGGAAGAGTCGCAGCACTGCCATTTCAGGCGGCTATTTTTACTAATTTAAGCCGTGATCACCTTGATTATCATGGTGATATGGAAAATTACCAAGATGCCAAATGGCGACTGTTCAGTGACCATGATGTAAAGCAGAAAATCATTAATGCTGATGATACTGTTGGGCAGAAGTGGTTGTCTCGTCTGCCGGATGCAGTGGCTGTCTCAATGGAAAATAACTTGCCAGAAAATTGGCCGGGACGTTGGTTATCGGCCAGTGAGGTGCATTATCACGACAAAGGGGCTTCCATCACATTTAATTCCAGTTGGGGAAATGGAACGTTCGATAGCCCTCTTATGGGGGCGTTTAATGTGAGTAACTTACTATTGGCGCTCACAACTTTGTTGTCCCTGGACTATCCCCTGGAAAAACTGTTATCGACGGCTTCTTGCCTGAAGCCCGTTTGTGGACGTATGGAAGTTTTCTCTGCTGCTGGTCGTCCGACGGTTGTGGTTGATTATGCCCACACGCCTGATGCGTTGGAAAAAGCCTTATCTGCGGCTCGCCTGCACTGTAAAGGGCGACTTTGGTGTGTATTTGGTTGTGGCGGTGATCGCGACAAAGGCAAGCGTCCATTAATGGGGGGCATTGCAGAGCAGGGCGCTGATCGTGTGATTGTCACTGATGATAATCCTCGCAGTGAAGAGCCGCAGTCAATTGTGGCTGATATCCTACAAGGATTCATCGACCCAGGACAGGCGACGGCGATTCATGGGCGGGTTGAGGCCGTCACCAGTGCCATTATGCAGGCAAATGAAGACGATGTGGTTCTTGTGGCCGGCAAAGGTCATGAAGATTATCAATTGGTTGGCAATCGTCGTTTGGATTACTCAGATCGCCTGACCGTTGCGCGTTTGCTGGAGGTAATTGCATGATCCCTCTGACCTTACAGCAATTAGCACACTTGACCGGTGGCTTGTTATATCGCGTTACCGAACAGCAAGCTGAAACTTTGCCAATTAATGCGGTGGAAACGGATAGCCGTAAGATCGTGCGTGGTGGGTTGTTTATTGCCTTACAAGGGGAAAAATTCGACGCTCATGATTTTGCTGCTGATGTAGCACAGCAGGGCGCTGGTGCTTTATTGGTTAGTTGTTGTCTGGAGATTGATTGTCCTCAGGTCGTAGTTAAAGACACGCGTCTGGCGATGGGAAAACTGGCGGGTTGGGTTCGCCAACAAAGTAAAGCCCGCATTGTGGCTTTAACGGGCTCGTCAGGTAAAACATCCGTCAAAGAGATGACGGCAGCGATTCTGCGTCAGTGTGGCAATACCCTGTATACCGCGGGGAACTTCAACAATGACATTGGGGTGCCATTAACTTTGTTCAGGCTTACTGATGAACACCAGTTTGCTGTAATTGAACTGGGAGCGAACCATATCGGTGAAATATCTTACACCACTGAAATGGCTCGTCCTGAAAGTGCATTGGTTAATAACCTCTTTTCTGCCCATTTGGAAGGATTCGGCTCTTTGGCGGGGGTGGCAAAGGCAAAAGGTGAAATCTTTGCCGGCCTTGCTCCGACCGGAACCGCCATTATCAATCTGGATAGCAATGATTGGGAAAATTGGCAGCACAGCATTAGCGATCAACAAACGGTATGGCGTTTTTCCGCTTCATCAACAACGGGAGCGGATTTTTACCCAACGGACATTTTAGAACAACCATTGGCAACACACTTTTGCCTCCATAGCCCCATTGGGAGTGTTGAACTGACATTGCCATTGCCGGGAAAACACAATGTTGCCAATGCATTGGCAGCCAGTGCGCTGGCAATTTCTGTGGGGGCATCGTTGGATGATATTCGTAGCGGACTATCGGGATTACAAGCAGTTGCAGGACGTTTATTTCCTGTCCCTCTGACTGAGGGAAAAATGATATTAGACGACACCTATAACGCGAATCCCGGCTCCATGATAGCAGCGGCGCATGTGCTGGCGCAGATGTCCGGTTATCGAGTCATGGTTGTTGGTGATATGGGCGAGTTGGGGGAACAGACGACTCAGTGCCATCGTGAGGTGGGCGAAGCCGTGGCATCGACAAACATAGATAAAGTACTCAGCGTGGGGGCTTTCAGTGCCCATATTAGTGACGCGAGTGGTCGGGGGCAGCATTTCGCGAACAAGACTGAATTAGTTGCAGCGCTGCTTCCTCTATTGGAACAACACGAAATGATTTCCATATTAATTAAAGGTTCACGTAGTGCCGCAATGGAAGAGGTAGTGAACGTGCTGAAGGAGAACTTCCAATGTTAATTTGGCTAGCCGAATATCTGGTTAAGTATCACACCGGTTTTAACGTCTTCTCATATTTGACGTTCAGAGCCATCGTCGGCTTGCTTACTGCATTATTCATCGCGCTATGGATGGGACCAAGATTAATCGTTTATCTGCAAAAATTGCAAATAGGCCAGGTGGTACGCGATAACGGTCCTGAGTCCCATTTTAGTAAGCGTGGGACACCGACAATGGGAGGATTGTTGATTTTGTTCTCCATCACGATCTCTGTGTTGCTGTGGACGCGTTTGGATAATCCCTATGTCTGGTGTGTTTTGCTTGTTTTAGTCGGTTATGGCGTTGTGGGATTTGTCGATGATTACCGCAAAGTGGTGCGTAAAGACACCAAAGGGCTAATTGCTCGTTGGAAATATTTCTGGCAGTCCGTTATTGCTCTGGGTGTCGCATTTGTTATGTACAGCATCGGCAAAGAGACATCTGCAACCCAATTAGTCGTGCCATTCTTCAAAGAGGTTATGCCGCAACTGGGTTTGCTTTACATTCTGCTGACTTATTTTGTGATTGTAGGAACCAGTAATGCGGTAAACCTGACTGATGGATTGGATGGCCTTGCCATTATGCCAACAGTACTGGTTGCAGCAGGTTTTGCCTTGGTGGCATGGGCAACAGGTAACGTGAATTTTGCTAACTACCTGCATATCCCTTATTTGAGCCACGCGGGTGAGCTGGTGATTGTCTGTACTGCGATTGTCGGTGCTGGGCTGGGTTTCTTGTGGTTTAACACTTATCCGGCGCAAGTGTTTATGGGAGATGTCGGTTCATTGGCTCTGGGCGGGGCATTGGGAACCATTGCCGTATTGCTGCGCCAGGAGTTCCTGCTGATCATCATGGGCGGTGTTTTTGTGGTGGAAACGTTGTCTGTCATCTTGCAGGTTGGTTCATTCAAACTGCGTGGACAGCGTATTTTCCGTATGGCACCGATTCACCATCACTATGAATTGAAAGGTTGGCCAGAACCACGCGTTATCGTGCGCTTTTGGATTATTTCTTTGATGTTGGTGTTGATTGGTCTGGCAACGCTGAAGGTACGTTAATCATGGCTGAGCGTCTCATGACAGAATATAAGGGTAAAAAAGTCGTCATCGTTGGCTTAGGGCTGACCGGTCTGTCTTGCGTTGACTTTTTCATTACACGTGGCGTGACACCGCGTGTGATGGATACCCGTATAGTGCCACCAGGCAGCGATAAGCTGCCTGATAGTGTCGAATGTCACACCGGCAGCCTGAACAAACAATGGTTGATAGATGCCGATTTAATCGTTGCCAGCCCAGGTCTTGCGCTGGCAACGCCTGAATTGCAAGCGGCGGCTGATGCTGGAGTTGAGATTATCGGTGATATTGAGCTGTTTTGCCGCGAAGCGACGGCGCCAATCGTCGCCATCACGGGTTCAAATGGTAAAAGCACTGTAACCACCCTACTTGGTGAAATGGCGAAAGAAGCAGGGTGGCAGGTTGGTGTGGGGGGCAACATTGGTATCCCTGCACTGGAATTGCTGAAACAGCCTTGTCAACTTTATGTACTAGAACTGTCCAGTTTCCAGCTTGAAACCACTTACAGTCTGAAAGCCGCAGCAGCGACGGTACTGAATGTGACCGAAGACCACATGGTTCGTTATCCCGAAGGGTTGGCACAGTATCGTGCAGCAAAGTTGCGTATTTACCATCAAGCGAAAATTTGTGTGGTTAATGAACAGGATGCTCTGACATTACCAGAAACAGGCAAAGACAGCCGTTGTATCAGTTTTGGTGTGGATAATGGTGATTATCAGCTTGATAGTGAACACCAACAACTGATGGTTAATCAACATCCTGTGTTGGCAACACGTGAAATGCAGTTGGCTGGACAACATAACTATGCCAATGGATTGGCAGCGTTAGCACTGGCGGACGCTATAGGCATTCCTCGTGTGGCCAGCCTTCAGGCGTTACGGACTTATTCCGGGCTGGAACACCGTTTTCAGGTGATCCACATGAGGAACAGAATTCGTTGGGTGAATGATTCTAAGGCAACCAATGTTGGCAGCACCCAAGCGGCACTGAGTGGATTGAAGCTGGAAGGGACACTCTATCTTTTATTGGGAGGAGATGGAAAAGCGGCGGATTTTACCCCACTGAAACCTTATATATCGGGGGAACATGTTCGTCTTTACTGTTTTGGTCGTGACGGGGAACAATTAGCACAATTGCGCCCGGAAATTGCAACACTGACGGAAACAATGGAACAGGCGATGAGAGAAATTGCACCCAAGCTGGTTTCTGGCGACATGGTATTACTGTCACCCGCTTGTGCCAGCTTCGATCAGTTCAACAGCTTTGAACATCGTGGTCATGAATTTGCTCGTTTGGCAGAGGAGTTAGGCTGATGACCATTCCAGGCCTTGGTAAATTTAAAACTTGGTTGGCGGGAAATGTGGAGGCCGATGCCACAGATACCGTTATGTATGATCGTACCCTGGTCTGGATGATATTAGGGTTGGCTGTGATTGGCTTTGTCATGGTAACGTCGGCATCAATGCCTGTTGGTCAACGTCTTGCCCAGGATCCCTTTATCTTTGCACGACGTGATGCCATTTATTTGTCGCTGTGTTTTTTCCTGTCCCTGATTACGCTGCGTATTCCGATGAACTTCTGGCTGCGTTACAGCAATGCCATGTTATTAGTCACAATCATGATGCTGGTTGTGGTGCTGTTTGTGGGGAGTTCAGTTAATGGGGCATCACGTTGGGTAGCGATTGGCCCATTACGCATTCAGCCGGCAGAATTATCGAAACTATCACTCTTTTGTTATCTCTCCAGCTATCTGGTTAGAAAAGTTGAGGAAGTCAGAAACAACTTCTGGGGATTTTTCAAACCGATGGGTGTCATGGTTGCATTGGCAATTTTGTTGTTGGCACAGCCCGATTTGGGGACCGTGGTTGTGTTATTTGTGACGACATTGGCTCTACTGTTTCTGGCAGGCGCGAAATTGTGGCAGTTTCTTGCCATTATTGGCTGCGGAATATTTGCCGTGTGCGTACTGATTGTTGCTGAACCTTATCGTATACGCAGGGTGACCTCTTTCCTGAATCCGTGGGAAGATCCTTTTGGCAGTGGTTATCAGTTAACCCAATCGTTAATGGCATTTGGTCGTGGCGATTTCTTTGGGCAAGGACTGGGAAATTCAGTCCAGAAACTTGAATACCTGCCGGAAGCCCATACTGATTTTATTTTCTCCATTCTGGCCGAAGAATTGGGTTATTTCGGTGTGGTTTTAGTGTTGGCAATGGTATTCTTCGTCGCTTTCCGCGCCATGATGATCGGCCGTCGGGCATTGCAGCTTAATCAACGATTTTCTGGTTTTTTAGCTTGTGCAATCGGCATATGGTTCAGCTTTCAGGCGTTCATTAACGTTGGTGCGGCGGCAGGTATGTTGCCAACGAAGGGATTAACATTACCTTTAGTCAGTTACGGTGGCTCTAGTTTGATCGTGATGTCAACGGCCATCGTCTTGTTATTGCGAATTGATTATGAAGTCCGTCTGGCAAAAGCACAGGCGTTTGTAAGGAGCCCTAAATGAGTGGCAAAAACCGGCGTTTGATGGTGATGGCTGGTGGTACGGGGGGGCATGTGTTCCCAGGACTGGCCGTTGCCCACCATTTAAAAGAGCTGGGGTGGGATATTCGCTGGTTGGGAACTGCGGATCGCATGGAAGCTGATTTAGTTCCGAAACATGGCATTGATATCGAATTTATTCAGATTTCAGGTTTGCGGGGCAAGGGAATTAAAGCGTTACTTGCAGCCCCAATGAGAATTTTTAAGGCTATTCGACAGGCAAAAGCCATTATGCGCCGTTATCAGCCCGATGTTGTGCTGGGAATGGGAGGATATGTCTCTGGGCCAGGTGGGATCGCGGCATGGTTGTGTGGCATTCCGGTAGTATTGCATGAGCAAAATGGCATTGCGGGATTGACTAATCGTTGGTTAGCCAAAATTGCCAAAACAGTTTTACAGGCATTTCCAGGCGCATTCCCTGGCGTGCCGGTTGTTGGTAATCCCGTAAGGGAAGATGTATTGGCACTGCCAGAACCCATGCAGCGTTTGGCTGGGCGTGTAGGAGCTGTTCGGGTGCTAGTCGTTGGCGGTAGTCAAGGCGCCAGGATCCTGAACCAAACTATGCCAGAAGTAGCTGCCCGCTTGGGCGATAAAATCACTTTATGGCATCAGGCAGGCAAGGGCGCCAGAGAAGAGACGCAGAAACAATATGAAAATTCAGTTAAATCTGAATTCAAAGTGACTGAATTTATTGATGATATGGCGCATGCTTATGCATGGGCTGATATTGTCGTATGCCGTTCCGGTGCACTTACGGTGAGTGAAGTTTCCGCCGCAGGCTTACCGGCGATTTTTGTTCCTTTCCAGCATAAAGATCGCCAGCAATATTGGAATGCCTTGCCTCTGGAAAAAGCGGGTGCCGCAAAGATACTCGAACAGCCCGAATTTACAGTTGATGCTGTCGTAGGTCTATTAACTCAGTGGCAACGTCCACAATTGCTGGAAATGGCAGAAAAAGCACGCTCAGTAGCCATTATTAATGCAACTGAGCGTGTAGCAGCAGCATTGATTGATGCTGTAGAGAATCATTAATACCGTTCCAGGTAGAACGGTGATGTAAACATAACGAGTGAAGATTAAAACGTGAATACACAACAGTTGGCGAAATTAAGAGCTTCAGTGCCTGAAATGAGAAAAGTCAGGCATATCCACTTTGTTGGCATCGGTGGTGCTGGCATGGGTGGTATCGCCGAGGTGTTGGCTAATGAAGGTTATCAGATAAGTGGTTCTGATCTGGCACCCAATTCTGTCACACAGCAATTGATTGCACTGGGTGCAACTATTTATTTTAATCACCGTCCAGAAAATGTGCGGGACGCTAGCGTAGTCGTAGCATCCACGGCTATTTCGGCAGAAAACCCCGAAATTGTGGCTGCACGTGAAGCGAGGATACCCGTTATCCGCCGTGCGGAAATGCTGGCAGAACTGATGCGTTATCGCCACGGTATCGCTATTGCGGGAACGCATGGAAAAACCACGACGACGGCAATGATTGCTGGCATTTATGCACAGGCAGGCCTTGATCCTACATTTGTGAATGGTGGGTTGGTCAAAGCGGCAGGTACACATGCTCGATTAGGTAGCAGCCGCTATCTGATTGCAGAAGCAGATGAAAGTGATGCTTCATTCTTGCACTTGCAGCCCATGATGGCGGTTGTCACCAATATTGAAGCCGACCACATGGATACTTACCAAGGGGACTTTGAAAACTTAAAGCAAACATTCGTTAACTTCCTGCATAACCTGCCATTTTATGGGCGTGCGATTATGTGTATTGACGACCCTGTCGTGAAAGAGCTGATTCCCCGCATTGGGCGTTATATCACGACCTATGGTTTCAGTGCGGAAGCAGACGTCCGTATTACCCATTATGAGCAAAAAGGCGCTCAGGGATTTTTCACTATCAGCCGATTGGATTTGCCGGATTTACATGTCGTGTTAAATGCCCCTGGCCGCCACAATGCGCTGAATGCAACTGCCGCGGTTGCAGTGGCAACAGAAGAAGGCATTGATGATACTGCTATTCTGGCTTCTCTGGCCGAGTTTCAGGGAACTGGACGCCGCTTTGATTTTCTGGGGAATTTTCCGCTTAAACATATCAATGGCAAAGAAGGTAGCGTGATGTTGGTCGATGATTATGGCCATCACCCAACAGAAGTTGATGCCACGATTAAAGCGGCACGAGCGGGTTGGGGGGATAAACGCATTGTCATGGTATTCCAGCCACACCGTTATACAAGAACGCGTGATTTATATGATGATTTTGCCAATGTTCTGAGTCAGGTAGATGTTCTATTAATGTTGGATGTGTATGCCGCAGGTGAAACGCCGATCCCAGGCGCGGATAGCCGTTCTTTATGCCGTACTATCCGCAGTCGTGGCAAGTTGGAGCCGATTTTTGTATCAGAACCTGAACAAGTTTCAATCATCCTGTCACAGGTAATAGAAAACAATGACTTAGTTTTGGTACAGGGTGCCGGTAATATCGGTAAAATAGCGCGCAATTTGGCTGAAACAAAATTGCAGCCATCTTTTTATGAGGGAGGACATCATGGTTGATAAAGTTGCTGTTCTGTTGGGCGGAACTTCCGCTGAACGCGAAGTGTCATTGCAATCAGGACATGCGGTTGTGGCAGGGCTGAAAGAAGCGGGCATTAATGCTTATTCAGTTGATACAAAAGACTTTGATGTGACTAAACTCAAAGAGGAAGGATTCAATAAAGTCTTTATCGCACTGCATGGTCGCGGTGGTGAAGATGGTACGTTGCAAGGTTTGCTGGAATTTTTGCAAATTCCTTATACCGGCAGCGGAGTAATGGCATCTGCCTTGTCAATGGACAAATTGCGCACAAAACAACTCTGGCAGGGAGCAAAACTGCCTATTTCACCTTATGTCGTAATTAATTCTCTAAAATTTGAACAAGTTAATGATTTTCAACTCAAAGAGTATGTTCAAGAATTAGGTTTGCCATTAATGATTAAACCGAATCTGGAAGGCTCCAGTGTAGGGATGACCAAGGTGAATGAATATGCTGAATTGCGTGACGCCTTGGAGCTGGCATTTAAATACGATACTGACGTATTGGTTGAAAAATGGCTGTTTGGCCCTGAATATACCGTCGGATTTTTGGGTGATGAGGCGCTTCCTTCTATCCGTATTCAGGCTTCAAACACCTTTTATGATTACGATGCGAAATATATTTCCAACCAAACGCAATATTTTTGTCCAAGCGGCTTGAGTGCGGAAAGAGAGCAAGAGCTATTAGATATCGCCTTAAAAGCATATAAGGCGCTGGGATGTCATGGTTGGGGGCGAGTCGATATCATGGATGATGGGAATGGTAATTTCTATCTATTGGAAGCGAATACTTCCCCTGGCATGACCAGCCATAGCCTTGTGCCAACCGCTGCGCGTCAGGCTGGATTAAGTTTTTCTCAACTCGTAGCGAGAATTTTGGAGCTGGCTGATTAATATGTCGCAGGCAGCCCGAAATAGCCGGGAGCAGGGGGGGGAAGCGCAGGGATCTCGTCCCAGTAATGGTTACTATCTGGCAGGGATTGCCTTCTTCTTGATGGTAGTCAGTACCATCATATGGGGAGGCTGGATGACGCTGGACTGGATGAAAGATCCTAGCAGATTACCGCTCTCAAAGCTGGTACTGACTGGTGAACGCCATTACACCACAAATGATGATGTAAGGCAGGCTATTTTGTTTCTGGGATCTCCCGGAACATTTATGACTCAGGATGTCAACGTCATTCAGGAAAAGATTGAACAACTGCCGTGGATCCGGCAGGTCACTGTTCGGAAACAATGGCCTGATGAACTTAAAATACATCTGGTAGAATACGTGCCTTATGCGCGCTGGAATGATACCCAATTGTTAGATGCTGAAGGTCGGGTATTTAGCTTACCTATAGAGCGCAGTGCAAATGGGCAGTATCCGATGTTGTATGGACCGGAAGGCAAAGAAGAGGACGCATTGAGTGAATACCACACAATGGCAGCTTTTCTTGAAAAACACCAGATGAAACTTAAGGCAGTGATCATGACAGCGCGTAACTCCTGGCAACTGATATTGGATAACGATATCCGTTTAGAGCTAGGAAATCGAGATAAAATGGAACGAATGAAACGTTTTGTTGAACTTTATCCGGTGTTGTTGAGAAACACTGAAAAACGTGTGGCTTATGTTGACTTACGTTATGACAGTGGTGCTGCGGTAGGTTGGGCTCCTTTATTAACTGATACGCCAGTTTTAATGAACGGGCAAGAAAAAAAACAGTGACTGGTAATAATACAGAAACAGGCAGAATAACGATGATCAAATCAACGGACAGAAAATTGGTAGTTGGCCTTGAAATTGGTACAGCAAAGGTGTCTGCCTTGGTTGGTGAAATTCTGCCCGATGGTATGGTCAATATTATCGGCGTAGGAAGTTGCCCATCCCGCGGCATGGACAAAGGCGGTGTCAACGATCTTGAATCGGTTGTCAAGTGCGTACAGCGTGCTATTGATCAGGCTGAACTCATGGCGGATTGCCAGATATCTTCAGTTTATCTGGCACTTTCCGGCAAGCATATCAGTTGCCAAAACGAAATTGGCATGGTGCCGGTTTCGGAAGAAGAAGTCACTCAGGATGATGTGGACAGTGTTGTCCATACCGCTAAGTCAGTTCGTGTTCGTGATGAACACCGTATTTTGCATGTGATCCCACAGGAATACGCGATTGACTATCAGGAAGGGATCAAAAATCCGGTTGGACTCTCTGGCGTGCGTATGCAGGCGAAAGTCCACTTGATTACCTGCCATAACGACATGGCGAAAAACATCGTAAAAGCTGTAGAACGTTGTGGGTTGAAAGTTGATCAACTTATTTTTGCAGGACTGGCAGCAAGTTATGCTGTGTTAACAGAAGATGAACGTGAATTGGGGGTCTGTGTCGTTGACATCGGCGGCGGGACGATGGATATCGCTGTATATACTGGCGGTGCATTGCGCCATACCAAGGTGATTCCTTATGCAGGCAATGTGGTGACCAGTGATATCGCCTATGCGTTTGGTACTCCTCCAAGTGATGCTGAAACCATCAAGGTTCGTCATGGTTGCGCATTGGGTTCGATAGTGAGCAAGGATGAGAGTGTCGAAGTCCCAAGTGTGGGAGGACGCCCTCCTCGTAGCTTGCAGCGTCAAACATTGGCTGAAGTGATCGAACCCCGTTATACCGAGCTGCTGAATTTAGTGAACGATGAAATTTTGCGATTGCAGGAGCAATTGCGGCAGCAGGGAGTAAAACACCACCTGGCGGCAGGGATTGTCCTGACAGGAGGAGGCGCCCAGATTGATGGTCTGGCCGAGTGTGCTCAGCGGGTGTTTCATACCCAGGTTCGCATTGGCCACCCCCTGAACATCACTGGATTGACAGATTATGTGCAGGAGCCTTGCTACTCAACTGCTGTTGGACTTCTGCATTATGGCAAAGAATCCCACCTTGGGGGAGATTCTGATGCCGATAAAAGAACGTCAGTAAGTGGCTGGTTTAAGAAAGTCAGCACCTGGCTGAAAAGAGAATTTTGATTTTTTATACAGAGGCCATAACAATGTTGCCGGCCTCGATATAAAGGCACAAAACGGAGAGAAATTATGTTTGAACCACTGGAATTAACCAACGACGCGGTGATTAAAGTCATCGGCGTCGGCGGCGGCGGCGGTAATGCTGTGGAGCACATGGTGCGTGAGCGTATTGAAGGCGTTGACTTCTTTGCGGTTAACACGGACGCTCAAGCACTGCGTAAGACGGCTGTTGGTCAGACTATCCAGATTGGCAACGGCATTACGAAAGGATTAGGCGCTGGTGCGAACCCTGAGGTTGGTCGTACTGCTGCGGAAGAAGACCGCGAATCACTGCGTACTGCACTGGAAGGCGCAGATATGGTGTTTATTGCCGCTGGTATGGGTGGTGGCACAGGAACGGGAGCCGCACCTGTTGTGGCTGAAATTGCCAAAGAACTTGGCATCTTGACCGTTGCCGTTGTCACTAAGCCATTTAATTTCGAAGGCAAAAAACGTATGGCCTTCGCGGAACAAGGGATCACTGAACTGTCCAAGCATGTGGACTCACTGATCACTATTCCAAATGACAAGTTACTGAAAGTCCTGGGACGAGGCATTTCCCTGTTGGATGCATTCGGTGCAGCCAATGATGTTCTGAAAGGTGCGGTTCAGGGTATTGCTGAACTGATTACTCGCCCAGGTCTGATGAACGTTGACTTCGCTGACGTTCGTACCGTGATGTCGGAAATGGGTTACGCCATGATGGGATCAGGTATTGCACAAGGTGAAGATCGGGCGGAAGAAGCCGCAGAGATGGCTATCTCCAGCCCATTGCTGGAAGATATTGATCTTTCTGGCGCACGTGGCGTTCTGGTCAACATTACAGCGGGCTTCGACCTGCGTTTGGATGAATTTGAAACAGTCGGTAACACAATCCGTGCATTTGCTTCGGATAATGCAACGGTGGTTATCGGTACATCACTGGATCCAGATATGAATGATGAGCTGCGTGTAACCGTTGTAGCAACAGGTATTGGTATGGACAAACGTCCAGAAATCACCCTGGTGACCAATAACAAGGCTCCGCAGACAAACGCGATGGAGCGCCGTTACCAGCAAATCTCTGGTGGAATCTCTTCATTGCCCGATGAGAATAAGACGGTAGCAAAAGTCGTTAATGACCAAAATGCGCATACGAGTAAAGAGCCTGATTATCTGGATATTCCTGCATTTTTGCGTAAGCAGGCTGACTGATTGCTAAAAAATTGGCTTCTCCGCTTTTTGTGTTAAACTATCCTGCCAGTCATACATTATAGTGATTGGCGGGATAAGTAACATTGCGAGATATAAACGATGATCAAACAAAGGACACTAAAACGTATTGTTCAAGCGACCGGCGTCGGTTTGCACACCGGTAAAAAAGTCACGCTGACAATGCGTCCAGCGCCGGCTAATACCGGGGTCATCTATCGTCGTACTGACTTGAATCCTCCGGTTGATTTTCCGGCAGATGCCAAATCTGTGCGTGATACTATGCTCTGTACTTGTCTGGTGAATGAGCATAATGTGCGTATTTCAACAGTTGAGCATTTGAACGCAGCGCTGGCAGGTTTAGGGATCGACAATATTGTTATTGAAGTCAATGCACCAGAGATCCCGATTATGGATGGCAGCGCTAGCCCGTTTATTTTCCTGTTATTGGATGCGGGTATTGAAGAGCTGAATGTAGCGAAGAAATTCGTGCGAATGAAAGAAAGTGTTCGTGTGGAAGACGGTGATAAATGGGCGGAATTAGCGCCATATCATGGTTTCAGTCTGGATTTTACCATCGACTTTAATCATCCGGCGATTGATGCGAGTACACAGCGCTATAGCCTCGATTTCTCTGCGGATTCGTTTGTTCGCCAAATTAGTCGTGCGCGTACATTCGGATTTATGCGCGATATTGAGTACTTACAATCTAAAGGTTTATGCCTCGGTGGCAGCTTTGATTGTGCGATTGTGGTTGATGACTACCGCGTGCTCAATGAAGATGGTTTGCGTTTTGAAGATGAGTTCGTCCGCCATAAAATGTTAGATGCCATCGGCGATCTGTTTATGTGTGGATATAATATCATTGGTGCCTTTACTGCGTTTAAATCAGGTCACGCATTAAACAACAAACTACTGCAAACTGTTTTAGCACAGGAAAGCGCTTGGGAGTTTGTCACATTTGAAGATGAAGCAGAAATGCCATTGGCTTTCCGCGCTCCATCGCTGGTGTTGGCATAATGTCTGACATGTGTATTGATAAAGAATGTTGAGAACATTCCTATGATGCACCAATGGGTTATGCTATCTGTCACGCTTCTTTCGCTGATGTTTTTTATTCAGCGCTAACGCTTCTTCTTGGCTGTACTGGTATCCTCTCCGGCCAGCGCAGCCAACCGTTCCAATTTCCTTTTTAATTTTTCCGGACTGTTTTCAGCCAATATCATTAATGTTTTTGCACTTGCATGAGTGAGCTGGCGCTTTGGTAATTCCTGATTATCATTACTGAATACTTTTGTTGATAATTTTGAGAACCCTTGTTCATTATTATCACACTTAACCATTAATGATGGGTTAATCCTGATGTCGATTGAGGATAAAGATGGTAGAATTTCGCTCCTCAATGTAGACAATAAGACAGGAATTTCATAACGCAGCCGAGTCATCCAACTGGCATTTCCTGCTTCCAGTACCAGAATTTGTTTGCGATAATTGGCAACCCTGCACCACGGGTGCAATTGTGCAGGAAGCAAACTGAGAACGGCTCGGTTGAGTTTCAATAATGCGATTGCATGTTGTTGAATGAGTTGAAGTGGGCTTTTTCCGACAGTTGCCGCGTCTTCAAACAGCTTATCCAGTGATTGTGGGCGGCTATCTCGCATAATAGGGGCAGTTCCAGTATTTATTAATGAAGGATTAATGAGTATTTTAAATCTTTGGCGACAATTTGGTAGGCGTTATTTTTGGTCTCACCTTTTACTGGGCATAGTTGCGACAGGAATTGGTGTTCCTACTGTTTTCGCTGGAGTGGCAGAAGGCTTGCATCATACAAATGCTTCATCTGCCCAAGGCTGCCGCCATCAAACACTTTCCTCTTTTGAGCACCTATTTAAATTACATTTACTTCAATTAAAAAGTGTTCAGCGTCAACCAGCTAATTATTTAAATTACTGGCAGCAACATGCCGTCCGTAATGTGATCCGCCAACTTTCTTTTGCTTTTTCGGTTGTTGAGCCCGTCAAGTACGAAGAAGCAAAAGAAAGTACCCGGATTTCTTCTCCATCTATGCAACGACTTATGCTGGATACGTTGCATGCTATGTTGACACAATCACCTGCCCCATTTGAAATTATCTCAAATGTTGCGATGGCAGATGTGGTGCTTCCTGATACCCATACTCCAGCTCTCTGGGTCGCTAAAATACAGGGAATTAGAGCAGGGCCAACGCTCAATCATCTATTTTTGCTTTAATACTACTGTCTTATTTCAATCTAAGTGTAATAAGACAATTTTTAATAAAATGATTGATTGGCTACAACAATAGCCCTATCTGAGATGTACTAATTATGCTGATTAAATTACTGACAAAGATTTTTGGTAGCCGTAATGATCGTACCTTGCGCCGTTTGCGCAAAGTGGTTGATGAAATCAACTGTATGGAGCCGGACTGTGAAAAACTCTCTGATGAAGAACTGAAAGCGAAAACAGAACAATTTCGTGCCCGTTTAAAAGAGGGTGAATCACTGGATAAAATTTTGCCAGAAGCGTTCGCTACGGTGCGTGAAGCCAGTAAACGTGTATTTGGTATGCGCCACTTTGATGTACAGTTGTTAGGTGGCATGGTCTTGAATGAACGCTGCATAGCAGAGATGCGTACTGGTGAAGGTAAGACATTAACCGCAACATTACCAGCTTATCTGAATGCCCTTAGTGGCAAAGGCGTTCATATTGTGACCGTGAACGATTATCTGGCACAGCGCGATGCTGAAAATAACCGCCCACTGTTTGAATTTCTTGGTTTGAGTGTCGGCATTAACTTACCGGGTATGCCAGCGCCGGCAAAACGTGAAGCTTATGCTGCGGATATCACTTACGGTACTAACAATGAGTTTGGCTTTGACTATTTGCGTGACAATATGGCATTTAGTCCAGAAGAGCGAGTCCAACGCAAATTACACTATGCGTTGGTGGACGAAGTTGACTCGATTCTGATTGACGAAGCTCGTACCCCACTGATTATTTCAGGACCTGCGGAAGACAGCTCTGAGCTTTATATCAAAGTAGATAAGCTGATCCCGAAACTGGTTCGTCAGGAAAAAGAGGATTCAGATACCTTCCAAGGGGAAGGACATTTCTCTGTTGATGAAAAAACCCGTCAAGTCAACCTGACAGAGCGTGGCCTGGTATTAATTGAAGAGTTATTGGTGGATGCCAAATTGATGGATGAAGGCGAATCCTTATATTCACCGACCAATATCATGCTGATGCACCATGTGACAGCCGCTCTGCGCGCTCATGCCCTGTTTACCCGTGATGTTGACTATATCGTTAAAGAAGGCGAGGTCATCATCGTTGATGAACATACCGGTCGTACTATGCAAGGACGTCGTTGGTCTGATGGCTTGCACCAGGCTGTGGAAGCGAAAGAAAGTGTCGAGATTCAGAATGAAAACCAGACGCTGGCTTCAATCACATTCCAGAACTATTTCCGTATATACGAAAAATTGGCAGGGATGACAGGAACCGCCGATACAGAAGCCTTTGAATTCAGATCCATTTATAAACTAGATACCATTGTCATTCCAACTAATCGCCCAATGGTTCGTCAGGATCTCTCGGATCTGGTCTATATGACAGAAGCGGAAAAAATTGAGGCGATCATTGAAGACATCAGAGCGCGGACAAGCAGTGGTCAGCCTGTTTTAGTGGGGACAATCTCAATTGAGAAATCGGAATTGGTGTCTAACGCATTAACGAAAGCGGGCATTGTACATAACGTCTTGAACGCAAAATTCCATGCAATGGAAGCTGACATCATCGCGCAGGCGGGTCAGGCTGGAACCGTGACGATTGCAACCAACATGGCGGGACGTGGTACAGATATCATGTTGGGAGGAAGTTGGCAGGCGGACATCGCTAAATTGGAAGCGCCAACTGAAGCACAAATCGAGAAAATCAAGGCAGAATGGCAAGAGCGCCATGATGCGGTATTGGCCGCAGGTGGCTTACATATTGTCGGTACAGAACGTCATGAATCACGCCGTATTGATAACCAATTACGTGGTCGTGCGGGACGTCAGGGTGATGCGGGTTCTTCACGTTTCTACCTCTCAATGGAAGACTCCTTGATGCGTATTTTTGCTTCCGATCGAGTGACCGGCATGATGCGTAAACTTGGTATGCAGCCAGGGGAAGCCATTGAGCACCCATGGGTGACTAAAGCGATTGCGAATGCTCAGCGTAAAGTTGAGAGCCGTAACTTTGATATCCGTAAGCAGTTGTTGGAATATGATGATGTTGCCAACGATCAGCGCCGGGCAATTTATGCTCAACGTAACGACTTGCTTGATGTGAGTGATGTTAGCGAAACCATCACCAGCATCCGCGAAGATGTCTTTAAGACAACAATTGATGCTTACATTCCACCGCAATCACTGGAAGAAATGTGGGATGTTGAAGGGTTGCAAGAACGTTTAAGCAACGATTTCGATTTGAACCTGCCAGTTAAAGAGTGGTTGGATAAAGAGCCTGAATTGCACGAAGAAACATTACGTGAACGTATTCTTGAGAAGGCGATAGAAGTTTATAAGCAAAAAGAAGAAATTGTCGGTGCAGAAATGATGCGTAACTTTGAAAAAGGCATCATGCTGCAAACCCTGGATACATTGTGGAAAGAGCATCTGGCCGCGATGGATTACCTACGCCAAGGTATTCACTTGCGTGGTTACGCCCAGAAAGATCCAAAACAAGAGTACAAACGCGAATCTTTTGCCATGTTTGCCAATATGCTGGAATCACTGAAATATGAAGTGATCAGTACCTTGAGCAAAGTGCAGGTTAGAATGCCGGAAGAAGTTGAGGCGCTTGAACAGCAGCGTCGTGAGGAAGCTGAGCGTTTGGCAAGACAACAACATTTGAGCCATGAAGTTGAACAAGGCGCGTTGATGTCAAAAGCCGAGGCCCAAGTGGCAACGGGGGAGCGTAAAGTTGGACGCAATGATCCTTGCCCATGTGGTTCTGGTAAAAAATATAAGCATTGCCACGGTCGCTTATAAGTAGATTGAGTTTATAAGCAAAAAAACCGTGCCAGTGGGAAATTACCATTGGCACGGGTTAATTTAACGAAAACCCTTAGATCTTATCTTTTAAGATATAGATTTGAGGGTTTTGTCATAATATGAGTTCCTGCATATTGCCTACATTTTCAATGAATTTATCGTCGTGGGAAATAAGTACCATCGCCCCCGTATAACCATGTAGTGCTTTTTGCAACAGTTCGCGTGATTCAATATCCAGATGGTTATCGGGTTCATCCAATAACAACAGGGCAGGAGCATATGGCCCACAAAACAGGCAAGCCAGCGCGACTTTAAGTTGTTCTCCGCCACTGAGATAACCGACAGGTTTCAAGGCTTCCTCACCGCGAATACGCAATTGTGCCAACCGAGTACGGTAACGATCTTCTGTCCAGCCTGGTGACTGTAATTGAAAGTTATGCAATGCAGATTGGTTTTTATCAAGGAATGAAAAATGTTGATCCATCAGACTGTGTGAAGGAGTGATACGACAGATACCCTGTTTCGGAACCAGTGAACCCGTCATTACCTTTAATAAGGTGGATTTTCCGCTGCCATTTTTACCTGTGATAGCGATCCGATCGCCATTATTGACGGTTAAACTGATGGGAGTGCCGGAGCCGAAGGGCAGAATGACATCCTGAAGATAAAGTAACGGAGAAGTTGCTGTTTGTGGAGTCGCAACAGTGATTGACAGCGGATCGATAATTTCGAGTTTTGCTCTGGCTTCTGTGACTAATGAAGAGCTGCGTTGCAATCGCTCTTCATTCTGTTTTGCTATCCGTGATAATGTTGCTTCTGAGCGTCCTAATGCGTGATCAAGAAGGATTGTAGCCTGATTGGCATTTTCCCGCCGTTGCTTCCCCTGACTTTGCCTTTTGCTAGCCAGCTCATGATCTTTTTGTTTATCACGTAAGGCTTTTTTTAGATTTTTTCTGGTTTGATCCACTTCACGTTGAACACCTAGCCGTAGTTGTTCTTTACTTTCTAACCAGGTTTCCCATCCACCAATACTGCGGGATAACCCTAATCCGTTGAGTTCGTAAATAACCGATACATGCTGTAATAGTTGGGTATCATGGGTAACCAGTAAAATGCCGCCCGCAAAATCACTTAGCCATTGAACCAGCCACAGGCGGCCTTGTCGGTCAAGGTGATTGCTTGGTTCATCCAGAATCATAAAACCTGCGCCTTGACGTTTCAGTGCCAACAACCTGATCCGTGTTTGTTCTCCGCCGCTCAAGGAATTAAAAGGTTGATTTAATATGTTTGGGTTGAGTTCACCTTCTGCCAATAAAGACTCAGTTTGAAATTGCCAATCCCAGTTTCCTTCCATAGCATCAAAATCTGCTTCGTCACCCACTCCCGCCAGAACACGTTCATTGGCTCTCATGATTTTGGTTAATCCCAGCAGATCAGCGGTATGACCGGCAAAAGGTGTTAGGCCTTGTGACAAATAACCCACCTCACAAAAATGTCTTACACTGCCTTCTGTGGGAAGGATCTGCTGTGCCAATATTGATGCCAGCCAGGATTTACCAATACCATTGCGTCCAACTAACGCATGTTGTTCTGCATTTAAAAATATATTGATATCAGAAAACAGAGGTGTTGTTTCACCAGAGAATTGATAGGCGATTTGCCGTGCTTCGATCAATGATTGAACATCATTTAGCATAAACCGTGCTTCCTTAATTCTTAAAATAGTCATTTCAATCTATTTGCCAATTAATTTCTGCCACTGTTTACAGCTTGTTTTCACATGATTTGTTTTTTCCTGAGAGGTAATTGGTAATAAAAAGCGATTACACTTTGCATGAAATACAAATTTGCGGCTTAAACTCATTCTAATGTAATCTGCAAGAGATAGTTAGTTAAGTTGAATAATACACTGTAAGAAAATGATTATGGAAAAAAAACATCTGCATATTGCAGCAGGCATCATTAAAAATAGCAATAATGAAATTTTTATTACTCAGCGTAGGGCTGATTCACATATGGGCGGCTTTTGGGAGTTCCCAGGGGGGAAACTTGAACAGGGAGAAACATCTGAACAAGCATTGATTAGAGAATTAAAGGAAGAAGTTGGGATCACGGTAACGCATTGTGAATTAATTGACACCATCAAACATGATTTTCCTGATAGAAGCATCATTCTTGATTTTTTTCTGGTCGATGAATGGGAAAACGAGCCGTTTGGTAAAGAAGGGCAACCTTCCCGTTGGGTTTTACAATCAGAATTAATTGCTGATGAATTTCCTCCGGCGAATCGTAGTATTGTCAGCTTTCTAACCCAACATGGTTCTTGATAAAGAATTTTTAATAAATTAGGGTAGGGCGTGTTGACGTTTTGTGAGGGGAATTTGAACAGCATGATGATCTGGTATCATTGTCTTCGCGAAAAAACCATTACTCCAGCTCATCATGCCAAGAACAATGTTATCAAAATCTTTATGGAATACGCTAGCTGTATTGATGCAACAACATGGATTCATTTACTACAAAGAAGAACATTACCTAACTTTCGAAGGGATACTTTATCGAATGAGAACGGGATGTCCGTGGCGAGATTTACCCGAGGAATTCGGAAAATGGAATACCCTTTTTAAGCGTTTCAATGCCTGGTCAAAAAAAGGGGTTTTTGAGCTATTATTCAAATTGTTATCT
>NZ_MKGQ01000006.1:134518-140465 GCF_001908105.1 Xenorhabdus eapokensis
ATACGATAAATTAGCCCGAAATTATGCCAGCATGTTGGCGCTGGCATTTGTCATGATATGGCTACCCATGTGGGTTGAGTAAAGGATAAACGGTAAACGTCAACACGCCCTAGTTAAATCACTCATTATAAGCGGCGCCAAATAAAACAGGCACCGCTATAACATAGGTTACGTGATATTAGTTGTACTATTCAGGCTGTTCGCTCCAATTATCATTTTCTGAACTGTCGCTTTGGCTTGCTATTCGCTTTTCTTCACTGGCCCATTCACCTAAGTCGATTAGTTGGCAACGTTTACTGCAAAATGGGCGGTGTGGGTTAATTTCTCCCCATACTACCGTGCTGCAACACGTTGGACATTCGACAGTCAATACTTCAGACATAATACTCTCTCTCGTTTGATTTGAAGGTCATATCCTCCATTCTCATATCGCAGCTTTGTTGGCTGAACTCACCATTTCAGTGATGTATTCATAAATACAGAGTTATATAAATACAGAATTAGCATGTTAACAGCAGGCCAATTCAAATGACAAATGGGCTGGTACGACACCATGCTCACTATCCATTGGTAAAAAGCGGATAGCGAAACGTGTTTTGTAGCCGGAAATTTGTGGGTAAACCAATGCATCTGATACCACGTCCAATTTTAATCTCAGTAGATCAGCTTCATCTGCATTACCCTGATAAAATCCATTATGGCTGGTTTTAGGGGTAAAAACGGCAGAGTGGCGTATGAGTTTCAGAATACTTTCCAGGGCTTGTTGTAATGGCCGCAGGCTATCCAGCCAGGCTTTGACAGATTTATCCCTGACAGATTGTGGTAAATGCAGCCACAGATGCAATGTTGGCAAGTCAAAACTACAACATCCTCCAGGGATGCTGAGACGTTGACGTACCATGCTGATAGTACGGTCTTCTTTGATATATTGGCTAAGCCGTGGAGCTTGATTCAAGGCAATGCTGCGTTCTTTAAGTTGCTCTGTCAAACTATGGATCATAGCCGTATCGGCATTCGGAGCGCCGAGCCACTGTTTTAATTTCACCTGCTGGCGATCCAGCTCTTTCAATAGCTCAGAACGAACCTCACCGCGTTCCAGAATCTCAATTAATTCGGCAATTGTACGGAAAAACGAGAGGCTACTCGCCTGAGAATCCAGATGACGTTGTTTTTCCAACTGTTGCAGTGAAGACTCAATCCTCAACCATGAACGCATTTTTTCATTGAGTGGATGTTCAAAAATAATAGTAGAGGTTGCATCACTCATTACGGTTTTCCTGTCTGACTGATTTTGCTTGTTTTAAATACTGTTGATGTAACTCGGCCACACGAGAGGGAATATCCTGTTCGCTGTCGTGGTTAACGATGACATCATCTGCCTTTTCCAGTCTGTCCTGACGGCTGGCCTGTGCAGCCAGAATATTTTCTACTTGCTCACGGCTCACCCCATCACGAGCTATGGTTCGGGTGATCTGTACTTCAATTGGAACATCAACAACTAAAACACGATCTGCCAAATGCATTAAATTGTTTTCAATTAGCAAAGGTACGACCCAGATGGCATAGGGGGTAGTCACATGGTTTAATTGCCGTTGTGTTTCTACTTGGATCAGTGGATGTAATAGTGCATTGAGCCACTGTTTCTCTTCCGGGACAGCAAAAACTTTTTGGCGCAACATGGCCCGATTAAGGCTGCCATCGGGCAATAATATGTCAGCGCCAAAGTGCTCTGCGATTGCCTGTAGTGCGAGGGTGCCAGGCGCTACAACTTCCCTGGCGATAATATCTGCATCAACAAGCGTGACACCAAGGGATGAAAATACATTAGAGATAGTCGTTTTACCGCTACCAATTCCACCTGTAAGTGCAACAATATAAGCCATTCTATCCCTTTAAATATCTCTGATAGCATAATCAAATTGTAACTCAAGGGAAGCTGATGGGCTATAAACAAACACGTACAATTCTTGCTTTTGCGGCCTTGAGAAAAGATAACGAAACATGTAAATACTTTGTTAAGTTAATATGGTGCCTAATTGAAAAATAGGCAGGTACATAGCCAGTAATAATAAACCGACAATCAAAGCCATTATTAACATCAATAAAGGTTCTAATGATTGAACCAAACTATCAGCAAGGTTGATTGATTTTTCTTGATACCATTCTGCGAGATTGAATAAAAATAATTCTAATTCTCCTGATTCTTCACCTATCATGACAAATTGTTGACATAACACAGGAAAATATGCTGTTTGTTTTAATGCATCACTCATTGGAATACCTTGTTGAATTTGCCTGTGCAGATTTTTCACTCCTGCGATAAAAACAGGAT
Organism: Xenorhabdus eapokensis; assembly: GCF_001908105.1. The sequence continues at coordinate 136,851 of NZ_MKGQ01000006.1, forward strand.
GTTGAGTTGCACTGAGGGCACATTCAAGCCCTGCCATTAGTGTTAATCCCGCTTTTTGTGTCATGAATAGGATATGAAATATTTGATTAGTCTGTTGATAAATAGTGAGTTGCTTAAAAATAGGAAGTCTCAGAAAAAGCATTTTTTCTTTTGCTTTTAAAATAGGAAAACGATGGCGTAGCCATAGATAACTGGTTAACAATATAAATATTATTAATAGTAGTAATACGCCATGATGGATCAATAAATCAGAACCGGAGAGAACCCATTGTGTTAACCAGGGCAGGGTGGCGTTTAGCGAAGAATAAACTTGCCGAAATTCTGGCAGAACAAAAATCAACATCAGAATAATAACCAAAAAGCTTACAAAAGCGACTATTAAGGGATAGTGATAAGCCTTTTGAATTTTCTTCCTCAACCTATTTTGTTGTTCCAGGCGATTAATAATTAACTGGCAGCAGTTTTCAAGCTGGCCGGTTTGTTCTCCGACTGCGATAAGTTGATAAAATAAGGGAGAAAATAACTTCGGATAGTGTTTAAGTGTTGTGGAGAATGATTCTCCCTGACGAATTTTCTGAATCATCTCTGCTAATACACATCGCCAGAGATCATATTTACATTCTTGCAGTAAAATAGTTAGTCCCTTGAGTAAAGGAATGCCGGAAGTCAGTAACGTACTTAACTGGTGAATAAAATGCAGGCGATAGGCAATTTCTTTTTTGCTGTAATAAATAATTTTTTTACATTTAATGGCATAGGGTTGAAGATCGAGATAGCTGAGGTATTGGAATACACTTTTTTTGCTATGACCAATGCTCTCCCCTGTTATGGCTTTTCCATTTTTGTTAATTGCCTGCCATTGGTAAATATATTCTATTTTCATACTGTTTCATGGCCTGTAATCTGATAAATCTCTTCAAGCGTCGTTATTCCTTTTTCTACTAATGTCAGCCCTGCTGAGAACAGCGTTACACCTTGTTGTGAGGCAAGTAAATGTGAGAGGCTGGAATGAGAACACTCAGACAGGGTTTGCTGGAGTTCAGGTTTGATTTCGAGAAATTCATAGACGGCGGTTCTGCCGTAATAGCCAGAAAAGCAGTGATCACAACCAACCGCATGCCATTTTTTTATAGATGTTGAACCAGTAATATTAGGGATCACTGTGGGAATACTGTCTTGTTGTCGGCAATGGGGGCAGAGCTTACGAACCAGCCGCTGTGCAATAATCAATTTCACACATGAGGTTGTGGTGTAGCCAGAAATACCCAGGTTATGCAGGCGAGATAACGTATCAATAGTGGAATTGGTGTGTAGTGTTGATAAAACCAAGTGACCTGTTTGGGCTGCTTTCATTGATATTTCAGCAGTTTCATTATCACGGATCTCACCAACCATAATGATATCGGGATCTTGCCGCAATAATGCCCTGAGGATTTTGGCAAAATCGAGACTAATCTTGTTATTCACAGGCGTTTGGTTGATGCCATATAAAGGAATTTCGACAGGATCTTCAACACTACAGATATTCTTTTTAGTTTGGTTTAAATATTGCAGGCAGCTATATAATGTGACGGTCTTTCCGCTGCCAGTCGGGCCAGTGACCAAAATCATTCCTTGTGGTAAATGGAGTTTTTGTTTTAAAAGGTGTAATTGTGGTTCAGGCAACCCCAATTGTTCCAGGGATAGCTGGTGTATAGTATTTAAAATACGCAGGACTATTTTTTCCCCATGCAGTGTGGGGAGTGTTGATATACGAATCGCATAACTGTTTTTGTTGTCATTCCAGTCAAATTGCCCATCTTGAGGCTGACGTTTTTCAGCAATGTTGAGCTTTGCCATGATTTTTAAGCGGGCAGGAATACCCGCATTCATTTGAGGAGGGGGTGCCTGCATGGTATGCAATGTACCATCAACTCGAATACGTATTTGATAGCCACGTTGAGATGGTTCAAAGTGAATGTCTGACGCTCTTTTTTGTATTGACGTTAATATCGTTTGATTAATTAAGTGAATAACAGGCGTATCTATTTCCTCATCATGGAGATTATTGGTTGGTATTGCATCATTATAATTAGCATGGCGACTATCAAGGCGATCTATACGGTAAGGTTCTTCTTTATCACTTTCTGAACAGTAATTTTTTGCTGACATTAATGAATTTTCTTCTGTCAACATTGATTCTATTTTTGCTTGTGGCAATATTTCTATATTAACGATTAAACCTGAAATAAACCTCAGTGCAGCCATGAAATCCTCATTAGGTGATTTATTACAGGCAATTGTGATCGTATGGGAATCTTTTTTTATAAGAATGGCCTGATGTTGTTGACACAGTTCTTTTATTTCTTTTTCCATTAAGAGGTGATCCTTATTTATCATTATTTTTATTCCTTTAATATTGGCGTGACTTAATTGTTTTCTCTTCCATTTAAAGCCTGTCAGGAATGAAAGGATGTGTTTAAAATTTCAAGGTTTCCTGGCATTTTAGTTTTAACGATTCATTTTCAGATTCACACATCGCGTTCCATTGAGTGAAACCAGTCTTTGTATCTTGAATAGGTTTTAACGAGACATGGAGCCCATTAAGGTTTTGCTGGCCCACTACCGTTATTTCCCCCTCTTTTACTGAGATGGTACTGATATAGCGGCTATTGTGACCTGATGGAATGGACGGGTGACCAGAGTGGCAATCTTTGTAATTTTCAGCTTCAAAGCGACACAGTTCTACACCAGATTTATAAGGCACAATAGCTTGTAGCATATCGGTTAATGCCGCTTTCTGGATATATCCCTGATAACTGGGAATAGCAATTGCGCCAAGAATAGACACGATAGCCATAACAACCATCACTTCAATTAATGTAAATCCCTGTTGATTCATTTTTTCTCCTTGTATATGCATCTGGATTAATTGCCATATTCAATAGCAGATATACTCTTCATCTTTTGAATTGCAATCTATTGGATATCGATGCCCATAATCATGGAGAAAAAAGGGAAAAATAAAATATCGTTAGTAGAATTTATGAAGTCGGATCGAGAAAATAACTTTATGTTGCATTCTATTGCACAAATTTTTCGAGCCTGTCCATAAATAAGAAAACACCAGATATATTGGCTGATTGAAAGTGCTAACATGCTAACCGGTTACACTTTTAGCCGTGGCATTATGCTTAATGAAGTTGATTGATACCGGCCATATTGGAATGGTGATTTTGGTAAAGTGATATTAAATATTAAGAGAGAAGGTAAAAGAATGAAGCTGCATGAGGGGTGGATTGATGATGTAAGAAAGGTTATTTCTCCGCATTGTGATCTGCGGCCAGAAGGAGAAATACCATCATTACTGGTTATCCATAACATCAGCTTACCTCCCGGCAAGTTTGGTGGTTCTTATATTGATCAATTATTTACGGGGACATTAGATCCTAAAGCTGATCCTTTTTTTGATGAAATTAAGCACTTACGTGTCTCTGCTCACTGTTTAATCCGGCGTGATGGTGAGATTGTACAATAACGCGATGCTCGACTTTCGAGGAGAGTTGAAATGACATAGCCCGTCCTTTATAACTTTAAGTGACCAAACCAAAAGAAATAAAGGAACAAAAGGCTATG
>NZ_MKGQ01000006.1:140565-172072 GCF_001908105.1 Xenorhabdus eapokensis
CACATTAGGTATTTTTGCCAACTTTAAACAAGGTAAAAAACAACGCGACTGGCTTCAACAAACTCTCGTTATTGGGTGTTAAAGTCGAGCATCGCGTTACAATATGTTCCTTTCAATAAAAGAGCTTGGCATGCTGGCGTTTCCTGCTACTGTGACCGTGATAAATGTAATGATTTTTCGATAGGTATTGAGCTGGAAGGTACAGATTATGAGGAGTTTACTGAAATTCAGTACACTAAGTTAGCGGAAGTTACTGAGCTACTTATTAGCCAATATCCTGATATTCGTGACAATATGACAGGACACAGTGATATCGCGCCGGGAAGGAAAACTGATCCTGGGCCTTATTTTTATTGGGAACATTACCGTCAATTATTGAAGGAGTGAGTTGGATGACTCTCTTTATTCTATTGTTAATACTGGCATGGGAACGTGTTTTTAAGATGAGGGATCACTGGCAACTGGAACGCTATTTAGCCCCAGGTTTTGCCAAACTCAAATCGCATTCACTATGGGGTAGTTTGGGCCTGGCCTTTCTGGTTACTTTATTGACCTGGACGCTTGTTGATATTTCTAGCTCAGTTGCCTTTGGTATTCTCGCGATTATATTGGGTATCATAATCAGTCTGTTATGTATTGGCGCAGGCAGATTACGGCATGATTACCGTGGATATCTTCAGGCTGTGCGCCAGGATGATTTTGGACAGCAAAAAAAGTATCTTGCTCGTCTGACGATGATTCAGGGCACATTACCTGACACCACAAAAGAAGAGCGGTTGCGTGAGATACAGAATTCATTGATTTGGATAAATTTCCGTTATTATCTTGCCCCTATTTTTTGGTTGGTTGTATTGGGTAAATTCGGTCCGGCCGTTTTGATGGGGTATGGTTGCCTCAGAGCTTATCAAGGCTGGTTGGCACAGTATGCAACGGCAGTGCAGAGAGCACAATCTGGCGTTGATGGGATACTGCATTGGCTGGATTGGTTTCCTGCACGTTTGGCAGGTATTGCCTATGCGTTGTTAGGACATGGAGAGAAAGCCTTACCCGCTTGGATTGCATCACTCACTGATTTTCGGTCATCACAATACAAAGTAGTCAGTCAATTAGCACAATTCGCATTAAATAAAGAACCCCATCTTAACCCGATAGAAACGCCTGTTGCTGCTGTAACGTTAGCGAAAAAAGTAACTTTTGCTATTGTGATTATTGTCGCACTGTTGACGATTTACGGGGCATTAGTTTGATAAACAAGAGAGATAGAGGGCTAGGTGCGCCCTTTATTTTTCTGAGATAACAAATTGCTATGGCAACAAGGGCAGCGCTGGGGAATTTTTATCTGTATTAATTACTTTTATTGAATTCTAATTCATATTTTCTGCATAATTTTGGGTTTTTTGTCTTGCTGTAACGTTTTATTTAGCTCGTCTATGCGTTTTAAAAACGTTAAATTTCCCTAATTTCTCCTATCTTAAAATCCTTTTCGGTTATAATTTTCTAATAAAATTTAAAATATTTTGTTAAAATTTGCAGATTTTTATGATTTAACCCAAGGTCTTTATAGACAGCTAGTGAATACTTTGTTACTTTAAGACCCTGTATTCTAAATTGGTATTACCAATTGACTTTGACCTGTTAACCAGGGTTTAATGACTAAGATTTAGTCAGTGAGACTTAGTTGAGCAAGGCATAGTCCGAAGCAACATTTACTTATTGAATGGCTTACAGCAGATATGGCCTATAGCAAGATTCGCCAACCAAAGTTATCAGATGTGATTGAGCAACGTCTTGAACAGCTCATTCTCGAAGGCTCGCTACGCCCGGGAGAAAAACTGCTGCCTGAACGTGAGCTGGCAAAGCAGTTTGAAGTATCACGTCCTTCATTGCGCGAAGCCATTCAAAAATTGGAAGCCAAAGGCTTTCTTTTCCGTCGTCAAGGGGGCGGAACTTTCGTGCAGAACAATCTGTGGCAAAGTTTCAGCGACCCGCTTGCCCAACTTATTGCAGAGAATCAAGAATCCCAGTTCGATCTCCTTGAAGCACGTCATGCTTTAGAGGGGATTGCTGCTTATTATGCAGCCCTTAGAGGAACTGATGAGGATTTCCAACGCATTGAACAAAGCCATCTTGCCATTCAAGAAGCACAACAAAGCGGTGATGTGAATGTGGAATCTGATGCTGTCTTGCAATACCAACTTGTTGTCACGGAAGCTGCCCATAATGTGGTATTGCTGCATTTATTGCGCTGTATGATCCCAATGTTAGAACAAAATATCAGGCGCAATTTTGAAGTCATTTATACCCGTAAAGAAATGTTGGCAGCGGTGAGTGACCATAGGGCTGAAATTTTTCGCTCTATCATGGCGCGGGAACCAGAAAAAGCCCGTGAGGCTTCTCATCGCCATTTGGCCTTTATTGAAGAAGTTTTATTGGATCTGACTCGTGAACGTACTCGTCGTGAGCGTTCATTGAGGCGACTCCAGCAACACCAGGAATAAGAGCCTGTCCCTTGGGGCGTCATAGACAAATCAAATTCCCGAGTGGGTAGGTTCTAACTTAACTGTACAGATCCTGACTGCTGCGTTTGTACAGTTTGTCGACTCTTTACCGAGAGTTTTAGCGGCAATATATAGCAGGGCCTATCTTCCGGTCATAACAGGCAGTTTCGTCAAAAGGTATGACCAGAAGATAGGCTCCAATAACCATTAGAAAATAGATAACAGATAAGGAATACACCATGTCAGATATTTTGAAAAATGACGTGGATCCGATCGAAACTCGCGATTGGTTACAGGCGATCGAATCGGTCATCCGTGAAGAAGGTGTTGAGCGTGCTCAGTTCCTGATTGATCAGGTTTTGAACGAAGCTCGTAAAGGTGGCGTTAGCGTTGCTGCTGGTGCTGCAAGCCGCAATTACATCAACACTATTCCTGTTGAGGATGAGCCAGCTTACCCTGGCAACCTGGATTTAGAGCGTCGTATCCGTTCTGCTATTCGTTGGAATGCGGTGATGACCGTTCTGCGTGCATCTAAAAAAGATCTGGAGCTGGGTGGTCACATGGCTTCATTCCAGTCTTCCGCTACTGTTTATGAGGTTTGTTTTAACCATTTCTTCCGTGCTCGTAACGAAAATGATGGCGGTGACTTGGTATACTTCCAGGGTCACATTTCTCCAGGCGTTTACGCACGTGCATTCCTTGAAGGTCGTCTGACTGAAGAGCAGATGAACAACTTCCGTCAAGAAATTGCAGGTAATGGCCTGTCTTCTTACCCGCATCCAAAACTGATGCCTGACTTCTGGCAGTTCCCAACTGTTTCAATGGGTCTGGGGCCAATCTCCGCTATTTATCAGGCAAAATTCCTGAAATATCTGGAAAACCGTGGTCTGAAAGATACCTCTAAACAAACCGTTTATGCTTTCTTGGGCGACGGTGAAATGGATGAGCCAGAATCTAAAGGTGCGATCACTATCGCAACGCGTGAAAAACTGGATAACCTGGTATTCATCATCAACTGTAACTTGCAGCGTCTGGATGGCCCAGTAACTGGTAACGGCAAAATTGTTAACGAACTGGAAGGTATCTTCGAAGGTGCTGGCTGGCAGGTACTGAAAGTCCTGTGGGGTGAGCGTTGGGACGCACTGCTGCGTAAAGACACCAGCGGTAAGCTGGTTCAGTTGATGAACGAAACGCTGGACGGCGACTATCAGACATTCAAGTCCAAAGATGGTGCTTATGTTCGTGAACACTTCTTCGGTCGTTACCCAGAAACTGCTGCATTAGTCAAAGATATGACTGATGACGAAATTTGGGCTTTGAACCGTGGTGGTCACGATCCGAAGAAAGTTTACGCTGCACTGAAAAAAGCACAGGGTACTACTGGCAAACCAACTGTAATCTTGGCTCAGACCATCAAAGGTTACGGTATGGGTGATACCGCTGAAGGTAAGAACATCGCTCACCAGGTTAAGAAAATGAACATGGAAGGTGTTCGTCAATTCCGCGATCGTTTCAATGTGCCTGTATCTGATGAGCAGATCGAAAACTTGCCATATGTCACTTTCGACAAAGACTCTGAAGAGTCTAAATATCTGCATGAGCGTCGCAACGCACTGGGTGGTTATGTACCAAGCCGTCGCGTTAATTTCGACGAGAAACTGGAAATTCCAGCACTGGAAGAATTCAGCTCTCTGCTGGAAGAACAATCCAAAGAAATTTCTACTACTATCGCTTTCGTTCGTGCACTGAACGTCATGCTGAAGAACAAGTCAATCAAAGATCGTCTGGTTCCAATTATTGCTGACGAAGCTCGTACTTTCGGTATGGAAGGTTTGTTCCGTCAAATCGGTATCTACAGCCCTAATGGTCAGCAGTATACGCCGCAAGACCGTGAGCAAGTTGCATACTATAAAGAAGACGCAAAAGGTCAGATCCTGCAAGAAGGTATCAACGAACTGGGTGCTGCTTCATCTTGGCTGGCTGCTGCAACTTCTTACAGCACCAACAACTTGCCAATGATCCCATTCTACATCTACTACTCCATGTTCGGATTCCAGCGTATTGGTGATCTGTGCTGGGCAGCGGGTGATCAGCAAGCTCGTGGCTTCTTGGTTGGTGGTACTTCTGGTCGTACAACGCTGAACGGTGAAGGTTTGCAGCATGAAGATGGTCACAGCCATATTCAGTCTCTGACTATTCCTAACTGTATCTCTTACGATCCAGCATTTGCTTTTGAAGTTGCTGTTATCATGCAAGATGGTTTGGAGCGTATGTATGGTGAGAAACAAGAGAACATCTACTATTACATCACCACGCTGAACGAAAACTACCACATGCCAGCCATGCCTGAAGGTGTTGAAGAAGGTATCCGTAAAGGTATCTACAAGCTGGAAAGTCTGGAAGGTGCGAAAGGTCAAGTTCAGTTGCTGGGCTCTGGCTCTATCCTGCGTCATGTTCGTGAAGCCGCGCAGATCCTGTCTGCTGAATACGGCATCGGTTCCGATGTGTACAGCGTAACGTCCTTCACTGAACTGGCTCGTGATGGTCAGGATTGTGAGCGTTGGAACATGTTGCACCCATCAGAAGCACCTCGCGTTCCTTATATTGCTCAGATCATGAATGAAGCTCCAGCAGTTGCTTCTACTGACTATATGAAACTGTTTGCAGAGCAAGTACGTAGCTTCGTTCCTGCAAGCGACTATCGTGTATTGGGCACCGACGGTTTTGGTCGTTCTGACAGCCGTGAAAACCTGCGCCATCACTTTGAAGTTGATGCTTCTTATGTGGTTGTTGCAGCTCTGGGTGAACTGGCTAAACGTGGCGAAGTTGATGTGAAAGTCGTTGAAGAAGCTATCAAGAAATACAACATCAACCCAGAAAAAGTTAACCCACGTCTGGCATAAGAGGTAAAGATTAATGTCTATCGAAATTAACGTACCTGATATTGGTGCAGATGAAGTTGAAGTGACCGAAATCATGGTAAAAGTGGGTGATACGGTTACTGAAGAGCAGTCACTGATCACAGTTGAAGGTGATAAGGCTTCTATGGAAGTCCCTTCGCCACAGGCGGGTGTAGTTAAAGAAATCAAAGTTGCGGTTGGCGATAAAGTTGAAACCGGCAAATTGATCATGATTTTTGAATCCGCAAACGGTGCAGCAGAAGCTGTACCTGCGCAGCAAGCCGCGCCAGCGCCAGCAGCAGTAGAAAGCAAAGAAGTGAATGTGCCAGATATCGGTGGTGACGAAGTTGAAGTGACCGAAATCATGGTAAAAGTGGGTGATACGGTTACTGAAGAGCAGTCACTGATCACAGTTGAAGGTGACAAGGCGTCAATGGAAGTTCCTGCACCCTTTGCAGGTACTGTGAAAGAGATCAAAATTGCGACTGGCGATAAAGTGAAAACCGGTTCTCTGATCATGGTATTTGAAGTGGCAGGTTCTGGCGCCGCTCCTGCAGCAGCACCGGCAGCGGCTCCAGTAGCACCTGCGGCTTCTGCGGTCAAAGAAGTCAATGTACCAGATATCGGTGGTGACGAAGTTGAAGTGACCGAAATCATGGTAAAAGTAGGTGATTCTATCGCTGAAGAGCAGTCACTGATCACGGTTGAAGGTGACAAGGCTTCGATGGAAGTTCCGGCACCTTTTGCTGGTACTGTGAAAGAGATCAAAATCGCGACTGGCGATAAAGTGAAAACCGGTTCTCTGATTATGGTATTTGAAGTTGCGGGTGCAGCCCCTGTGGCAGCACCAGTGGCGGCTCCGGCTCCTGCGGCTGAACCAGCGAAAGCAGCAGCGCCAGCAGTAAGCAAACCAGCAGAAGGCAAAAATGAATTTGCTGAAAATGACGCTTACGTTCACGCTACTCCAGTTATTCGTCGTCTGGCACGTGAATTTGGCGTAAATCTGGCTAAAGTAAAAGGCACTGGCCGTAAAGGTCGTATCCTGCGTGAAGACGTTCAGGCTTACGTGAAAGATGCGATTAAACGTGCAGAAGCAGCACCTGCGGCTGCGGGCGGTGGTCTGCCTGGCATGTTGCCTTGGCCGAAAGTTGATTTCAGCAAGTTCGGTGAAATCGAAGAAGTTGAAATGAGCCGCATCCAGAAAATCTCCGGTGCTAACCTGAGCCGTAACTGGGTCATGATCCCTCACGTTAACCTGTTCGATGAAGCGGATATCACTGAAGTTGAAGAGTTCCGCAAACAACAGAACAAAGAAGCTGAGAAGAAACAGCTTGGCGTGAAGATCACTCCGCTGGTATTTGTGATGAAAGCCGCAGCGAAGGCATTGGAAGCCATGCCTCGCTTTAACAGCTCCATTTCTGAAGACGGTCAGAAGCTGATCCTGAAAAAGTATGTCAACATCGGTATCGCGGTTGACACACCTAACGGCTTGGTTGTGCCTGTATTCAAGGATGTCAACAAGAAAGGCATCATGGAACTGTCCAGAGAATTGGCTGAAGTTTCTAAGAAAGCACGTGCTGGTAAGCTGACCGCTTCCGACATGCAGGGTGGCTGCTTCACTATCTCCAGCTTGGGTGGTATTGGTACTACCGGTTTTGCACCAATTGTGAATGCGCCAGAAGTGGCAATCATGGGTCTGTCTCGTTCCTCCATGAAACCAGTCTGGAATGGCAAGGAATTCGTTCCCCGTCTGATTCTGCCTATGTCTCTGTCTTTCGACCATCGTGTGATCGACGGAGCAGATGGTGCGCGTTTCATCACTTATATTAATCAATTGATGAGCGACATCCGCCGTTTGGTAATGTAATACAAAGGCCGGTAAGTAACCGGCCTGATAATTACTGCCGTGACAGAGATTTTCGCCTTGCATCTGGCAGGTTGGGATTTCTGTCACGTTAACGCGCTTTTCAGGTTATTTACAATTCTGTAAACTGCTCGCGGTGTGTACGTCCCGGTGGAATATGTTTTTTTTTCGTCTGACTCGCCGGACAAACAATTAAGAGGTCATGATGAGTACTGAAATTAAAGCCCAGGTCGTGGTGCTTGGTGCAGGCCCAGCAGGGTATTCTGCTGCTTTCCGTTGTGCGGACTTAGGTTTGGATACTGTTCTGGTTGAACGTTACTCTACTTTGGGTGGTGTTTGCCTTAATGTTGGTTGTATCCCATCCAAGGCTCTGCTTCATGTTGCCAAAGTGATTGAAGAAGCAAAAGCACTGTCACAACACGGTATCGTATTTGGTGAACCACAAACTGATATCGATAAGATCCGTCTCTGGAAAGAAAAAGTTATTTCTCAGTTGACAGGTGGTCTGGGCGGCATGGCTAAGGGCCGTAAAGTTAACGTTGTTAACGGTGTTGGTAAATTTACAGGCGCTAACACTCTGGTAGTAGAAGGCGAGAACGGCGCAACAACGATTAATTTTGAGAATGCCATTATCGCAGCGGGTTCACGCCCAATTCAGCTACCATTCATTCCACACGATGATCCTCGTGTATGGGATTCTACCGATGCACTGGAGCTGAAAACGGTTCCAGGACGCCTGTTGGTTATGGGTGGTGGTATCATTGGTCTGGAAATGGGGACTGTTTACCACGCTCTGGGTTCTCAGATCGACGTGGTAGAAATGTTCGATCAGGTTATTCCTGCGGCGGATAAAGACATTGTTAAAGTGTTCACTAAGCGCGTCAGCAAGAAGTTCAACTTGATGCTGGAAACTAAAGTGACCGCAGTAGAAGCTAAAGAAGATGGCATCTACGTCACAATGGAAGGTAAAAAAGCACCGGCAGAGCCACAGCGTTATGATGCGGTTCTGGTTGCTATCGGCCGTGTACCAAACGGTAAATTGATTGATGCTGGCAAAGCAGGCGTTGAAGTTGATGATCGTGGCTTTATCCACGTGGATAAACAAATGCGTACTAACGTGCCTCACATCTTTGCTATCGGTGATATCGTTGGTCAGCCAATGCTGGCGCACAAAGGTGTCCACGAAGGCCACGTTGCTGCTGAAGTCATTTCTGGTAAGAAACATTATTTCGATCCAAAAGTGATTCCATCCATCGCTTACACTGAGCCAGAAGTGGCATGGGTTGGTCTGACTGAGAAAGAAGCAAAAGAAAAAGGCATCAGCTACGAAACTGCGACTTTCCCATGGGCAGCATCCGGTCGTGCAATTGCATCTGATTGTTCAGATGGTATGACCAAGCTGATCTTCGATAAAGAAACTAACCGCGTTATTGGTGGTGCTGTTGTTGGTACTAACGGCGGTGAGCTGCTGGGTGAAATCGGTCTGGCTATCGAAATGGGTTGTGATGCAGAAGATATCGCTCTGACTATCCACGCTCACCCAACACTGTACGAATCAATTGGTATGGCTGCGGAAATTTACGAAGGCAGCATCACTGATTTGCCAAACCCTAAGGCAAAGAAAAAGAAGTAATTCTTTAGATTTTGCAGTAGGTTAAGAAAAAATTTTAAACGGCTTTCAAATAGGGAAGCCGTTTTTATTAGCAACTGTTATAGATAATGTTTTTCATTGAACAGAATAACTTATTTGTAATAGGTTTAGTATCTTTAAAGATATTTTCTCAAACGATAATAATTTCCGACGAATATCCATTTTTCACTTTCAGAAGGAATTAATCTCATTGATGTTGTATCAGCATCAGGAAAGCCATATTGTTCAAACCCTAAATTTTGATAAAAAGGAACCGCATTAGGTTTAGCACTTACCCATATCTCTCCATCTTTTGATAATTCCACTACTTTTTCAACAAGTAAACTGCCACATCCATGATTGCCAGGATGGGTGAGCATAAATCCTATTTTATCTGTACCTTCATTGTAAAAAGAGGAACCCCCTGTGACAAAAGTCATCACTCCTATGGGAATACCTTGCACTCGGCAGATAAAGTAACGATGATGTTTCACGCTATTTATCTGGTGAGGGTCTTGATAGATATTCTCTATTTCATGGGATACGCTAATGAAAGTATTATACCTTTCTATATCTTGATAGGAGGAAGAATTTAATGTTGAATACCAATCACATGTGTTGCCCTTAATTTGAGCGAGTGCGAGAAACATTTCATTTTTATTGACTTCTTGTATAATTGTTTGGAATAACCGAGAGTATCTTTCTTTTGGTGATTCTCTTATATGTATTCTTGAGAAAATATTGTGAAACAGTTCTCTGGTTTTCATCATATATCTCCTATATGCATTTTTTTAATAAGTTTAAGATAATAAATAAAATTGTGTTCTCTGTGGTTTTTTATAGATAACATTTTCCACGCATTATTTTCCATGGTTTTTCCCATAAAAAATTGGATTAAATTTACAATAAATGGCATTGCCAATTTGAATTACGTGGGTGAGGAGTTCTCTTAAGTTGATATTTTCCATTGATTTTATGCCATTTATTGCTCGTGGCAGGGATTAATTTCATAGATTTCAAATTGATAAAATTACCAATAAATAAAAAGCCTAATTTTTGGTAAAAAATTTCGGCATCAGGTTCTGCTTTAACTTCTAATATACCTTGATGGCCTAAAGAGAGAGATATATTGATCACATGTTGAACCAGCAGACCACCATAACCATAACCGTTAGGATAGGTTAGTATGAATGATATTTGGTCAACGTTATCATCAGATAGATTAGGCTTGGCAAGGCTCAATATTATGAGCCCAACGGCTTTATTTGTAACTGAACATGAACAGATAAAATGGCGATAGTTCTGTAGACCTCCAGTAACATTTGTATCATTAAAGATTCTTTTTATAGAGTTACATGTACTGATGAATGTAGCATGTCTATTGCTAAACATTGCCCCTATGATAGGTTCATAAAACCAACTGGATTCATTTCTCTGGATTTCGTTAAGCGCAGATAGCATACTATGTTGATTAACTTCCTTAATTTTGGCCTGATATTCCGGATAAAATTTTTCTGATGTAAAAATTTCCGGATTATAATTTGCTCCTGCTATAGCGTCATGTTCTTCTCTGTTGGGCATAATCATATCCTTTTAAACGATATTGAAAGATTTTTGAGCCATATACCATGATTAGAAACTATGTTAAAAAAATTTAATATGGAAGTTTGCGTGTTCAAGTAGAAGATTCTGTATAGAAGTTAAGGGATTTTCAGGCCAGAATAACAACAAATAGCATTTAAAACTTTAATACCCTCTCTGAGCTAATTTATCCAGAATTTTATCATGGTTCAATGTTGATTTTATGTGAATGAATTAACATGCTATTCAAATTTTGGTATGCTAAATGCCCGAAGCTGAGCATAATTCTGATGTTATGCGAGCAAAATCCTCTGACCTTGCACCTTTGATGATTGTTTTCAGATGATCATTTTCTAATGATCATTAGCGGGTGCTGACAGCCGGGTATATAAAATGACAATGAGAGCGAGGAGAAAGTCGTGCTAGAAGAATACCGTAAGCACGTAGCCGAGCGTGCAGCTCAAGGCATCGTCCCTAAGCCGTTAGACGCAGCTCAAGCAGCAGCGCTGGTCGAATTACTGAAGAACCCACCTAAAGATGAAGACGCTTTTCTGGTAGATCTACTGACCAATCGTGTTCCTCCTGGTGTAGATGAAGCTGCTTATGTTAAAGCAAGTTTCCTTGCTGCCGTTGCTAAGGGAGAAACAACCTCTCCTTTGGTGACCCAGGAAAAAGCTATTGAATTGTTAGGAACCATGCAGGGTGGGTATAATATCCACGCTTTAATTGATGCTTTAGATGATGAAAAGTTAGCTCCGATTGCGGCGAAGGCACTTTCTCATACTTTGCTGATGTTCGACAGCTTCTATGATGTAGAAGAAAAAGCAAAAGCGGGTAATGTCTATGCCAAACAGATTATGCAATCATGGGCTGATGCAGAATGGTTCCTTGGGCGCCCTGAATTAGCGGAAAAAATCACCGTTACCGTCTTTAAAGTTACGGGGGAAACCAACACCGATGATCTTTCTCCTGCTCCTGATGCGTGGTCACGTCCTGATATTCCCCTCCATGCTTTGGCAATGCTCAAGAATGCCCGTGAAGGTATTGAGCCTGATCAAGCCGGTGTTGTAGGCCCGATTAAGCAAATCGAAGCCCTGAGCAAGAAAGGTTACCCGTTGGCTTACGTTGGGGATGTTGTTGGTACTGGTTCTTCCCGTAAATCGGCAACTAACTCCGTCTTGTGGTTTATGGGAGAAGATATTCCGTTTGTACCCAATAAACGGGGTGCAGGCGTGGTATTGGGCGGAAAAATTGCCCCCATTTTCTTCAATACGATGGAAGATGCCGGTGCTCTGCCAATCGAGGTGGATGTTTCCAAACTGAATATGGGGGATGTGATTGATATCTATCCCTATAAAGGTGAAATCCGCCATCACGAAACCAATGAGTTATTGGCGAATTTTGCACTGAAAACTGATGTTCTGATCGATGAAGTCCGTGCCGGTGGTCGTATCCCACTGATTATCGGCCGTGGTTTGACAGGCAAAGCGCGTGAAGCTCTGGGCTTGCCACACAGTGATGTATTCCGTCAGGCAAAAGCGGTGGCAAAAAGTGATCGTGGCTTCTCATTGGCACAAAAAATGGTTGGCCGTGCATGTGGTAAAAGCGGTATCCGTCCAGGGGAATATTGTGAGCCTAAGATGACTTCTGTGGGTTCTCAGGATACCACTGGGCCAATGACGCGGGATGAGTTGAAAGATTTGGCGTGTCTGGGCTTCTCTGCGGATCTGGTCATGCAATCATTTTGTCATACCGCTGCCTATCCAAAACCTGTTGATGTGACGACACACCATACTCTGCCTGATTTCATTATGAACCGTGGTGGGGTATCACTGCGTCCGGGAGATGGCATTATCCACTCATGGTTGAACCGCATGTTGTTGCCAGATACCGTGGGTACAGGTGGAGATTCCCACACCCGTTTCCCAATAGGTATTTCTTTCCCGGCTGGTTCAGGTCTGGTGGCATTTGCGGCGGCAACAGGCGTCATGCCGTTGGATATGCCAGAATCCGTACTGGTTCGTTTTAAAGGAAAAATGCAGCCTGGCATAACCTTGCGTGATCTGGTTCATGCTATTCCTTATTATGCGATCCAGCAAGGTTTGCTGACCGTTGAAAAGAAAGGTAAGCAAAACATCTTCTCTGGCCGTATTCTTGAGATTGAAGGTTTGCCAGAACTCAAAGTTGAACAGGCATTCGAGTTGGCTGATGCCTCTGCGGAACGTTCTGCGGCAGGATGTACCATTAAACTGGATAAAGAGCCAATTATTGAATACTTGCAGTCGAACATTGTCTTGCTGAAATGGATGATTGCGGAAGGTTATGGTGATCGCCGGACATTGGAACGCCGTATTATCGGCATGGAAAACTGGCTGAAAGATCCTCAATTGTTGGAAGCGGATGCAGATGCTGAATACGCAGCCGTTATTGAGATCGATCTGGCAGACATTAAAGAGCCTATTTTATGTGCGCCTAATGATCCTGATGATGCACGTCTGTTATCCGAAGTAGCTAACAGTAAAATTGACGAAGTTTTCATTGGCTCTTGCATGACAAATATTGGTCATTTCCGTGCGGCGGGTAAATTGTTGGATCAGCATAAAGGCCAGCTACCGACTCGCTTGTGGGTTGCTCCTCCGACTAAGATGGACGCCGCCCAATTAACAGAAGAGGGTTATTACAGCATTTTTGGCAAGAGTGGAGCACGTATTGAGATCCCAGGTTGTTCATTGTGTATGGGGAATCAGGCGCGTGTGGCAGATGGTGCCACAGTGGTATCCACTTCGACTCGTAACTTCCCTAACCGCCTTGGTTCCGGTGCTAATGTTTATCTTGCTTCGGCGGAGTTGGCGGCTGTCGCTTCATTGTTGGGACGCTTGCCAACGCCAGAAGAGTATTTACAGTTTATGGATCAAGTCGATGAAACCGCAGCAGATACTTATCGCTATCTCAATTTTGATCAATTGAATCAATACACAGAAAAAGCGGAAGATGTCATCTTCCAAACCGCAGTATAAAAAAGTATATTGCAGCGAATGGGGAAGCAAATGCTTCCCCTTTTTTTGTTTTTGTATCAGTCTGTGGGTGGCTCAGAGGTGGAAGTCGCTGAAATGTTTAAAATCCAAATGAAATTATTTGGCATCTGTAAAAATAGTCAGGGGGTATGTGATGGAATATGAATTTATGCAGGATGTTACCGGCCAGGTAACAACATCCTTTTCAATGGATCATGAAGCCATCGGTTATTGGTTGAATGAAGAAGTGAAAGGCGATTTGCGCGTATTGGATAAAATCATTGTAGCCTTGCAAAAGATTAAAGGTAGTGAACGCCAATGGCAGTTGGCTGGTCATGAATATACGCTATTGATGAGTGAAGATGAGATCATGATCAGGGCTAATCAATTGCAATTTGATACAGAGGTTATAGAAGAAGGAATGAGTTATTACGATAACGAGAGTTTGGCCTTTTGTGGGACAGATGATTTTATCAATATGTTGGCTGATTACAGAGGATTTATTCTGCAAAAAAGAAAACGAAAGCATTAATGTACAAGCAATGAAGGCTTTCTGCCATAATCTATGTTCCATCACATTCTTGTGTTGTGATAGTGGCTTTCTATTTTTTGAACAGGAGCCTATGTTTGCTGGTGGCGTTCATGGTGAGTAACGGCATTGAATGGGGATAGGTTCCAACAATAACGGTGGACTTTGTATGGAAAAGATCAATCTGTCACATGAGATTGATAAAGCGGCAAGCTGGTTTACCAACAATCAGGATCTACTGATTCAGTATGCGGTAAACATTGTATCTGCCATTTTGATTCTTATCGTTGGCTTATTTGTTGCCAAATTGGCTAATAAAGCAACCAGGCGTGTTATGTCACTGCGTGGCATTGATACCACCATTTCTGATTTTCTATCCGCGATTATTCGTTACGCTATCATAGCATTTACGATTATTGCTGTTCTTGGGAAATTGGGCATTCAGACCGCATCTGTGATTGCCGTCATTGGTGCCGCAGGTTTGGCGGTAGGCTTGGCATTGCAAGGCTCACTGTCTAATTTTGCTGCCGGCGTTCTATTGGTTATTTTCCGTCCGCTTCGCACTGGCGAATATGTCAGCATTGGCGCTGTAGAAGGAACTGTTACGCAAGTACAGATCTTCTCGACAACATTGCGCACGGCAGATGGCCGTATCATTGTGATCCCCAACGGTAAAATTATTGCGGACAATATTATCAATACCAGCCGTGAGCCTGATCGCCGTACCCAAATTATGGTGGGGGTTGCATATGATGCCGATATTGATGAAGTGAAAAGAGTGTTGGATGATGTGATTCAAGCAGATAAACGCATTCAACATGAAAAAGGTGTCACGATCCGCCTGCATGAAATGGCTCCCTCATCATTGAACTTTATTGTGCGTGTGTGGACCACCAATGGTGATGCATGGAATGTCTATTGGGATTTGATGGAAAACTTTAAGCGTACTTTGGATAAACACAATATCGGTATTCCATTCCCACAAATGGATGTTTATTTACATCAGCAAAACAGTGCCTTACAGAAGAAGGCAGACAAATAATCAAAATATCGTGGTGTGAGAATTTCTCACATCACTTTTCCTAATGATGCATTAGAATCATTCATTTTTACTAATGCATTACCTTGTTTAATATGCATTGATCTCGTAACTAATTGAATAATTATTAGGAATCTTTGCATGTTATCAACATTTATTGAGGGCTTTTTTCTTAGTGCTGCGATGATCCTTCCGCTTGGGCCACAAAATGTCTTTGTCATGCAGCAAGGGAGCAGAAAACAGTTCCACTTAATGAGTGCCACATTATGCTCCACCAGTGATGCGCTCCTCATCATTGCAGGGATATTTGGTGGCAGTGCCTTGCTGGGACAATCCGTACTTTTATTACAAGCTGTGACATGGGGAGGCGTCGCATTTTTACTATGGTATGGATGGGGGGCTTTTCGAACAGCATTATCGGCAGAAGTCGAACTCTCTCGTACTGAAAAAATTGTCCAGAGCCGTTGGCGAGTTATAGTCACGTTATTTGCTGTGACATGGCTAAATCCCCATGTTTATCTGGATACCATTGTTGTCTTGGGAAGTATAGGAGGGCAATTGTCAGCCGAGCTTCGGCCGTGGTTTACCACTGGAGCGGTAATGGCATCGATCAGTTGGTTTTTTATGTTGTCATGCTTATCTGCGTGGTTTGCACCGGTGCTTAACCGACCGAGAGCACAACGGATCATCAATATCTTTGTTGGCTGCGTGATGTGGTATATCGCCTGGAGCTTAATCAAGCAAGGATATAGATTTTTTATTGATGACAAGTTCGCTCTATAGATTAATGCCCTATAGATTACTTCTCCATAAATAGTGTGCTAATGTTTCTGAAAGCGCCTTATTCATGTCATTTTGGAGGTCTTGTGAAACGTAAATCACTGGTATTAGCTGCGATGATGGCTTTAGGAAGCCTGTCTTGCATGACGGCTTCCGCCGCTGACTCACTCTCTGTTCCCCATATTTCCACCTCTGGTAACGCGATAATTAAAGCGACACCAGATATGGCTACTTTGGTCATCCATGTGAGTGAAACTCAAAAGAGTGCGGCAGAAGCAAAGAACAAAGTAGACAGGCGCGTTGCGAAATATTTTGATTTTCTGAAAAACAGTGGCATCGAAAAGAAAGATATTGATGCCGCCAACTTACGCACTCAGCCAGAATATCAATATGAACAAAAGAGTGGAAAATCAAGTATTACGGGTTATAGGGCGTCGCGTTCGGTTGAAGTGAAAGTTCACAAGCTGGAGCAACTGAATGCCTTATTGGATGGCGCCCTGAAAGCAGGGCTGAATGAGATTAATTCCGTTCAGTTTGGTGTAAGTAACCCGCAACGTTATCGCGATGAAGCCAGACAAAAAGCCATTGAGAATGCCATTCAACAGGCAACTACTTTGGCAAAAGGATTTAACAGTAAATTAGGCCCTGTATATAGCATTAATTACCGTGCGCCTGAAGCTGTGCCTGTCCCAATCAGTCGCCTGAAATATCAGGCAAATCTGTTGGCCGCCCCAGCTTCTGACTCAGCCAGTGAAACTTACGAACCACAGAGTATTGAGTTTTCTGATCACGTTGATGCCGTTTTTGAATTACAGCGTTAATGAGTTTCATCTTCCTGACGTAACATCTGGCGCCCTCGTTTTAGCAGGGCGTCAGTGACTTTTCTCATCGTTCCACTTTCCGGAGCAAAACGATGCCAATAAAGCATACGGCGTTGGCACAGCCCGGGTGTTAGATCGACTAACTCGCCGGCTTTTATCTCCTTGTCAATTTGCAAGTGTGGGATCATACAACAAGTCGAACTTTGTTTTGCCAATTGCACGAAGGCTTCCGAAGAATTCACGATATGGCAGGGCACACTCCCCGGCGATAGATCGAAATTCTGTTGTAAAAATGCTTGATGCATATCATCTAAATGGTCGAATGCAACCGCAGGTGCTTTCAGTAATGCTGAACGCGTGACGCCATGCGGGAAAAAACGGTTTGCAAACGCGGGAGAGGCTACAAACAGGTAATCCAGGGCACCCAATTTATCAACCAAACAGCTTGGCAGGGGATGGGGCTGAATACTAATCGCTCCGACAACTCCCCCCCGCCGTAAACGCTCTTGAGTTCGGGTTTCATCTTCCACCTGAATATTTAGCCGAATAGGCAAATCAGACAAAACAGGGTGAAGAGCAGGTAAGAGCCACGTCGCCAGACTGTCCGCATTAACAGCCAGAGAAAGCAATAACGGGATCTCATTACTATTTTCATCACCAAGCCATTGCGCTTCCAGCAGTTCTACCTGATGTAATAGCGCCAGCAACTTTTGCCCTTGTTCTGTCGGGTGGGGAGGAACAGTGCGTACCAATAGCGGTTGACCAAACATATTTTCTAATTGCTTGATTCTCTGGGATACCGCTGATTGGGTAATACAAAGCTTTTGCGCTGCTCGCTCAAAACCACGTTCTTTAATCACTGCATCGAGTGCTTGCAATGATCGGTAATCAGGACGTTTCATTGAAAATAAGGTTCTCCATGTTTGCTCTTTTGTATTACAGCTCAATATTAAACATTATGTGGCCTAATTAACACTATTGAGCACTATGCCATATTTTTGCATGAGGTGAGCCAATATTGTTTATACTAGCCGTCAGATTTTTCCTTGTAACTGATTATAGGCTGTGATCAATATGACTCAGGACGAACTGAAAAAAGCAGTAGGTTGGGCAGCATTGGAATACGTTAAACCAGACACAATTGTCGGTGTCGGTACAGGTTCTACCGCAGCACATTTTATTGATGCGTTAGGCACTATCAAAGATAAAATTGTAGGTGCAGTGTCGAGTTCAGATGCATCGACTGAGAAATTGAAAAGTCTCGGTATTCCTGTGTTTGACTGTAATGAGGTTGACACGTTGGATATTTATGTTGATGGTGCTGATGAAATTAATGGCCAAATGCAGATGATCAAAGGCGGCGGCGCAGCGTTAACCAGAGAAAAAATCATCGCGGCGGTTGCGAAGAAATTTATTTGTATTATTGATTCGTCTAAGCAAGTCGATGTGTTAGGCAAGTTCCCTCTGCCAGTTGAAGTTATCCCAATGGCACGGGCTTATGTGGCTCGTGAGCTGGTGAAATTGGGCGGAACACCGGTTTATCGTGCAAATGTAGTAACAGACAATGGCAACCATATTCTGGATGTTCACAATCTCTCTATTGTCGATCCCATTGAGTTAGAAAATAAGATCAATGGAATTTCGGGCGTGGTAACGGTGGGACTCTTTGCTAATCGAGGAGCGAATGTAGTACTGGTAGGTACTGCGGGTGGCGTTAAGACGCTCACTGAATAATCATTTATTGAGGGCAGAATAGCCTGCCCTCAAAATATTTTGATATTTATTCAAAATAGAAAATTTAGTGATATATATCACAATCTTGTCTAAAAAAACCTCAAAATCCTGTCTTTATCTCATAACGAATTATTTTACTTTGCATAACAACTTATTTACTATTGCTTATTCTGTAATATAAGCAATCGATTGTATTGCCGTTACTGTTTTTTTTGTTATTTTGGTGGCATCGATATGCATTATGAAAGTAAGTACAACTAGGGCGGGTAAATGGTTAAGGTATCTTTAGAAAAGGACAAAATTAAATTTCTGCTGTTGGAAGGTGTTCACCAAAGTGCAGTAGATAGCCTGAAAGCGGCAGGGTACAGCAATATTGAATATCATAAAGGGGCATTAGAACCTGAAGAATTAAAAGAAGCGATTCGTGATGCTCGGTTTGTCGGAATTCGTTCTCGTACCCAATTGACCGAAGAGATTTTCGCTGCCGCGGAAAAGCTGGTTGCAGTTGGGTGTTTTTGTATTGGCACTAACCAGGTTGATCTGAAAGCCGCAGCAAAGCGTGGTATTCCGGTATTTAATGCCCCTTTTTCTAATACTCGCTCGGTCGCCGAAATGGTATTAGGTGAGTTGTTGTTGCTATTGCGCCGTATTCCTGAGGCGAATGCAAAAGCCCACAATGGAATATGGGATAAGCAGGCAAAAGGCTGCTACGAAGCCCGTGGAAAAAAATTAGGTATTATCGGTTACGGGCATATTGGTACACAGCTTGGCATTTTGGCTGAAAATATTGGCCTGAATGTTTATTTCTATGATATTGAAAATAAATTGCCATTAGGTAATGCACAGCAAGTTCATCATTTGTCTGAATTGTTGAATATGAGCGATGTTGTGAGCCTGCATGTTCCTGAGACAGCGTCAACCAAAAATATAATTGGCGCAGCAGAACTGGAATTGATGAAACCAGGCTCAATTTTGATCAATGCATCACGTGGTACTGTAGTCGATATTGATGCACTTAGCACAGCATTGGAAACAGGGCATCTCTCTGGTGCGGCGATTGACGTCTTTCCCCATGAACCGGCAACAAACAGTGATCCTTTCATCTCACCATTAAGCCAGTTTGATAACGTACTGCTGACGCCACATATTGGGGGATCGACGCAAGAAGCCCAGCAAAATATCGGTTATGAAGTTTCAGGTAAACTGGTCAAATATTCTGACAATGGTTCTACATTATCGGCGGTCAATTTCCCCGAAGTATCACTCCCTGTTCATGCCAAGGATACTAACCGCTTACTGCATATCCATGAAAATCGCCCAGGTATCTTGACCAGCATTAACCAAGTGTTCACTGAGCAAGAAATCAATATTGATGCCCAATATTTGCGGACTGACAGCAATATTGGTTATGTGGTGATTGATATCACAACGCAGAATTCAACCCAAGCTGAGCTGGTCTTGCAGAAACTGAAATCTTTGCCAGGCACGATCCGTTCTCGCTTGCTTTACTAAAATATATGGCTGGTTAAAAGGTCATTATTGATTAAGACGAAACACATTAAAAATAAGGGACTATTGAAAGCACAATAGTCCCTGTTAACTCACTGAGTAGAATACTAATTCATATCCATTGCCATACTTTTTCTGGTGTAATGATCTCTGGCAGAGGAATATCCCAATTTTCACTAGGTAGTTTCTCAACTAACTGAAAATTGTGAGCTAATCCAATCGGATAAAAATTCTGTTGTTGCCATTTCGCCAGAGTCCTATCGTAGAAACCCCCGCCCATTCCCAGGCGTTGCCCTGCACAATCGAAAGCGACCAAAGGAATAAACATGACATCAAGTTCAGAGATGGGTAAAACCTGCCGGATATCCAACTGAGGCTCTTCGATATTAAAGCGGTTACAAATAAGAGGGGTGTCAGCGCAATAACGGAGAAATAGCAGGTGATTCTGGCTGAAAGGGTGCAATATTGGCAAGTAGACCTGTTTGTTTTGCTGCCAAAGTTGTTGAATTAGCGTACGTGTATCTAATTCCCCATCAAAGGAGAGGTAGAGGGCAATTTTATCAGCTTGCTGGATTTTGGGGTGAGCAATGGCCTGTTTAACGGCTTGCCTGGCAAATTGTGATTGTTGTTCGGGAGATAGATTTTGACGTAGTTGTCGAATTTTTTTTCTAATGGATTGGCGCAGAGAAAGAGAAGAATCTGATTGCATGATACCTGCCTGTTAATTAACGCAGAAAAGGATACAACACAGATAAAAATGAGAGGTTCTCCAAGATGCCGTTACAGGTGGTAACCCTTGAACCCTTGGTTCAAGGTGAACGCAGAGTCGTTGCTATTAGGCTTCTTGGTCTAGCCAAGCATGCTCACAAGAAACGTAGCACTACATTCTATAGAGATGAAATATCGGCTCAGGGGACTTCCCTGCTCACGAACACCTCAGAGAAAATTTTTGCTGCTTAAACTACCTAAATAGGCTTTAAACAATGCTATGAAGCCTATTGTATGGAACTGAACGAAGAAAGCAACTGCTTATATTAATCTATAGTGATTACTGCCTGATTTATCAACAAGATTACGTTGAAGGGTCGGAGTATCAGGTAATTTTACCTTGCTCTAACAGTGCCTTTTCAATGGATTGCTGGAGCATTTTTATTTTTTGTTCCATATTGTAAGCATAATCACGGGTTTTCATCTTCTCCTGTGCCAACTCGTGACAGACATTCAGTGCCACAATAAAAACCAGTTGCTCAGTGTTAGTGACTCTGGTGCGTTCTTTAAGGTTATGCAAACGCTGATCAAGTTCCACAGCAGCAGCTTGCAACGCTTCAATCTGCTCTGTTGGACAATTGACACGTAATGACCGCCCAAAAATCTGAATATCTACTGGTTGTGCAGACATGACACCTTCCTGATTTATTATTGTGCCGATACCTTGATGTTGATATATATCCCTTATCTCTCAAATTGCGGCTTGGCTGGCAGAGCTGTAATTTGAGATCTATTGGGCATAGAGTAAATTATGGTATAAAACAAGGCCGACACCAATCATTACCGTACAATACCAAAAGCCTCCCTCCTTATATCGGTGTGTGCTGTCTGGTATAGCGACTCCCCTTGATGGTAGCATAGCATAAACTTATATCGCCAACGATGATCAATATACATGTCTATACAAAACTCATTACCTAATTATCAATCATTTGATGAAATTTTGCATCAACAGTCCGTTGCCCTGACAGCCGCAGAAATGCATGGCTTAATCAGTGGGTTACTATGTAGTGGAAATCATGGTAGTGGAAATCATGATAGCGGAAAGCACGATAGTAGTTGGCAAACATTGGTGCATGATCTGGCAAATGATGGTCTGGCATTTTCTCAAGTTTTGGCTCTGCCGCTTAGGGAATTGTACGAAACGACATTTGAATTGCTGGATGACAATAATTTTGCGTTCCATCTGTTGCTTCCTGATGAAGAAGCAGAGGTTTTTGAATGCGCAGATGCGTTAGCGGGATGGGTGAACCATTTTCTGCTCGGATTGGGCGTGGCCAATCCTAAAATGATAGAAAAGCCAGAAATTCAGGAAATTATCACCGACTTACGTAACATCGGCATGTTGGGCTATGATGAAGACGAAGATCAGGAAGAACTCTCGCAAGCCCTTGAAGAAGTGTTGGAATATGTCCGTGTTGCGGTTCAACTCTGTTATATCGCGTTAGTGACACCTAAAACCGCAGGCAGTGCAAAAAATGACAAACCAACATTGCACTGATTGGTGGTCTTCACCCTATAAATTTCTAAGCCTTGAAAGATAAGGGGTATACCAACTAATAACATGGAATTGCAGGAGAGGGTATGACTAAACAAGAATATTTATCCCGTCGTCAGGCATTATTGTCAAAAATGGCACCGGCCAGTGCGGCTATTATTTTTTCGGCTCCGCCTGCGACACGTAATTCAGATAGTGAATATCCCTACCGTCAGCACAGTGATTTTCTGTATCTGACCGGGTTCAGTGAACCGGAAGCGGTTCTGATACTGATCAAAAGCGACGATACTCACA
Organism: Xenorhabdus eapokensis; assembly: GCF_001908105.1. The sequence continues at coordinate 163,025 of NZ_MKGQ01000006.1, forward strand.
ATCACAGTGTGTTGTTTAATCGTGTTCGCGATTTGACTGCGGAAATTTGGTTTGGTCGTCGTCTTGGACAAGAAGCTGCATTGGAAAAATTGGGGGTGGATCGTGCTCTGCCATTCGATGCTCTCGATGAACAACTCTATTTGTTGTTGAATGGCTTGGAAGTGGTTTATCACGCTCAAGGAGAATTTGAGTCCGCGGATAACATCGTTTTTGGTGCTTTGGACAAATTGCGCAAAAACAGCCGTCGTAACTTCAAGACACCAACAGTCATAGCAGACTGGCGCCCGTGGCTGCATGAAATGCGTCTGTTTAAGTCAGAAGCTGAATTAGAAATCATGCGCAAAGCGGGAGAAATCAGTGCTCAGGCGCATACCAGGGCGATGCAGGTTTGCCGCTCTGGTATGTTTGAATATCAGCTTGAAGCCGAAATTCACCATGAGTTTACTTATCAGGGCGCCCGTTACCCTGCTTATAACACGATTGTTGGCGCGGGAGAAAACGCCTGTATCCTGCACTACACCGAGAATGAACGTCGCATGAAAGATGGCGATTTAGTGTTAATCGATGCGGGGTGTGAATATCAGGGATATGCCGGCGATATCACACGGACATTTCCGGTAAATGGCAAGTTTACGCGTCCTCAACGTGAAATTTATGACATTGTGCTGGAAGCTATCAACCTTTCTTTGGATCTGTACCGACCAGGCATCAGCATAAGCGAGGTCACGAGACAGGTTGTACGTGTCATGGTGAAGGGATTGGTAAGATTGGGAATTATGCATGGTGAAGTCGAACAATTGATCGAAACCAATGCTTATCGTCAATTTTTCATGCATGGTTTGAGCCATTGGTTGGGGCTGGATGTACATGATGTCGGCGATTACGGCGTTGATCGCGATCGAATTCTGGAGCCTGGTATGGTGCTGACTGTAGAGCCAGGGCTTTATATTGCACCCGATGCAGATGTGCCGCCGGAATATCGGGGTATCGGTATCCGTATTGAAGATGACATTGTGATAACGGAAACAGGAAATGAAAACCTGACTGAGCTTGTCGTGAAAGATCCAGATGAGATAGAAGCTCTGATGGCACAGGCAAAGCACCATTAAGGTTAAAGTAATCAGGAAGTTATAATGAATGTGATTATTGTGGGTGGAGGAATGACGGGAGCGACATTAGCTCTGGCTATTGCTTCGCTGAGTCGGGGGCAATTGCACGTCTCCTTGATTGAAGCAGCAGAACCTACCAAGGAACATCCTGGTTTTGATGCAAGGGCTATTGCCTTGGCTTATGGAACATGTCAGCGCTTGCATCAGATCGGTATTTGGCCTGCATTGCAACATTGTGTTACCCCAATAACTCACGTTCATGTCAGCGACCGCGGTAATAGCGGTTTCGTCAACATCCGCGCCAGTGATTATGATATTTCGGCATTGGGCAATGTCATTGAATTGCATAATGCTGGAATTCATCTCTTTGATTTATTAAAACAATCTCCGAATATTAAACTTTACTGTCCGGCTAAAGTGAGTTCCGTTGAACGTCTAGAAAGTTCTGTAGTGGTTTCGTTGAATAATGGCGAAAAACTGACAGGAGCACTGCTGGTCGCGGCCGATGGTAGCCACTCTGCGATAGCCCAGGCGTGCAATATACCGTTCCAACGGCGATCTTATGAGCAGACAGCAATTATTGCCAATGTGCTGACTGCTGAACATCCTCAAGGAAGGGCATTCGAGCGTTTTACCAAACATGGCCCATTAGCGCTGTTACCTATGTCGGAAGGGCGTAGTTCACTGGTATGGTGTCACCCATTGGAAAAACAGTCAGAAGTCAATAACTGGAGCCAGCATGAATTTCTCCAACAGCTACAAAAAGCATTTGGCTGGCGTTTGGGGAAAATGCTGGAAACCGGTCAACGCCATAGTTATCCATTGGCGTTGTCGACAGCCAGCAGGCAAATTAGCCACCGTCTGGCGTTGGTAGGTAATGCCTCCCAAACCTTGCATCCGATCGCTGGGCAGGGCTTTAATTTAGGAATGCGCGATGTGATGACTTTAGCCCAAATCATTTCAACAGCGGCCACTTCTGGGCAGGATATTGGCTCCTATAAAGTTCTGGCACAGTATCAGCAACAGCGTCAGGCCGATCGTGAAACCACCATTGGGATCACGGATGGATTGGTCAGGTTATTTGCCAATGACGACTTACCGTTAAAAATTGGGCGTAATTTTGGTTTGATGACAATGGAAAGGTTACCCCCTATGCGGGATCTCTTTACCCGTCAGACATTAGGTTGGGTTGCACCGTCGCCATTGGCAGATTAAGAGGAAAGAAAGAATGCAATCATTTGATGTGGTGATCGCAGGGGGCGGAATGGTTGGCCTTGCGCTGGCCTGTGGTTTGCAAGGTAATGGTTTGCAAGGTAGTGGTTTGCGCATCGCGATTGTAGAAGCGCACCCACCGACAAAGCCATTTGATGCCAATGATAAATATGCGTTGCGTGTTTCAGCCATCAATGCAGCCAGTGAACGATTACTCACCCATCTTGGTGTCTGGCAAGATATTCTCGCAATGCGAGCCAGTCCTTATCAGGGAATGGAAGTCTGGGATCAGGACAGTTTCGGGCGTATTCAGTTTAATGCTGCGGAAAATGGCCTGACACACCTGGGACATATCATTGAAAACGGTGTGATCCGGCAAGCACTCTGGCAACGCGTGGAAAATCTGCCAGATGTGATGATCTTTACGCCATCTGCTCTTAAGAATGTTGCCTGGGGAGAAAACGAAGCTTTCATCACTTTATCTGATGGAAGGATGCTGACTTCACGCTTAGTCGTGGGTGCAGATGGTGCCCACTCTTGGCTGCGTCAACATGCAGATATTCCGCTGACTTTCTGGGATTATGAACACCATGCATTGGTAGCGACAATTCGTACTGAAGAGTCTCATGAAGGTGTCGCGCGTCAGGTTTTCCACGGTGATGGCATACTGGCTTTCCTGCCCCTGCCTGATCCTCACTTATGTTCAATTGTGTGGTCATTACCGGCTGAATCTGCGCAACAGCGCAAATCTATGGAACCTGCGTTGTTCAATCGGCAGCTAAGCGCGACATTTGATATGCGTCTTGGTCAATGTGAACTGATCAGTGATCGACAAGCCATTCCACTGACGGGGCGTTATGCCCGCAATTTTGCCGCTCATCGATTGGCACTCTTGGGCGATGCAGCACACACTATCCACCCACTGGCTGGTCAGGGGGTTAATCTCGGATTTATGGATGTGGCAGAACTGATAGGTGAATTGAGCCGTTTAAACCAGCAAGGAAAAGATATCGGCCAGTATCTCTATTTAGGGCGTTATGAGCGTCGTCGTAAACACAGTGCGGCGGTCATGCTTGCAGGTATGCAGGGTTTTCGTCAGCTATTTGATGGCAACAATCCAGCCAAAAAATTATTGCGCGGTATTGGATTAGCCTTGGCTGATCACTTACCGGCAATGAAGCCGCAATTGCTTCGTCATGCAATGGGGCTCAATGACCTTCCTGATTGGCTGATCTCTCAAACCTCTTCGGTTGAAAAAATCTAATTCAGCTCGTGAATTAGAATTAGTTTTTCTCATATCAGGCTAAAGTGTGTTAAGTCGGTTTACTTCATACTTTAGCCTTTTTTCAATCAAAAAAGATTGTTTTCTGCCGTTTGTTAAAAACTTTGAATGTTTTTGTGCAAAAAATTAGACAAAAATTCTGCATGACAATAAGATTTTTTTTAGATTTCCGCTGCCACGTGGCAAATTTATTTTATGGTTCATTTCCTGTTTCAGTGATAACTTCTGATCCCAAGGTATCGTTTGCGTGATTAACCGTTTCTTTGCTTCATGATCCAACACCTGCCGGTTAATGCGCCGTATGTTTTTTTCAGGTCACGAATGTTTTCATGTCAAGAATGTAAAGAGGGAAATAATGTCAAAACACACCCCACTATATGATCAACATCTGGCATGCGGAGCACGCATGGTAGATTTTCATGGCTGGATGATGCCCCTACACTATGGTTCACAAATCGACGAGCATCATACAGTGCGTACTGATGCCGGTATGTTCGACGTTTCCCACATGACAATAGTGGATCTACACGGTACAGGTTGTCGTAATTTTCTCCGTTATCTTCTGGCCAATGACATTGCCAAACTGACCGAGCAGGGCAAGGCACTGTATAGCGCAATGTTAAATGCTTCCGCTGGCGTCATTGATGACCTGATTGTTTATTTCTTCACTGATAACTTTTATCGCATGGTTGTGAATTCAGCGACCCGCGAGAAAGACTTGGCATGGATTAACCAACATGCTGAAGAATATGACGTTGAGATTACTGTACGTGATGATTTAGCTCTGATTGCTGTTCAGGGGCCAAACGCGCAAGTCAAAGTTCAATCACTGCTAAGTGATGAACAGAAGCAGGCAATCAGCGGCATTAAGCCTTTCTTTGGCGTCCAGTCGGGAAATCTCTTTATTGCAACGACGGGTTATACCGGTGAAGCTGGTTATGAAATTGCACTGCCTAAAGAACATGCGGCAGATTTCTGGCAGCAATTGTTGGCTGTAGGGGTAAAACCCGCAGGATTGGGGGCGCGTGACACATTGCGTCTTGAAGCGGGCATGAACCTGTATGGTCAAGAAATGGATGAAACTATTTCACCGCTGGCCGCCAACATGGGCTGGACAATTGCCTGGAAACCGGAAGATCGTCAATTCATTGGTCGGGAAGCATTGGAAAGACAACGCGAAACGAACACCGAACAATTAGTTGGACTGGTCATGCGTGAAAAAGGGGTATTACGTGGTGGTTTAACTGTTAGTTTCACTGATGGTTCCGGCGAAATACGTTCTGGAGTCATTACCAGTGGGACATTCTCCCCAACCTTAGGATTTAGTATAGCCCTTGCACGTGTACCGCAGGGTATTGGTGAACAGGCGGTTGTCCAGATCCGTAATCGTGAAATTCCTGTTCAGGTTGTTAAACCTGGCTTTGTGCGGATGGGCAAATCACTTGTAGATTGAAGAAAAACAAGGAGAAGGCAACGATGAGTCATGTACCAGTAGAATTGAAATATACAGAATCACATGAATGGGTTCGCTCGGAAGGAAATGGTGAATATACCGTAGGTATTACTGAACATGCCCAGAATTTATTGGGAGATATGGTATTTGTTGATTTGCCTGAAATAGGTACAGAGGTAAATAGTGGTGATGATTGTGCTGTTGTAGAGTCAGTCAAAGCAGCTTCTGATATTTACGCACCAGTGAGTGGTAAGATTATCGCGGTTAACCCTGACCTGGAAAGTTCTCCCGAATTAGTGAACAGTGAACCCTATAACGAAGGTTGGCTGTTCCGCATTAAAATAACCGATGAGAGTGAACTTGCTAATTTGCTCGACGCTGAAAGCTATCGGTCACTCTTGGAAGAAGACGAGTAGTGTTTTTGAATCGCCCCATACCACCTTGTGAATGGGGCGTTTTTTTTGTGCCGTTTTTTCTAGCCAATAGATTTCAAGTGACAGGCACCAAAACCGTAACTTGAAAGATAAAGGCATAGCGAGTTTCAGGAAATATCATCAATGACTCAGACATTAATCCAACTTGAAAATCAAGATGAATTCATTCGTCGTCACATTGGTTCTGCTGCTGAACAGCAAACAGAGATGCTGGCGATAGTAGGTGCAAATTCTCTTGATGATCTGACCCATAAAATCGTTCCTCGTGATATCGCATTATCAGAGCCTCCCGCAGTTGGGGAAGGCGTGACTGAACAACAGGCTCTGGCTGAATTGAAAGCAATAGCGAGCCAGAATCAGCGTTATCAATCGTATATCGGTATGGGATATTCCCCCGCCATTCTTCCCCCCGTTATTTTGCGTAATTTGCTGGAAAATCCGGGCTGGTATACCGCATATACCCCTTATCAACCGGAAGTTTCTCAAGGTAGATTAGAAGCGTTATTGAATTTCCAGCAAGTCACTATTGACCTGACCGGCTTAGATCTTGCCTCAGCTTCACTACTGGATGAAGCAACAGCAGCCGCAGAAGCGATGGCAATGGCAAAACGGATCAGCAAGCTGAAAGGGGCTGAACGTTTCTTTGTGACGGATGATATTCATCCACAAACGTTGGATGTAGTACGTACCCGTGCCGAAACATTTGGATTTGAAGTCATTGTTGATAAAGCAGAAAAGGTACTGGAACTGGAAGGAGTCTTTGGTGTCTTGCTGCAACAAACAGGAACGACGGGTGAAGTCCATGATTACAGTGACCTGATTGCACAACTGAAAGAGCGCAAAATCATTGTCAGCGTTGCCGCGGATTTCATGGCTCTGGTCATATTGACCGCGCCAGGTAAACAAGGTGCCGACATTGTATTTGGTTCTGCACAGCGTTTTGGTGTGCCGATGGGATATGGCGGCCCTCATGCTGCCTTCTTTGCTTGCCGCGATGAATTCAAACGTTCCATGCCGGGTCGTATTATCGGTGTTTCCCGTGATGCAGCGGGTAACCGAGCACTACGTATGGCGATGCAAACCCGCGAACAGCACATTCGTCGTGAAAAAGCGAATTCCAATATCTGTACTTCTCAAGTCTTACTGGCAAATATTGCGGGGATGTACGCTGTTTACCACGGTTCTGAAGGTTTGAAGCGTATTGCTCGCCGTATTCACCGACTGACAGATATTCTGGCTGCGGGTTTGCAAAAGGCGGGTATCACACTGCGTCATAAGACATGGTTTGATACATTGGCGATTGAAGTATCAGATAAGGCTCAGGTACTGGCAAGAGCGGCTAAAGCACAAATTAACTTGCGTACCGATATTCTTGGTGCCGTGGGTGTATCATTGAGTGAAAAAACCAGCCGCGATGATTTGGTAACCCTGTATCAAGTGATAACAGGTTCTGACACCGTGCTGGATATTGGTGCTCTTGATCGTGAAATCACGACAGGCAGCCAATCTATTCCTGCCTCTATGCTGCGTAATGACGAAATTTTGACCCATGATAATTTCCGTCGCTACCACAGCGAAACCGACATGATGCGTTATATGCACAGTCTGGAGCGTAAAGATCTGGCCTTGAATCAAGCTATGATCCCGCTGGGTTCGTGTACTATGAAACTGAATGCAGCGGCGGAAATCATGCCGATTACCTGGCCTGAATTCACCGATATGCACCCTTTCTGCCCACCAGAACAAGCACAGGGTTATCACCAGATGATCGGCCAACTCTCCCATTGGTTGGTTCTTTTGACGGGATATGATGCTGTTTGTATGCAGCCAAACTCCGGTGCACAAGGAGAATACGCCGGTCTGCTGGCCATTCGTCGTTACTACGCCAGCCGTGGTGAACAACATCGCCATATTTGCTTAATTCCAAGCTCTGCGCATGGCACAAATCCGGCTTCTGCTCATATGGCAGGAATGACCGTTGTTGTTGTGGACTGTGACAAAGAAGGCAACATCGATCTGGTCGATTTGCGTGAAAAAGCGCAAAAACACAGTGACAATCTTGCCTGTATCATGGTGACTTACCCGTCAACGCACGGTGTCTATGAAGAAACCATCCGTGAGATTTGCCAAGTTATCCATCAAAACGGGGGGCAGGTTTATCTCGATGGTGCGAACATGAACGCACAAGTCGGGATTACAACTCCGGGCTTTATTGGTGCAGATGTTTCGCATCTGAACCTGCATAAAACCTTCTGTATTCCACACGGTGGTGGAGGTCCAGGCATGGGACCGATTGGTGTGAAAAAACATCTTGCCCCATTTGTGCCAGGTCATTCAGTGGTTGAAATGGATGAAGTTACTACATTAGGTGCAGTATCCGCAGCGCCATTTGGCAGCGCATCCATCCTGCCAATTAGCTGGATGTATATTCGCATGATGGGAGCAAAAGGGCTGAAACAGGCCAGCCAGGTTGCGATCCTGAATGCAAACTACATTGCAGCCCGCCTGAAAGATGCTTATGAAATCCTCTATACCGGACGTGATGGGTATGTTGCTCACGAATGTATTCTGGACATTCGCCCACTGAAAGAAGAATTCGGCATTAGTGAGATGGATATCGCTAAGCGTCTAATAGATTATGGTTTCCATGCACCAACCATGTCATTCCCAGTTGCGGGAACCTTGATGGTTGAACCAACGGAATCAGAGAGTAAGGTTGAAATTGACCGCTTTATTGATGCAATGCTAGCAATTCGGCAAGAGATCAGCAAAGTGGCAAGCGGAGAATGGCCGTTGGAAGACAACCCATTAGTCAATGCTCCACACGTGCAGACTGAACTGGTTTCTGATTGGGATCATGCCTATAGCCGTGAAATAGCTATTTTCCCAACTGCGGAAACGAAAGCCAATAAATACTGGCCGACGGTTAAACGTCTTGATGATGTTTACGGTGATCGCAATTTACATTGTTCTTGTGCGCCAATTGAAGATTATCGTTAGTTATAAATAAATTAATTAACGAGACTCATCGAAAGCAGTGTTAGGAAAGGTTTCTAACACTGCTTTTTTTATCAATAAAATTATTACTTCTTCAATGGATAAGATAAAACTAATATAAACTCAGTTCCTTCAGGCGCTTTTTTCATTTGGCGTAAAAGTCTTTTGTTTTTCTATGATTGGTTATAGCTAAATTATATTAAAAGGAAATAGCGGACATCAGCGTTATCGCTGTTATGCCTGCTGCAAGGTTTTTCAGTTGGAATACACCTACCAAGCCTGCAAACCCGACGTTAAAGCGCAGATTGTCGACATAGCGATGAATAACGGAGGAATTCGTGACACCGCCCGGATCCTGAAAGTCGCCACCGCCACTGTCATGAAAACGTTAAAAACCTCACGCCCCGAAACGTAACGACGTTGTCCCTTACTGGAAATAACATTCAGCTTATCTGTGAAATAGATGGTGCGCTGGGAAAAGCTGCACTGTTTCTTGCGGGTGAAAGCCCCGTCGTAGAAGATTAGCCAGATCACTACGTAGCGAGTCTTGCATCTCCGGCG
>NZ_MKGQ01000060.1 GCF_001908105.1 Xenorhabdus eapokensis
GGTTTATTCTCCTTGGCTGAATAAAATAGAGCGGCTATGGCAATCATTGCATGAAACCGTCACACGGAACCATTGTTGCCAATATATGTGGATGCTGATCAAAAGAGTTAAGTTTTTTTTAAATGCCGCTTCAGCAAATCAATGGAAAGGGATAGGAAATATGAAACTCTCATAATTATGAAAAGTTATTTAGTGATATCAGTCATTGAAACTAACTCACTAATAAGAGATCTGAATCTGGCAGCTTCTTTGGGATGATTGATTTCCATCTGACTAATTAAGGGCGCCATTTCATCCATTAATTTAGTTGCGTATTTGTTTGCAATAGAAGCTGAATGATAAATACTTTCTTCCTGTGCTTCTGATGTATGACGGAGTTGGATGGCGGCTACTGGAGTACTCATGTATATGTCCTTATTGTAATCGGATTAAATTAATATTTTATGTAATTATTTGCATGAGGCGTAACTTGACCTGCCCACACTGTGATATATGAATTAGATAGCATCATTTTTGCTTGTTGGTAGCTTTCAGCAATACATTTAATTCTGATGGGATATTTTTGATTGATATCAGAACGCTTAATTGCTGCGAAAATAAACGTTTTCATGGTAAATTCATTCCTCCAGTTTTGCTATTAGGTACATTACCAGTGAAGATGATCTTTCCTTGAAATAAATAATACCAAGGTATTTTTAAAGGAGTCAATGGTATTTTTAAAAATACTTGTGTATTTTTTTATCTTGTTGATTTATAAAATATTAAAGTTTTAATATAGGTATGATATTCGATGTTAATAATACCAATTGATATTATTACGATATGCATGAGGCGAGGCTGACTAACCATCAGCCTCGTATGTTGGATTTATGCAAATAGCTTTAATTTTTGTGGTTGACAAAATAAGACCTTGGCGACTATACGCAGTAAAGATATTTCCTCTTTGTCGATATACCATGCCTCGTAGTGAGGGTTATCTGATAATACCGCCATTTTATAGCCTTGCATCTGTAGGCGCTTTACGTGCAGACAATGACCAAATATAAACAAGTAAATACCATCACCATCAAAGTGTTGAGAGGTTATATCAACAAAAATTTGATCTCCAGGCTCTATCGTATCTGCCATGCTATCGCCGTAGATAGAAATTACTTTGATTGCGTCAGAGGTACGGTTGTTAAACAGCATTTTGGCTTGTTTTGGAGTATATTCAATGGCATTGACTGCCTGCTTAAATTCAGCTGAAAATATTTCCCCTCCCCTTGAAAGGTTTTCTATATCCAAGGCATCAACTCTGAAAATCTTATCTTGTTGGGCTGAGGTAGGTAAGGTGTTAGCCATTCCAGAATCAGGGACGCCAACACCTCGCTCTAGCCATGCCACTGAAACATCTAGCGCCTCAGCTATCGCCAGAATTTTCCTTGTAGAAGTAGCTTTACCTGAAGTTAGTTTCTGTATTGCCCCCTGAGTGACACCCACTTTTTGCGCTAAATGCATCTGCGTAAGCCCTCGAAGGGAAAGCGCATACTTAAGCCTTTGCGCTAATGTTTCATGTTTCATAACCAATCCTCAAATTGAAATATTACTCAATTTTAATCTCAAGGTATTAAAAAAACAATTTTATCGCACTTGCCTTGAAAATACTTAAGGATTAATATAAATACCAAAGTATTTTTCGAGAGGGCGTGTAATGAAAGAAAAGTCTTATGTATCACCAATCTATAAAGCTGTGAGTATTGCAGGAGGTCAGACAGCGCTTGCTAGGCAAATTGGAGTAACTCAAGGAGCTGTTTGGAAATGGCTTAGAGGGTTGAAAAGAGTTTCACCTGAGAATGCGGTTGCAATATCTGAAGCCACAAACGGTGCCATCCAAGCCCACGAACTCCGCCCCGATCTACCTAAAGTGTTCCCTCCGCCCACGGAGGTAAGTCATGAATAACATTCAGCCGGTGGTTGTTTATGTGCTGGCGCTGGTGGTCATTCCGATCTGGGGTGCGTGGTTGTTGTCTGTGATCGGGATTTAGTTATGGGGCACTTTCCTGACTACATCAAAGTGACCATGCCATCGCATTTCTACCCAGACGATGGCGCATGGATTCAGGAAATGCTGGGGAAACTACGGGTTAGCACACGAGCGAAGATAACTGCCAAGTACTCAGAAGTGTATCAGGCGGCGTGGGATGAGGAACCCGTTTCATACCGCAAAGACAACGCGGCACGACGAGCTGCCAACATCCGGCTCAGGGAATTTGTTGTGAAGTACGAAAGAGCGGCACAGGGGTATACGGACGAGCCGTTGAGGGTGGTTAACCAGTAATTAATTTTGGAGTTTATATGTATCGCCTAACTAGTACATCGATAGAGAAGAGAACCAGGGGGGTAAGGGGGGGTTGGAGAGTTCAGTAAGGTAAAGCACAGCCAAGTAAGAACACATTACTTAAATAGATCTCAGTAGGGAATACATAAGTTAATTAAGTGCACTAATAGGGTTTCAAAAATCGCTGTACTACCCAAGTGATACAAAATAACCATTGAGGAAACAAAATGAGCACAGAACTGAAAGAAAAATTAATCACCTTGCTGGAAGAGCAATTTCTCACTGTCGCCGACATGCAGAACTTTGAAGCGGTACTCACAGCAAAGATCCGTGAGCAAGGCTGGTTCCTGCAAAAGAATTTCACCGTGACCGGATTAAGCGATGGCCGAAATGGTCGCGTCGATTACATGGTGACCACTCACGCAGCGGCGAAATGCGCTATCGAGGCGGACAACCGATCACCGCGTAAACGATCACTGTTGAAATTAAGCGAGCTACCCGCGGGCATATCCGGTTTTGTGCTGCTCAAAGATGGCAAGCAACCTTTGCGTTACAGCGTGAACGGGGTTGATGTGATCCGTGCAACACCTTTCAGACACTGATTCGGGATAGGTCTTTTCTGGCAGTGGGGATATTCAACGGGAGGTAAGAATGTTTAGTCAGAATAAAAATCTGAGAGGGTGCAAGAAACCGAACAGCCAAACTTTGCAGGGTGCAACTGCTCAGGCTCTTGCGGTAGGTAATATACATACAGGCAGGATTACCTGCGCGAATTATCACACGGCAGCACAGAAAAATAAACAGGGAGTAACGTCATGCTAGAAATTACCCCCAACTTTGCACAGGAACGCGCTTTAAACATGTTGCGTCAGGATTGGAAGGGTTTTAATTCTTTCATGGTGTACGCTCCGACAGGTGCGGGCAAGACCGGACTAGCCGCGTTTATCACGCAGGGCTTTGTGTCAAAGGGAATGCGGGTTCTCTTCGTTGCCCCATTTACCGTCCTGATAAATCAGACTGCGCAGCGCTTTATTGAGTATGGTTTACCCGAAGATGAAATCGCTTATATCTGGCGTGATCACCCCAATCAAGACCCGTCCAGGCTAATTCAAATCGCCTCGGCGGATACACTGATCCGCCGTGAGTTTCCCGAAGATATCGATCTGCTGGTGATTGATGAAGCGCACCTGAAACGTAAGAAAATACTGGAAGAAATCACCCGGCTGACCACTGAAACAAACTGTAAGGTTGTCGGGTTATCGGGCACACCCTTCTCGCCGTTCCTCGGTCACTACTACCAGAAACTGATTAAGCCCACCACGATAAAGGAGTTAATCCAGCGTGGTGATCTGAGTCGTTATGAGTTCTATGCACCCACCAAGCCTGATTTGACGGGGGTGAAATCCTCCACCAATCCGGTATGCGGCAGTGACTACAAGGAAGATGAGATAGCCGAAATCATGTGCGGGGCTGACTTGGTGGGGGATGTGGTTAGTAGCTGGCTTAAGCTGGGTGAGAACCAGCCCACGATTTGTTTTTGTGTCAATGTCAGCCATGCCAATTTTATCACGGTCGAATTCAATCGCGCTGGTGTTAACGCGGAAATCATGACCGCCAGTACGCCGCCCGAAGAAAGAGATCTGATTATCCATCAGTTTGAGCAGGGTGCAACGAAAATCATCGTCAATGTGGGCGTGCTGGTGGCAGGTTTTGACAGTGATGTGCGGTGCATTATCTATGCGCGTCCCACCAAGTCAGAAATTCGCTGGCTCCAAACAATCGGCAGAGGCCTGCGTACTGCCAAAGGTAAGGACAGGTGCATCATTCTTGATCACTCCGGCACGGTTCACCGCCTCGGTTACCCTGATGATATCGAGTATGACGAGCTGCCCTGCAAAAACGACGGCATGAAAACCCGTGACAGTTACCGTGAGCAGGAGAAACGCGAGAAGTTACCCAAAGAATGTCCCTCCTGCCATTACATGAAACCCGCAGGCGTTTATGTCTGCCCGAAATGCGACTTTAAACCGTTGTCAGGTGAGGATATTGAGGTCGATACCAGTCGTACCATCAAAAAACTCAGCAAGAAAGAGCGCGTCTACACACAGGCCGAAAAGCAGAGTTTCTATTCACAATTAAAGTATTACCAGAACCAGCGCGCTTCACAGGGCAAGACTATCAGTGATGGCTGGGTATCCAACACGTTTAAAGACAAGTTCGGCGTCTGGCCGCGCGGGTTTCATGATACCCCGCAGGAACTGACCCCCGAAGTGAATAACTTTATCAAACATAAACAGATTGCGTGGGCGAAATCCCGCAAGAAAGCGGAGCAAGCGCCGCCGTCCAGTGACGACCAGCAGGAAATGCGCCTTGAGGTTGCTCAACGCAAGGTCAGCGATATTCGTGAGCGCCTTGGTATGTCATCCAGTCAGGGAGAAATACGATGAACAGAATAAAAACGGCCGATGCGGTGATAGGGCGCTGGCCTGAGATCTTCGCTTATTACAAATTGCCACCGGTGACAGGAAAAAGGCACTTCAAGGGCAACTGTCCAATCTGTAAGCAAAAAGGCAAGTTCCGCATTGATGATCGGGATGGCAGGGGAACGTTCATCTGCACCTGTAACGCAGGGGATGGCTGGAAGTTACTCACCCTGACACAGGGCAAAGAGTACAAGGCGCTGGCGGATGAGATTGATCTGTTGCTGGGCATCCAGTCCGATAAACGTAGCGTGGGGAAAAAAGAGACCAATATCACCACATTCAGAAACAGAGTGACCGCCTGCTATACCAACTTATCCAACCTGAAAGGTACACAGGGCGAAGCCTATCTGCGAAATCGGGGTATTCACGTCCTGCCCGCCGACAATGTGAAATATTGTTCCGAGCAGCCCGTTCGCAATGGGAAACTACAAGCTATCTGGTCATTGGTGACGGACGCTAAAGGCACATTGTGTTACCTGCACCGCACCTATCTTGATGGCGATAAAAAAGCGGACATCACGCCACAAAAGAAACTGGATGCGATGCAGGAAGATAGCTATCGCGACCACGCCCAGTCACTAGCGATCCGTCTTTTCCCAGTCGATTCGACATTGGGTATTGCGGAGGGCATCGAAACCGCATTGTCCTGTAAACAAATCTACGGGGTGAATACCTGGTCAGTGGTAAATGCGGGGCTTATGGAACGCTTTCTGGTTCCCAGAGGGGTTAAGCATTTAATTATCTTCGCAGATAACGACTGGAGCGCCACAGGTCATGCGGCGGCAATGGTGTGTGCGACTAAAAATCTGAAAGCGAATAACGACTTAGAAAAGGTCAGCGTTCGTTGGCCTGACTTTGGGGATTTTAACGACCTGCTCCAGAACGGGGATCAGGCCAGAGAATTAGTATTTCCGAAAAAGACAGCGGAGACAGCATAATGCGTGATATTCAACTGATCATGGAACGTTGGGGAGCATGGGTGGCTGACAATCAGGAAGGGGTTTACTGGTCGTCTATTGCGGCAGGATTTAAGGGGCTAATCCCGAACAAGGTTAAGTCACGCCCGCAGTGCTGTGATGATGATGCCATCATTATTTCCGGCTGCATGGCAAGACTGAATAAGAACAATAGCGAGGCGCATGATTTGCTCTTCGACTATTACGTATTCGGTAAAACCTTTATGCAATTAGCGCGTGATCATCATTGCTCTGATGGGCATATTGGGAAGAGGCTACAAAAAGCAGAGGGGGTAATTGAAGGCATGTTAATGATGTTAAATATCCCATTAGAAATGGATAAATACGTCCAAAAAGAGCCAATGAATATTAGTGCACATCAATTATGCAGTAATTTTTGAAAATAACTTTACGTACGTAAAAATGCTGTTATTGTGATAAGAGTGATAGCTATGTCACGTAGCTTATTGGCTTTTCTCGACAGATGAGAAACAGTGATATAGCGTTATCATCTGGTTTATTTATTTCAGACATTTTACCTCGCTTCGGCGGGGTTTTTTGTTGCCCTGTATTCAATAAAGATACCCAGAATCAGCCGCAAATTTCAAATTTACACTCCAGCGGATGATTCTCTTAGCGAATAGGCGGATTTTATAATGCATCACCACATATTCGTGCGTATTAGCTGTTGTGTGGCTGCATCCCATTGAGATAAAAATTTGCCTTAAGTAATATCAACTGGCGGTTTAGCAGTAGGATGAAATGACCTTTAACTTTAACGATAAATAAGTGAGGAAATGATGTCTGATGTTAATAAGCCAGAGAAAACGAATACTAATCAAAATTGCTTTATCAATCCTGAACAATACAAAAATCATGATGCAGTAGCACCTGTTGGCTCATATCCTTGGGCAATGGTTCAATTGTATTTAGGGAATCTGGTATATAGAAATGCTTGGGATTATCCCAATGAATATATAGGGCTTGTTCCTGAACCAGAAGTGAGTGAGGGGGGTAGTCTCCCTTATCTTCTTAAGAAGCGTGTACACAACAAGTTTGAGCCGTGGCAGCCAGCACAAGAAGACATGATGGCTTGTGACTGGGTAAATATGGACTTTATGTTGTCTTTTGATGTTCTGATAGAAACCGCGAAAGCACCATTATCACCAGAAGAACATACAGCCTGGGGGTATGTAAAAGAAGGATATGAGTGGGATGAGCATGAGTGGTCGAAATATTTTGGTGATTTGAAAGTCATTCAAAATAAGACCGATATTGTGGAAACTTCGTCATTTTATTGGCATACAAGCAGAGACAACAAGGTTGATGTGATTCTTTGGATAGCTATCTCTAATGCCAATCAAGAAAGCTCTCAGAAAGTAATAGAGCTCTTTCAAGCTAAAGAGCTTTATATAACTGTTGATGGTGTGACTTATAATCTGGGCAAAAGTTTACATTTGGACACTGACCCAAAATACGAATATGAAATTGATAATACGTATAAAAACAATGATGCAAAAAAACTAGGTGCTTTGTTGCAACAAAACGTAGGTAACACACTTCGTTTGTATTGCAATTGGCAATAACTCCCAAATCCTACTACCTAAATCCAAAGCTGCGCATGGCGTGGCTTTTTTTTGCATAAGAGAAAAACACTGATTACCCGGATTTAACTCCGGGTTTGTGGAATGGCTGTTATTATGTGTGTTTATTAGCGGCAACCATTTCTGGCAATGTGAATGAATAAAGCAAAAATGTTTCGACAAAATTAAGAAGCTCCCTTGCTTCGGATTCAGTGAATTCTTCATCTGAGTGTATAGATGCATTTCCGTCTAGCCTGATAATTTTTGCCCACTGAGCCATTTCAGTTGTTATTTTGCCACTTTCTTGAAGTTTAAATACACGCTTAGAGAGATTATCAACGTCTATACCCTCAGCAACACCTAAAAATTTTGTTGAAATATCTAGGGCGTGTTGACGTTTTGTGAGGGGAATTTGAACAGCATGATGATCTGGTATCATTGTCTTCGCGAAAAAACCATTACTCCAGCTCATCATGCCAAGAACAATGTTATCAAAATCTTTATGGAATACGCTAAATAACTTTTCATAATTATGAGAGTTTCATATTTCCTATCCCTTTCCATTGATTTGCTGAAGCGGCATTTAAAAAAAACTTAACTCTTTTAATCAG
>NZ_MKGQ01000061.1 GCF_001908105.1 Xenorhabdus eapokensis
GGTTTATTCTCCTTGGCTGAATAAAATAGAGCGGCTATGGCAATCATTGCATGAAACCGTCACACGGAACCATTGTTGCCAATATATGTGGATGCTGATCAAAAGAGTTAAGTTTTTTTTAAATGCCGCTTCAGCAAATCAATGGAAAGGGATAGGAAATATGAAACTCTCATAATTATGAAAAGTTATTTAGTACTACAGTCGTACGCTCCATTGTGGCATGATAGCTCATGATATATTCTTCCTGAAAATAGGGGGAGGTGTTCAATGCACTTACCTGTTAACCTTTGGGAACAAGAACTGCTCTCATTACACACGCGTCTGACACCGTTATTTCACCATGCCAGTCCACAGCAACGCTGCCTCGCCTATCTCCGGGGATTACTCAGTGATGTTGAGCGTAAAAATAGCTGGCAACTGGCGGAATGGTTGGGTGAACACTCGCCTGATGGCATTCAATATTTTCTGGAACGCGCCCGTTGGGATGCCGAAGCGGCTCGCGATATTTTACGCGATTATGTGACTGACCATCTCGGTGATGAGCAAGTCATCCTCATCATCGATGAAACCGGTTTTATCAAAAAAGGGACGCATTCTGCCGGCGTCCAACGCCAATATAGCGGTACTGCCGGACGGATATCCCTTTATGCGCTTTTCTGTCGTCACGTAAGGTAACAACTCAAGGGATCGCTTTTATTGATTCCACCAAAATTGCCGTTTGTCATAACCTTCGTATTCCCCGTCATCGGGTATTTGAGGGAATGGCACAACGAGGAAAAACCAGTACCGGCTGGTTTTATGGCTTTAAACTTCATTTGGTTATCAATGATTGCGGCGAATTGTTAGCCGTGAAACTCACCGCAGGAAACACGGATGATCGCCAGCCAGTCAAAGCGCTGACAAAAGGATTAACAGGATGTTTGTATGGTGATAAAGGGGACTTATCCCCTGTCTTTTAGTCACATCTCAAATTACGGTCAAATGACCGTAATTTGAAAAAACTATCTATCTGATTTTAAATAAAACATTTTTTAGCACTGTATTGAGAGGTTCAAAATAATTCATATAAAAAACAGCATGATAAAAAATTGTGACTAAAAGACAGACTTATCCCAGGCTTTATGTGATGAATTGGAAGCAGAAGGTGTCACGTTAGTCACGAATGTCCGGAGTAACATGAAAGCCAAGGCATTATCTCTCTGGGATAGATTGATGTTAAGGCGGCGGTTTTTGATAGAAACCGTCATTGATCAGCTCAAGAATATTTCTCAGATAGCGCATTCAAGGCATCGCAGTCAACTCGGTTTTTTATTGGAAGTTACTGCCGGCCTTATTGCTTATACATTCCAACCTAAACAACCGAGCTTGAATCTACGGGATAATGAAATCGCTATTCTTAAACGAAGCTGAGGTTAAGTCAATTAAATAATGAAATAGATACCTCCTCCAAATAGGCTTCAATGTGCCATGCTGAATACATTAGCGAAATACGGATATTATAAGGCCGCCTTTAGTGGTATTCAGGAAATTAAAACAGCGGCCTAATGTTTCACTTCAGAGCTGGATTCATCATCAACGTAAATTGGTTTGCAATTGCAGCCGTCGTGCTATAGCAGTCGCGAATGTTTTTGCACCAGTATCAGTAAAGGGAAGACTCAGTGATGGCTCCATCAGTTCAAGTTCAAGAATACGTGGCTGCTGTTCATCATCGTGAATTAGATCGATACGGGCATAAAGTAGATGGTGATCAAGGCTAAATTTTGCTTTTATTGCATTCAACGCCGCAGAGGCGACTTCACACTCCTGCTCAGAGGCTAATCTAGCCTTACGTAGCTCCTGATGAGGAACTTTCACTCGTCCATCAGCCATGAGTAGGGCCTCTTTTTTGATTGAATGGCTATATTCACCATCAAAATAGATAAGATTGGTCTCGCCATAGATATCAATGGACTTGAAGTAAGGTTGGACAATCACGGATGAATCCTCCTCAATCAATTGATTAATATGCTTTAGTGCTTGCTCACCTTGAGCAGCTGAGAAACGTCGTACATTTTTAGAATAAGCGCCAAGTGCTGGTTTGACCACAATTTCTTGTTTCTGACCATGTAGATCGTAAAATCTATTTAGTAATATTTGAGCATCATCTCCGATATGAGAAAAGACACTGGGAACAATAGGAACTTGATTATATTCAAGATCTTGCAAATAATTTTTATTCACATTCCAATGTATAACCTCAACAGGATTGAGCAACACAGAAGTAGCTGTTACATGATTGCACCACGATAAAAATTCATTACAATGATCAACGTAAGTCCAGGTTGATCGAGGTATAACGATATCGAAAACACTCCAGTCAACCTGATTATTATTCCAGTGGCAAACCACTGGCTGCATTCCAAGCTGGTGACAAGCGTCAAATAACAGAGTCATATCATAGTCAATTGGTAAACTTTCGCTATCTGTAACTAATGCAATCTTTTTCATAACTTCCTCTGATAATTAGCTAATCATTATTAATTCGATATTTATATATGTAGGAATTGCACCCTACAAACGTTAATTTAATATCAATACCGCATCTTTAAAAAAGAAACAGTATATATAAACTCATCTTTACTAAAAGTAGGAATTACCAGGGAATAGAATTACCCATATGAAAATATCCTCCAGTGGGGCCATTCTCATTTAACAAAGCTAGGCAAACGCAGGTTTTGGCTCCATCCTTGACATCAAGCTCACCAGCCCCTTCATTCATATCGGTCTTGGTATAACCGGGATGTGCTGCGTTGACCTTTATATCTGTATCTCGTAATTCATAGGCAAGATGCACTGTCCAGGAATTTACTCCGCTCTTAGAGGCGCTATAAGCGGGTAATGATTTAAAAAAAGGGTTATAAGCATACGAATTTCTGTCAGTATGTGTGGATATTGAACCAAGCAAACTAGAAACGTTTACGATTCGTCCTGCAGGTGATTTTTTAATTAAAGGAAGCATAGCATTCGTCACAGCAACCATTCCAAATAAATTAGTGGCAAAGGTTTCATACCATAAATCCAGTGGTTGCTCCGAAGGACTTCTACCATATTGTTCGATACGAATTGCGGCGTTATTAATTAAAATATCTAATCGGGAATGTTTTTTATCGACATAATCAACAGCTAATTTAATCTCTTCGTGAGAAGTAATGTCCATTATCAGAGGTTCGACACTAACTCCCTCGCATGATAAAGATTTCACCGCCTCAATAACTTTAGATTTATCGCGAGCAGAAAGAATTACATGAATGCCTTTCTCGGCAAGTTGACGTGACATTTCAAAGCCAATACCACGATTAGCTCCGGTAATTAGAGCTACTTTATTAAATTTTTGTATCATTGAATATAACCTATGATGTTGAATGATTATAAGGCAGAAAGAAAAGATTGAATCTTCGGGCCAAACTCATCTATATCAACAAGAAAAGCATCATGCCCCTGTAGTGAATTGAGAGCATAAAACTCAACCCTAGTACCCCCGCGCTCTAATCCTTTCGCAATCTGCCTTTGTTGATGTATAGGGAAGAGGATGTCGGTTTCAACACCGATAATCAGCGCCCTTCTTAAAGAAATATTCTCTAAACTCGCATGAATGTCACCATTATAATTCTCTGCAAGATCGAAATGATCCATGCTCTGACTTAAATAGAGATAACAATTAGGATCAAAACAATTAATAAAATCATGGGCACGATGCTGGAGATAGCTTTCAATTTCAAACTGATTGAATTCAAAATTACTACTTATTTCTAAAGAAAATATATTTCTACCAAAACGCTGCTCCCATTCTTTTGCGGAACGATAACTTATAAGTCCTAACTTGCGAGCTAGAAGCATTCCGTTTAGAGGAAATATATCCTTATCATAATTTCCTTGATTCCAGTTAGGATCATTCCTTATTGATTCGCGTTGTAATGAACGAATGGCAATTGAAAAAGGTAAAGCATGTATGGCACTGGAAATATTGATATGATGAGTAGCGATACCAGGATAACGTGACAGCATAGACAACGCAGTCATACCTCCCATTGAAAGTCCAATAACACAAGCTATTTTATCAAAACCGAGCAAGAAAATGGCCTGTGCGGTGGTATCAGCGATATCCTCAATAGCCAACTTAGGAAAACTGAGTCTGTAAGGTTCACCAGTAGAAGGATTAATGGAGGAAGCTCCTGTTGAGCCTTTGCAGCTACCCAAAGAATTAACACATATAACATACCAGTATCGGGTGTCAATCGCTTTACCTGCACCAACCATTGCTTCCCACCACCCACATTGTGGATTAGCTTTATTGGATGCAACATGAGCATCAGGAGAAAGGCCAGTAAGAATTAATATCACGTTATCTCGTGATGAAGTTAACTGACCGTATGTTTCATAAGCAATACGTACCCCCGAAAGCAAGGCCCCACATTTCATCTGAACTTTCTCAGGCAATTGAACAAATTTAGTGGAAGCAGGAATAAATTCACTCATTAGATACTCCACAACTAAAGATGATTATTATAAAAGTTCTTCCTTACAAAGAAGCTAACCATTTATCGTCAGAGAATTCATTAATGCCTTCCAGCAAAAACGTGGAGAGATAACGTTCGCCGGTATCAGGTAACATAGCTAGTAAAACAGAACCTTCCTCAACATCCTTTGCTATATTAATAGCTGTTGCTAATGTGGCTCCGGCTGAAATGCCAACAAAAATACCTTCTTCTTTGGCTAGGCGTTGAGCCATATCGCGTCCTTCTATTTCGTTGATTGTGACTAATCGATCAATGACATTCTTATCCATAATTGAAGGGATAAAATTCGGTGCCCACCCTTGAATCTGATGAACATTCCAATTTTGTCCCGAAAGGACAGCTGCGTTATCTGGTTCAGCTGCGATAATTTGAACATTAGGTCTGGCGAATTTTAAAATTTGACCTATGCCAGTGAGTGTGCCACTGGTGCCGAAACCAGTAACAAAATAGTCAAGGCGCTTACCGGCAAAATCACGCAAGATTTCAGCCGCTGTGGTTTCCCTGTGATATGCCGGATTTGCTGGATTATCAAATTGTTTTGCACGAAACCAGCCATGTTTTTGTGCTAATTCATCGGCAATGGCATTTCCACCCGCGCTACCAAGTTCTCCAGGAAATAGAATAACCTTACCACCATAAGCTTTGATTAACTTCCTACGTTCAACAGAATACGTATCCCCCATAATCGCAACAAATTTATATCCACGAGCAGCTGCGACCATTGCTAAAGAAATGCCTACATTACCAGAAGTGCATTCCGCAATAGTATCGCCAGGATGTAATAATCCTTTTTTCTCCGCATCTAGGATAACAGATATCGCCAAACGATCTTTAACCGATCCACCTGGATTAAATGATTCAACCTTGACATACACAGAAACATGTTCTGGCACAATACGCTGCAATTTGACAATAGGTGTATTACCAATAGTATCGAGAATATTATTATAAATTGCCATTTACTATCTCTCCTTCATATGTAAAATCTACAGGTCCAGTCATAAAAATAGGGCTGGTCTCATCTTTCCACTCAATTTTTAATTTACCACCAAGCAAAATTACTGTGACGCTATTATCTAGCTTTCCTTTACGGATTAACGCGGCAACTGCTGCACAGGCACCACTGCCACAAGCTAGGGTTTCACCGGCACCGAATTCAAAAACTCTTAGTAAGATTTCTTTCCTGGATGTTATTTGAACAAAACCAACATTAACAGTGGGTTCGAAAAAGAGTGATTGCTGTATAGCTGGACCAGTGGATTGTACTGCTGCAGTTTCAATATCATCCACTTCAATCACTGCATGAGGATTTCCCATGGACAATGCACTAAATGTCACGTCGTTTTCAGTAATACGAACGGTGTACTCCAACTGCTGCTGTGCAAAGTTAAATAATGGGATATCTGATGGCAAAAAATTTGGAATTCCCATACCTATACAGAATTCGCCATCTTGCGTAATTTCAACAGAAAGCAGGCCAGATGGGCTATCAAGTGAAAAAGATGCATCACACGCTAAACCTTCGCGGATAAGCCAAGCAGCTACACAACGGGCACCATTTCCACACTGTCTGGATTTAGAACCATCTGAACTCCATATATGGTATGAAGCAATTGACTCTTTGTTTTTCGGTATATCTACGCCTAAGATAAGATCACAGCCAACACCTTTGTGTCTGTCTGTGAGAAAACGACATAACCCAATATCAGGATAATGTGTACCACGCAGATCAAGTATAACAAAATCATTTCCCGCACCATGCATTTTGCTGAATTTCAATCTTGGTTTAGAGATATTAAATCTTGATGGAATTATCATATCCATTTTTAACCCTAATACAGTTAATTTATTCAAATAAGCCAGCAATAATGTCTAAAATAATTTTTTTTGCGTTCTCATTCACTTCTTCATCAGATGATGCATTAAATTCAGCTAGTTCCACACCAAGAATTTGATGTAAAGGAATTGCCTGGAAAATTTCTTTTATTTGCATAACAGTGAGGCCATTGGGCACTTGATAATCAGCTGGCAAATAACCAGGCTCCAGAACATCCCAATCAATATGAATCCACACAGGAGCACCACCGATGGCATCTAATATATTTTGTGTGTTAACTTGGGAAGGAGGTAAAATTTTTACCTGAGCTTGGTTTAATAAGTTTTGCTCTTTAGGATCAATGTCTCTAGAACCAATTAAGATAACGTTTTTGGAATTTAGTCCTGAGCCATGACCGCTGTCCCATAATCCGCAAGCTGCCGCTACAACCATACCACCAAGATAGCCTGATTCAGTTGTTTCAGGGGTATTGAAATCACCGTGAGCATCAATCCATAGTAATCTAGCATCAGGATAGACCTCAGCAACAACAGGGAGCGTCGCCAAACTGGCAGAGCAAGTGTTAGCCAACATTATATTACGTTTGTTTTCCTTAATTCCTTTATTTAAGGCTTTCCTTAAACCTTCTAGTGTATTTTTTGCCAGTGGCAAACTTTCTTGCCATGAATCATTAACTGAAGGAGTTGGTTTACCAACATACGTAGCATTGAGACCATATTTTTCCTCTAATGCCTTTGCAATAATTGCGGCACCAGCAATCATATTATCTGCACGATCAGCAATACGGCCTTGTGAAACTATTAGATTATTCATAATGATATCCAAAAATAAAATTATTTACTAATTGAGTTATTAAAGTGAAATGGGCACTTATCGGTACGATCTTTGTTTTCTTCAATTAAATAAGATTTCAAAATAATAGATCACTTGGAGGGAACTCAGTCCGGTTTTTGCGATCTGATCAATTGCGAAAAATCACAAATCACCCAACGGACCGA
>NZ_MKGQ01000062.1 GCF_001908105.1 Xenorhabdus eapokensis
ATACGATAAATTAGCCCGAAATTATGCCAGCATGTTGGCGCTGGCATTTGTCATGATATGGCTACCCATGTGGGTTGAGTAAAGGATAAACGGTAAACGTCAACACGCCCTAGCCTTTATTATTATGGCAGCCGTTCTGCTATTTGATATCAAGCCAGTCTATCATTTTGAAGATATTGACGTACTTGATCTACGGGTATGCTATAACGGTGAATGGTTTGTCAACGAGCAAGTTTCTAAGAAAGCTATCAATAAGATACTCACTCATCCCCAAGTGCCGAACACAATCAAAGATGACATCAAGCATATTATGCAAAAGAAACAGAGAATTTGTTTTTATGATGTGTTTATGCTCGCGTGTTCTGAACAATCACCTTATGCTCAATCCATTAACATGGTTAATAAAAGTGCAGGAATCTAATAAATTCAATAGCATAGTACAATAAGAAACCAACAAGCTCACATGATGAGCAACTAGTTGAGGAAAAAGAATTTTTGCGTTGACACCATTCCAGTTCATCGCTAATATTCGCCCCGTTCTCAGGAACAACCCAATTCCTCCATAGTTCAGTCGGTAGAACGGCGGACTGTTAATCCGTATGTCGCTGGTTCAAGTCCAGCTGGAGGAGCCAAATTTGAATATCTCGCCAGATAAGTTGGCGTGATATTAGAGTTGGGTAAAGTAACTTTACCTAAACCTTATCAAGCGGCTTCCCAATCGGGAAGCCGTTTTTTTCATCCTGCTTTTCTACTTCTCACTTTTAAAATCAACGTGTTCTGTACTCATTACCAGCATCTATTGAAAACCAATCCTGCACATATCTATTTTGTAAGATCTGTCATTATTTACTCAGAATTTAAGAAAAAACAGAGATAAAGTAATAAATAAGTTCATTTTTTGAGTATAAACAACAAGAAATAAAAATTATAAAATAAATAAATTTTCAATTTATTAGCTATTTTTTAAGAAAAATTAACAAAAAAACGCCACTTTGACGAAAAACAAATCAATCAGTTTTATTTTTTATTTTTTTACTTTACAACATCAAACCATTCACTGTAATATTCACCCCGTTCTCAGGAACAACTTAATTCCTCCATAGTTCAGTCGGTAGAACGGCGGACTGTTAATCCGTATGTCGCTGGTTCGAGTCCAGCTGGAGGAGCCAAATTCTTAGAAGTCCCGATTAGCCTTGCTGGTCGGGATTTTTTCTTTTGGGCACCAATTGTGATCCATCCCCTTTTATCTCCATCCCTTTATTTTCCGTTTCTCCTCTATTTCAAATAGCTTGGCCGACGTAATTGCCTATGCTAAAAGCATAAAAAGATCAAAAACAACCCAATAAGCGCATATTGCGAGCAATCAAACAGTTATTATTATTTTCTGCTTTGACAAACGAGAAAAATGCCGTTAGTATTCACGCCGTCTTAAAGGAGTTCCTCCATAGTTCAGTCGGTAGAACGGCGGACTGTTAATCCGTATGTCACTGGTTCGAGTCCAGTTGGAGGAGCCAGATATTCTGAAAAGCCTGATTAGTTTAGCTAATCAGGCTTTTTGCTTTCTGATTTTCAGTTTTTTATCTTTTCCCTTCTTAATATTTTTCAGTAAGTTTTCTTCTGATTTTTTCTTCCGGTTACTTACTCCTATGCCCTGCTTCTGTTCCGCAATTTACCGTGACCAGTCAATTTTAGTCAAAAAACGCACACGGAGACCAGATTATCAGCAATCAAACGGTTATAACTATTTTCTGCTTTGACAAACGTAAAAAATGCCGTTAATATTCGCACCGTCTTGAAGGAGTTCCTCCATAGTTCAGTCGGTAGAACGGCGGACTGTTAATCCGTATGTCGCTGGTTCGAGTCCAGCTGGAGGAGCCAAATTCAATTCACCCTCGTGTTGTTACTTCTAGTTTTTTATTTTTTGATACGATAATTCCCTCTGAATACCCTAACCCAAAATAGACTTAAAATTCTGAATCTTATAAAATTCAGAGAATATTATCATTCAATAATAGCTATTTAGCTGTTTTCACTTTATCATTCTCCTCCGGCTTAAGGATTGCTGCATCAGCATCCATCGTTTTTCACTTATATTCTGGAGCCGGTTCCATGACCACTGAATCATATACAATTAAAATCCGCCGCCCTGACGACTGGCATGTCCATTTTCGTGATGGCGATATGCTAAAAACCATCGTACCCCATACCAGCCGTTTTTTTGGCCGAGCTATCGTCATGCCTAACCTTGTCCCTCCAGTGACAGATGTTGCCAGCGCCAAAGCCTACAAGAAGAGGATAATTGCAGCTACTCCGTCAGATCATCATTTCCAACCTCTTATGACTTGTTATCTGACAGATTCAACAGCCAGCGATCAAATTGAGATGGGCTATAAAGAAGGTATCTTTACCGCCTGTAAACTCTATCCCGCCAATGCAACAACGAATTCCAGTCACGGCGTTTCTGATATCAAAAAGATCTATCCATTATTGGAGACCATGGAAAAAATAGGTATGCCATTGCTGATCCACGGGGAAGTTACCGCCTCCCATATTGATATTTTTGACCGTGAGGCGCGCTTTATCGAGCAGATATTGGAACCATTACGTCAGCAATTTACTGAATTAAAAATTGTTTTTGAACACATTACAACCAAAGAAGCCGCAGAATACGTTCTTGAAGGCAGCAATAAATTAGGTGCGACAGTGACACCGCAGCACTTAATGTTCAATCGTAACCACATGCTGGTTGGTGGTATTCGTCCCCACCTTTACTGTTTGCCTGTACTAAAACGCAATATTCATCAGGAAGCTCTCCGGACAGCAGTTGCCAGTGGTTGTAATCGCTTTTTCTTAGGCACGGATTCCGCTCCTCATGTACTGCACCGCAAAGAATCTTCTTGTGGTTGTGCGGGCGTTTTCAATGCTCCAACCGCCCTTGCAGCCTATGCCACTGTTTTTGAAGAAATGGGTGCGATGGAATATTTCGAGTCCTTCTGCTCCCTGAATGGCCCTGCATTTTACGGTTTGCCAGTTAATGATGGCTTTATTGAACTCACTCGCAAACCAACTCCCGTTGTTGAATACATCGAGTGTGGTGACGAAAAGTTAGTTCCATTCCTTGCAGGGGAAGATGCAGGGTGGGATGTAAGGGTATGTAAGTAATTTTCACGCTCCTTCGTGCGGAAACTGTTCTTTTTTCCGCACGATTCCAGCATTTTTATAAAAAAACAGAAATAACCAACAATGATCCCCTTCAGTTCTGATGCAAAAAAATCCTGCTTTTTTCACTTCTTAGATTGCCAAAAAGGTTTATACTGCTAAGGGCTTGTCTTAGACGAGACTTTTGCTCTTAGTCAATTATATCAATAATGATTCTGTAGTCTGATTAGGAGGTTACATGGGAAAAGAAAATGAAATAATTCAAACCCATCCTGTTGTAGGCTGGGATATCAGTACTGTCGATGCCTATGACGCCATGATGATACGCCTTCATTACTCATCCACCCAAGATCAAACAACAGAAAATGTCAGTGTTGACAAAACGTTATGGTTAACAACAGGCGTAGCTAAACAACTTATCCTCATTTTACAAGCTGGGATTGAAAAAATAGAATCCTCGGGATACAGCCAACTTGATCATATTAAACATTAACAATAAATAGCTTTAAAACTTCCAACACATTCGGACACTCAATATATTGAGTGTCCCAAATGCACAACCGAACGCATATTAATCAATAAAATTATCCATATGGTTTATTATCCTTCATATATTGTATTATACACTCGTGCTCGTCCACCAATGCTTAACTATTAAGCTAATTATTTAAATATTTTTGTTAAGCCTTTTGAATAACCTATTTTATTATAAATAATCTGATACTATTTATAGCTAATAGCTCTCAAGTTGCCAAACAGAGACAATTGGACAAACTCCCATCCACATAATTGTTATATGTGAATGGGATAAATAAACCCCAAAAATAAAGCTGCGATTTGAAAAATAGAACGATACTACTTAAAACACGACTATTTAATAGATTGCAGTGATGTAATATTCAAACCATCATTTAATCGATAGCGGGACTTATTAAAAATCTTTGTTCCATTCTCTCTTCCTGCACGACGAGCCCGCTGTTCTTCTTCTGGCAGTTTCATCTCTTCACGGCAAGTATCGCTGCAACAACCTTCGAAACGCGCTGCACAAGATGGACACTGAATAAATAACAAATGACAACCATCGTTCTTACAGTTGGTATGGCTATCACACGTCGCTCCGCATTGGTGGCAGTGAGCAATAACATCTTCAGTAATACGCTCTCCCATACGCTCATCGAAGACAAAGTTCTTGCCAACAAACCGAACGGGTAATTCTTGCTCTTTCGCTTTACGAGAATACTCAATAATACCACCTTCTACGTGGTAAACTTTGCTAAAGCCGTTATGCAACATATAAGCACTTGCTTTTTCGCAACGAATTCCGCCAGTACAGTACATAACAATATTTTTATCTTTATTGTCCTTCAGCATTTCTACAGCCATCGGTAACTGTTCACGAAACGTATCTGATGGAACTTCAATCGCGTTTTCGAAATGCCCAACTTCATATTCATAGTGGTTACGCATATCGACAAAGACGGTATCAGGATCATCCAACATCTGGTTAACCTGTTCCGCCTTCAGGTATTCGCCTGTTTTAGATGGATCAAAAGTTTCATCTTCAATGCCATCGGCAACAATGCGTTCACGCACTTTCATACGCAATACCCAGAATGACTTACCATCATCTTCCAGCGCAATGTTAAGGCGTAAATTATATAATGCCGGATCGGTCTCATCCAATAATGCCTTCAATGCATCGACATTTTTGGAAGGCACACTAATTTGTGCATTGATACCTTCTTTGGCGATATAAACCCGCCCGAAGACAGATAACTCGGTAAACTTTTGATACAGGCTGTCGCGAAAAGTCTGTGGTGCAGAAATGGTGAAATATTTATAAAAAGAGATAGTAGTGCGCGGCCCAATTTCAGCCAACATGCGTTCTTTCAACTCTTTATTAGAAATACGGTTATGTAACACTGGCATGGTGTACTTTCCTGAATTTCGATTAAAAAAATAAAAAATCCAATGGTCGTCCCATTGATGGCTGGATATCATAACGAAAATGGCTGTTAGCGGGTAGTGATTTATGTTTTTCCATCACGTCGATCCTGTGAGATGGTAACTATGATGCGGTCAGAAGTAGAGAAACCTTGCCAAACAGTAAATCTGGAGAACGAATTATCACCAAACTAAATATTTAGTGCCTCAAAATTTCGATATTCTACTAAAAAGTGTCACAATACGCCGATACGATTTTTAGAATCTATCTTAGGCATCTATGATTCAGACAGATGAAACCGATTCAAAATAACAAATAACATACAGAAAACACATGATACAAGCACCTCCTTTTTGTCGTTCACTGTTACATCCCCGCTACTGGCTGACTTGGCTAGGTATTGGCATACTTTACTTACTGGTTTTACTACCTTACCCAGCAATTTATTGGATGGGAACCCGACTTGGTCGACTATCGCTACGTTTCTTGAAAAAACGAGCCAAAGTTGCAGAACGCAATCTGGCACTGTGTTTCCCTGATATGCCAGCAGAGAAAAGACATGAATGGCTAATCAGAAATTTCGAATCTGTTGGCATGGGCGTGTTTGAAACCGGAATGGCCTGGTTTTGGCCTGACTGGCGGATAAAGCGCTGGTTCAAAGTCACAGGAAGGGAACATATCCAAAAAGTACAATCCACAGGCCAAGGAATTATCGTCATTGGTATCCATTTTTTAACACTGGAATTGGGAGCACGTATTTTTGGTATGCTGAACCCAGGTATTGGTGTTTATCGTCCAAATGACAATCCTGTCATGGATTGGCTACAAACTTGGGGACGTCTCCGTTCCAATAAATACATGCTGGACAGGAAAGATGTTAAGGGCATGATCCGATGCCTAAAAAATGGTGAAATTGTTTGGTACGCTCCTGATCACGACTATGGCCCACGTAACAGTGTATTTGCCCCATTATTCGCTGTTGAACATGCTGCAACCACGACTGGAACCTCAATTCTCGTCCGTTTGGCCAAACCGGCATTGATCCCTTTTACTCCGCGAAGGTTACCCAATGGAGAGGGTTATGAGTTAATTATTCAACCCGCTGTAGAAAATTTTCCTCTACAAGATGAGATCGAAGCAGCGACCTTCATGAATAAAGTGATCGAAAAGGAAATTATGCAGGCACCTGATCAATATATGTGGTTACATCGCCGTTTCAAAACTCGCCCTAAAGGTATGCCATCTTTGTATGGTGACAACGATAATATTCACTGATAAACATCATCTGGCTGTTATTTTTTAAGTAACAGCCAATATCTTTCTTCAATAATTCAGTATACCTCCTTCTGGATTTATTTACGTCTCTGCAATATTTCTGGGACAGACAAAAATAAATCTATTGCCTTTATATGATTTATGATTAATAAAGAATAATTATTTATCTTATAAAAAAGATTATAAAGAATAGAATTTTTTTCAAGTCAAGCTTTCCCCTCATATAACAACTATTAAATTCTAAAATTGCGATTCCTATCAATTTTCGTTCTAAAAAGTAGAATATAAGATAGAAAATGTGCTTTGTGCAGATGAAAAACACAAAGAACATGTTAAAAATACACCAACAATTAAGTAACAACGTTATAAGAAGACGTTAATAACGTACTTATAAAACGATCTTTTCTAGCTTGTAAAACATTCCATCATGAAGATGGATTTTTAGGAAAAATTATTAGATGAAATCGTCAACCAATAACAGAAATAGCAGAACCTTCTTTGGACATCCTTATCCACTTAGCGCCCTTTTTATGACAGAAATGTGGGAACGATTTTCGTTCTATGGTATCCGTCCCCTTCTTATTTTATTTAAGTCCTCAAGAGAAATTAATTGCAAATTGGTCACCATAACCAGCTAATAATGTATTGATCTCATATTCCATGGTTTCCTGAGTCCAGGTGATAAAAC
>NZ_MKGQ01000063.1 GCF_001908105.1 Xenorhabdus eapokensis
GGATCTTAGGGCCGGTTCCGGTGCGGTGATACGGTTTTAAGCGATTTTTTCCTTGATTATCAGCTTGTTAAAGAACCACTTTTACCCGTTTTGCCCATTCCCGCGAACCTAAAAGGCCGATGTGCACTTTTGGCCTGTTTTGACGCTTGCGCCGATGGGCAGTATAGCGCCCCTTTTTCTTTGTGATGGGCTGGACAGCCTGATTTTGTGATGTTTTTCACGGCAACGGGCGAACGTCGCCCAACTTGCTTGGGCGGCGGGCGGCCGTTCTGCGGGTGCGGGCGGCACAGAGCCTGCAAGCGGCGCCCTGCGACGCTCGGGATCACCGATGTTTCAGATGGGGCACGGTTTTGCATGACCGCACCCTGTTTACAAGGGAAGCCCCCTGCGGGGGCTGCACGGGGGCGGAGATGGCGAGCACGGCAACGAGCGAGGAGCGCAGCGACTGCGAGCCGCGCGCAGACAATGCAGCAGGGTTGGGGCGGGGGAGGTCAACGCGGAGGCCGCACTACAGGGTTCTTTGCCTGAGCCACTCAAGGCAGCTAAAGAAGAAGCTGTTTTTGCCGGAACGTGGCACGCTGTTTAAGATTGGCGCTGAGTTTGCCAAGAGGGTGCGCCGGTGCTGACAGCAGAAGGCGTTAGCCTTGTGCGGTGAACCCCGCGATGCTGACAGCGGGGGCGCCAGACATAATGCAGATTATGCGATGTGAGCCGCTCTTCGGGGTTGGGCGGAACACGGTGGCCACACGGCGAATTTCGCCTAATCTCCCTGCATTATGTTAAATGGGCTTTGGGCAGCCGGCACATATGGATGGGGGACACCGTGGCCGCCGCGGCCCATTGCCCATTTACCCCCGCCGGCACTGAAGCTGACGGGCAGTCCGGCCACGGTCTGCCCCTGCCCCGCACCCCCGCGAACTTAACGGGGATTATCGGGCTGTCGATGGCGCCCGCGTTATTGGCGGGCACTGTGTTCTCCGCTGGCGCGGCCTGAACCTGGCTCCGGTGGTTCGGTATGGCTGTCTGCGTCCGGTTGGGTGGGGGCACGCTCGGCCGGATGGGTCTGGCTGTGCACCTGCTTGAGCTGTTTGATGGCGACCCGCGTGTAGACCTGTGTTGTGTTGAGTTTTTCATGTCCCAGCATCGCCTGGATATGGCGGATATCTGCCCCGTTGTCCAGCATCTGCGTGGCCATTGAGTGCCGGAACAGGTGACAGGCGCCCGGTTTGTCAAGTTGTGCCTGCTTCCGGATGGCTTCGGCGGCGATTTGCGTTAACATCCCCGGACTGATGGGCTTGCCCCATTTTGTGACGAACAGGTGTCCACTGTCGTCACGCAGCGTTAACCGTGGCCGGGCATCTGCAACGTAACGGTCTACCCAGTCCAGCGCCCGCTCCCCGATGGGGATCACCCTGTCTTTGTGGCCTTTGCCCTGCCGCACCATCACGGCACCGCGTCCGAAGTCGATATCCTTCAGCCGCAGATGGCGCAGCTCCCCACGCCGGATGCCGCTGCTCCAGAGGATTTCCAGTATTGCCCGGTTGCGCAAGCCCATCGGTGTCTGCGTGTCCAGACTAGCCAGCACCTGCTCCGTTTCATTTTCGCTTAAGACCTGTGCAGGCAGGCGTTTCTCTTCTTTTGGCAAGACCAGTAATTCCGTTGGGTTGTAGAGAATGTGGTGGCGCTGTAATAAGTGACGGAACCATAGCCGCAACGTGCTCAGCCGCTCGCGCTGGCTGTTATTGCTGTAAAGCTGTCCATCCGGTTTACGGTAACTGCGCAGATAACGCTGCCAGCTCTCCAGCAGGGGTAACGAGACTTGCGGGGCGTAGTGAACTGCCCGCTGTTCGCACCATTCAACGAAGGGGCGCAGTTGGGCGCGATAGGTTTCCAGTGTCTTGGGGCTGCCGCCCTGTAATGCCCGGACATCCAGCCAGGCTTCCAGTTGCTGGCGCAGTGTCATAAGCGGGCTGTCGTGTGAAGGTGTCATGCGGATTTTCCTTTTTGCTGTGGGAACTCTCCGGCGGTACGGTATGACAGGGTATTTTATTATGTTGCCGGAACAGTGATTTTTCGTTTTGTCAGACTTGCGGGCATCTAATCCTGTCTGGCTGTGGCTTTAGGACTATTTTGCTTACCCAGACTTAACCCCGACTTGGGGCAGACTTGGGATAGACTTGCGTCAGGGTTGCCCAGACTTGCAAAGATCATACCGGCACGATCAGGCCGCTTAAGTAGGCGCTGTCGCCATCGCCGTCCCAGAGCAGTTCGTATTGCAACAGATGCCCGCGACTGCCGCCGTGGATCAGCAGATACTCCATGTCACTCAGGCGCTGGC
This sequence comes from Xenorhabdus eapokensis, assembly GCF_001908105.1. Next base: position 2,339 of record NZ_MKGQ01000063.1, read on the forward strand.
AATGCAGCTTAAGCTGGCTGTCGCTCCAGTTCGTGTAAGCCCGGATATCCCGCCGGGTAAAGCGCACTTCTCGCAGCGTTTGCTGACCTCCCAATGCCATTGCGTGCGCCATCTGCTGGATCAACAGCAACAGCTTACGCGTCTGCGGCGGCATTTCGTCCAGCGTCCGGCCTAAGATCTCATGCGCCAACTGATTAGCCAGCCGGATATCGGCTTGGGTTACTTCAATATATTCCAACGTTTTTCCGCGATGCGCCGCCGTTTTGATGTCCCGCTGATACTGGTGCAACAGGGCGATACTCTGGATCAGGGTGAGATATTTCATGTGATCACGGCGGGTACGGGTTTTGTCTGACATAAAGGTCAGTTGGTGCGCATACGGATTGACCACATTCAGCGGGCGTAACAGCCGCTGGGCGTTCTGGTGAAGCTGGGTCAGATAGTCGCGCTCGTTCTCAGCCAGCAGGCCTTCGAGCGTTTGTTTCTGGCGCTGCAACGCATGGATCGCTTCGGTCTGTTCGCGGGATTCGTTGACTGTCAGCACCAGACAGCGGTTCAGCAACTCCTCATCCACATCAATGGCGGTCGTGGTCAGCATCAGCATCACCGGGCCTTTCACGGTATAGCTTTTGGTGACGAGGTTTCCGGTCGCTTCATCCTTGCCCGTGCTCGCCATTGTCAGCTCACCGTCTGACTGCAACAGCTTGAGCGCATAGGCGGCCTGCCGCACCCCTTCTTCTTCGGCGATAGCCAATATCTTGTGCTGGAGATTAGTTTCGCCCAGATAGAACAGGCTTTGCCCGGTCATGGCGCTGTACTGGATGCGCTCCTCTTCGGGGATCAGGTTCAGCACCGCCTCCATCAGCGAAGATTTTCCGGCGGCGCTGCTGCTCTGGATAAGTACCGCTAACGGTTTGGGCAGTTTGCGGCTCACGGCGGCCAAAAAGCCCGCCAGTAAGTTAGTGGATTCACCAACCACGCCACAAGCCGCTAAGTCAGCGGTAATACGTGCGGTCAGGGACGGATCTTGCAGCAAAGCCAGTGCGGCTGCCTGTTCGGTGTCGCTCATTTCGGGTGCTTTGACTACTGATGCCGTGCCGCCTTGCTGCTGCCACTGTTCAACGGCGAGTAATACCTGCCCCAGTACCCGCCGGATGTCGCCTTCGGTTAGTCCCAGCTCCGCGGCGGCCATGCGGGCGTAACTGTTGCGTGAGCGTCCGCTCATCAGATCAACCCCGTCAGCGAACAGCACGCCGCTTTGCGTGTCCAGTACCTGTGCATTGATCTTCATGGCAGCCGATCCCGCTTTCACCGCGCCCAGCCCACGCAGACACCATTGCAGTGTCCCGACTGAGATAAGCAGCTCGCCATGATCACCGGACTCACACACCACATTCGGCGTCACGCTGGGCGCGGGTTCAGCGGCTAAAGGGGAAGCGGGTTCTGGCACGGTATCCGGCTCAGGTGTCTGGCGCTCAAGTGCCACCATATCTGCGGCATCCTGCATCGGTATTGCACTCTCAAGCAGCAGGGCAAAGGCGGTTTCTGGCTCAGCAACCTGACACAGATACGCGTTGGCATCCCTGCCCGGCGGGAACACCACACGCAGCGGCGTGATCCCTTTGGCAACCAGCGCTGCCGCCAGTTTCACGGCCGCATCATTGCCTGCCGTATCATTATCAAAGGCGATCAGCACCTGCTTAATGCCGTGCTGCTCAAAGACCTGCCAGTGATCAGCGGTGACACCATGTACACCATAGGCCGCCGTGACATTTCGCTGCCCCGTCACCCAGAACGACATCGCATCGATCAGTGATTCACACAGGATAAGCGTTTTGGACACCCCCAGCGCCGCGGCATTCCAGACCCCTTGATGGGCACCCGGCAGGTACAGATGGCGGACAACCGACGCCCGCAGATCATCACTGATCATGCGTCCATACAGTTCGTGGATTTGCCCCTGCGCATCCATCACGGGGACAACCAGCGATCCGCGCAGGTGCTCCCGCCCGTTCTCCCGCAGCACGCCAACCGCTTGCAGACGGCGGCGGATCTCCGCCCCGGCCTTTTGCTTACTGGGCGGCAGGCGGTAAGCCAGTGTCCGGTTGGCAAAACCCAGTTTAAAATGACTGACCAGCTCAGGATGATTGAGCCGCCGTTTGGACAGATACGCTTGCGCTTCCGTCGCATTCAGCAACGTATGGTGATAAAACGCAACCACCCGTGACAACAACACCTGCTGCCCGATAGCATCACTGGCCAGCTCTTCCGGCTGCACCAGCGGCTCGACCGCCGGATTGTGCCCCAGCACGGCCTTTAAGCGTTCGGCGGCATGGCGCAGGCTCAGCCCTTCGGTTTTCATCACCCAGTCGAGCACCGAACCGCCCGCACTGCAACCAAAGCAATGATAAAGATTCTTTGACGGGGTAATGACCATTGAGGGCGTTTTCTCCTCATGGAACGGGCACAACACAACCATGTCTTTGCCGCGCTTAAAGAGCTGCCGCCCCTGCTGCTCAATGATGGCAACTAAAGAGACAGCGGCTTTCAGGTGCTGTAATTCTGCTTCGGGAATGCGAGCCATATCTTAATCCTTTAAAACTGCGTCAAGATTCATATTGATGATATATATAGTCCCTGATATGATACTATTCGTCAAGCGATAAAAAAGGGAGGCTTATAGTGATGTCAGTTACAGCAACTTTGGAATTTCCTATGAGCTTTTCTGATAAATTAGCCACTTCCCGTAAAGAGCTGGGTTTCACACAACAACAGATGGCGGACAAGATTGGGATGCACGTTTCACAGTACAAGCGCTATGAGGCGGGCACTTCTCAACCCACGATTGATGTATTCAGACGGATTGCATTAGCGTTGAATGTCAGTGCGGATATGCTTCTTTTTGAACCGGATGAACGTGGTCCTGATGATCGGCTTAAACTCCAGTTTGAAGCGCTTTCACAGCTAGATGAGAAAGAGCGGGAGGCCGTTGAGACAGTGATTAACAGCATTTTACATATGCATGATGCTAAACGCTGGACAGTAAAGAGCAACTAAAGAAGAGGCAGAACTCACGCGGTATTGGGATGCTGAGAACATCCCGACACCGCTAACCATAACCAACTAGTTGAGGTAGTTAATGATGGCTAAGGCGCATTCTAAGCAAAACCGTGCGGTAAATAAAGCGGCAAAAACAGAACGTTATTACACCGTGGGATACGTGCCGCAAAATGGCAGGCCGAACCCCCGACCCGCGATAAATTTAACGGGACGATGGCTTAAGGCCGCCGGGTTTGAGATTGGGGGCACACTCACCGTTAAAATTATGGCGGGCTGTCTGGTGCTGATCCCTGACAGTGATGACACCCGAACTATTAAGCAACAGTATCAGCGCCAGCAAGACCAGCTCAGTGAGATTAGGCTCAGGATGCGGGAACTGCTTGGGGATTATCAGGCAGGATAATGACAAAAAGCCGGAAGATCATGGGGATCTCTCCGGCTTCCTTACTTTAATTATAAATATCTCTATCTTCGGCTTTTTCTATAAATAAATCTTGTAGGCTTCCTTGTATTTCTTCATTTTCATATATCAATGTAAAATCGCCATCAATATTTGGAGGGAAATGAGAACCATCAATAGTTCCAAAGATAGTTGATGCAGTATCAGACATTATTACTTTAAAGAAATTAAAAATAGCTACTTGATCTTCATTATCTAATTTTGATAATGCTCTCTTAGCTCTTGAATATACACCTTCTTGATTACCGTCTGATGAGTTTGTTAAATTATCTTTGTAATTCACAAAGTTATCATCAAATAGCTCACTAAAAATCGATTCTACTACTTTTTCATCATTTTTCATTTTATTACCTTATCAACACATTTGAATCTGATTTCTGGATACATCTTTTTATTCATATTAATAAGATCTTTAAGTATCTTATTAGGTATTTCAGGATAAACCCGCCTTAATTCTCTTATATCACGAGCAATCAAATCCCTAGCACTAGTAAATTTTTCTCCCGTTCTTGGGTTTTTCGTGCTTCTTGATACAACACCTAAATCCCCTCTAGATATTGTGTGTCCAGATTTGGGCACTAAAATAGCTGGCCCAGTATTTGGATCATAGTTTTTCACAAGATTCTTCATGATTGCTTTTTGGCCAGCATGGTGAGCATCAAGACCTAAATTTTTACCTTTGACTAATCCCCTCAACGTGCCATATTCATCAACAGCCCAATCTTTTATTCCAGAATCAGAACAAGGAGTTAATCCTAGCGGATCGATCCAACCCGTCGGATTTGATACGTAAGCATACGGATTTTTCCCACCCACTAATCCCAACGGATC
>NZ_MKGQ01000064.1 GCF_001908105.1 Xenorhabdus eapokensis
TACCAGATTGATGGAGTACATGCTACCCAATGCGTTTGTGATGCTGGACGCCTTCCCGATGTCCGCCAACGGTAAACTGGATCGCAACGCGCTGCCAGCACCGGATAAGAGCGCTATCGTCAGCCGTGAATACGAAGCACCGCAAGGAGCCACTGAGCAGCAACTGGTGGCCATCTGGCAATCCCTGCTCAATGTGGAACAGGTCGGGCGACAAGACAATTTCTTTGAACTGGGCGGGCATTCCCTGCTGGTAGTCGGCCTGATCGAACAATTACGCTCACACGGTCTGTCCCTTGATGTCAGTGCGGTATTCTCAGCGCCAACGCTGGCGGCCATGAGTGCCCGTTTAACTCAGCAGCGTGAGCAAGATGCAGAAACATTCACCATTCCGCCGAATCTGATCCGCGAAGACAGTCAAACCATAACGCCGGATATGCTGCCATTGGTGACATTAACTCAGGCACAAATTGACCATATTGTTTCCCGCGTATCGGGCGGTGTCGCCAATATTCAGGATATTTACCCGCTTGGGCCATTGCAGGAAGGCATCCTGTTCCACCATTTACTGGAAGAAAAAGGTGACACTTATCTTGAAAATATTCTGATGCACTTTGACAGCCGGATACGGCTGGATGGCTTCTTGCAGGCACTCCAGCGGGTCATTGACCGGCACGATATTCAACGCAGTGCTTTCCACTGGCAGGAGCTTCCAACTCCTGTACAAGTTGTCTATCGCCATGCACCACTGCCAATCACTGAGCTCACGTTATCAGCGGGAGAAAGTGCCGAAACCCAGCTACGGCGTCTGACCGATCCGGCCATAATACGGTTAGATATCACCCAAGCGCCATTATTGGCTGCCTGCATAGCCAAAGATCCTGACACCGAACGATGGTGGCTGAGCTTGCTGCATCACCATCTGGTCTGTGATCATCTGTCACTGGAAATCATGTTTAGCGAAGTACAAGCGCTGATGCTGGGTGAAGAAGAACATTTGCCGGCTTCCCTGCCTTATCGCAATTTTATTGCCCAAACTCGCAAAGTGCCGCTTGAAGTCCACCAGGCCTATTTTCAACGGCTATTGGGTGACATAGAAGAGCCGACTCTGCCATTCGGGTTACTGGATGTACAGGGAAGCCACCGTGATAAACACGATAAAGATAACCTCAATAGAATCGTGGAAGATATCTTCACATTGGATGACCAACTGGCACAGCAAATCCGTGATTGCGCCCGCCGGCAAGGTATCAGTTCAGCCGTTCTGTTCCATGTGGCCTGGGCACAAGTATTGGCACAATGCTGCGGTCGTGATGATGTGGTCTTCGGCACTGTGCTGTTGGGTCGATTACAGGGCGGCATGGGGGCTTCCCAAGTGCTGGGGATGTTTATCAATACGCTACCCGTCCGTATTCAATTACAAGGGCGAACCGTTGAACAGGCTGTGCAGGAAACCTATCAAGGCCTGAGCGAATTGCTGGATCATGAACAGACTCCACTGGCGGTGGCTCAGCGGTGCAGTGCGGTTCAGGCATCATTGCCCCTGTTTAACAGCCTGCTCAACTTCCGCCATAGCCCGCGTGATGAGGAACAATCCCGTTCACCCGTCTGGGAAGGTATCCAAGAGCTGGAAAGCGAAGAGCGCAGTAATTATCCGTTGTCGCTGGACATTGATGATTTTGATGACGAATTCGAGCTCACGACGCAATGCAGCCAGCGCGTTGATCCCGTACGCATTAATAGGTATGTCAACACGGCTCTGCAAGGCATTGTAGCAGCACTGCAACATGCGCCTGAGCAACCTATCCACACTATTGATATCGTGCCATTGGCCGAACGTACCCAACTGTTGGAAACATTTAACGATACCGCGGTTGAATATCCGCAAGACATCTTAGTCCATCAACTGTTTGAACAGCAGGCAGAACAAACACCGGATGTTACTGCGCTGGTGTTTGGTGATACTGCATTGAGTTATGCGGCAGTGAACCGCCACGCTAACCAATTGGCACATTATTTAATCGCCTCCGGTGTGCGGCCGGATGATCGCGTGGCAATTTGTGTTGACCGCAGTCTGGATTTGATCATTGGCCTGTATGCCATTCTCAAAGCGGGAGCGGGTTATGTTCCGCTCGATCCGGAATATCCGGCTGAACGACTGGCTTATCAACTGTCGGACAGCCAGCCGGTGTTATTGCTGACGCAGCAACATTTGCAGGAACTGTTACCTTCAGCAGACTTGCCCGTCTGGCTGCTGGATGATGAAACTCAGCGAAATAAGGTGGCACAACAGCCGGTACATAATCCTGATGTGCCACTTAAACCCCATCATCTGGCCTATATTATCTATACCTCCGGCTCCACCGGTCAGCCCAAAGGCGTGATGCTGGAGCACCGTAATGTGGTGAACTTTATCCATGCCCAGCATCAAACCAGTGAACCACAATTAGGGGATCGTATCCTGCAATTTGCCACCATCGCGTTTGACACCTCGGTCTCCGATATTTTCCCCACGCTGGCCTCCGGTGCAACGCTGGTGCTACGCCCTGCGCATATCCGCGTACCGGATAAAGAATTTGTCGATCTGCTAAATGAGCAGCAAATCACCATTATGGATATGCCCACTGCCTTCTGGCATCACTGGGTACAAGAGATGATGGCGGGACGCAGTGGTTTCGGCCAACATCTGCACACGGTGATTGTCGGTGGTGAGAAAGCGGAACGGCGTCATTTGCTAAACTGGCAATCGATGCCGGAGACGCAATCTTGCCGTTGGATCAACTCGTATGGCCCAACAGAAACCACAGTGATTGCTACCACCTTAACCCTCAATGATAAAGGTCAAGATGCGCCTGAATTGACTGACGCTATCCCGATTGGCTATCCACTGCCTAACACCCGCATTTATATTCTGGATACATTTGGGAAACCTGTACCTTTGGGTGTCGGTGGTGAGATCCATATTGGTGGGGCAGGGGTTGCCCGTGGCTATCTCAACCGCCCCGATTTAACCGCGGAAAAATTTGTGGTCGATCCGTTCAGCAAACAGCCCAATGCCCGTATGTACAAAACGGGTGATCTGGGACGTTGGTTACCCAATGGCATGATTGAGTATCTGGGGCGTAATGATTTTCAGGTTAAGATCCGTGGGTTCCGCATTGAGCTGGGTGAAATAGAAACGCGTCTGGTGCACTGTCCGGAAGTGCAGGAAGCCATTGTCCTGGTTCGAGAAACGACACCGGATGATAAGCGTCTCGTCGCCTATGTTCAGCCGCAATCCGGTGTAAAATTGGTTCCCAGTGAACTGCGTCAGCAACTGGCTCAACATCTTGCTGAGTATATGCTGCCCAGCGCATTTGTAACCCTTGACGCTTTCCCGCTCACCTCTAATGGCAAAATCGACCGTCAGGCATTCCCTGCTCCTGATCAATCTGCCATCGTAACCCGTGATTATGAAGCCCCCCTAGGTGAGGTCGAGATAACACTGGCTCAAATTTGGCAAGATCTGCTCGGATTAGAGCGTATCGGCCGCCATGACCATTTCTTTGAGTTAGGAGGGCATTCGTTGCTCATTCTCAAAGCCTGCTCGTTAGCAATAGAAAAACTTGGGCTTCAGCAGAATATGATGGCGAGCTTGATGAGGTTTACCACTATCCAGGAACAAGCCAGCGCCATTGAAGATCGCGATAATATCTATGTGGGTTCGATGGTCGGCCTGTCACGAAACACCAAAGCCACACCGCTGTTCTTTGCTCCTGGTGCCGGAGGACATGTGCTCTATTTGCGGGAACTCGCGGCTGCATTGGAAGGGACTTATTCCGTTTGGGGTATGCAATCACCAGAGCTAGATGGACGCAGCGATCGCCCATCATACCTTGAGGTAAACGGCCTTGAGGCAATGGCTAGCGTTATGATCGATGATCTTAAGAAAGTTCAACCACATGGCCCTTATTACTTAGGTGGTCACTCTTTCGGAGGCTGGCTCGCATTCGAAATAGCCCGACAACTTCTCCAGCAAGGTGAACACATTGGCTTGCTGGCTTTAGTTGATTGTGAATCCCCTCTAGAGAGCTTAACCCAAAGGATCGAATCAGAATGGTCTAATAGCCGCTGGCTGGCCGAGTTTGGCAATGTGCTGGCTGCATTGGCGGGAGCAGAGGAAAACTTTACCGAAGAAGAATTTCAATCCATGACAGAAGAAGAGCAACTCGATAACTTGCGACTTCGTCTCATTGCAGAGGAACTCTTACCGCCGCAACTTGAACTTAAAGAAATCGCCACCTATTTAAGTGTTTTCAAGGCTCACTCTTTGGCAACTTATCAACCGCAAGAACGCTATTCAGGAACACTCAACCTGTTTCTGGCAAACGATAACCAAGAGTATGCCGAACAGGATACCGCTGCTGAGAGCACTATTGATGGCTGGAAAACGCTGGTGACTGGGGAAGTTATCTGCAAAACTTTATCTGGTGATCATATAACCATTATGCGTCAACCTTTCGTTCAAGGGTTAGCATCGGCCATAACCAGCGCAAATAAATTGGTATAAATATAATCTCACGCGATGCTCGACTTTCGAGGTGAGTTGAAATGACATAGCCGCTCCTTTATAACTTTAAGTCGACAAAAATAGAGAAATAAAGGAACAAAAGGCTATGTCACAGCAAGATTTTATCATTTGGGTGTTTTGTTGGGTAGAGGATAATTTAACAGCGTTACAGCAAGGCACACGATTGAGAAGCCGGGGGATCCCACCTAAGTTGAATGATGCGGAAGTCATCGCGATGGAAGTGATTGGTGAATTCTTAGGATTTTCAACAGATAAAGGCATTTGGACGTATTTTTGTGCCCACTGGCGCGCATGGTTTCTGGGGTTAGGTTCACGCGCTAACTTTGCCAAATAAGCCTCTAATCTTTGGGTTGTCAAACAAAAACTGCAAGAAAAGCTGGCGAGATTATTGGGCGCGTTCGACAAGCCGGTACATATTATCGACGGATTTCCGCTGTCCGTCTGTGGATTCAAAAGAGCAAAAGGCAGTGCCAACTTTAAAGGACAAGCCGATTATGGGTACTGCGCCGCCAAAAACGAAATTTACTACGGCTTTAAAGGGCATCTTATGATAACTGTAGCGGTCAAGAACTTCCGGACACCATTTTAGCCTGCTCCCATTGCTTTTCGTATTCAACGGGAGAAATGCCTCCATTAAAACTATGGGGGCGAATGTAATTATAATATCCGCCCAAATATTTCGTGATATCTCTTATCGCTTCATGCATATCCTGATAGCCTGCCGCTGGCATCCATTCGCTTTTCAGACTCCGGAATACCCGTTCCATCGGCGAATTATCATAGCAGCAGCCCCGGCGGCTCATGCTTTGGATAATCTGGTTTCGCCAAAGTAAGCGGCGGAACTTTTTGCTACTGTATTGACTGCCTTGATCTGAATGAAAAATCAGCCGCCCTTCTATATGGCGCGTTTCCAGGGCATGACTCAGTGCCCGACAGACCAACTCTGCATCCGGGGAGGAAGAGATGGCCATGCCCACCACGCGGCGGGAAAATAAATCCATCACCACCGCGAGGTAACGCCAACCTTCCTGCGTACGAATGTACGTGATGTCCCCGCACCATCGGGTATTTGGGCTAGCCGGGGCAAAATGCTGCTGCAAAAAATCCGGCGACGCCACGTGTTCTTTCCCCGGTGGACGATAACGGTGGGCCCCCGGCTGACGACTTTGCAGGCCGCATTCTTGCATTAGCCGACGAGCCAGCCAGCGCCCAACCGGTGTGCCCTCATTGGTCAGCAAGTGGCTCAGGGAGCGGCTGCCGATGGCCCCCCGACTTTGGTTATACAATTCACGGGTCCGGATGCGCAGCCGCAGACGTTCTGTATCGACAGGACGTTTTCGCCAATCGTAATAGGCGCTGCGTGACACCTTAAATGCCTGACAGAGTTCCGTGACCGGCCATTGGGCACTCAGCCGTGTGATCAACGAATAGCACCACGGCGTATCTCGCTCATCAACACGGCCGCCTGCTTTAGAATGTCTTTTTCCATTTCCAGACGCCTGACCTGTTTTTCCAACGCCTGTATCTGGCGTTGTTCGGGCGTTAAGGCTTTACCGGCAGGCGTTACCCCCTGTATTTCGGCCTTATACTGGCGGATCCATTTTCTCAAGGTACTGGCATCAACGGCCAGTGAATGGGCGATGTCAATAACCCGTTGATGATGGAGAACAACCTGCTGAACCGCTTCCAGCTTAAATTCAACGGAATAGTGGCGTTTGGTCGGTTTCAATTTCATTGTCATGTTAATAACATTAGCAAGCTTTTGAGGTGTCCGAGATCTTTATACCATATATGGACGCCCCAGTTGTGCAAGCACTAAATTGATACGGTTTGCGACCATATATCCGGCGTCATTATGGACTCATTTATCCGCGCCATGATGTCATCCGCACCCTGCTTCCTTCTCACTACATCGGTATATCACTACCTTGTATAAGAACAGGCTATTACAGGGACGGTAGCCG
>NZ_MKGQ01000065.1:0-3166 GCF_001908105.1 Xenorhabdus eapokensis
GAAAATTCATTCTGATACTCATTCTACTCCACTGACTTGCCCTGATGTTTCAGGGCAGTCTCTTTGCTAACAAATACAATAGGGTACAGAGATGACTATCCCCCCCATTGGCGTTCTGGCACTGCAATATTGTTATAAGCAATTACCGTTAACGGTTTTACAAACCCGTGCAGGCTTTTATATCGGCACGATAGAGGGCGGCGTGCCCTGCTCCCGTGAGTCTATGGAATATTTTGCCAGCCGTGAGCAGGCGGAATTTGCCCTGAAACAGGGGCGCTGGATACAGCGTCAGTCAGCGTAACAGAAAGGAAATCGATATGTCTTCACGTGGAGTAAACAAAGTCATTTTATTGGGTTATCTGGGGCAAGATCCGGAGATCCGTTACCTGCCAACCGGTGGTACCGTGGCAACGCTGTCACTGGCAACATCAGAAAGCTGGCGGGATAAACAAACCGGCGAGATGCGGGAGAAAACCGAATGGCACCGGGTGGTGATCTTCGGCAAACTAGCCGAAATTGCGGCGGAGTACCTGCAAAAAGGCACTCAGGTTTACATTGAAGGCCAGCTGCAAACGCGCAAATGGCAGGATCAACAGGGGCAGGATCGCTATTCAACCGAAGTGGTGGTGAATGTGAATGGCACAATGCAGATGCTGGGCAGCCGTGGCGAGGCAAAACAGGCAGCTGCTCAACAGGTGGGGCATAAGCCAGCACCGAAGCCACCGTCTTCTAAATCCGCCAATAAGGAAAGAAAGGTGACTCCGGCAGTACAACCTGCTGTGTTACCGGAAGAGGAAGAAGTAGACTGGGGAGATGAGATCCCGTTCTGAGTGGTTAAACTTATTGCCCTGTTATCACAGGGCTTATCCTCAACCTTAATTTATGGGTAAAATGATGTGGCTTATTTAATACGAGTGACCAGTATGGTCAGCTGATTTAGCCACCGATTGAAATGTGGGCATTGGGCGCGAATGATATCTAAACCAATATCACCGACGATCAGTGGACCATGTAAGGTTTTATGATAATTGGGAATGATTGCCAGAATACGTTTAGACGGTGCCGTTTGCGGGCTGTTATTGATATCTTCAGGTGTATCAAATTCATCTTTGATGGCCTGTAGTGCGGCAATTGGTGCATGGTCATCAAGCCAGTCTGCAAATTTTTCGGGTTGGCAAAATAGTAACGCTTCAAATTCATGCAATAACAGATTGGGAATAAAATTAGCCTGTCCGATATCATTAGCGAAAGCCTGCTCCAGCTTCACGACCCGTACGTTGGCCGCATTATCCCGTTGTGCGTTATAATCAGGGAAATCAGTTGGCAGACCATAGTAGTCGATAAGTGTGGTGACGAATGCACCGGGATCTTGTCGGCATAAGCGGATAATTTGGTGTTTTACTTTGCCGTAACTCGTGATCCCCCCTTTCTGGCTGGAACTCGTCTGGGCTAATATGGGTGTCAGATAGATATGTTGTGCAAAAAAATAAGGTGCCAGCACATCCCGCACGAAAGTTTCTTCCGTCTGCCCTTCGACAAAAACGTTGATACGGATCATCGCTGTGGCCTCCCGCCAAGTAAGTTTTTCTTCCATAATTCACCCAGGCTATAGTCTTCAAGCCATTCTGACAGGGCTTCATTATCCAGGCGCTTAAAGGTGGAGGCGCCTTGTTGTTTGTCGACCACAATCAGGTCATCAGCATCAAACTGGTTGACCAGCTCGACCGACTGAGTGGAAATAATCAGTTGATGTTTATTGCTGGCATTTTTAATCAAACCCGCCAATACATTGATGGCATAGGGATGGAGTCCGAGTTCAGGTTCATCAATAATAATAGAATCGGGCATGTAATCTTCGGGTTGCAGTAGCACAGTCGTGAGTAAAATAAAGCGCAAAGTACCATCAGAAAGTTCACTGGCTTTAAAAGGAATATCCTGATCTTTTTCTGTCCATTCGAGTTGAATGTAGTCGGCATTATCCGGTGTGGATCGTAAATAAAAATCACCAAAAAATGGCGCGACCATCTGAATGGCTTTGATAATGCGGGTGTAATGTTGTTGATGATTTTTTTGCAGACGATACAGAAATGCCGCTAAATTGGCCCCATCTTCCCGTAGGTAATCATTATCATTAATGCGGTAAGTTTGTTTAACTTTGGCACTGTCACTCGTATCATGAAAATGATATACCCGCCAACGAAGCGGAGTCGGTAAGGTGTCATTTTCAAGGTTCGTATGATTAACCTGAGATTCAAAATGTCCGGCACCAATATCATATTCTCTTTTACTGTCACAAAAGAGTGATTCATGGCGAAACATCATGCGGTTATCATTAGTCGGTTCCAGTTCAAATTTATAACCATTGTGGCCAAAAGAAAGTTCGGCCCCCATAAACTCGGTTTTTTTGCGACCAAAGTGTAAGAGGGTATCGGGTCCCCCCATTTTACCAACAAGAGATTGTAAGCGCTGATCGAGCAGGACGGAGGACAAACGAAAGAAACTGATGAAATTGGATTTTCCGGCACCATTGGCCCCAATAAGGATATTCAGGCGTCCCATTTGTAAATCACATTTTGCGATAGATTTGTAGCCTGTTATCTTAATTCTGCTTAAGTGGTCATTATCAGTTATTGGTTTCATAATCTTGCCTTTTCAGCATCATGTGACTCAATTTTGCCTTATTATACACTTTTCTGATGGTGGCTTGATGGATATAATCTTACTCAAGTACACCTGCCACGCTGAGTCTCTTGTTTAGAGGATGCGCAAATAGGCAGGTTTTTTTATTCTTTAAATCTGAACTGAAGACATCATCCTATAATTTTATTTACTTGTTAAACTTACATGTTCGATTATTGAATTCGATAACACAATCGGTTAAAGTAAAAACGCTATCGGCAAAATCCGATAGTGAGGAATCTCAGGCCTCATAAAAACACTCCACTGGTAGGAAGTTTCTACCAGTGTGCCTGTTATCGCCCTTTCAATGGCGGTTCAGGCAGGGGAGACTCACGTCTCGCCGGATCGATTGACCTCCGGTATTGGAAACCCTGTCTGAACTACCACCAATAATCAACAGAAGGGGAAGCAGGTATGACTCACACTCAACAAGACTGGCACCCAGCCGAAATTATTTGTGCATTACGCAAGCGTGGTACGACACTCG
>NZ_MKGQ01000065.1:3266-6219 GCF_001908105.1 Xenorhabdus eapokensis
TCGGCTACCGGCTTCGGTTAAACAAACGCAGCAGGGAGGGCATTGATGAAATTGCATCGTTTCGGTTTATTGGTCTGGTTGCTGAGCAGTTCAGTGTGGGCAGCTACACCGGCACCGTTAGCTTCGCAGCAGACACAATCGACAGAAAGCCAGCCGCAATCCCTGAAAAGCCAGGCTGAACAATGGAAATTAAGTGCCGATGAATACCAGCGCTATCAGCACCTGATGAAGGGGCCACGGGGTATCCAGTCACCGGGGCTTGATCCGCTGACCACATTAGGCATTGAAGCCGACAGTGATGCCGAACGCCGTCGTTATGCTGAACAGTGGGTTAAATCAGAATTTGCCCGTACCGAGAAAGAATTGCGCTTCCAGCGGGAAGTGGATGCGGCCTGGCAGCGGCTGTTTCCGGATGTGTTGCCGGTCAATATGGAAAAATCGCATGAAGTAAATGGCCGGCTGGCACTGTTTGTCAGAGCCAAAGATTGCCCACAATGTGAAACCCGTTTGAGCGAAGTCCTGGCGGCTAACCAGCCCGTCGATATTTATTTGGTAGACAGCCAACGTAATGATGACACCTTACGGCTGTGGGCCAAAAACCATCATATCCCCGTTGAACGGGTACGTAACCGGCAAATCACACTGAATCATGATGCGGGGTACTGGTTCCGGTTTGGCAAGGGGCTGATGCCGGTACTATTGAGGCAAGGAGAGCAGGGATGGCACATCACATCATTATAATGAAACGGCTGAGGGGGTTACCTATTATCAGCCTGTTATGGATCACTGCCTGCCAGACTGAACTGAATGTCATTGCCGATTTAGGCGGCCAGGATGCCTCGCCTTTTTATGAAAGTATTTATGCTCAACCGGGGGATATTCCTGCACGACCCCCGTATTCCTTACCAGAAATGGTTGGCGAAGTCGCGATGTTGCCCGTTAAAACACCGGAACTGACACCGGGGCAAGTGATAAGCCGATCACTGCAATTGCCGGGCATTGGGGCGTTATTTCTGATTGGTGATGATCCCAATTCACGTCAGTGGTTAAGCCAGAATGCCGCCCGATTCAAGCAATTACACGCCGTGGGGCTGGTCGTCAATGTCAGTGAGATAGCCGGTTTACAGTCACTGCGGGCATTAGCACCGGATGTCTTGTTATCGCCGGCTTCCGGTTCGGAATTGGCTCACCGTTTGCAACTGCGACATTATCCGGTGTTAATCACCGAAACGGCACTTTCTCAGTAGTTATCATCATGAGCCGCCGTTACGTTGTCGAAGCCCTGTTACGCCCTGCCGTCGAGCTGAATACCGCGGTGGTCTCCGCCGTTGCCGCGTTTGTTTGTATCCGGGCACCCTGGGCAATTGCACTGGCCCCCTCAGTCAGTTATGTCATGGCCGGCGGTTTTGCGGTATTGGCGATGATACGCACATGGCAGGGTATTCAGGTACTCCGCTATCGCCGAAACCTGCGTCGCTTGCCGCGTTATCAGATGGGCACAAAACAGATCCCCGTCAGCCATCAGCGCTTGTTTCTGGGCAGGGGATTTCGCTGGCAGCAGAAGCATACCCAGCGTTTGCAGGATACGCGGCGGCCGGAAGTCGAACGCTTTGTGCAACCCTCTCAGGTTTATCAGCTTGCCCGTTTGCTGGCGCACCGAACGGAATATCGTTGGCCGAAATTGTCAGCCCTGTTACGCAACGATTCGCCTTTTAATCCGGTGCGGCCTTTGCCACCGGTTGGCGGTAATCCCATGATCCACGGTATTGAGCCACAGGAAGCCGACGTGTTTATGGATCTGCGTGAGCGGGTCGGTCATACCTTAGTGATGGGTACCACCCGTGTGGGAAAAACCCGGCTGGCCGAATTGCTGATAACCCAGGATATCCGGCGCGGCGAGGTGGTGATTGTCTTTGATCCGAAAGGCGATGCTGACCTGTTAAGGCGGATTTGGGCAGAAGCGCACCGGGCGGGTCGTGGCAATGCACTTTCCCTCTTTCATCTGGGCTGGCCGGAAATTTCGGCGCGTTATAACGCGGTCGGACGGTTTGGCCGGGTATCGGAAGTCGCCTCCCGTCTGGCGGGGCAGCTCAGTGGGGAAGGGAACAGCGCCGCTTTCCGTGAATTTGCCTGGCGCTTTGTCAATATTGTCGCCCGGGCTTTAGTCGCGCTGGGACACCGGCCAGATTACACCTTGATCACACGTTACGTCAATAATATCAGTGAGCTGTATCAACTCTATGCGACCAAAGTGATGGCAGACAGGCAATCCGCCCTGCTGGAACAAATCAATCAAACCTTCGGCAAGCTGAAAGAAAAAGATATCCCGCGCAATATGCAGGGGCAGCCGGATGCGCTCAGACTTTGGGCGATGGAAGTCACGCTGAGTTCAGAAGCGGGTAAGCAGCTCTACGATCCGATTCTGGACGGGTTACGCTCTGCCGTGCGTTATGATCGTACCTATTTTGATAAAATTGTCGCTTCTTTATTGCCGCTATTGGAAAAACTGACCACGGGCAAAATCGCTGAACTGTTATCACCGGATTATCTCAATATGACGGATCTGCGCCCCATCTTCGACTGGGAACAGGTGATCCGTAAGAACGGGATTGTCTATATCGGGTTGGATGCACTGTCTGACAGTGATGTGGCTTCGGCGGTGGGCAACAGTATGTTTGCCGATTTGGTCAGTGTCGCGGGGCAAATCTACAAATATGGTATGAATGCCGGATTGCCGGTTCGCCATGACGGCAAACTGGCGATTAACCTGCATTGTGATGAATTTAATGAGCTGATGGGCGATGAATTTATTCCGCTTATCAATAAAGGCGGCGGTGCGGGCATGCAGGTCACCGCCTATACCCAGACTTCCTCCGATATCGAAGCCCGTATCGGCAGCCCGGCTAAAACCGCACAGGTGATTGGTAACTTCAATACCCTGATTATGCTGCGG
>NZ_MKGQ01000066.1 GCF_001908105.1 Xenorhabdus eapokensis
GGAAGAACTGTGAGAGATATTTGAATACCAGCCTTCAGTTCGTCAATCTGGCATTTCTCGTCGTGTTGCTGCGCAGAAAAAATACTGAATAGGCTGTTAAAGAAAAGCGTGGATTTCTGAGTCAATTGGAAGATCTTGATAAAGAAGTCGATGTGCGTAAGCAAAAATTTAAACGACATCAAGAGACACTTTCTACTGGTAAGTTCGATGTAAAATCCTCAGAACCAGAGCCTGCACTTTCAGGAGTGAATAACATCAATCCGTGGACAGGAGAAGGGAGCGACGATAATAATAAAAAGGGGAAAAGTGCGCAAATCCTGAACCAGTATCACCAGTTGCGCTTTGACATTGAAAGGGCGCATTCGACGAGTTTAGGACGTATCATACTCAGTGAGCGGGAAACTGAAAAAAAATTGAATGAAGTCGGCAAGTCAGGATTAGTTTCCCAGAATGAAATTCAGCGCCTGAAAGCCCTTAATGCTGAAAACCATCAGAAGCAGCGCCTTGAATTGGCAGAACGCTATGCTCCTGCAAAAGCCCTGATCCGACAGGAGATGGAAGTCAGTCAGGAACTCAAGGCGCTGTATTCTCAGCGCTTACTGACCGAGCAGGAATATTTATCCGCCAGTCGAACACTGTATCAAACGTCCGTCAAAGATAAGCTGGCAGAACAGGCCAAACAGATTGCCGCACCGCACCTTAATGTGGCGGGAGAGGTAGATCCATTGGTTCAACTGAAAAACCAGTTAACAGAGCAGACTTCGTTGTATGAGGCTTATTATCAGAATAACCGCATCAATAAAGAGCGCTATGAGCAATTAGTCACAGCGGCTGGTACGCGATCGAAAGATGCGCAATTGGCGGCAGCGAAAGAATTGTATGGCGCCCAAGGCAATTTTCAGAAAATGCAGATAAATTTACTGGATGCGGTGGAGCAGCGGACGGGGAATGCCCTGACCGGAATGTTAATGGGGACTAAATCATTCTCGGAATCCATGAAAGAGCTGTCTGCGTCATTGGCACAATCCATTATTCAAGATCTGGTTCGTATCGCCATGCAATCTATGGTTACCAAAGCGATATCTGGATTCTTCGGCGGATTCGGTGAAATAGCAAATATGGGCACCAATTCTTTAGCGGGTAGAGGTATGTCTTCCAATATAGGTGCAATGGGAATATCTACCAGTTGGCGTGATTTCATCCCGAACGCCAAAGGTGGTATCTATCAATCGGCCGATCTGAGTCAGTATAGCGGGCAGATTGTGAGCAGCCCAACACTCTTTAAATTTGCCAAGGGCGGTGGGTTAATGGGGGAGGCAGGTCCCGAAGCCATCATGCCGCTTGAGCGTAGCGCCGATGGTTCACTCGGTGTTCGGGCGGTTACGTCGCCTGCCTCATCGGGTGATATCCATATCCATCAAACTATTCAGGTCTCCGGCAATGGCGATCAGGTGTTGCTGGCTGCAATGGAGGAAGCCGCCAGACGCGGGGCAGAGCAAGGGGCGGCGAGGGCTAAGGCCGATCTAATTCGGGATTTTCAATCAAATGGGCAGGTGAGAAAAACATTGGGGGTATAGATGGCAATTAGGATTTTAGACTGGCCGGAAGAAATTGTACCCAGCACGCTCAATTGGCAATTACTCAGTAACAGCAAAACGTTCACATCAGTTTTCAATGGCAGCACCCAAACAGCACGGTTCCCCGGCAGCCGTTGGCGTTGCACATTGACGTTTAACAATTTGACCGATGATCAGTCACGCATTTTAGAGGTGCTGGTGGCTCAACTGGACGGGGAGTCAGGCAGGGTACGCCTGTTCGATTGGGCGAGACCAGGGCTTGTGGGTATGGGTAATCCTCACCCTCTCGTCAGTGAACCTAATCAACTTGGGTATTATCTGAAAACGGCAGGCTGGCGTAAAAATACACGAGTTATCCAACGCGGTGATTACCTGACTGTAGGGAATGAGTTGAAAATGGTGACGGAGAATGTAGACAGCGACAGTACGGGAACGGCCGTTATTCCCATTTCGCCCATGTTACGTTATTCACCAAGACAGCATGACAAAATCGAAACAGAGCGACCCTTTGGGATTTTTAAACAGACAGGCAATGATCAGGGCAATTTTCAACGTAAACCGGGCATTCTCACCAGCACCACCTTATCTTTTGAGGAGGCATTATTCTGATGTTTTATCATCCGTTTTCTGATGACATGGTACGCGCTATTAATGAGGGCGCACATATCGTGCTGGCTACCCGTCTGGATCTCGTCTCCGGTGTGGTTTGCGCCCATACCGGCGTTGGGAATCTGGTTATTGCCGGAGAAAATTATCTAGGCGTAGGCAGTTTGGGGGAGATTGAAGCCGTATCGGAAAGTATGACAACCAGCCCAACGCAACTGGTCTTAAAATTGACGGGATTTGATCGTGGCTTGGTCGGAACGGTGTTAAATGAGCGTGGACGTGGCAGGGATGCCAGCGTCATGATGGTCACTATTGGTGATGACGGTCACCCTCTCTTGGCGGAAATATTATTCGCAGGGCAAATCTCAACTATCAATGTGGTGGCCGGAAATGAAAATGCGGTCAGTGTCACTATTTCCAATCGTTTTGAACGCTGGTCGATGGGCTTACCTGACCGATTTACCGATGAATCATGGTCAACCAGACGACAGGGAGATCGGATATTTCGGTATGTTGCGCAGATGGCAGAACGCGCCATTTATTGGGGAAGTAAAAAAGATGCACCTGCATTTATTTATAAATAAACTTTAATATTTACCTGTAACATCTGGATATCAAAAATACTAAGAGGTAGTATGTGTTGATATTTCAAACGTTTTGAGGGCAAGGCTGGTGAATTCAACCAATGAGGAACTTGATCCGTTGTTTGATGATGTGGTTGATTTTGTAATGACCAAAGAATACACATCGACTAATGAGATAAAAGAGTATTTTAGTATAGGTTATAATAGAGCAGCTTTGCTATTACAGCAAATGGAAGAGATGGAAATAGTTGCATGGGAGTGTAGTGGTGAGACCTCTCAATATAAAATAATTAATCCGTTAACACAAAAAATAACGAAACAGAAAAAAAAAGAACCAAATCCCAGAGTATTTAATACTAAGCAAAGCGATTCTGGAACATTAGGTGAATGGCTTATGGCTGGTATTGGTTTTATTATTGTTATATTCGTTTTTATTGTTGTTGTGTTCGTTTTTGTTTCTTGTTCTAATCGATCACCAGCACCTGAGGTAGATTATTGCTCAGATGACAAAACTGCATATTCTTATGCTAAAAAATTTATATCATCTCATTTAAAGGCACCATCAACTGCTAAGTTTGCCAGCTACTACGATGTTAAATCCACTCAACCAGAGAAATGTAAGTTTAACTTTATTGGCTATGTTGATGCTCAAAATAGCTTTGGTGCTATGATAAGGACACCATTTGAAGCAATTGTGCGTTATGACCAAAATAAAGACGCATATTATTTGGAACGTTTAGATATGTAGTTTACATGCCATATAATTTTCAAGTCAATTTTAAGCCCAGCCTCAATGCTGGGTTTTTTTATTTCCCACGGAGAACCCCATGAGACACCAACAATGGACATTGCGATTACCTAATACTATCAGGGCGGCCATGAGTCGCCCTTTTTTATGGGGTGAGCATGACTGCTGTTTGTTTGCCGCTGACTGTGTTCAAGCAGTGTGTGATTTTGACCCGTGCGAAACGGT
Organism: Xenorhabdus eapokensis; assembly: GCF_001908105.1. The sequence continues at coordinate 3,741 of NZ_MKGQ01000066.1, forward strand.
ACGCGGGCGTTATAACACACAGGCAGGTGCAGCCGAAGTGCTGAAATCAGAGTTTGGTTCACTAGAGCAGGCGTTAGATCGGTTATTTGATCGTATTCCGGTCACCACGGCAGGGCGCGGGGATATTGTGATGTTTGAGGCAGAAGAGGGCAAAACGCTGGGGGTATTGTGGGCGGGGCAGATTTGGGCGGTCACCCGTGTTGGCGTGCGTCCGGTTGATATCAGTCCGCTGTCGGCATGGAGGGTGGAGTAATGGGAAAAACGGTTGCGAGTGTGGTCTCTGCCGGGCTAATGATAGTGGGTGCAGTTGTCACGGGACCATTTGGGGCGGCGTTAATTGCAGCCGGGATGGCAGTCCAATTTGCCGCCAGCCAGATGTACAAGCCCAAATTACCCACAATGGGGCGAGACCAGAGCGAGCGAAAACAGATGTTACGCTCTTCCGCGGCCTCAGAGACGGTGGTTATAGGTCATACAGTGGTCTCTGGATTACTGTTCTTTGCCGAGGAAGAACCGGGTGAGCAGGATGAGAACGAGCGGATAACGTTGACTCTGGCTCTGGCGGGTCATCCGATTGAAAAGATAGGTCGTATCTGGCTGGGGGACGACCCGATAGAGTCGTTTGGTGGCTATGCTGAGTGGGAGCTGCATAGCGGCAGGACAAAGGCCGATCCCTTTATGCTGAAAAATTGCCCATCATGGAAACCAGACATGATAGGTCGCAACATGACGTGGTTGCGCGTCACCCTTAAGTTTGATGCGGAGAAGTTCCCGTATGGCCTGCCTAATATCAAGTGCGAGGTCTGGGGAAAGAAACTGTATGATCCCCGAACAGGCGAGACACGGTGGAGTAATAACGGGGCTTTGGTCATTCTGGATTACTACCGTAGTTATTTACAGGTGCCTGATTCTGATATCGATTGGGAGGCGTTCAAGCGGGCAGCGGATATCTGTAGCGAGGGCGTAGATACACCGGAGGGTGGACGCGAACCACGCTATGCCCTCAACGGGGCGTATGAACTGGAAGAAAGCCCATCGGCTATTTTAGATGCCATGCATCGGTGCCTGTCCGCAGATCCAACATATATGGCAGGCAAGCACGGAATCTTAGTGGGGGCATACAATGGACCTGCGATTCTGGATATCCATGAATCCCAGATTATTGATACTGTTACGCTGACACCGGAAGTGGGTCTAAAGGACGCCACGAATGCTATTTATGGCACGTTTATTGATGCGGAGCAGATCTACACCAAAACCGATTTCCCCCCTATTGTCCTGTCTCTTCTACACAAATCCCTCGATTGAATCGAGGGATATTTTTGAACCTTTTTCTGCCTGGCTGATCTCAACAAGAAATACCACGTCGAGGTCACGTATGATGTTTTCTACAAATACTGAGCAATGGGCAAAAGACACTTTTCAATATGCCGATTTAGGGGATAGTCGCCGCACTAAGCGCCTGGTCAAGCTGGCTTCTTCTCTTGCAAATCATTTAGGACAGTCTCTCGTGCAGTCTTTAAAATCACCTGCGGATATCGAAGCCGCTTATCGTTTCACTCGTAATCAAGCTATTAATCCTCACGCTATCGCAGAAGCTGGCTTTGTCGCCACCGCTGAGCAGGTTAAGCACTATGATTGCCTCCTCGCTCTTGAAGATACGACCTCGCTGGAATTTACCCACCCTACGGTTCGAGATGAGATGGGGCACACCACATCCAATAAACGTTCCAGAGGTATGCATGCACATTCCGTTTTGCTCTTTGCTCCTGATAAGCAGCAGGTGATTGGGCTCATTGAACAAGCTCGTTGGACGAGAGACCTTCAAGCTTACGGGCAAAATCAATATCATGCGAGCAGAGCTTACAAAGACAAAGAAAGCTATAAATGGGAACGGGCTTCA
>NZ_MKGQ01000067.1 GCF_001908105.1 Xenorhabdus eapokensis
ACAGGTCGCGCAGGAAATCAAGGGGCGCTTTGACGAGTTCAAAGAGAAGAATGATAAACGCTTTGAGGCGATCGAGGCTGAAAAAGGCAAACTGGCCGGACAGGTGGAGACCCTGAATGGCAAGCTGTCCGAGCTGGATACCCTGAAAGCCGGGCTGGAAGAAGAGCTGGCCGGACTGAAACGCCCGGCAGGCGGCACCAACAGCAAAGCCGTCACTGATCACAAAGCCGCCTTTGGTCAGTTTATCCGCAAGGGCAGGGAAGACGGGCTGGCCGAACTGGAACAAAAGGCAATGCAGACCACGGTTGATCCCGATGGGGGCTATGCTGTGCCGGAAGAGCTGGATCGCAATATCATCAACGCCCTGAAAGATGAGGTGGTGATGCGGGCAGAATGTAACGTGATCGCCGTAGGCACCCCCAACTTTAAGCAACTGGTCAACCAGGGAGGCACCAATAGCGGCTGGGTGGGGGAAACCGACGAGCGCCCGGAAACCCAGACCGCCAAATTGACGCCAATCGAGCCGACGTGGGGCGAAATCTACGGCAACCCCGCCGCCACCCAAACCATGCTGGATGATGCCTTCTTTAATGTGGAAGCCTTTATCACTGCCGAGCTGACACAGGAGTTTGCCGAACAGGAAGAAAGCGCCTTCACGCATGGCGACGGCAAAAACAAGCCAAAAGGTTTGCTGGCCTACGGCAGTGATGCGCAGGCCGACAAAGATCGCAAATGGGGCACGTTGCAGCATCTGCTGCTGAAAAAACCGACCGAAGTCACGGCGGATGAAATCATGCAGCTCATCTACACCCTGCGCAAACCGTACCGCACCGGGGCGAAATTTATGATGAACAACAAGGTGTTGTTTCAGGTGCGTACCCTGAAAGACAGCCAGGGCAACTACCTGTGGCAGCCGGGCTTGCAGTTAGGACAACCTTCCGCTTTGCTGGGCTACGGCATTGCGGAGAATGAGCAGTTTGCGGACTTGGGCGCAGAGGCGGTGCCGGTGGCGTTTGGTAACTTCAAGCGTTGCTACACCATTCTGGATCGCTTCGGTGTGCGCATGCTGCGTGACCCGTACACCCATAAGCCGTTTATCCACTTCTACACCACTAAGCGCGTGGGTTCCCTGTTGGTGGATAGCCACGCAGTGAAGCTGCTGAAAGCCGCGGGTGGGAAGTAAGTCTCATCTTCGGGCGGCTTCGTGCCGCCCTGTTATAGGGGGAACTATGGCATTACCCACGATTGAAGAGCTGCGGTTGCAGTGCCGGATTGACTCTGATGAAGAAGATGCCTTGTTGCAATCTTATCTTGAGTCTGCCAGAGAAAAGGCTATCAATTACCTGAATCGCAATGTCTACGAAGACGCGGTGCCTGATACCGATCCTGATGGGATGCTATTCACCCCCTTGATTAAGCTGGCTTTAATGCTGGCGGTGGGGTTTTGGTATGAAACCCGCGATCCGAAACGGTTGCCACCGGGCTTCCGGGACTTGCTAGACGATTACCGGATAAAACCCGTCTAGGAGGACAGGATGCTGGCAAATGAAATGAATAAGCGTATCAAGCTGTTTCGCCCCGTCATTACCCGTGACGTACTCGGCGCTGAAACCGTCACGCCGGAATACGTCACCACGGTCTGGGCGAAAGCGGAAGCGATGTCTAACCGTAAAATCCGTACGGCCGACCAGCAACAAGTGATTGAAGTTCAGCAATTTACTATCAGGTCGCGCAAGGATATTGATATCAACTGGCTGATTGAACATCAGGGGCGGCGGTTTACTGTGCGCGCCGTGGACAATAACCGGCCTGACCGCTCGATTATCAGCACCGAAGCCGAGGTGCGTCATGATCGAGCTTGATATTCACGCCGATTTGGAGCGCATTACACAGTTGCCGGTTTATCCGCTGATATTACCGTCCTCGGTGCTGGAAGGGGTGACCTACCAGCGTATCAGTGACCCGAAGTTCAACGCTGGACTTGCCCCTGCGCGATTGATTGAAGGGCGCTTTCAAATCGGCATTATTACCTTGAATTATACTAAGGCTCTGCAACTGGAAGCCCGACTACGCTCGGCGTGGGAGGTGATACAGCATGGCGCTATCGGACGTACGCCAGTGCAAACCATTTCACGCGGGGCATTGATGCAGGACATGATCGAGGAAACCAGCAACCGTAAGCGCTACCGCGTCACCCGTGATTTTATCATCACCTTTGCGGAGGTGCCCGATGATTAGCGCCAAAATATCTGGCCTTGAAGAACTGGGGCGTCAGTTGCAGGCATTGAATATTGAACTCCAGACGCAAATCTTGCGCAAGGCAGGGAAAGCCGCGATGGAAATCGTCAAAGAAGATATGGAAACCCACGCCGGATACGACAAGAAAAGTGATGGTCCCCATCTGCGGGACAATATCAAAATCCGTTCCACGAAATCATGGAAATACAAGGGTGGGGTGATGATCACTGTTGGCTCCACTCAACCCCACCGGATGAAAGCGTTAACGCAGGAAATGGGTACCCTTAAACAGGTGCCAAAGCCGTTTATCCGTCCAGCGCTGGATTACAACAAAACCGCCGTAGTTAAGGTGCTGGCGCAGGAGATCCGCGACGCCCTGTCCATTTATAGTTAATAGGAGAACACACGATGGCAACATCACCCGAATATGCCGTATTGCCTGCCGGTACGGTCGTGAAATTTGGCAAACCCGGCGATACCGTGGAAAAAATGCGCCCATTGATTAACTGTAAGGCGCTGGGTGCCACGGGGTTAACGGGCAGTTTTATTGACTGCACTACCCTGATGGATACCAACAAACAGTTTATTTCCGATATGCCGGAAGGTCCCGAAAAGTCATTAGGCTTTATTGATGACCCTGAAAACGCCGATTTTACGGTATTCCTGAATGCGGCAGAGCAACGCGAAACCGTCCAGTTTTACATTGCCCTGCCGAATAAACGCACGGCAATGATGATATTGGCGCTGTCCGGCTGGGAAATGAACGACATCAACGCGCCAGCCAGCGAAGTGATCCAAATCACCGTCAAGGGTAAACAAAATAACCTCGTCTGGGGTATCGCCAGCACGAAACAAACCGGAGTCACCCAACCATGAAAAACCTGAAAGCTGCCTTATTGACCCCGCGTCCGCACATCAAAGCGGTGGAGTTATTTGGTGTACCCGTGAATCTGCGTCGCATGACCGCCGCCGAATTGCTGACGCTGGAAGAGCAAGCCGAAAAGCTGAGTGAAGCCGGTGACGGACGCGAGGCTTCCCGCCTGAATATCCAGATGTTGCTGGATTGTCTGGTGGATGATAAGGGTCAGCCCATCCCGATAGCCGATTTGCCCACGACAGATGAACTCATGTCGATTCACGACAACGCCACAATGATTGAGGCTATCCAGACTGTGAAACGGCATTCCATCGGCACTCTGGAGGACGCCGAAAAAAACTAACCCACTCGCCGACGCTGCACTTTGCCTTTGCCCTCGCGGAGCAGCTCGGCGAAATAGATCCCTATCGCATCCTGTCTTTGCCTGCGTCTACGCTCAATGAGTGGCAGGCCTATTACCGACTGAAAAACCGCCAACCGCCAGACAGTCCACCCGCTGCGTCCGTATCTGCCCCCCGCGACACGATCCAGATACAGTGTGATGCTGTCATGAAATTATTAGGTTAAGTTATGGCTAATTTATCTACATTGACGGTCGGCTTGCTGGTCAATGCCACCTCGTTTAAGTCCCAGATCATGGACGCTTACCGCCACGCCGGACGGGAATCGGAGCGTTTTACCGATAAAGCAGCATCGGATGCCAAAAAGGTAAAGAAAACCTACAGTTCGCTGGCAAATCAAATCCAATCTGTGTCCGGCCAATTAATGCTGCTGGCAGGGACAGGGTTCTCACTGGGCACTATCATTTCGCATACCCGTAAATACGGACAAGCGTTGTCTGATCTGTCCGCCATTACTGGAGCCACAGGCGCACAGTTAAAGAAACTGGATGAAGAAGCCCAGCGGCTGGGACGCACCACGGAATTTGGGGCAACGGGTATTGCTCAGGCGTTTAAGCTGATGGCGTCGGCAAAACCGGAGTTGCTGAAAAGCGCCGAAGGATTGACACTAGCCACGGAGAAGGCGGTTATTCTGGCGCAGGCATCCGGGATTGAGCTACCGGAGGCGACTAAAGCGTTAGCTCTGTCTTTAAATCAGTTCGGCGCCTCAGCAGAACAGGCCGATCGCTTTATTAACGTACTGGCAGCCGGGGCGAAATACGGTTCCTCTGAAATCGGTGAAACTGCGCAGGCAATCAAAAACGGCGGAACGGTGGCCGCGCAGGCAGGGATTAGCTTTGAAGAACTCAGCGCTGCCATTCAGATACTGGCGGAACGGGGTATTAAAGGCTCGGAAGCGGGTACAGCTATTCGCAACGTCGTACTGGCACTGGAGCGCTCAACAGACAAAAAATTAAAACCCTCGGTGGTCGGGTTGTCTACGGCGCTGGAGCATCTAACCACTAAAAACCTGTCCACGGCTGAGGCGGTTAAATTATTCGGCCGTGCCAATGTCAGTGCAGCCTCTAACCTCGTGACAGGCAGGGGAAAACTGGACGACCTGATCCAAAAGTTGACCGGTACACAGGTTGCTTATGAACAGGCATCAGCCAGGGCGAACAACCTGAGCTCCGATCTGGATGTGTTGAGCAGTGCCTTTGAAGGGCTGGCGATTAAAGTCGGTCAGAGCGCCGACGGCCCCTTGCGCACCGGCGTTCAGGGGGCAACCAGTGCCATCAATACCTTGGCAGAAAATTTTAATCTGGCGGCTGCGGTTGCTTTGCATACGCTTATCCCGGTTGTAGCAACCAAACTGACGGCGGGGTTACGTGAGAATGCCAGTGCATGGAAAGCCACCGAGAAAGCCACGCGTGACGCAGCTAAACAGCAGGCAGTAACAGCGCAAAGAACAATAGAATCAGCAAGAGCTATACGTGAGCAAGCCGGACAGCAAAATCGGTGGTTGACTACCCAAAAAATGATCAATAAGCAGTACAGTATTGATATTAGTTATCAGAAAGAATATACGGCTAACTTTCGTAAAATCAAAGAATCCATTGCCACCGAAACGTCCGCGAAGAATCTTTTGGCTGAGGCTAACCGAAAATTGTCATATTCCACCCGCCTTCTGTCAGGGGCGGCGGCAGGTGCGCGGGGTGCGCTTGCCATGATTGGGGGACCGTTCGGAGCTGCGATGCTGGCAGGCTCTGCATTGTTTGCCTTGTATAATAATAGTGCCCTAGCTAAAGATGGTTTGCGGGAACTAAAAGACACCACTATTGAAACTGTTGCAGAGCTGCAAAAATTATCCAGAGTGAAAATTGAAATTCAAATGGATAATATCAAAGACGAAATAGAGGAGTTGGAAGAACAACGACAAGAAATACGCAAAAAGTTAAATCAAAAAAAATACTCAGATCTTTATCTTGATGATTTGAAGCGAGGCTATCTATTTGCCCCAAATAGAGACACACTTCTTAGAACCCATTCGGAATCTTTTTTGAACGTAATTGTTTTTCCTGTATTCTGTCCGCCCAAATAAGATAAGTGCCTATATAAGTGACCTGCTGGAATGAGAAAAACCT
>NZ_MKGQ01000068.1 GCF_001908105.1 Xenorhabdus eapokensis
ATGATAAAATCTTGCTGTGACATAGCCTTTTGTTCCTTTATTTCTCTATTTTTGACGACTTAAAGTTATAAAGGAGCGGCTATGTCATTTCAACTCACCCTAAAAGTCGAGCATCGCGTTATGTTTATAAAAAAAATAACCCCACGAGATCCATTTATAGTCAGCTATTATCCACTCGTGAGAAGCAGGCTAATCCTCCCTGCTCAAGCACCTCCCCCCCATTTACAGCCTAATCAGTTAGACGCTGATATCCTTGATATATATTTAGAATATTTAATTCTATCTAGATTTTTAAGTGCAAATGAATTTGGAATACTCACTATTAAAGCGCCGAAGTTTATTGACTTGGCGTATGATCCTTATATTAATTTATCAAACATAGAAAGATATCTACATTTACTTGGATTCAAACCTGTTTTAGCAACCAGTGGCGTTAAATATGAGCAAAATGTTTATCCACACGTTCGTAGCTTAGATGAGTATGAACATATAGTGTTGCCTGCAATAAAAGCAGCATGGGTAGCGAATCCTCCGTATTGAATTCCATGTGAACGTGTACGCATCAGACTCACAAAGCCGACTATTCAGAGCCTCACCGACACCACGCCCTTAGCCTACTCCTGCCACGCCAGAATCATTTGCTCTGGGGTGGCAATGCATCCTGAACAAGAGGGTCTACCTCTGGATGCTGCGTCTTAATCCTGCCAGTGATTTTCAATCGCTTCACTCATGCAGCGCATCCAATCAGCCAGTTTTAGTGCCGCCTCTTTCTCTGATTTCAGTTTAACCTCAGCTTCGTTTAAAAATAGCCAGAATGATAATGATGAATGAGGGAGGAAAATGACTAAATCCCCCGCAGAATGGAAAGCTGCCCAGCGTCAACGCTAGAAAATGCAAATACGGGCAGTGCAGCAATGTGATGATGCTCTGCCTGTGACGGAATGTTGCTTCTCTGGCGATTCTGCCTGTTAGGCTACGCTGGGCTGGTATGAGGTAAAATTGTGATGGTGTGACATGTCACGAAAGGCGATCAATCCCGCCTTTGAACGGCGGGAATGTGATAATGAGTAAATACTATCATCAGTGTTATTCTTTAACCCCAAAATTGGCGAATGCTATCAACAGCGGGGAGCATATTGCTGGCATTGTGATTTACATTATATTCGAACCAAATACTATTGTTATATAAGCAAAATCCCATATTATGACTGACTTCATAGACAACACGGCGTAGATAACCACTTTGGTTAGTCATAATCCATAAAATAGGGTATTCGTAGAGTAAACCTCCAGTCATAGATCTAGAATAATATAACTGAGTCATACTCTTTTTTCTCCAGTGCCTTCCCTGGCCTCTTTCGTATTCAATAAATCTATTAATGCGTTCAAAATAAGACATAGAAATCTCCTTAAACGGAATGAATAAATTCCGTATCAGTGTGTCAATAAAAGGCAGCAATTTTCTTCTTGCATAAAATCACCCATTCCCCACGTTACTCTTTTATTTCTATGTGAAAATACATCAATATGTTCTTGGTGGCGGAGTCCAAAATGTCTGAACACTGATTATTGCCCGTTGTATGGAGGCTGAAAATTGTGTAATTGCGTGTATGTTCCAGTTGCCATTCTGATATAAGTCAATTCTGCGTAAGTCGCTCGTCTTCCCGCCTAAATAGAATAATGTATCCTGATAAGTATAAGACAGGTGTAAATGTGGCCATGCGTTGGCAGGATCAGTACATCCGGGGTTTGGGGAAAAATACACATCGTTCGAATCAGAGGCGTGATATCGCAGCCAGTTTCTTCCTCGTATCGCTTCTTGATGAATAAAAGTTGAAATTCTCTGTGCACTGTACATAAAACCCCCTTTATATTCTGTACTCTTGGTAAATACAGGTCGTGACACTCTACTGCATAAAAAACTATTTCGTGCCTTAATCCGCAAGAGTAAACTAGGATTTCTCACCTCGCTAAGTCCCAGCGCAGGTGCGGCGGGGTCACGACTGTGCACAGCGGCGTTTGATGGCGCGCCAGAATTAAATTTCATCATGTAATCATTACCATCGAAACTATACTTTATTCAAGCAAAAAAAAGACCGCCTGTGCAGACGGTCATTTAATCGCTGTTAAGAGTACGGGTTATTCGTCCTCATTCAGTGTGTAGCGGTCGTTCCGGGCAGCCCCGCACCACAGCAGCGCGGTGTATGTGAAACGCAATATTCTGACCAGCACCTTTGTTTCCCACCGGTTACTGAGCCGGCAGGCGTTCGATTCGTGGGCGCTGGATTTTATGCTGTTCGGTAATGCTTATCTGGAGTTACGCAAAAACCGCCTTGGCCACCCCTTAAGCCTGCATCATTGCCCGGCCAAATTCACCCGGCGCGGGGAAGATTTGGACACCTACTGGTTTGTGCGTTATGGCTATCAGAGCCAGCCGTATGCGTTCGAGACGGGGCAGGTGTTTCACCTGATTGAACCCGACATTAACCAGGAGTTGTACGGTTTGCCCGAATATCTGGCGGCGTTGCCCTCAGCCCTGCTGAATGAGTCCGCGACGCTGTTCCGGCGCAAGTATTATCTGAACGGCAGCCATGCGGGGTATATCCTGTATATCAGCGATGCCTCACAAAATATTTCCGATGTGAACAATATCCGGGATGCGCTAAAGAACAGCAAAGGCCCCGGCAACTTCCGCAATTTGTTTCTGTATGCACCAGGCGGTAAGAAAGACGGTATCCAGACTATCCCGCTTTCCGAGGCGGCGGCCAAGGTCTTTGTGCGCAATGAGCTGATGCCGCTGCAAAGCAAGATGAAGCAACTCAATGACTGGATAGGGGAAGAAGTGATCCGGTTTGAGCGGTATTCATTGGAGGATGAAGAATAACTGACACGACGGATTGAGCGCCGCCTGCGGGCGGTCTTTTTTTGCCTGAATAAAATATAGTTTCATCGGTAATGATCGCATGATGAAATTTGAGGCCGGCATGACCATCAAACGCCGCCGCGCGCAGTCATGACCCCGCCACGCCTGCCCACTAAATGCAGTGCTTTTTATGCACCTGCAAGGGATTGTTTAAAGCGCGCCAGTGCTGGCGCTTAGTGAGATGTGAGATCTTTGTTTGATCTTGCAGATTGGTGCAGGAAGTGAACAATTTAGGTCCCAAAAATCATTATTCTTTTCTGACCTGTATTGGATTTATTTATAATTATCCATGACATTTATTATGAGGAATTTTTATGACTCATCAACGCACATACATCTCCCATATTAACGATTTTCTTGAGCAGGAAAGACGTCAGGGACGACATTGGCGACCACCCGAGCCATAAATGAGTTTTATTACGCTGGCCCTGCAATTATCACAGGGCATCCAGGCAACCACTATCCATTGTTACATTTAGTTTTTTCTTTTAATGGTTTTACAGAATCTCTAATCTATTTCACTGGCCCTAGCCCTCGTCCTATCTCTAGCTTTGTCCCTCGCGTTGTCCCTAACTTTGATCTTCACTTTGGCTTTGACATTGATGTTGACCATAGCATGTGTGTGGTGTTATATCGCAACTCTTTTTGGTTTGAATCCCATGTAGACCAACTTCCCAGAGATATGCAAAACGCTAATCGTGCTTTTATGGCACATTGGTTGCGATACGGTTAACACTTATAGAGTTAACCGTTATCAATATCTCGCCTCCCAAAGGCGGGATTGAATACAGCATCGTGACATCTCACACAATCACAATTTTAACTCATGCCAGCCTAAGGTATTCCAGCACGTAGCTTCACCAGAGAAGCAGCATTCAGCCACAGGAAGATTGTCACCACACTTTTTCTGGCGTAAATCAGCCTCATCTTTGCAGATCAGCGAGGCGAGATATTCAACCACCTCAATCAGGATATGCATGAAGCGATAAGAGATATCACGAAATATTTGGGCGAATATTATAATTACATTCGCCCCCATAGTTTTAATGGAGGCATTTCTCCTGCTGAATACGAAAGGCAATGGGAGCAGGCTAAAATAGTGTCCGGAAGTTCTTGACCGCTACATACGAAAAATTAATCGCCAATCAGAAAAATGACGAAACGCTAAACGGTTTGGTTAAGGCGTTTTTTCGTTCCCCTGATTTTTCCGCACTGGCTACTGAAACCAAAAAAGATTACCGAAAATATGCAGGTAAGCTGTTACCTGTATTTGGGAATATGTTACCGGACAATATCAAACCGGAGCATATTCGAAAGTACATGGATAAACGCGGATTAAAAGCCAAGACACAGCCTAATCGCGAGAAAAATTTTTTGTCCCGTGTATATAAGTGGGGCTATGAGCGGGGGATGGTCAAAAGCAATCCATGTAAAGGTGTTCGACAATTCAAGGAAATTCCTAGGGATCGGTATATCACCGATGATGAATACAATGCTATCTACTCCGTTGCTCCACCAGTAATTCAGGTTGCAATGGAACTGGCCTATCTGTGTTGCGCCCGCCAAGCTGACGTTCTGGCACTGACCTACGCGCAAGTACGGGAAGATGGCATTTTCATTAAACAGGGGAAAACGGGTGTTGCCCAAATCAAAGCCTGGACAGAACGGCTAGATAATGCAATTGCAATGAGTAAAGCACTACCGTTAGATAATAGCGTTAGCAGTATTTATGTGCTCCACCAGCGCAAAGGATCTAAGTACACCCGTGATGGGTTTAACAGCCGCTGGAAAAAAGCCAGAGCCGCCGCTATTGAAAAATTTCCAGAGTTGGACTTTAACTTCACATTTCATGATCTGAAAGCAAAAGGGATTTCAGATCTGGAGGGTACACTGGCCGAAAAACAAAAAATCACTGGACATAAAAACATTACTCAAACGGCAAGATATGATAGAAAAGTGAATGTTGTTCCGGTCGTTGGGGGACAAAAAAAGTAAACGAATGGTCAAAAAATATAGTGAAAGAATATAGTGAACAAATAGGGCGTGTTGATGTTTTGTGAGGGATTATTAAACAGCATGATGATTTGGTATAATTACTTTCGCCAAAAAACAACCAGACCTCACCATCATGCCGCGAACTATGTTAACAGATCTCCAATGGAATAAGCTA
>NZ_MKGQ01000069.1 GCF_001908105.1 Xenorhabdus eapokensis
CGGATAAGTGTTCAATCAGAGTCATAGGTCAGCAATGAGAAGGAAAATAAATCTCATTAGATCATGTCATTTGCCTTCATTCAAGAGGTGCTAAAAAAAAGTATGCTCGCGCCCTGGGTAGTTGGTAAACAGGTTGGAGGATGGGTTGGCTCTCAGGCTGGAGTTATGGCGGGTGCTGCGGTTGGAAGTGTTGTTCCAGTAGTTGGTACTGTAGGTGGTGCGATTGTTGGAGGTCTGGCCGGTAGAATAGGAGGAGGGATAGTTGGGCAAGCTGCAGGTGCTGAGGCTGGTCGCAGGGCTGCAGGCTCATCATTTATACGAGATTTGTTTACAAGACCTCCAGTACCAGAAAGTGGAAGTCACTACTGCGGGGATACAGGTTGTAATTATTGTTAATATTAACCTAGTATCTTTTTATATGTGATTAAATTTCACTGAATGAAATTAAATTCCCTTTTATATCAATAAAATGAGTAATTTCATTCCCCCTGACATGAACGCATAACTATATATGTTTAGATACTTCCTTAGATAAGGATATTATTTTATATATCATTTTGAACTTGGGATGTGCTCAGTACTCTTACTTACTACTTATTATTTATTACTTATTACTTATTATTTAGTACGTTTTGATTATGATGCACAACTCATGTTCAAATTATTATAATTAATTTATGTTAGTATCTACATTTATTGTAAAAATAGTAAATATAATGACAATTAATTTTAATATTGAAAAAAAATATTTTTTAGATAATTTTTTTGAAAAAAAACCATATGTATTTAAGAGCATATATGATGTGAATTTTATAAACAGGAATGAAATAGAAGATATATACAATCGTTCTGACTTAGAATCATTTGAAGGACTTAAGTTAATGTATAATGGTATTCTAGATAAAAGAGAATACCTAGAATCTTATCAAGATTTAGGGAATACAAGATATAGATATATCTACTCTAAGTTATATGATTATTTAAATGCTGGTGCAACATTAGTTGCAAATGGTATTATCAACGAACCTAAAATTGATTATTTAGCTAAATGCTGTTCTTCATTGACAGATAGTCATACTTTTTCAAGTATATATTTAGCTTATGGAGAGAAAAGTTCATTTAAACCCCATTGGGATAGCAGAGATATTTTTGTAATACAACTAACTGGCAAAAAAAGATGGGTTATTTATGAGCCATCATTTCAAAACCCTTTGTATGTACATCAATCAAAGGATATGGAAGATATATATCCATGTCCTTCTGAACCATATGATGATTTCGTATTAGAGGCTGGAGATGTTCTTTATCTTCCTAGAGGTTGGTGGCATAATCCATTACCTGTTGGTGAAGAGACTATACATTTATCTGTTGGAATTTTTCCACCTTATGTCTTTAATTATTTATACTGGTTATCAAATAAAATAAATGATTTTGAGATAGGGAGAAAATCTCTTCCTAGATCATGGGTACAAGCTAAAAGTGAAATTGAAGATTTATCAAAGTTTATTTTTAAATATTTAGGTTCAGAAGAAGCATATAATGAATTTTTACAATCAATTGGCTCAGAACAAAGAATACCAAATAAATTGAATTTAGATTTATTTTGCAATAATAAATCTAAATTATCTGATAAAGCATATTTAAGAATAAATTCAAATAATAATTTATCTATAGATGATGGATATGTAATTTGTAATGGGATTAAATTAAATTTAGATCATGGCTCTACTGAATTGCTTAAGAAAATTGATGATAATCCATATATTTCTCTTGAAAAATTACTCTCTTTCTTTGAAACTGAAATGCATGAAAAAATGAAAGATCTGATTTATAATCTTGGCTATCAAAATATATTAGAAATTATAAATGATGTATAAAGACGACCTTTTTCGTCAAGAAGCTTTGAAAAAAAAATCAATACCTATGGCTGGCCAAATGGTTTTGACCAGTCCATTTGTTTTTACTGTATTGACATACCTTTCCAGCTTGCTTGTAGTATTTATTATTATATTTATCATTTTTACTGAATATTCTAGAAAAACATCAATAAAAGGTCAAATTTATCCTAAAGATGGAATGTCTAAGATTTATTCTAAAGAAATTGGTGTTATTAGTGATATTAAGGTTAAGGATGGGCAATTTGTTAAAAAAGGAGATGTTTTAGGTGTTATTTATAAGGCTCAGTATATAAATGAAGGAACATTGCAGGATAGTTTAAAAGAACAAGCAATTCTAAAAAAAATTACATTAATCAATGAGATCAATAAAATGGAATCTCTTCAAGTTAACCGAATTGAGTTGCTTAAAAATAATCTTAATGGTTTAATTAAACAAAAAGAGCAAATAAAAATTCAAATAAAAATACAAAAAAAGAGATTAAACGATTTAAGGGAAAATACATATAGATATAGAAGTTTAGAAAAAAAAGGTTTTATATCAAAAGAATATATGTCTTCGATTGAGGGTAATGAGTTAGAACAATTAGAAAGACTAAATTTAACTAAAAAGGACCTTATAGAAATAGATCGTTTAATTACTGAAAAAGAATTGGAAATTGAGGATGCTCCATTAAAAAAAATTATAGAACGACAAGAAATAGAAAGAGTATTGTCTTCTGTTAACCAAGAAATCTTAAATATTGAAAGTCAGACTGAGTCTGTAATAAGAGCCAATTCATCCGGCTTTGTTAATATTAACAATTTTGAGTTAGGCTCATATGTGGATCAATCAACATTACTATTGAGTATAGTTCCTAGTAACCAAGATCTTGTTCTTCATTTATATGTACCTAATCAGTCTATAGGATTTATAAAAATCGGAGATGTTGTAAATATAAAATATTCAGCATATCCATATCAAAAGTTTGGAATATTCAAGGCAAAAGTTACATCTGTTAGTCGATCTGCTATGGCTGCTCAGGAAATAAAAAGTATAGGAAGTGTATTTCCAGCATTAAATGCCACAAATGAACCAGTTTACTTAATAAAGGCTGAGCTTGAAAAACAATATATTGAAATTAATAAAATCAAGAAGCCATTGGAAATTGGAATGACTATTGATGCGGACATTTTGCATGAAAGAAGAAAATTATATGAGTGGATGTTTGAACTTTTATTTTCAATAAATGATAGTATTTAAAATGATAAAATTGAATCAGATTAGATTTTGGTCTTCTAATAATTTGCCAGTTATATTGCAAACAGAAATGGCTGAATGTGGTTTAGCTTGCCTCGCGTCCATTGCTTCTTTTCACGGGTATCAGATTGATTTACTTTCACTTAGGAGAAAGTTTTCTGTACCCCTTACTGGTATAAATCTTAATGATATTACTAACTATGCTAAAGAACTAAATCTATCCTATAGAGCAATTCGTTTAGATATTGATGAAATAGAACAACTGACATTACCATGTCTTCTCCACTGGGGGCTTAATCATTTTGTAGTGCTAAAAAAGGTATTATCAAAAAAAATAGTTATTATGGATCCAAGTATTGGTATAAGATACTTAAGCTTTGATGATTTTTCCGATTATTTTACAGGTATCGCTGTTGAATTTTGGCCGAATAATGATTTCAAAAAGAATATTTTAAAAGAACGAATAAATGTTTCAAAGTTTATTAGAAATATATCAGGAGTGAAAAAATCAATAATAAAAATATTATTATTAGCTTTTGCACTAGAGTTTTTTGCGCTTATTAGTCCATATTATATGCAATTAATAATTGACCATGGGGTTGTTTCTGAAGACAAAAATTTAATATTATTGTTATCGTTTAGATTTGGCATATTACTAATTTTTGAACAAGTTATAACTATTGTGCAGAGTTTATTAACTACATATATTAGTACTAATTTGAACATACAATGGAAATCAAATGTTTTTACACATTTAATCAATTTGCCAATAGATTTTTTTAGAAAAAGGCACTTAGGTGATATAATATCAAGATTTTCTTCTATTGATAGTATACAAAATACTTTAACATCTTCTTTTTTTATCTCTATATGTAATAGTTTTGTATCTGTAATTACGATTTTTATTATGCTAATGTATAATTTTAAATTGACTTTAATATCAATAATTACACTTCTTATTTATATGGTCATACGAATTGCATGGTATTTTCCTTTAAGGGAAATTTCTAAAGAAAATATCGCTCATTCAGCAAAACTAAGTTCTAACTTTATGGAAACAATAAGAGGGATAAAAACGATAAAAATTTTCGGAAAAGAAAGTTATAGATATAACTCTTGGTTATCATTATCTATTGATACACTTAATTCAAGTCTTAAAACTCAAAGATTATCCTTGCTCTTTTCTTTTGTTAATAAAATATTATTTGGAATTCAAAATGTATTGATAGTGTATTTAGGTACACTTCTTATATTTGATAATGTATTTACTATTGGAATCTTAATGTCATTTTTGGCATATAAATCCCAATTTGAGTCTAGAGTTCTATCTCTTATTGATCAGTTTATTTCTTTGAAAATGCTAGGAATTCATCTTGAGAGATTATCGGATATTGTCCTAACTGAAACAGAGTTTAATTCTGATTTATCTCTGAAAGAAAAAGAAATATCGTCAAGTAATGTAAAAGTTAAAAATCTCTGTTTTAAATATAATGATAACTCCCCTTATTTGATAAAGGATTTATCTTTCAATATCCCGGCTGGAGGTTCTGCTGCTATAATAGGGGCTTCGGGATGTGGTAAGTCAACATTGCTTAATTTAATGATGGGTAGTATTCTTCCTACAGAAGGGAAAGTCATAATTGGAAATGTTGCAGTTAATGAATCTCATATTAAAAGCATCAGGGATAGTATAGGTTATGTTGCACAAGATGATGCATTATTTTCTGGCTCCATTATGGATAATATAACTTTTTTCGATGAAAAACCTGATATAGAAAAATCGGTAAATTGTGCTAAAATAGCTGCAATACATGATGATAAGTCCTCAAGAGAAATTAATTGCAAATTGGTCACCATAACCAGCTAATAATGTATTGATCTCATATTCCATGGTTTCCTGAGTCCAGGTGATAAAAC
>NZ_MKGQ01000007.1:0-160250 GCF_001908105.1 Xenorhabdus eapokensis
ATGATAAAATCTTGCTGTGACATAGCCTTTTGTTCCTTTATTTCTCTATTTTTGACGACTTAAAGTTATAAAGGAGCGGCTATGTCATTTCAACTCACCCTAAAAGTCGAGCATCGCGTTAAATTAAATATTTACCATTCGAATCCACTGGGAGTATGTATTGTAAATATACATACTCCTATTTAGATTTATTATTTAATACCAATGAAAGATACTCATTTCGGTAATGAAAGTCACAATACCTACCAGGCTTAGAATAGATAGAACTACTCCACTTGGTTGTTACGTGCTAACCATAAAGAGAGCGCTTTCAGTGAATCCTGTGTGAACTCATCACAACGCGCTGTGATTTCTTGGGGTGTTAACCAGTAAACGGCGGTAACTTCTTCTTCCTGCAATGCAAATGGCCCATGACTAACACAACTGAACAGGCCACCCCATATACGGCAAGTCTCCTCTTCATAATAAAAAATCCCATGTTCGGCAAAAGGAATACCTGCAATTCCCAATTCCTCTTCGGCTTCCCGCCGCGCAGACTCAAGTAAATTTTCTCCTGCCATCACAACACCACCTGCCGTTGCATCCAATTTTCCCGGATAAAAGTCTTTCGTTTCGGTGCGATGCTGAACCAGAATTTTGCCCATACCGTCATGCACGACAATATAGGTAGCACGATGCCTCAAGTTTTGCGCTCTCATCTGCTGACGAGACGACTGTGCAATGACTTCATTGTCTTCATTGACAATGTCAATCCATTCAATATTGGCTGATTTTTCTTGCATCATTCTAAGAACCTTTTATCAATGAGTTGCATGTTATTTTTTGCAGTAAATTTATAACATTTATAGACAAACGATGGTAAGGTAACATCAATATATTTCTCAGAAAGTTATTATTGCTGGAGGTTATATGATAGATCTATACTATGCTCCAACCCCAAATGGCTATAAAATTACCCTTTTTCTTGAAGAAGTTGGCATACCTTACACTACCTACCCCATCAATATCAGTACTGGCGAACAGTTCAAACCTGAATTTCTTGCCATTTCACCCAATAACAAAATCCCCGCGATTGTCGATCACCAACCCGCTGATGGAGGAGAACCTATCTCTATCTTCGAATCAGGGGCTATTTTACTTTATCTGGCAAACAAAACAGGCCAGTTATTAAGCAAAGACTGGCGTGAACGTACCGAACAACTGCAATGGCTGTTTTGGCAAGTTGCCGGTTTTGGCCCAATGCTCGGTCAAAATCACCATTTCAACCGCTACGCTCCAGAAGTTGTACCTTATGCCATTAATCGCTATGTGGAAGAATCAAAACGGTTATACAAGGTGCTAAATACCCAACTGGAAAAAACGGCTTATCTCGGCGGAAACGAGTACAGCATCGCAGATATTGCCACTTATCCGTGGGCAAGATGCTATGAACACCAAAAAATCGACCTACAGGATTATCCGGCGGTAGCTAAATGGCTGGATAAGATCAGCCAACGCCCTGCAACACAAACAGCCTATAAGGAAGCCTAAATATCATTTGATGGCGATATTTTTCACCATAAAACTTGATATTGGTAACAGATAGCAGCGTATTTCGCTGCCACTTAAGTCATCCCTTGTTATAGTCAATACGCTATTATCTTTTGTTACAGGGGGTGGCTATGCGTATCTTACTTACGGGGGGAACAGGGCTAATTGGTCGTCAATTGACCTGCCAGTTGATTTCTCTCTCCCATTCCATCACCATTTTAAGTCGTTCACCACAAAAGGTGTATTCACTGTTTTCTGATCGCGTTGAATGTTGGACAACGCTAAATGACCAACCCGATCTTAATGGCTTTGATGCTGTTATCAATCTTGCTGGCGAGCCTATTATCAACAAACGATGGACAGCGAAACAAAAAGAGAAACTTTGTCAAAGCCGTTGGCAGATCACTGAACAATTGAGCAAGCTAATCAAGGCCAGTGAATCTCCACCATCTGTCTTTATTTCCGGCTCAGCCGTTGGCTATTATGGCGATCAGGGACAATCAGTCGTTACCGAAAACGATCTTCCTCATAATGAATTTGCCCATCAGCTTTGTGAACGTTGGGAGCAGCTTGCCCTACAGGCTCAAAGTGACAAAACCCGTGTATGTTTGTTACGTACAGGCATTGTATTAGCCCCCAAAGGAGGGGCATTGCAAAAAATGTTGCCACTATTCCGGTTGGGTTTAGGGGGAGCAATCGGCAATGGCAAGCAGTATATGCCGTGGATACACATTGACGACATGGTCAATGGGATCTATTACCTGCTAGTATCCCCTGAGCTATATGGCCCCTTTAATATGACATCTCCTTATCCGGTTCATAATGAGCTGTTTAGTGCCACACTCGCAACGATATTACATCGCCCTGCTTTTATACGCATACCTGCATTTGTGTTAAAAGCCATGATGGGAGAAGCCGCAGAGTTAATCTTAGGTGGTCAGCAAGCTATTCCCAAAAAACTGGAAGAAGCTGGGTTTGGTTTCCGTTATTTTCAACTGGAAGAAGCCTTGCAGGATGTCATGAAGGAAAAGAATAGTGCTTGCTAACTTTATATATCCGAATAAGAATAAGGTCGTCAACAATATGCTGTTGTCGTTCATTCACAACAGCATATTGATTCAACTTAAATGCCATACTCAGTGGGTTTAGCGCCCTGCCAACGGCTAAACAGATCTTCTGGCAAGTCAATCTCAAATTGATCAAGTACCCGATTAACCGTCTGGTCGATAATATCCTGAATATGTTCAGGACGATGATAAAATGCGGGAACAGGCGGCATGATCACCGCCCCAATTTCTGCTGCCTGCACCATTAACCTCAAGTGCCCCAAGTGCAAGGGTGTTTCCCTCACTCCCAACACGAGTTTGCGCTTCTCTTTCAAAACAACATCAGCGGCACGGGTAATTAAGCCGTCAGTGTAACTGTGTACAATACCTGATAAAGTTTTTATGGAGCACGGCAAAATCACCATACCCGATGTCTTAAAAGAGCCAGAGGAAATGGCTGCGGCAATATCACGATTGTCATGTACAACATCAGCCAAAGCCTGTACATCTCGCAACGTGTAGTCCGTCTCCAAGGCCAACGTCTGCCGAGCTGATTGGCTGATCACTAAATGCGTTTCAATGCCTTCTACTGGCTGCAACACTTGCAGCAACCTGACACCATAAATTGCACCACTCGCTCCGGTCAGCCCGACAATCAATTTCTTCATGTTTTCCTCTGGAATTCTAGCTATAACTGCATGATAATAACAATATTATCCTTCATTATATATTTCCAGATCCTCTATTTCGCCCTGTCCACGCACTTTCATAGCATCGTCTTTACGCAGGTTTTCCAGATAGTCGAGGTAACACTGGTCAATGTCTTTCGTGACATAGATACCATCGAATACAGAGCATTCGAATTTTTCAATGTCAGGGTTTTCTTCCCGGACAGCCTGAACAAGATCGTGAAGGTTTTGGTATATCAGCGCATCAGCACCAATGATCTGACGAATTTCATCCACTTCCCGGCCGTGGGCAATCAGTTCATTGGCATTCGGCATATCAATACCATAAACATTCGGGAAGCGAACTTCCGGTGCCGCCGAAGCAAAATAGACTTTCTTAGCTCCCGCTTCACGCGCCAGTTCAACAATCTGTTCAGACGTGGTTCCACGCACAATGGAATCATCCACCAGCAACACATTTTTACCCCTGAATTCAGCGCGATTAGCATTCAGTTTACGACGAACGGATTTACGTCGCTCCTGCTGACCAGGCATGATAAAGGTACGCCCTACATAACGGTTTTTGACAAATCCCTGACGATAGGGCTTATCCAGAATATGGGCAATTTCCAAGGCGATATCACAAGAGGTTTCCGGTACGGGAATAACGACATCAATATGTAAGTCTTCCCACTCACGGGCAATTTTTTCCCCCAATTTCCGTCCCATCCGTAATCGGGCGTTATATACCGAAATCTTGTCAATAAAGGAATCCGGACGAGCGAAATAGACAAACTCGAACAAACAAGGGGTTAATGATGGGTTTTCTGCACACTGGCGCGTAAACAATTGCCCGTTTTCAGTGATATAAATCGCCTCCCCAGAAGCCACATCACGCAGAAACTCAAAACCCAATGTATCCAGCGCCACACTTTCCGATGCCACCATATATTCATTGCGACCATCTTTCAGTGTTTTCTTTCCCAACACCAGAGGGCGAATGCCATGTGGATCACGAAAAGCCACCAATCCATGCCCAATAATCATGGCAACACAAGCGTAAGCTCCACGAATTTTTTTGTGCGTTTTTGAGACTGCTGAAAAAACATCATCAGGCTCTAAGGGGAAATGGGGAAATTGGGTTAATTCATTGGCAAAAATATTTAGGAGAATTTCGGAATCTGAGGTCGTGTTGACATGACGGCGGGCATCTTCAAACAGCATTTTTTTCAATTCATGTGCGTTTGTCAGATTGCCGTTATGTGCCAACGTAATACCAAAAGGAGAA
Source organism: Xenorhabdus eapokensis (assembly GCF_001908105.1). Next base: position 4,533 of record NZ_MKGQ01000007.1, read on the forward strand.
TTCACATAAAAGGGCTGCGCTTCAGATGCACTGGAACTGCCCGCCGTAGGATAACGGACATGCCCAATGCCGATGGTTCCCTGTAAACGTAGCATGTGCCGTGTTTCAAACACATCCTTGACCAAACCATTAGCCTTACGTAAACGAAACCCATTGTTACCATCAATAGTTGCAATACCTGCTGCATCTTGTCCACGGTGCTGAAGCACCGTCAATGCATCATAAATCGATTGGTTAACCGGTGTAAAACCGACGATACCGACAATACCGCACATGTAGCCTTTCCTCATCAGCCAAGCGGAGAGCGTTATCTCTCCGGCAGGAAACTCGACGCACTTTGTAGGTAGTCAAAAAACCACCTGATAATTTGACTAAACTGTGGGATCAGTTGTGATTGTTGCCAATTCTGACTTTTGGGTAGTGGCGTGAAAGAGTCCGCAAGAAACAAAATAGCAGAGACTACCAAGACACCCCGCAAAGCCCCAAAACAGATCCCCAAAACTCGATCAGTACCTGACAGGCCCGTTCGCTGAACAAGTGAACCAATGACATAGTTTACTACCGCACCAACAATCAGTGTTGCAATAAATAGGATAGCAATCGCTACCCCATTGCGCACCAGCTCATCCTCAAGGCGGGTAAAATAAGCCGCCAGATAAGTATAGAAGTGGCTTGCAACAAAGAAAGCACAGCCCCACGTTATCAGGGAGAGCGCTTCACGAACAAAGCCACGAATCAAGCTAACCAGTGCCGAGAAACCAATGATGGCAATAATCGTATAATCAATCCAGACCATATTTTAATCCAAAAACAGGCTCCCGACATTCAGGTCGGGCGCATTCTAACAGAAAACGAAAACGTTTGCGTAGTAGATTTATCACTCTACTGAAAATTAACCCTTATGGACTCCTCACTCCCCATAAAGGCCAATCGAATTATGGCTTATAGTTTTTGATCTGCCCTTGTAATCCGGTAAGTTCCTTCAATTCGGACAAAACAGATGCCAGTACCTGCCTTGATGCATTCGGCCCTACATAGATTCGAGTTAATTGCCCCTGTACCGGAGAAGAAGGAACTGTATATACCTGATGCCCAGAAAGACGCAGCCTTGCCACTATCTCATCAACCTTATCCGCATTTTTTAATGCACCAAGCTGAACAACATATGCCGTTGCCTGAGGAGGCTGTTCTGTTGGCTTTGGTTTAGGTTCTGGCTTGCTTTCAACGCGAGGTTCAGGTTTAACCTGTGGCTTAGTTTCCACTTTCGGTTGAGGAGATGGCTCAGATTTCACCGTTACTTTAGGCTCTTGAATAACAGTAACAGGAGGTGCTGTTGTTGGCTCTGAAGGCGATGGCCGAGATAACATGTCTATATCCGGCTCTTGCTCCTGTGATTGCATTGCTTGTGCAGCACCTTCGGGCGGTGTAGATGGCATGTTTTGTGTCAATGGTGGGAGCGAATCAATATCTTCTTCATCACCAGGTTTTGGCATCAACGGAATCGAAGCAAATTGCTCTTCGTTATATTGCTTATCGCCATCAAAAATCATAGGCAGGACAATCACGCCCAATGCGACAAGAACGATAGTGCCAACCAAGCGATTTTGGAATTTACTGGCCACTTTCCTTGCCCTCCTCCAGTGCTTCCATAATATGTGCGACCGTGTGGAAAGAGCCACAAACCACGATAATATCTTGCACCGATGCGTCTTCCATTGCCTGTTGCCAGGCGGTTTTGACGTCGGCGAATGTCCGAGTCTGAGCCTGCACAAGATGTCCAGACAGTACCTCGGCCTCTGCTCCCCTCAATTCATACAACGATGCGCAATACCACTCATCAATCTGTTGAGAAAGGCAAGCAAGTGTACCTGCTATGTCTTTATCTGCCAACATGCCAACTACACCACGGATCTTACTGTCTGGTAAGCGAGGGAGTTCTGCCAGCTTTTGCACTAGATAACCCGCAGCATGTGGATTATGAGCCACATCCAAAATGACCAACGGACTTTCCCTGACAATTTGGAAACGCCCTGGTAATTGCGCATTTCTTAGCCCTGCACAGATTGCTTGTTCATCAATGGCTTGGCTGACTTTGCCATCCTGCTGCAACAAGCAGTGAATCACCCCCATTGCAGTCGCGGCATTGGCCAGCGGCAAATTAGGTAAGGGTAATTCATTAAATTGTCGATTACCGCTTAGCCAGTTCCAGCTATTTTCATTCTGTGAGAAATGCCAATCAACGCCACGACGAAAGAGCTTCGCGCCCAACTCATCTGCAACTTCAGCAATTGAGTGAGGCATATCATGTTCACCCACCACCGCAAAATGTCCACGGCGGAAAATGCCCGCTTTTTCACGGCCAATGTGTTCGCGATCTGCGCCCAACCAATCTGTATGATCCAGTGCAATACTGGTGATGGCGGCAATATCGGCATCAACGATATTGGTGGCATCCAAACGTCCACCCAGCCCAACTTCCAAAATCACAACATCAAGCTCCGCTTCTTTAAAAAGCTGTAATGCTGCCAACGTCCCATATTCAAAATAAGTTAATGAGATGTCGCCACGCTGAGCTTCAATCGCAGCAAATACACGGCAGAAATCTTGTTCCGCAGGTTCCTTTCCCTGAATACGTACCCTTTCGGTGTAGCGGACTAAGTGCGGGGAACTGTACACGCCGACTTTAAGCCCTGCGGCCAGAAAAATAGATTCCAGAGTATGACAAGTGGTTCCTTTGCCATTGGTGCCTGATACCGTGATAACTTTTGGTGCCGGATTCAATAAGCCTAACTGGCGACCTAGTTTACCCACGCGCTCAAGCCCCATATCAATGGCTTTGGTATGCAGGTTTCCCAGATAGGAAAGCCACGTCATCAGTGGCGACGTGGCTTGAGGAATTTGTGAAATATCAGACATCTTCTTTATTAGGATTGATGTTTATATCCGCTTCGACATCAGCAGGTTCAACAACAGTTGCTTCTACTGTCTCTGCTTTTGTGCCCGGCTGTGGTTTATGAGTCAACATTGCAAGCAGGCTGGCAACTTTATCGCGCATGTCAGGACGACGCACAATCATATCAATCGCACCTTTCTCCAGCAGGAATTCACTGCGCTGGAAACCTTCCGGCAATTTTTCCCGCACGGTCTGCTCGATGACACGAGGACCCGCAAAGCCAATCAATGCCTTAGGTTCACCGATATTGATATCACCAAGCATCCCCATACTTGCCGTTACTCCACCCATTGTTGGGTTGGTCAAAACACAGATATAAGGCAATCCACGATGTTGCATTTTTGCCAGCGCAGCACTGGTTTTTGCCATCTGCATCAGTGACATCAACGCTTCCTGCATACGTGCCCCACCACTGGAAGCAAAACAAACAAATGGGCAGTTATCTTCCAAAGCCTGTTCAACAGCACGCACAAAACGAGCGCCAACCACAGAGCCCATTGAGCCACCCATAAAATTGAACTCAAAGGCACCAGCCACAACTGGCATGTCATGCAACTTACCTTTCATAACGATGAGTGCATCTTTTTCTTGCGTCTGCTTCTGGGCTGCAACTAAGCGATCTTTATATTTTTTGATATCGCGGAATTTCAGGGTATCTTTGGGTTCCAGCTCACTGCCTAATTCTGTGCCAGTACCTTCATCCAAAAATGAATGTAATCGCTTACGGGCTGAAATGCGCATATGGTGGTCGCATTTTGGACACACTTCAAGGTTACGCTCTAATTCAGCACGATAAAGTACCTGACTGCAACTGTCGCATTTTGTCCAAACTCCTTCAGGTATGCTTGCCTTACGAGTTTGTATAATTTTGCTTTTGTTTAGAATCTTTTCAATCCAGCTCATTAATGAACCTTTCCGTCTGAATCTGGCTGCTGCCAGCTTTTGTTTTACGTGCCATTAAACCACAATGCCATCGCAGTGTGGATAAAAAACTGCTCAAACCTGTTTACGGTTATCGATTTATCTATCTTCTATTTATCTGTCTTCTACTTATCTACTGCACGGTTTGTTGCTTTTTTCGATGCAGCACGACGATGACGCCAAATTTCTATGATACCTGGCAAAATAGAAATAAAAATAATTGCAACAATCAATAATTTCAGATTCTGCTGTATAACAGGCATATCACCAAATAAATAACCAGCATAAGTGAATAATAGCACCCAGATAAAGGCACCGATTACATTATAAGCAGCAAAGTGGCGGTAAGACATTTTCCCCATTCCTGCAACAAACGGGGCAAACGTTCTGATAATTGGCACAAACCGCGCCAAGATTATTGCTTTTCCACCATGTTTTTCATAAAACTCATGGGTTTTATCTAAATAACTGCGGCGAAAAATCTTTGAATTTGGATTGGAAAATAATTTCTCACCAAAAATTCTGCCAAGGGTATAGTTGATAGCATCACCAATAATCGCGGCTGTCACCATCAAAGCCACCATGATGTGTACATTCAGATCATTGGAATCTAATGCAGATAGTGCGCCAGCTACGAATAGCAAGGAGTCCCCTGGCAAAAATGGCGTGACCACCAAGCCTGTTTCACAAAATATAATCAGAAATAGGATGCCATAAACCCAGTCACCATAACTAGCAACCAACTCAGCTAAATGAACATCAATATGTAAAATAAAATCGACAATGAATTTTGCAAAATCAACAAAATGAGTCAAAAACTCCATAATATTCCTCGTTATGACCAAACTTCCCTGTCACGATTCGAAAATGTCAAATTAAATGATTTGCCAGAAACTAATCATTTTCCAGAAACAGAGGTCCCATAATGGGTTCAGGTAAACCAAAACGCTCAGGGTAATCCACAGCAACTAAATATAAGCCTTCAGCCTTGGCAGTTGCTGCCGCTTTTGTCCTGTCTTTCAGTGCCAATAATGCAGCCATCCAGCCAATATCCTGGTTACCGCAACCAATTTCCAGTAAGCTGCCAACGATATTGCGTACCATGTGATGAACGAAGGCATTCGCCTTAATGTCCACGACAATATAATGCCCGTACCGACTAACGTTAACATGCATCACATTGCGCCACGGTGAATTGGACTGGCATTGCACTGCCCGGAAAGAGGTAAAGTCATTTTCTCCCAATAAGCTCTGTGCCGCTTCATGCATTTTTTTCTCATCCAATGGATAATGAAAATGCGTGACGCCATGCGCCAATACCGCGGGACGATAGCGATGGTTAAAAATCACATAGCGATAACGGCGAGCAGTGGCACTAAAACGGGCATGGAACTCATCATCCACCGTTTTAACCCAACGTACTGCAATATCCGGTGGCAAATGGGTATTTACGCCCATTGTCCATGCAGCATCTTTACGTTGGGCTGAGGTTTCAAAATGCACGACCTGCCCCGTCGCGTGTACCCCTGCATCCGTTCTACCCGCACAAAAAACTGAAATCGGTTCATTCGCTACTTTCGACAGGGCTTTTTCCAGACATTCCTGTACGCTTTTCACTTCTTGCTGACGCTGCCAACCATAATATCGACTGCCATCATATTCAATCCCCAGCGCAATTTTCACTTTTTTTGCCTCTGGCACAGACTGACTCAGCGCTGTATCCGACATCAGTAAAATTGCTCCTGCATCAGTTTCTCGGCGATCTCAACCGCCATCAAGGCACCACCAAAACGGATGTTATCGGCAACTGACCAAAATTGCAGCACCTCTGGCATACCATAGTCATTGCGCAGACAGCCTATGCTTAAGCTATCACTGCCCGAAGCATCAGTGACCTGAGTCGGATAATCACCCTCTTCTGAAACCTGAATATCTTCAAGGCGTTCAAATTCACTGCGGGCTTCTTCTATCCCAACCGGACGCAATGTCTCCAGATTCACCATTTGGCCAATGCCATAGAAAACCGAAGACTGGACACAGTTTACGGAAACTGGCAATCCTGCATCCTGCAATACTCTGCGAATTTGATCGACAATACGACGCTCTTCACACACCACACCTTCTGCATCAGGCAACAAAGGCAATAAATTGAAAGCTAATTGTTTGCTGAAATAGCCTTCATCTGGTGGAATGCCATTCAATAAACGCGCACTCTGCCCTGCCAGATCATCAATGGCTGCTTTGCCATGAACAGAAACGGGCAATATATTGGTCAAATGTAAACGGGCAATGCCAGCCGCATCGATCAATGGCTTAATGGCTGTCAGAACCTGACTTGTTGAACTATCTGCCACAGCAATGATGTTACGGTTACGGTATTCAGCCAATGCGTATGGATTAACGCCAGGAACAACCAAAGGCACATCTGGCTCGGCTGCAAACAAGCCGCTGCCATCAATCACCAGGCAACCAGATTCTGTTGCTTTTTCAATATGTTGTGCAGTTACTTCCATCGTCGCGGCAAAAAAGGCGAGTTGTACCTGTGACCAGTCAAATTCTGCCGCATCACGAACCGTGATGTTTTTTCCGTTAAAACGCTGGATCTTTCCAACACTTTGTTCACTGGCAAGAAGATGCAGTTCACCAACCGGAAATTGGCGTTCCTGTAATAACGCCAATATCGCTTCACCTACTGCACCCGTTGCACCCAAGAGCGCAATATTCCAACCTTCTGACATGTTGGTTCTCTCCACTTCTTTTATTTTGCTGACAGGCAAGGATCCCTGCCTGTATTAAATCACTTTTGCATTAAACCCAATTCTGGACAGTAATTGAGCACTCTCTTCTGAGTCACAATGTACGGTCAGGGAAGACCATTCCCGACGTTCTGGATAGTATTTGCGTAATCGATCAAAAGTACCTTCCTGATCCGCAACCTGACGTAAGGGCGCATCATCACGGCGCACATCATACACTAAATGCATTAAACGCTTGAGGAGACTTTGTGTCACTTCCCCCCGCACTGTGACCTGACTGAAATCTGGTGTCGGCAACAGATCAGCTAACTGCGTCTTACGAGGTTGCCCCAGGAACTGACAATAGGCTTCAAAAACCTGAGTTGTACCCCGTGCTTTGCCTTCCAAGGTATAGCCAGCAATATGTGGAGTCGCAATATCAACCAAAGCTAACAGGGGTAGAGAAAGGTTAGGCTCTGGTTCCCAAACATCAAGCACTACACGTAACTTTTTCCCATTTTGCAGCGCGGAAAGTAACGCTTGATTATCAACCACCTCACCACGGCTGGCATTAATCAAAATACGGTTGTCCGGCAATGCAGAAAGTAATTCTGCATCAGCCAAATGATAAGTCTGGTATGAACCAGAGTGATTAAGAGGTGTATGAAAAGTCAGAATATCCGCTTCTTGCACCAATTTTTCTAAAGGCCAAAATTCCCCCTCATCACCACGATCTGCACGGGGAGGATCGCACAATAACGTCTTCACGCCCAAAGCCGCCAGTCGATCAGCTAAACGACCTCCGACATTGCCAACACCGACAATACCGACAGTTTTATCTTTAAGCTGAAATTGATCTTGTTCAGCCAATAGCATTAGTGCCGAGAACACATACTCAACCACGGCAATAGCGTTACATCCAGGAGCAGCGGAAAAACCAATCCCTGCCTGAGCTAGCCATTGCTGATCAACATGATCCATTCCCGCAGTGGCAGTCCCGATAAATTTCACCGAACTACCTTGCAACAACGATTCATTGACTTTAGTGACAGATCGAACCATAAAGGCATCAGCATGTTCCAAAATTCCTTCAGGCACTGGGCGCCCCGGAATTGCCTGCACTTCACCTAATTGCTGGAAGAGTTGTTCAGCATAAGGCATATTTTCATCAACTAAGATTTTCACTTTTCTCATCCAATGGCTTAAATGGGCGTGATCCGCTATTCTGCCACTTTATCCACATAAAGCCTATATGCCCCTAGCCTTTTCTGAAACGTTCTGGCGTTGTGCCCGCTATCTGCTGAAACATGGCGATAAAAGCCGATGATGAGCTATATCCCATATCAAATGCGATTTCGTGAATACTTTTCCCCTGTTCTAATAAGGATATGGAATGCAGAAACCGTAGCCGCTGCCGCCATTCGCTAAATGACATCCCCAATTCCTGCTTACAGCGCCGCGATAAAGTTCTCTCTGAGGTATAACGCTTTTTGGCCCACTCAGCTAAAGAGGTATTATCCGCCGGATTGCGTTCCAACATCTGTAATACTGGAGTGAGCAACTTATCTTTTGAAGAAGGTAAGTAGGTACATTGCTTTGGTGATAATTCCAATTGATCAATTAACACTCGTGCCAAGCGCCGATCTATTTCTGTTTCCGGTTGCCAGATCTTTCGTGCAAAAAAATCCGCCATAATAGCATTGAAGATGCCACTCAATCGGATAATACAAGGCTGTTGCGGTAAGATATCAGTCCATTGTGGCGAAATATCGATTATCCAAAATCGCAATGCCTTCCGGTTATAACTCGAATGGGCGGTATTTTCCGGTATCCAGATACAAAATTCCGGTGGAGCCAGAAAACGCTGTTTGCCTACCTGCGTTTCCATCACCCCACAAACAACATAAATTAATTGCCCAAAAGGATGCGAATGTAACCGACATTCCGTATCAGCATTCAGTGTCTCATCACGAAAAGAGAGTGTATCTGGTATGATTGGTTGCAAGTTCGTCTCCACCCGTTCTATCATTTTTACTCCCGCAATCTTTTATCCATAAAGTAACAAAGGGTAAATATCTTGTCTTAATTGCCCTATCTGTTGTCTGATTATCAATATATATAATAAATCGGTCATTGCTAAACTAAGTACACGAAACACTCACATAAATATCCAGCTTAATGAAGAATTTATTATTTCCCCTTGTCGCTGTGCTGATCTGGTCAGTCAATGCCGTTGTCAGCAAAGCTGCTGCCACTCTTATTGAACCTGCTGCCATTGCTTTCTACCGATGGTTTATCGCCTTTCTAGCTTTGACGCCTTTTATCTTATTGCCAATCCTGAAACAGCGGAAAATCGTTGCGCAATATTGGTGGAAGTTATTGATTTTGGGTTCTCTGGGCATGGTGCTTAACCAAAGCCTGGCGTACTACGCAGCCCATACCGTCAGTGCGACAATCATCGGTATTTTCACTTCATTGATACCACTATTAACTGTCATTATCAGCATCTTTGCCTTGCGGGCTGCCCCTACTGTTGGTATCACTCTCGGCACCGTGCTGTCTCTATTCGGCCTTGTGTGGTTGATCAGCAAAGGGGAGCCCTCTTCCCTATTGCAACACGGTCTGGGTATTGGAGAAGTGCTGATGTTTATTGCAGCAGCGTCTTATGCCTTATATGGGGTTTTAACCAAACGCTGGGCAATTCCATTACCCAACTGGCAATCACTCTATGTACAAATTGGGTTCGGTGTTTTATTGCTTCTACCCAATTTCTTGATGGCAAACAATGTTCAGTTAACAGCCGATAATATTTCTCTTGTTCTGTTTGCCGGCATTCCCGCATCCATTCTTGCACCCTATTTGTGGATACAGGGGGTCATTCGCATTGGCGCAAATATGACTGCTATTTTTATGAATCTGGCGCCCGTATTTACCGCCATCATTGCTATTGTGGCTCTCCATGAAGAAATGCACAGTTACCACCTAATTGGGGGAGGTATTGTTTTAGTTGGTGTGATACTTGCGCAACAGTTACGTATCCCGCTCATTCGTAGAAAGCCCGAATATAATTCTCACTAATAACCCACCTAGTACTTCACTGGGTAAAAGCTGGAGAGTGGCACTGTGGTATCGGCAGATTTCTTTAACAATAGTCAGCCCTAATCCCGTCCCCTCCAGCCCGGTAGCGTTATCCAATCGGTTAAACGCCATAAGCGATTGATAAATATATTTTTGAGCGATACCCGGCCCTGAATCATCGATCTCAAGACAAGCCTGTTTTTTATCTGGCATTATGCTCACTCTTCCCGTTACCACTCCCATTTGCGGGGTATATTTGATGGCATTATCCAGCAAGTTGGCGCACATTTCGGCTAACAATAGGGGATCGCCCTTGATCCATAAGGCCTCTTCCCCTTCGTAACCTAAGTCAATATTTTGGCTTTCTGCTTGCTGTAAACGAGAAAAGCAAACTTGTTGCAATAGTTCCACGATATTGACTGGCTGATAATTTTGTATTGCTTCTTTTTCATGCACTTTAAGCTGTGAAAGTTGCAATAGACGAGCAGTCAGTGAGATCATGTTATCCAAACTCTTATCAATCGCCGTCAGTATATTATCCCGCTGCTCTGGATCTTGATTGCCACGTGCGACTGCAACCTGTGTTTTCAATACCGCTAAAGGGGTTCTCAGTTGATGAGAAGCGTCCGCACTGAATCGCTCTTGGCGTCCAACCATTAACTCCAACCGTCCAATATATCGGTTAAGCGATTGCAGTAATGGAGCAAGTTCGGACCAGGGTAAAATATTTGGTAATGGTGTTAGATCATTGGCAGAACGAAGGCTCATAATGCCTGAAAGTTTTCGCAACGGTTTAAGCAGAAGTTTGAGCAGAATATAAGCAATGAGTAATGTCAATAATACGACTGCCCCCTGATTAACCAACGAAGATAGCAACAATTGGTTAGTCATATATCGGCGAGAAGTTTCAGTTTCTGCCACCAATATCAACGCCATTCCCATTATGTTGCCTTCATTGATCGGTTGATACAATCCCACTACACGTATAGGTTGCCCCTGGTATTCGGCATTATAAAAATAAGCTAATGCTGTATACAAAGGTGAACGCTGGACGTTCTGCGGTATTCGAGGAAGGTCGTTATAACCGGAAATCGTCTTTTCTTCCGGCGATATAACCTGATAATACAGGCGATCATTGGTATTGCGCTCGAAACTGTCCAAAACAACATAAGGTACATCAACGATCAGGTTCTGATCCCGAACAGCCAAGCGCTCAGCGACTGTTCTTGCTGATGCAAGCAGAGTTCTGTCATAAGCCAGCATTGCAGCATTTCTTACACTGATATATTGACTATAAACAGAAGCACAGCCCAGTAACAATAGGGGTACACCAAAAAACAGTAACAATTGGTGAAATAACGACCGTGGTATTGTTAGATATTTCATTACATCAACCGCTCCAATCGATATCCCAATCCACGCAATGTCTTTATTTCTACATCACTGTTGAGTAATTTTTTCCGCAACCGGTGAACATACAATTCTATGCTTTGTGGATTTGCCTCATCCGATAGGGAAAATACCTGCTCAAACAATTGTTGTTTAGATACCGGACGCCCTCGACGATGAAATAGTGTTGTTAAAACAGATAGCTCTCTGGGAGTCAGTGCCAACGGGATATTGTTCAATACAAAATACCCTTCGCCTTCATAAGCTAATGAACCAAATTTCTGCGCCTCTTGTGGGATGGCTGAACTACGGCGTAACAACGCACGAATACGCGCTTCCAGCTCTTGAAACTCAAAAGGTTTGGTCAAATAGTCATCAGCACCAGAATTCAATCCTTTCACACGATCCGTAACCTCGGTTTTGGCAGTCAATAACAGTACGGGTAAGTTTTGACCTCGCTTACGCAACCGCAATAACAGAGACAAGCCATCCAATCTGGGTAAAGCCACATCCAGAATCAACAAGGCATAATTTTCCGTCTGCAAAAGCTGATCTGCCACAATACCGTCTTTCGCCAGATCAACCACAAATCCAGCATTATTCAATGCCTTTTGTAACCAATGTGATAATTCTGGGTGATCTTCAACCAATAAGAGCCGCATGAATAATACCTATTGTTAAAAATTAACAAGATTATGTAAAACACTACGCAAATTAAGCGATTAAGGTCACATCCAGACAACTTTTCTTGTTAATGAAAGGTAATTGAAAGGTTTCATTTCTATAAATAAACATGCGCCAGAAATTTGTCATCCATCTTCTTTACTGGTGCTATGTGAGGAATAAAATGAGAACTTTTAAAACGTTATTAACCGCTGCGAGCCTGTTTATTTGTGCCTGCGCTTTTGCAACTTCTGCTCCCGATAGAACCGAATGTATTGCACCAGCCAAACCGGGTGGAGGCTTCGATTTAACCTGTAAACTCATCCAAATTTCACTATTAGAAACCAAAACTATCGACTCTCCTATGCGGGTAACATTTATGCCCGGAGGTGTCGGTGCAGTTGCCTATAATGCCATTATTGCCCAACGGCCGGGTGAATCCGGCACTGTCGTTGCCTTCTCTGGGGGTTCCTTATTGAATCTTGCACAAGGCAAGTTTGGTCGCTACAACGTCAATGATGTACGCTGGCTAGCCAGTGTCGGCACAGACTACGGCATGATTGCTGTACGCAATGATTCTCCTTACCAGACGCTGACAGATTTGATGGAGGCTTTTAAAAAAGCGCCCGATAGTATTGTGTTTGGCGCAGGTGCTTCCATCGGTAGTCAAGACTGGATGAAAACCGCATTACTGGCAAAAGAGGTGGGTATTGATCCCCGCAAAATGCGCTATGTCGCGTTTGAAGGTGGTGGTGAACCTATCACTGCCCTGCTGGGTAATCATATTCAGGTCGTATCCGGTGATCTAAGTGAAACTTTACCTTACCTCAATGGCGATAAAATTCGCATACTCGCTGTTTATGCAGATAAACGCCTGGACGGCGATCTGGCAAAAATTCCAACAGCAAAAGAACAGGGTTATGACCTTGTTTGGCCAATTATTCGCGGTTTTTATATGGGGCCAAAAGTTTCTGATGAACAGTATCAATGGTGGGTAGATACCTTTAAAACACTCCAACACACTGACGAATTCAAAAAACAGCGTGAACTACGCGGATTATTTGAATTCAATATGACGGGCAAAGAGCTGGATGACTATGTGAAAAAACAAGTTATTCAATACCATGAAATGGCCAAATCCTTTGGTTTAGCAAAATAACAGGGGTAGCATCATGAGCGATCGTATCTTTGCTACTGTATGGCTGGTGCTATGTGGAATAGGGTTGGTCATTGGCTGGGGGATCCATAGCGAATATAGCTACGAACCTCTGGGTCCTCGTCCATTTCCAATTGCAATTATTTCATTAATGACACTCTGTGCTTTACTGTTGCTGTTTAAAAAACCTGACCCTGTTTACTGGCCGACACCACAAGTGTTACGTCGCTTAGTTTTATTAATTGCCACACTAGCCGCTTATGCTTGGTCATTTGAGTGGTTGGGGTTTCCACTCGCAACCACATTATTGACTATCTGCGTAGCACGACTCTTTAACGCTACTCTGCTTGCCGCGATTATTTCTGGGGTATTTCTCGGCAGTTCGCTCTTTTTCGCTTTTGATCGTCTGTTAGAGGTCACACTGCCCCTCGGCAGTTGGCTCAGCTAAGGAGACAATGATGGATACTTGGATTTATCTGAGCCATGGTTTTGAAGTCGCATTAATACCCAAAAACCTGGTCATTGCATTGATAGGCTGTTTTATCGGTACTGTTGTTGGGTTACTGCCTGGTCTTGGTCCCATAAATGGAGTGGCAATCCTGTTGCCATTAGCTTTTGCGTTAAAATTACCCGCTGAATCTGCCCTAATTTTATTAGCAACGGTCTACATTGGTTGTGAGTATGGGGGGCGTATCTCTTCAATCTTGCTGAATGTACCGGGAGATGCCGCAGCCATTATGACAACGCTTGATGGCTACCCGATGGCAAAACAGGGGAGAGCGGGCGTTGCACTCTCTATCTCCGCCGTTAGTTCGTTTTGTGGCTCACTTTTAGCTATCACAGGTATCATCTTATTTGCCCCACTTTTGGCGCAGTGGTCTTTAGCATTTGGGCCAGCTGAATACTTTGCACTCATGGTGTTTGCCATTGCTTGTCTCGGCAGTATGATGAGCCAAAATCCCATAAAATCACTACTTGCGGCCTTAATCGGTTTGGCTTTAGCAACTGTGGGCGTGGACGCCAATACAGGTGTGTATCGTTTCACCTTTGATAATGTGCATCTCTCCGATGGTATTCAATTTATTGTCGTCGTCATCGGACTGTTTTCAGTTAGTGAAATTTTATTGATGCTGGAGAGCACTTCGGCGGGGCAAAAAGTCATTAGGCAGACGGGGCGCTTGCTATTCAATAGAAAAGAAGCAGCAACATGTGTAGGACCAACCTTACGCTCCTCAGTGATTGGCTTTTTCGTGGGAATATTACCCGGCGCAGGGGCTACAATCGCCAGTGCAATTACATACATGACTGAAAAACGGCTCAGTGGTAACAGTGATTCATTTGGTAAGGGGGATATCCGTGGTGTAGCCGCACCTGAGGCCGCTAATAATGCGTCAGCATGTGGCTCATTCATTCCTATGTTGACTCTTGGTGTACCCGGATCAGGAACAACAGCAGTCATGTTAGGTGCTTTGACGCTTTATAATATTACTCCTGGCCCTACTATGTTCACCGAGCAACCAGATATCGTTTGGGGTCTCATTGCGGCTTTATTGATTGCCAACATTTTGTTGCTGATCATGAATATTCCGATGATTGGGGTATTTACTCGTATGCTGAATATTCCAATGTGGTTTCTGGTTCCTTCAATCGCCATCGTTTCCGCAGTTGGAGTATATGCCATCCACAGTACCACTTTTGATCTTATGTTGATGGTCGGGCTAGGCGTTTTCGGCTACATACTGCGAAAAATGAATTTTCCAATGTCACCACTGATCTTGGGCTTCGTTTTAGGCGAAATGCTGGAGCAAAATTTACGGCGGGCACTATCAATCAGCAATGGCGATTTTGAGATCCTATGGAGTAGTACCATTACACAAGTTTTGCTGGCTCTGGCAGTATTGGTCATTGTTATTCCACCCATTGTGCGCATCATGAATAAACGCCGCAATAAAATCTCGGCGCCTTAATAAAAACAACCAATCCACATAATTGATGGATTGGTTGTAAATTTTTTATGACTTAAAAAATCAGTTTGAATACTTGCGCATCACCAGGGATGCATTTGTACCACCGAACCCGAAGCTATTGGACATCACTGTTCTTAGCTCGCGTTCGGTAGGTTCGGTAACAATATTCATACCCAGTGCTTTTTCATCCAGGTTTTCAATATTGATGCTTGGTGCAATAATTCCATGCTCTAACATCAATAAGCTGTAAATCGCTTCATGGGCACCTGCTGCACCCAATGAATGCCCTGTCATCGCCTTGGTGGCAGAAATGGCGGGTGTATTGTCACCAAACACTTCTCTAATGGCTTCCAGTTCTTTCAAATCACCAATGGGTGTCGAAGTTCCGTGGGTATTAACGTAATCGACTCCACCTTCAACACCCTCTAATGCCATCTTCATACAACGTACAGCACCTTCTCCAGAAGGAGCGACCATATCCGCGCCATCTGAATTTGCTCCATAACCGATGATTTCAGCATAAATATGCGCACCACGGGCTAATGCATGCTCTAATTCTTCAACAACAACAATACCGCCCCCTCCTGCGATCACGAAACCATCGCGATCCTGATCATAAGTACGGGAGGCTAGTTCGGGTGTTTCATTATATTTAGTGGAAAGTGCGCCCATTGCATCAAATTCACAAGCCATTTCCCAGCTTAATTCCTCACCACCGCCGGCAAAAATAATATCTTGCTTACCGAGTTGGATTAATTCGACGGCATGACCGATACAATGTGCAGAAGTTGAGCAGGCAGAACTGATGGAGTAGTTGACTCCCTTGATCTTAAATGGGGTTGCTAAACACGCTGATACGCCAGAGGCCATTGCCCGTGTGACCATATAAGGCCCAACACCACGCAACCCACGGGCACGCATGCCATCTGAGCCAGCGACTTGGTTATAGGGAGAGCCTCCTCCTGAACCCACAACCAAGCCAGTACGAAGGTCAGAAACTTGTTCATCGGACAGGCCGGAATCTTTAATTGCCTCATCCATTGCCAGATAAGCATAAATAGATGCGTCACTCATGAAACGTAAAGTTTTGCGGTCAATCAAACCAGAAGTATCCAGTTTTACATTACCCCAAACATGGCTGCGCATGCCCATTTCTTTAAATTTTTCAGAGAAAGTTATCCCGGAACGGCCCTCTTTCAGAGATTCCAGCACCTCTTTCTGGTTATTACCAATACTAGAAACAATACCCAGACCGGTGATCACTGCACGTTTCATTACTTACCTCATCAATATGTTTACCTGCGGGATTTATTCACCCGCACTTTAGCGTACACTTGTACGCCGAACAAGTCCGATCAGGTTAAAAATTCAAGGAAAAATTGATCTGGACTTAACTCTGAAGCTCTACCATGAGTGGTGCAACCAAATGAAGACAGTTAAAATCCACATATTATTGTTATCAACAGTACAGGCATTATTGTGAAAAGCAGTGCTATCAACAACGCAACCCTAAGCTGGAATGAGCAGGGCACCCCCATTTCAGAACATTTTGATGACGTTTATTTTTCAAATCAAGATGGCTTGGAAGAAACGCTATATGTATTTTTGCAAGGCAATCATTTCCCTCAACGTTTTAATACACATTCCCGTTCAGAGTGCGTTATTGCAGAAACAGGATTCGGTACTGGATTGAATTTTTTGACACTTTGGCGATCTTTCTCTCATTTTAGACAACAATATCCTGAAGCTGCATTAAAACGACTGCATTATATCAGTTTTGAAAAATATCCATTAAAACCAACTGACCTGAAAACAGCACATCAACGTTGGCCTGAACTTAAGGAATTTTCTGCCCAATTATACCAACAGTGGCCCTTACCACTGGCTGGCTGCCATAGATTAAGTCTGGATAATGGCGCTATTACCTTGGATCTTTGGTTTGGCGATGTAAATGATCTATTACCAAAGGTGACTTCAAGCCTGACAGGGAAAGTTGATGCCTGGTTTTTGGATGGTTTTGCGCCAGCAAAGAATCCACAAATGTGGAGTGAACAGTTGTTCGCTGCAATGGCAAAATTTTGTCGCCCTGAAGGGACTTTTGCAACCTTTACCTCCGCCGGAATAGTCCGCCGAGGATTGCAAGCAGCGGGTTTTAATGTCACTAAGGTTAAAGGTTTTGGACGTAAAAGAGAGATGCTAACGGGTACTTTATCGCCATTAAGTAACCCGCTTTCCTTATCTTATACACCATGGTTTTCTCGCAAAGCTGCTACCTGTACTGATGATATTGCCATCATCGGCGGTGGTGTTGCCAGTGCACTGACCGCACTTACACTATTGCGCCGTGGTGCCAAAGTCACACTGTATTGTCAGGATGTTCAACCTGCCCAAAATGCGTCCGGCAATCAACAAGGAGCCCTTTATCCTTTACTGAATGGTAATGACGACCCATTAGAACGCTTCTTTACAGCAGCATTTACTTTTGCCCGCCGTCAGTACGATCAGTTAATTGACGAAAATGTATCGTTCGATCATCAATGGTGTGGTGTCAGCCAATTAGCTTATGATGAAAAAAGCGCGAATAAAATAAGCAAAATGCTACGGACGACATGGCCAGAAGAAATTGCACTCGGTATGAACCGCAGCCAATTAAGCCATGTAAGTGGGTTAGATGTGAATTATGATGGCATTTACTATCCACAAGGAGGATGGTTATACCCCGCACAACTAACTCAAGCAGTGGTTAAACTGGCTGAACAACGTGGAATGCAGATCTTTTTTAATCATAAAGTCACTCAGCTCATTCAAAGTGAAAATGGCTGGCAATTGCAGATTGCACATAAAGAAAACCTGCAATGCAAGAAGCACAAAGTTATCATTATTGCCAATGGTCACTGTCTGCCACAATTTGAACAGACGAAAAAACTCCCTGTAACCGCTGTTCGTGGCCAAGTTAGCCATATTCCAACTACAGATAACCTAAGCCAATTGAAAAGTGTATTGTGCTACGATGGCTACATGACTCCCGTTAATCCTCATAACCAATATCACTGTATCGGTGCCAGTTATCAACGCAATCAGCTAGATACACTGTACTCTTCCATCGAGCAACAAGAAAACCGAGATCGTTTATTAAAATGTTTCTCTGATGTTGATTGGCCACAAGAAGTTGACATTTCAGAAGAGAAGTCTCGTCAGGGCATCCGATGTGTCATTCGGGATCATATGCCAATGGTCGGGAATGTTCCTGTTTTCAGTGAACTTATGGATAAATATGCAAATTTATCTCTGCAAATAAACGCGAATAAAATCATTGAAGAATCGCCTTGTTACCCAGACTTATTTGTTCTTGGTGCGTTGGGTTCACGTGGATTATGTTCTGCTCCTTTAAGTGCAGAATTATTGGCTAGCCAAATTTTTGGGGAACCTCTACCGCTTGATGATGAAACATTAGCGGCTTTACACCCAAATCGCTTTTGGGTTAGGAAGTTATTACGTGGCAAAGCAGTAAGAACAGAAAAACCTTAGAGTGATTTATTCTATTGCATCAGGTATGGAAACAATCATGCCTGGTGCCTCCCACGGTCTTTATTTCCAAAGATGATATTACTTCAAATCATAAACCTCATTGCTGCAATAATGACACCAGAAAAACCAAACATCATTGTGACCATCCATTTGGTTTGAGCAACTATTTTATTGGATAGATCCTCACTTACAGTTGATATTTTCTGATGTATAGATGAAATATCCTTGCGTATAGATGAAATATCACTACGTACCGCTACCATATCACTCTGCAAGGTCGATATGTCGCTACGTACCGCTACCATATCCTTCTGCAAAGTCGATATATCACTACGTACCGCTACCATACCCTTCTGCAAGGTCGATATATCGCTACGTACCGCTACCATATCCTTCTGCAAAGTCGATATATCACTACGTACCGCTACCATATCACTCTGCAAGGTCGATATATTACTGCTTACAGATCCCATATTACTCTGCAAGGGTAATATATTTCCTCGCATAGATGATATTTCTTTATGAGTCAATGAATTAATAGATTCAATATCCGCTTTTGTTGCATAATTTGACTTTATAACAGCAACATCCATTTTTATTTGAGCAACGTCAGACCCCAGATTTTCAACTTTTTTTTCCAGTGTTGTATTCATCACTTCTTTCTCAACCAGTTTCAATGAGTCAGTATTTATCGATTCAGGTAATAAAAGTATTTTTTCATTTTCAGTATGATCATTGTAACCATTTTGAACAAAATTATTTTCCATTTTCATGTCACTATTTCCTGAAGAATCCTTTTCTGATTTTGACTTTCCAAGGGGAATTTATTTTTCTTGCATTCACATAACAACACCCCACCTATTAAACCAGTTAATTATCTATAATTTTCAATCAGTTAATCAGTAAAATCACTTCCCACCAACATATCATTGTCAAAACTTTAGCATCATCACTTATTTTAATCATCAGTCGTTCTATTAATAACAGAGTTATTTAAAACAAATAATAAAATAATTTCATTAACCCTCATTAAAACAAAATACACTTATAAATTATTTGGATAATAAGTAAAAATATTCTTAAATAAGAGTAAAAAATAGAATTTAATTATTTTACTTACCATTTACCTTTAACCATATTCAATATATTAACACCCTAATTATTTTAATTTCAATCAAAAATACATTCGAAATAGATTTAAAAACCAGATTACTATACTTTATATTTACTATAAAAAGATCAATAAAAATCTAATTATCACTATTTATTCTCATTATTGAGAAGCACTACGAGTTTTTTTGTAATTGAAGACGGGACGTTACTCAGTTAAAGCAAAAATAAAGGGCTATATGAATAGCCCTAAATAAAGTTATTTTTATATCAAAGAATTAATCTTTTGCACCATCCAGCAGTTTTTGCCAAGTTGCCAAAACCAAAATCTGATCCAGTGGAGCCAGTTCTCCCACTTTAATTGCTTTGTGGATGCTTTCTTCAACACGCTGATGGAGCTGTTCTATGGTATTTGCACCTTCTTGCTCCAATTCAGCAACAGCTAATGTCAGATGCCCGCGGAGGTAACCACCAGCAAATAATTCATCATCACTGGCATGTTCAACCATATCATCAATTTGCGCCAGAATACGGGTTTCAAACTCTGCGAGCATTATTTTTTTCCTCAAAATCATTTCAGTTAGCAAAGAGATCTTCCGGGTAAGGAAAATGCTCTGCTTTTAATGGGGGCGTATTGTAGAACGATTGCAGACCTTGAATAAAGCGTGCCGCTCGTGTGGGTATCCCATTTTTCAGGTATTGCATGACTTGCGCATGCACTTTCCGCTGAAAAGCAAGACGATCCGGCTCAAAATCGCCTTCAAGATTGTCACAACTGACATTAAAAGGAAACTCCGCAGCGACACAGAATAACCACTCCAGCGACTGTGGTTTAATCTCCACTTTTTCAAACTTCTCCTGAGTTTGGGCATCACGCCCATCAGGGCAATACCAGTAACCAAAATCGATCAGTTTGCGACGCTCTTCACCCGCAATACACCAATGAGAAATCTCATGTAATCCACTGGCATAAAATCCGTGGGCGAACACTATCCGGTTATAGTTCACTTCATCATCTGCCGGCAGATAAATCGGCTCATCATCACCTTTTATCAAGCGAGTGTTATAGTCATTGCTAAAACAATTATCAAAAATTTCAATCAGTTGTTGATAGTGATGTGCGGTCATGTATTAATGCCAGATCCTAAATCAAAAATAAAATGCCAGCCAAGAACGGACTGTATCTCCGTGCTGATCATAAAGAAGTTTGATGCTCATCAAAAAGGAAATTGTTACCAACAGCGGGCGAATGAGTTTCTTTCCTTTGCTCAGTACTAAACTCGCGCCAAATCGCGCACCGATGATTTGTCCTACCAGCATCACAACTCCCGCCAGCCATAAGATCTGCCCACCAAGAACAAAGAACCCCAAAGCTCCGATGTTAGATGCAAAGTTCAGTACCTTGGCATGAGCCGTTGCTTTCGCTAAATTGTAGCCACAAAGCATGACATAAGAGAGTGCGAAAAAAGATCCCGTTCCTGGCCCAAATACGCCATCGTAAAAACCAATACCACATCCAGCAAGACAACCAAATGCAATTGGTTCAAGACGATGTTGCCGATCTTCTGCTCCAATATTCGGCACCAATAGGAAATAAAGACCGATAATGATTACCAGTACCGGCAATAAATAACGCAGAAAATCCGGTGAGATAAATTGAACCAACAAAGCGCCCAACATGGCGCCAATTATCGTCATGACGATAGCAAAACGCTGGGAACGCAAATCCACTATACCACGGCGGATAAAATAGAGGCTGGCAGAGAAAGAGCTACCTATAGCCTGTAATTTACTTGTTGCCAGCGCCTGGACAGGGGAAACGCCCATCGATAGCAACGCCGGAATGGTTAACAATCCACCGCCTCCGGCAATAGAATCGATAAACCCCGCTACCATCGCAACTAAAAAGAGGAAACCGTAAATTTCCGGCCCCAAAAATGACCATTCCATTATGCATTTCACCAGAAAATTGCTTGCCTGTTCTCCTGATACCTTTCAGCATCAACCGAAACGGGTATCAGGAGCCTCTTCCCAGATTACCAGCGCGGGAGTGATGATATCACATCAGCACATTGTGCCCGCTGGCGCAGTAAGTGATCCATCAGTACAATTGCCATCATAGCTTCTGCGATGGGTACGGCACGAATACCAACACAAGGATCGTGGCGGCCGCGAGTTACCATATCCACTGCTTCTCCCTGACGATTGATAGTTTTTCCTGGCACCATAATGCTGGATGTCGGCTTTAAGGCAATATGTGCAATAATTGGCTGACTACTACTAATTCCGCCTAAAATGCCGCCGGCATGGTTACTGGTAAATCCTTGTGTCGTCATTTCATCGCGGTTTTCGCTGCCACGTAAATTGATAACACCGAAACCATCACCAATTTCAACGCCTTTGACCGCGTTAATGCTCATCAAAGCATGAGCAAGGTCGGCATCCAAACGGTCAAAAACCGGTTCACCCAATCCCGCCGGGACGTTTTCAGCAACCACACTCACTTTGGCACCGATAGAATCCCCCTCTTTTTTCAATGTACGGAGTAATTCATCAAGCTGGGTCAACTTACTCTCATCCGGACAGAAAAAAGGGTTCTGTTCAACAAGATCCCAATCTTTCAATTCACAATGAATATCGCCCATTTGAGTCAGGCAAGCACGAATAAGAATGCCGTGTTTTTCGAGTAGGTATTTTTTAGCAATTGCCCCTGCTGCAACGCGCATGGCGGTTTCACGGGCTGATGAACGTCCGCCACCACGGTAATCACGCAGTCCATATTTCTGTTCGTAGGTATAGTCAGCATGGCCTGGGCGGAAAACATCTTTAATTGCGCTGTAATCTTGTGAACGCTGATCGGTGTTTTCAATCATCAGGCCAATGCTGGTGCCTGTTGTCACGCCATTAAAAACACCAGAAAGAATGCGAACTTGATCGGGCTCACGACGCTGTGTCGTATAACGGGAAGTTCCCGGACGACGTCTGTCCAAGTCGATTTGTAAGTCAGCTTCTGTAATAGCAATGCCTGGTGGAACACCATCGACAACGCATCCCAGTGCGATCCCGTGAGATTCACCAAATGTGGTGACACGAAAAAACTGCCCAATACTATTTCCTGCCATTCCTACCCTGCCATCATTATCTGTACATTTAGAAAGAGCGAATAACAATAACTCACCCAATGATTAAAACCTATCTTATTTCAGTAATTTTATTTGCCTTTTATCCTTAATCTTCCGAGCAACAATATTGCTAGCTACGACTCGAAATCCACTGAATATAGATACAATTTATATGAAATATCCGTTTTAACCATTGGATGAATGAAAAAATATCAGTCTTTGAATTGCTGGAAATAGTCTTGATATTCAACAAGCTGCTGGCGATTCAGTACAAAAACACCATCACCATAATCATGTTCGAATGTCAGCCATTTGAATGGTACGTCAGGGTATTGCTCAATCAGGTGTACCATACTGTTACCTACTTCACACACCAGTATTCCATCTTCTGAAAGGAAATCCGGGGCAGTTGCCAGAATACGACGAACCAAATCCAACCCGTCAATACCGGCAGCCATGGCTAATTCAGGTTCATGATCATATTCCTGAGGAAAATCACTCATATCTTCTTCATCGACATAAGGAGGATTAGTGACAATGATATCGTATTTCACCGATGGTATATCATGAAATAGATCTGAACGAATCGGGATGACACGGTGGGAAAGCTTATGATTCTCTATATTTATTTCTGCAACTGCCAAAGCATCAGGAGAAATATCAACCGCATCAACTTCGGCTTCTGGGAAGGCATGGGCACAGGCAATTGCAATACAACCGCTTCCTGTACAAAGATCCAAAATTGTCGCTGGCTGACGTGAGATAAGTCCTTCAAAATGGTTTTCAATCACATCTCTAATCAGTGAACGTGGAATCAGAACTCGCTCATCGACATAAAATTCATGACCACAGAACCAAGCCCGATTGATCAAATAAGCAACAGGAATGCGTTCATTAATACGACGTAAGACAAGTTCCACGATGCGTTGCCGCTCTGTTGATGTCAGGCGTGAAGCCATCATTGAATCAGGAACATCCATAGGCAAACGCAATGAGGGGAGAACTACTTGCAAAGCCTCGTCCCACGGATTACATGCAGTATGTCCATAATAGATATCCGATTCGCTAAAACGGCTAGTAGACCAACGCAACATATCTAAAATGGTACGCAGCTCTGCAACAGCCTCATCGACTAAAATCTTATCCAAAAAACACCTCCAAACAACAAAAAAGATATATCAACTCGCTAGTTTGCCATGATCCAGAACACAAATCAGCTTTCTTAACACCGAGTTATCTTAGGATGAAATTGTATTCACAAAATACATAGGCTGGTATGGGAGGGTTAGCCATGACTTGGTTTTTTCACCCATAAATAATAGCTAATCGTCAATAATACTATCCATACTATCCCTACGTATAATGCAATCCGAGTATTTGGGAAATAACCTAATACCGCAATAACAAATGCCATAAAAGCAATGGCCAGAGTCGGTGCAACAGGCCAAAAGGGAACCGGAAATTTAAGCTGTCTGACCTCTTCTGCCGGCATTTTTCGACGCATGACATATTGTGACAGCAAAATCATCAGCCATACCCACACCGTTGCAAATGTTGCGATGGAAGCAATAATGACGAAAACTTTTTCCGGCAACAGATAATTCAACAGGACGCCGACCAACAAGATCCCAGACATTGCCAGCACCGTCACCCACGGTACTCCGTTTTTAGTCAATTGAGTAAAAGAGGCGGGTGCCTGTTTTTCCTGCGCCATGCCATACATCATCCGTCCGGCACCAAAAATATCACTGTTGATCGCGGAAATTGCCGCGGTAATGACGACAATATTTAAAATATTAGCTGCGGAATCAATTCCCAAACTGGAGAAGATCTGGACAAATGGACTGCCATTTTGTCCCACTTGATTCCACGGATAAATGCACATCAAAACAAACAGCGTAAGGACATAAAACAGTAAGATACGGAACGGAACCGCGTTGATCGCACGTGGGATGGATTTTTCTGGATTTTTAGCTTCACTGGCGGTGATGCCGATGACTTCAATGCCACCAAAGGCAAACATAACAACCGTAAACGAAGCAATCACCCCCGCTATGCCGTTTGGCATAAATCCACCATGTTCCCATAAATTCGACAGGCCGGTGACATGCTCAGCTTCCTGACCAAACCCATACATCATGATGGCAAAACCGCCGACAATCATGGCGATAATCGCAGCAACTTTGATGATAGACAGCCAAAACTCCATTTCACCAAATACCTTGACGTTACATAGGTTGATTGCGCCAATAAAAAAGACAATGCCAAGTACCCAAATCCACTGGTCAACATGGGGAAACCAGAGCTTCATATAGATGCCAAATGCGGTGACGTCAGCAAGACAAACGACCAGCATTTCAAAGACGTAAGTCCATCCGGTCAGAAAACCCGCCAATGGCCCTAAGTATTGGGTGGCATAATAGGAGAAAGAACCTGGCGCAGAGCGATGTACCGCCATTTCCCCCAATGCCCGCATAACCATAAAAACGGCTGCACCACCAATGGCATAAGCCAGCAATACCGCAGGTCCTGCGGCTTTAATGGCGCCCGCTGAACCATAGAAAAGACCGGTGCCAATTGCCGAACCCAGTGCCATAAACCGAATGTGGCGAACGCTTAACCCTCGTTTGAGTTGTGAGATGTTTTGCATGATTTATCCTTGTGTCTTTTATTATTAGATTGGCAGAGATAAAGAGATAAATACTACGATAAGGCCGGATTTTATCCGGCCTAAAACGATGTGTCTGTACTTATTTTTCTAAGATATTTCCGGCCGGCAACAGGGCAGAAAGTTGCTGCTCGGCCAACAACTGAATTGCTACTTCAATATCCGGTGCGAAAAAGCGGTCTTTATCATAATGGGCAACTTTATCACGCAGAATATGGCGAGCTTTTTCTAATATCGGACTACTCTTCAAGCCATGACGGAAATCCATGCCCTGGCAAGCTGTCAGCCATTCAATAGCTAAGATCCCACGCACGTTATCTGCCATCTCCCACAGGCGACGGCCTGCGGCGGGTGCCATTGAAACGTGATCTTCCTGATTGGCAGATGTCGGCAGACTATCGACACTGGAAGGATGCGCCAGCGCCTTGTTCTCACTTGCCAGCGCAGCCGCAGTCACCTGTGCAATCATGAAACCAGAGTTAACACCGCTGTTTTCGACTAAGAATGGGGGTAACTGGGACATATTGCTATCCATCAGCAAGGCAATGCGGCGTTCTGACAGTGAACCGATTTCTGCCAAAGCAATAGCCAGATTATCCGATGCCATAGCGACGGGTTCCGCGTGGAAATTACCCCCAGAAAGCACCTCATCTTCTTCGGTAAATACCAGTGGATTATCAGAGACGGCATTAGCTTCAACCATAATAACATCAGCAGCATGGCGGATTTGAGATAAACAAGCTCCCATCACTTGTGGCTGACAACGCAATGAATAAGGATCCTGGACTTTCGGGCAGTTTTTATGGGATTCACAAATCTCACTTTGTTCTTCTAATACCAAACGGTAAAGGGCTGCCACATCAATTTGGCCTGTCTGACCACGCACTTCATGGATACGAGCATCAAAGGGTTTACGGGAGCCAAGAGCGGCTTCAACAGACAAGGCACCACAAACAATCGCTGACGCAAGTAAATCTTCTGCGGCAAATAACCCTTTTAAGGCAAAAGCGGTAGAAGCCTGCGTACCGTTGAGCAGTGCCAACCCTTCTTTTGCGACAAGACGCATCGGTTCAAGTCCTGCTTTTTCCAGTGCCACTTTTGCCGGTAGCCATTCACCACGATAACGGGCTTTACCTTCTCCCAACAATAACAAGCTCATATGCGCCAAGGGGGCTAAATCACCGGAAGCCCCTACCGAACCTTTACTTGGGATACAGGGATAAACTTCAGCGTTAACCAAGGCAACCAGTCCCTGAATGACGTCCAGACGAATGCCAGAATAACCACGGGCAAGGCTATTAATTTTCAATACCATAATCAAGCGGACAATTTCATCCGGCAACGGCTCACCCACTCCCGCAGCATGTGACAACACGATAGAACGCTGCAATTCTTCCAAATCCTGCTCTGCAATACGGGTATTCGCCAGCAAACCAAAACCGGTATTGATACCGTAAGCGGTTTTATTTTCACTGATAATGCGATTCACACAAGCAACGCTGCTCTCAATGGCAGGAAAGCATTGTTCGTCCAAATTAATGTGAACAGGATGCTGATAAACATGACGTAATTCTTCAAGCGTCATTTTTCCTGGATGAATAGTAATATTTTTCATTTTAACAACGCTCCTTATTTCGCATCAGTCACTGACAGGTTTAACATTGGCAGGTTTAGTCCCTGCTCTTTCGCACACTGGATAGCCAGTTCATAGCCCGCATCGGCATGGCGCATAACGCCCGTTGCTGGATCATTGTGTAATACACGAGCAATGCGCTCAGCCGCTTCATCAGTACCATCACAAACAATGACCATGCCGGAATGTTGAGAGAATCCCATACCAACGCCGCCACCATGATGCAGGGAAACCCATGTCGCACCACCAGCCGTATTCAGTAAGGCATTCAGTAATGGCCAGTCAGAAACTGCGTCAGAACCATCTTGCATGGATTCAGTTTCACGATTAGGGCTGGCGACAGAGCCGGAATCCAGATGGTCACGGCCAATCACGATTGGTGCGGAAAGTTCCCCACGGCGAACCATTTCATTGAATGCTAATCCTAATTTGGCGCGATCTCCCAACCCTACCCAACAAATACGTGCAGGCAAGCCCTGGAAACTGATACGCTCTCTCGCCATATCTAACCAGCGGTGTAAATGAGCATCATTCGACAGCAGCTCTTTTACCTTGGCATCGGTTTTATAAATATCCTCAGGATCACCGGAGAGTGCCACCCAACGGAAAGGACCGATGCCACGACAGAACAGAGGGCGAATGTAAGCGGGAACAAATCCGGGAAAATCAAAGGCATGATAAACACCCATCTCTTTCGCCATTTGGCGGATATTATTACCATAATCGAAGGTAGGTATACCCTGTTTCTGGAATGCCAGCATGGCTTCAACGTGTACAGCCATTGACGCTTTTGCCGCTTGGATCACCTCTTCTGGCTCACTTTCGGCACGGCGGCAATACGCTTCCCATGTCCAACCTACTGGCAAGTAACCATGTAATGGATCATGGGCGCTGGTTTGGTCTGTCACCATATCAGGGCGCACGCCACGGCGTACCAGCTCAGGTAAGATTTCTGCAGCATTACCACACAATGCTACCGAGACTGCTTTGCCTTCCTGGGTATAACGTTCAATACGCGCCAAAGCATCATCCAGATCAACGGCCTGTTCATCCACATATTGGGTGCGCAGACGAAAATCAATGCGGCTTTGTTGGCATTCGATAGTTAATGAAGAGGCACCTGCTAATGTCGCAGCCAGTGGCTGGGCACCGCCCATACCGCCCAGACCTGCCGTCAATATCCAACGTCCGGTTAAATTGCCGTTGTAGTGTTGGCGGCCTGCCTCGACAAAAGTTTCGTAAGTTCCCTGAACAATGCCCTGACTGCCAATGTAAATCCAACTACCGGCGGTCATCTGGCCATACATAGCCAGCCCTTTGGCATCCAGTTCGTTAAAATGTTCCCATGTTGCCCAGTGTGGAACCAAATTCGAGTTGGCAATTAATACACGCGGAGCATTCTCATGGGTTTTGAACACCCCCACAGGTTTACCGGATTGCACCAGCAGGGTTTCATCACTTTCCAGATCCTTTAAGGTTTCAACGATTTTTTCATAACATTCCCAGTTTCTGGCTGCACGACCAATGCCACCATAAACCACTAATTCATGAGGATTTTCTGCTACATCGGGATCAAGATTATTCATGAGCATCCGAAGTGGTGCTTCGGTTAGCCAACTTTTTGCGGTGAGTTGCGTTCCTCTGGGAGCGCGAATGGTTACGTTGCTGAATTTATTATTTTGCATCGTCACGGTTTTTTCCTATCTCATTTTTGTGAATTTTGTTAATTGTATAGTTGTATATACATGTATATTCAATAGGCAAAAATGTGACGAAGATAAAGTTAATAATGCGGTAATAGTACTATTTTTATAAAAATCAATAATATATCCACAATTAATTTTGTGGTGAACAGGGAAGTATTTTTGCTGGTTTTGTGTTTAATATCACATTGGTTTTACATTATTGTTACAATGAGTAATAAAAAACCTCTTCTATCCAAAGGAAATAAGAGGTTTTTACAACCTAATTTTTTTAGCTCCATTACAGAACTATGAACTAAAACGCCCTTTCAATTTATATCGATATCCAGGAAACAATAACCTGGCACTGGAAACAATAAATTCTTTCGACCAGGTTCGCCGGCTGATTAACAAACAGGGCGTATTTGCCTCAATTTGTAATAACCGACAAGAGAGGGCATCTCCCGCCACGGCTTCAACGATATGTTCCCCTTCTGTCAATGGCGCTACCTGGGATAAATAATTATGGGCAGTTTGCTGACGGAAATCTTGTCGCAAATATTCCGGTGCCGCCTGAACATTGACAAAGCGATCTTCAATCTGCACAGGTACATCATTTTCATAATGTACAATGATGGAATGGTAGAGCGGCGCGCCGACTGCAATACTGAATTCCGCAGCCTGAGTCATATTGGCACTCACTTCAGCAAGTTTCAGTACTTTGCAACTATGTTGGTTAGAGCGGGAGGCAATTTCATCTGCAATACTGTGAATTTCAAATAACGCAGATTGTCCTTTCGGCTCGGAAACAAACGAACCCACGCCTTGCAAACGGAATAGAAAACCTTCTGCCGTCAGCTCCCTCAATGCCCTGTTAGCCGTCATGCGACTACAGTTAAATTGCCTGACCAATTCCGCTTCCGAAGGAACCCGATCATGCGGTTTCCATTCCCCTGTATAGATCTTTTCAATAATCGCTTGTTTGACTTTTGCATACAAAGGCACTGGTTTGGCATATGTATCTGGTAAATCGTCTGTCACTATCCCTTCCTTCTCACTTTTTACTCGCCCACCAACCTATTTATTCCACCAGTGCACCAATTGCCATGCAAGGCGAGCCGCGACTTTCCCCCCCATTCCCTGGATATCATATAAAGGGTTAAGCTCAACTAAATCTACGGCTTGCAATTTTTTGCTCTGACAGATGAGTTGAACTAATGGCAATAAACGCTCCAGCGGAACGCCCAACGCCGCAGGTGCAGAAACGGCTGGCATTTGCCAAATTGGCAGCACATCCAAATCGATAGTCATATAAATGATATCAACCTGATTAATTATATCTTGTAATTGCTGCTGTACCTTATCCAACATAGATTCAACACAATGAGTATCCCAGATAATGGTGACATCAAGATGATTAGCCTCATCCAGTAATGCCTGAGTATTTGATGCCAAACTGGCACCAACACAACTGTAATTAAATGGACGTTGATGTTGCTGGCAGTAATGCGCAAGTTGCCGAAATGGAGTTCCTGATGTAGGTTGCGGTGAATTTCGCAGATCCAAATGGGCATCAAAATTGATGATACCGACATGCTGCTCCGAAAACGCACGGTAAATTCCCATCCCATGAGCAAAAGCCGTTTCATGCCCACCACCAAAAATCAGTGTTTTCATCTTATGTTGCTGGCATGCATAGACAGCATCACTGAGCGCCTGCTGTGCCTCACTCAACTCACCAGGATTAGCACGGATATTACCTAAATCCACCAACCTATCATGGCCGTCATAACTCGCCAGGTTTGCCAACGATTGGCGCAAATATTCTGATCCCAATTTCGCTCCCGGACGTCCCTGATTAAGTTTAACGCCTTCATCACATTCAAATCCCAATAGCGCAATATGATGAGGAAATTCTGCCGGTGAGAAACTGGCTGGCTGTTTTATTGTCTGGAACAAGCGTAAGGCATTATTGGCTTCTGCAAGATCATTACGCCCTTGCCAACTGTTTTCTGATGTTGGATGCCATAAATTCATATTTTTTCCTCACCACCATTAATTAAAACCATTTAAGTCATCACGATGTGTAATTTCGCCATGATAAATACGATAAACCAATGGGTTATGTCCCAGTTCATATAAGATATCAACGGGTTCCTGGGCATCCCAAACGACAAAGTCCGCCATAAAACCTGTCGCTAATTGACCGTGACTCTCCGCTCGTCCCAGTGCCTGAGCGGCATGAATGGTCACTCCTTGCCAGGCTTCTTCTGGTGTCAAACCCAATTGTACGCACGCCATATTCATAATCAGGCGCAAAGAAGCAAAAGGACTGGTTCCAGGATTAAAATCTGTCGAAATAGCCATTGGGACACCATATTGGCGCAATAATGCAATAGGAGGGCGTTGAGTTTCTCTCAGGAAATAAAATGCCCCCGGCAATAACACGGCGACAGTTCCACTACGGCTGATGGCTTCAATACCCTTTTCATCCAAATGTTCAATATGATCAACGGATAAACCTTGATATTCAGCAACCAGTTCACTTCCTCCCAAATTGGAAAGTTGCTCAACATGACCTTTGACGGGAATATTTAAGCGTTTTGCTGTTGCAAACAGGCGTTTGGTCTGGCTCAGATTGAAACCCACTGTTTCACAGAATACATCTACAGCTTCGAATAACTGTTTTTGCCAGAGAGCAGGCAGGATGGAATCACAAACTAAATCAATATAGGCATCAGGATTATGTTTATATTCAGGGGGGACAGCATGGGCAGAAAGTAATGTCGGGCTAATTTCGATGGGATTTTTCTGTGCCAATGCCCGCACAACATTTAACTGTTTTTCTTCACTTGCCAGATCCAGCCCATAACCTGATTTCATCTCAATCGTTGTCACTCCTTCGGCCATCAATGCATTGAGACGCTTCTGGGATACGTTTTCCAACTGTTGAGCCGAACTATTGCGGGTGGCATTAACTGTGGAATTAATACCTCCCCCTTTGGCGCTAATTTCTGCATAAGAAACCCCATTCAGGCGTTGTTCCCACTCAGAGGCTCTATTGCCACCAAAAACTAAGTGAGTGTGGCAATCGATTAAGCCAGGTGTGATTAGGCGCTGCTCTGCGTCAATGATTTTACATTGGTTGGCTGGTACGCTATCTGTCGGCAAAATCGCTAAGATTTTTTCATCCCGCACAATAAGGTCATGCTGTTCTAACATGCCGTAATGACTTTCACCATCAACGTTTTTAATTGCAGGGTTCATTGTGGCAAGTTTGGCATTACGCCATATGACATCAGTGTCTCTTAGTTCAATCGACATTGTACTATCCTGTTATTTTTCTTGTTTGTATCAGAGCTCATGTTGTATATACATTTATTTTATAACCAAACCTAATTGTCAAATCATTTTGTGAACAATTTGTTACTTAAAATAATAACGGCCAAGAAAAATCACAAAAAATCATGTACACTTGCCAAAAGCGGTGAGTAAATGAATGTGTAATGAAGAAGAAATATCAACTAAACTCAGAAGACATCAGTCTATTCAGAACGTCTGTTACAGGAACCCGTCGTATCGCGCAAGATACGATTTCCCATCCTCCGAAAAGAAAAAAAATTAACCTTGTTGCCCCTGAACGCTTGATGCAAGAGCAAGCGGATGCCAGTTACTATTTTTCCGATGAGTTCCAGCCAAATTTGGATATGGAAGGCCCAACCCGTTACATTCGGGAAGGCGACAGTCATTATGAATTAAAGAAATTACGTCGTGGAGATTATTCCCCCGAACTTTTTCTGGATTTACATGGGTTAACTCAGTTACAGGCCAAACAAGAAATTGGAGCATTAATCGCAGCCTGTCGTCGTGAACATGTCTATTGTGCCTGCGTTATGCATGGACACGGTAAACATATTCTCAAACAACAAGCCCCGCTATGGCTTGCCCAACATCCTGATATTATTGCTTTCCATCAAGCTCCCAAAGAGTGGGGCGGGAACGCTGCATTACTCATTTTGGTGGCGATGGATGAGTTTACGCGGCGCTAATAATTAAGGTGTCTGGTTAGGATTTCGCCGCTAATTGTGCAGGGGATGTTTGCCATAGCAGACACCCTTTTTCTGTTTGGGGATCCAGCTCGACACAAGCAATGCTGGATGTGGCAAACATCGGCGGAGTTTGTCCAGGGCAAAGCTCAGAAACCAAATAGCCGACTAACGGCAAATGGGAAACTACCAAGACAGATTTATGTCCTTGTGTTGACAAAACGTGTAAGTAGCTGGCAACCAACACGGCATCTCCTGATGGCGCTAATTCAGCCAGTATTTCTTCATCGTCAGGAAGCACCAAATTTTCTCGCACAGCCTTTAGTGTTTGTTCTGCACGGATATAAGGGCTGACCAAAACACGATCAATATCAGGCGATTGCTGCGAGAGCCAATAAGCTATTTTCTGTGATTCTTGATACCCCAGGGATGTCAGTTCCCGCGCCGCATCACTGATTGCATTCAAGACTGCATCACCGTGACGCATAATAAAAACGTACATAATTCACCGGTCTAGTTTAATTGCGAATTTGTTTCAAAATAACATACATTCATTGTTATTGAGATAACTCATTGGTTATACGGCATTAATAGGTAAGCTCAAGCGCTATTATCAAGCGAATATTTGACATATACCCTGTAAATTTATAAAGGTATAAAAACGTTTCAATGAGAGCTAATTTGCATTCTGCCTTAAAGCCAAAGTAAAAGAAATCGGCTCTAATTTAAGAGAGCCGATCTGACTGATTGTAAAAATAGAATTCAAGTTATGCGTGAAATTTCTTTTTCTGTTCCGCCATCTGGACTAAACGTTCACAGGGAGCAAACCTTTCCCCATGTTGCGCCTCCAGGCGACGTAAAACTTCTACAACTTTATCACTGCCAAGCTTATCGATATAACGGAATGGCCCCCCCAGGAATGGCGGGAATCCGATGCCAAATACAGCGCCAATATCACCATCACGAGGGCTTCTGATAATCCCCTCATCCAAACAGCGCACGGCTTCATTCAACATCAGCATGACACAACGCTGGGCAATGTCAGCAGGCAACATTTTTATGGCTGGTTTGATCTTTAATAAGGAATAAACCGATGCGTCCACTTCTTTGTTGGATTTTTTGCCAAAAGGCCAAAATGAGCTTTTTTTATTCGCATACAATTTGTTACTCGCATACAAATAGAAACCGCGGCCATTCTTTTTGCCTTTGCGGTCATCCTGCAAAATTGCAGCCAAAATCTCTGGCGCCGCAAATCGACTTCCCAAGTCTTCGACCAAAACAGGGATAATTTTGGTGCCTACATCTATGCCAACTTCATCCAGCAGATTGATTGGGCCAATAGGAAAACCGAAATTCATTAAAGCATTATCAATATGTTCAATCGGCTCACCTTCCAATACACAATAACCTGCCTCATTAATATAAGGTGTCAGAATCCGGTTTACATAAAAACCTGCTTTATCCCCAACAACAATCGCGGTTTTTCCCTGTTTCTTAGCTAACGCGACGGCAGTTGCGATCGTTTTTTCACTCGTTCCCTTATGTGGAATGACTTCCACCAACGGCATTTTGTCTACCGGACTGAAATAGTGAAGGCCAATCACCTGTTCTGGCCGAGTCGCAGCTTCAGCAATCTTATGAATGGGTAATGAAGAAGTGTTAGATGCAAAAATAGTTTCGGGTTTGGTATGCTCTTCAATTTCTGCAACCATTTTGCGTTTTAATACTAAATCTTCAAATACAGCTTCAACTACAATATCAGTTTGTTTGAACCCACTGTAATCCGTCGTTCCTGTCAATAACGACATCTGATGGGAACGCTCACTGGATTTCAAACGACGCTGTTTTACCCGCTTAGAAAGAAGATCCCATGTATATTTCAATGCCTGATTGATGCCTTTCTCACTAATATCTTTGATGCGAGCAGGCAAATTTCCTCGCGTCACGGTCACATTGGCAATACCGCCTCCCATTAAGCCTCCCCCTAAAATTCCTACCTGTTTGATTTCGGTGGGCTGTTCTGAAGAGCCAGTTTCATTTTTTAAGGTTGTCGAAGCAAAAAACAGGCTCCGTAATGCTTCCGATTCCTGCGTCATCGCCAACTCACCAAATGCCTTGGCTTCAAGCTGAAAACCTTTTTCTGAACCTTTTTCCAGACCGGCACAAATCACATTAATGATTTTCTCTGGTGCAGGATAATGGCCACGAGTTTTTTCTCGCGTTTTTTTATGAACCATTTGGAATAACAATGGCCGACCTAATGCGCTTGCCAGTATACGCTGCGACCATGCCAATGGCTTACGCTTCACGCTGCCTTTTTTAACATATTGCACAGCAACATCCAGCAAGATATCTAAAGGAACCGCATCATCCACCACACCTAACCGTTGCGCCTGTTTTGCCTTAAGCTGACGGCCTGTCAATATAATGTCCAAAGCAGCACTGACGCCAATCAAGCGAGGCAATCTCTGAGTTCCGCCTGAACCGGGTAATAATCCAAGCTGAACCTCCGGCAAACCAAGACGTGTTTTTTCATCCAAAGAACAGATACGCGCATGACAAGCCAATGCCAACTCCAGCCCCCCCCCTAAGCACGCGCCATGAATCGCTGCTACAACAGGCAAAGAGTAACTGGCAATTTGCGCAAAGAGCTTTTGACCTTTTTCAGCCAATTTTGTTGCTTCTTCCTGAGTTTGGCAATTCGCTATCATGCTAATATCAGCACCCGCAATGAAGGTATCTGGCTTGCCGGATACAATAACCAGCCCTTTCAAGTCTGAAACTTGTTGCGCTTTTTCAAACACTTTCAAGAACTGTTCAACAAATTCAGCTTTCAGTGTGTTGACTTTCTCTCCTGGTACATCAATGGTGATAATTCCCACCTTGTCGTCCCTGACAGAAAAACGGAATACCGATTGCTCCGGTTGCATTGCTGCTGACATAACCGTTTCTTTTTCAGTCTGAGCCATTATTCTACCTCCAATACCATTGCTGCACCCAAACCACCCGCGGCACAAGCTGTCGTTAACCCAAGTCCACCACCGCGGCGACGCAATTCATTCAACGTCTGGGTAACCATTCTGGCTCCTGTCGCCGCAAATGGATGCCCATAAGCAATTGATCCACCTAATACATTGAATTTATCCATATCCACTTCACCAATTGCCTGAGTACGCCCCAATTTTTCGCGGGCAAATTTCTCACTGGCAAACATTTTTAGATTCGTTAGTGTTTGGGCAGCAAAGGCTTCATGCATGTCAATAAGCGTAAGTTCATTCAGAGTGATACCTGCACGATCCAGTGCCAGCGGAGTTGCATAGGACGGCCCCAGCAACATGTCCTGCCAAACATCAATGGCAGAAAATGCATAACTCCGTAAATACCCCAATGGAACCATACCGAGTTCTTTGGCAACTGATTCACGCATTAACATCACTGCTGCTGCACCATCAGTCAGTGGTGTGCTGTTTGCCGCTGTCACTGTGCCATATTTACGATCAAAGGCCGGACGCAATTTGGCATAAGAAGCTAACGTTGAGTTTTTTCTGATATTGTTATCTTCTGCCAATGTTTTACTGTATGGCGGGAAATATGCTGATGTAACTTCCTCTTGCAAAAGCCCTTGCTCCCAGGCTCTGGCCGCCATTACATGAGATCGGTGTGCTAATGCATCCTGATCTTCGCGGCTGATATGATAAGTTTTTGCCATCTGTTCAGCGGTATCCCCCATTCTCAGCCCTGTGGAATACTCGGCAACAGCAGGGGATACAGGCAATAAATCACGTAATTTCAAGCGGCTGAGTAATTTTAATCGTTGAGAGAGATTTTTGGCTTTGTTCATGTCAACTAATGTGCGCGCCAATGACTTAGTCACTCCGATGGGCAAAACAGATGAGGAATCCGCCCCTCCAGCGATCCCTATATTGACTCCCCCCGCCATAATACTTTCGGCTACGTTTACAATTGCCTGAAA
Source organism: Xenorhabdus eapokensis (assembly GCF_001908105.1). Next base: position 41,157 of record NZ_MKGQ01000007.1, read on the forward strand.
ACTGGTCGCACAGGCACGGGAAACACTATAGGCATCAGTATTCACACTTAAGCCTGCACCCAAAACAATTTCTCTTGCAATATTCGGTGCTTCCGGCATTTGAACCACCTGTCCAAAAACCAATTGGTCGATCTTCTCAGGCGACAAACCGCTCCTAATGACCAGTTCGCTTACAACAGCCTTTCCTAAGTCAACAGCCGGAATACCGTGGTAGAAAGTTGCCTGTTTCGCAAAAGGAATGCGTAATCCACTGACAATAGCGACACGTTCCCGTTGCGATATTACTTTTGTTGAAGAACGACCCATAGCAACTCCTAATTATTATTAACTAAATCAATTGATTGATTAAAAACATTTACTCACCCCATAAGAGGTCAGACCTGATGATGCATTGTTAACGCAATGTTGGGAAATAGCAAATAGGTATAAACTAAAAATGAGAACAAACTCAACTTTAAACTATTTATAATTTATACAACTTAAACGAAGAATAAGCGACGGGAGTACAAAGAAAAGACAATGATTTACAATCTGTTACAAGAAATTTTCTCACTGTTTGGTATAGCAAAACAATGAGAAAACCGTTGTTTAGAGTGAATTAACGCAAGCCTAACTGAAAAATGAGGGCTTCTGCTTGACAACTAAAGGTAAAATCCACCGATAACTGCATTCCACCATCCACCGCTTCGATACTATGGCGTATAATACACGGATCAGATTCTACTGATTTTGCCTTTTCAATCAACATATTAAGCATAACTTCTGCTTCTTGCTCACTCGTAAAAATACACTGGTAAGAAGCGATACAATCTTCATTATCAATCACTGTTCCCACATCAACACAACAGCAAGCAGCCGTTTCTTCGGCACTGCAACGGTTAATAGCATCAGACATTTAATTTCTCTCCGGCTAAAAAAACTTGCTAATAATTCTACGTTCTCCTCACTACCGATAACCAGTATTTACGCTGTTTGGCATCATTTATCTCACGATTTATTGATCTGACCACGCCTACAGAAATCCGTTTACACTTCATTAACGGAAGCTGTCTACTTTTTGTTAAGCAAGTCCCAATTTAAGAATCATTTTAGTTATATTTAGAAAACATTCTTGCAACATATTCTATTATCAAGCCTATACTTCGTTCGCTGGTCTGATTTGTCATATTTGTCATTGTTGTCATTGCGACAAATCGACTCTACAATCCCGCGCTCTCAGCTACTTGAGTGGCATGTTAATAATAATTAGACAATGAGGTTTTGGTTATGGACCAGAAAAACCTATTTACACGTTCAGCGTTAGCAGTGGCGGTTGCAATCCTCTCATCCAACGCTAGTGCTGCTGGTTTTCAATTGAATGAATATTCATCATCAGGACTAGGCCGTGCATTTTCTGGGGCAGGTGCCGTTGCAGATAACGCTTCCGTAGGAAGTCGTAACCCTGCGGCCATGACCTTATTTAACACCCCATCGTTTTCTGGTGGTTTAGTGTACGTCAACCCAGATGTTGATATTACCGGTAAATCACCTGTGACTAGTCAGAGCACAGATGCTAAAAACATCGCACCACATGCCTGGATCCCAAACCTGCATTTTATCGCTCCAATCAATGATCAGTGGTATTTTGGCGCCTCAGCCGTGAGCAATTTTGGCTTATCCACAGAATTCAGTAATAATTATCCTGCTGACCTAATTGGTGGGAAGACATCACTCAAAACGTTGAACTTTAATCTAAGTGGTGCTTACAAATTTAATGATCAATTCAGCTTTGGCTTAGGTGTCAACGCTGTTTATGCCGATGCTGAAATCGTTCGTCATATGGGTGAAACAGGCCCTGCAACAGCCAAAATGACAGGATTTAATACCCAAGCAACGACTGAAGCTGCCAAATTGGAAGGTAAAGATTTGGGTTATGGCTGGAATGTAGGATTCCTATATCAGTATGATGAAAACAACCGCTATAGCCTGACGTATCGCTCCAAGGTCAAAGTTAAGTTCAAAAAGGGAGATTACAGCAATGAAATGCCAGCGCTGCTCCCCGGCGGCCTTGCTGGCAACACCATTAAAGGTACTCTGGATCTGAACTTACCCGATATGTGGGAACTTTCAGGCTATAACCGTGTTGCACCACAATGGGCAATTCACTATAGCTTCTTGTATACAGGCTGGAGCGAATTTAAAGAATTACGTGGTAAAAGCAAAGATTCCGGCGCTACCTTATTCCACAAAGACGAAGGCTTCCGCGATGCTTACCGTATCTCGCTAGGTACAACTTACTACTATGATGATAACTGGACATTCCGTACCGGTATCGCCTTTGATGAAAGCCCTGTGCCAGCCAAAAATCGTTCTATCTCAATTCCGGATCAAGATCGTTTTTGGTTTAGCTTAGGAACCACTTATGCGTTCAATAAAGATGCTTCCGTGGATGTTGGTGTTTCCTATATGCGCGGTAAGAAAGTACATGTTAGCGAAAAATTGAAAGAGGATATAATTGCTCCTTTCGATAGACCATATGAGTTTGATTCTAAAGGAACCGCATGGTTGTATGGCATAAACTTTAACTACTCGTTCTAATACGTGCTCTAACCGAATAACGTAACCTAAAAAAAGGATAGCACTCGCTATCCTTTTTTAATTATAGATACCTATTTAATCTATAGAATCCAATTCATCTTGAATAGTTGCCGCATTAGGATTATTTTCCGGCTCCAACTTACCGCCATTGGCCATAAAATCGTGGCGTTGGAAGTAAGCATCGCGCACCATCAAATAAGGATCCGAAGAGTTCTTTAATAATCCATCAGAATCCAGCAAGCGGGCACGGGTTTCTATACCCTCGACCATCCATTTTCCTACCGACATCCAGCCAGTGAGATAATACAGAACGGGATAAGTTATATCCGCAAAGTTACCACCTTCATCACGCAGAGTAAAACTTCCATAACCGGGCAGAACAACATAGGGGCCATACCCCACGTTATAGTATCCCAATGTGCTACCAAAACGCATCGGATCTTCTTTTATCAGTTTGGGGTTCGCCATAGAAGCAACATCAATAAGTCCCCCCATTCCCAACAAGGTATTCAAAAAGAAACGGTTAAAGTGTTTTGCACCTTCATGAACATCACCACGCAAAAAACTGTTGACCATGCTGGCGGGTTCTTCAAGATTACTCATAAAATTGCTAATACCATTTCGGGCAGGCATCGGCACATAATTACGCCAACCTACAGCAACAGGACGCAGTACATACGGATCGAGAACATCATAATTAAAGTTGAACATAGCACGGTTAAACCCTTCCAGCGGATCAGAACGTCCCTGTTCCATCGTATTCGATGAACTGGCACATCCCACAAGTAAGACTGCTGTAAGAGCAACCCCGCTCAGACTATACTTCATATTGTTCTCCATAAAATTATTTTTAGATATTAACTATCGCGTTATATACCAGCTATTGCACCCAATATGTAAAATATACTGCCAATCTTTCATTAATGGTAATCTTTGATTTCGCAATCCTCTTCGATGGTGACATTTCTCAGAGAATGGGCACCGAAATATTTCATTTAATTTCAATTGTTAATTAATTGTTAATCTCTATTCGCTTGTTATTGGGCGAAAATAGGTTTATGAGATTGAATGTTGTTGCAGTAATGTTAATTCAAACGAAATATGGAGAATAATAAAATAAAAAAATTCATTCTTCTTTGCCTGTTGGCAGGCTCTACTCTTTTAGCCTCAATGCAGACTTATGCTATGTTCTGCTCGATAACCAATTAACAACCGAACGTAATTGAGTTAAAAGCACCCTGGCTTTTTTGGGATTTTCCTTTTCTTGCTTGTCGAAAATTCAACCCAAGATGCTACAGATATGGCAGCAATTGGTGTACACGGGAATTGTGTGGACATCGTGTTGTACACGGCAGACCTATAAAGTATTTGAGTATTAGGCTCTTATGTGCTCAATGGCAAGTGAATGAACCGACTACAACTAAAAACAAACAGAAACAAATAAAGGTAAAAAACTTGATTAAAACAGGCAGGAAGAGATAAGATATAAACAAAGTAGTAAAAAGTCCCCTTAGTTAAATGGATATAACGAGCCCCTCCTAAGGGCTAATTGTAGGTTCGATTCCTGCAGGGGGCGCCAAATGAACCTCTCTCACAGTCTATTCAAGTCAATTAATCCTAGTAAAATCAATAAACTCATTAAATCCCTCATCTATCGAAGTCTAGTGGTGTCTTTCTAAATCTCTACAATTTTTCTATACAAGATTGGTGATTTATGAAGCTGACAGACTTGACAATCAAGCGAGCCAAACCAAAGGAAAAAGCCTATGTCTCTCACTATATAAAGAGCCGCTGATAGATTGGCAGCTTTGGAATGAAGTTAAAACACAGGCATTTAGTCGCAAAAGGTGTGTCAAAACATCAGGTGAAACAGGTAATTAAATCGTTATTTTCAACCCGCGAGAACGCTAAAGCTCACGATTCGCAGATGATCCCCTGTGTTGTATCGATAAGCGCTTTAGTCTTCTGTCTCACACATATTGTAATGCGGGATTAAGGCGCCTAAAAAATCTTTTGCCAGTGAATGACAGGGGATTCTTTTGTGATATTTTAGGTCATTAGTACGCTGAACATCAGCATCAATAACGGCATCATACTCCTCATGAGGGAAGCCCTTCTCATCAGGAAACTTGGCTTTCAGCATCATCTGGAACTCGGTCATCGTTAACTGTTCAGCCTCTTCGCGTGACATATTGAAATGAGTGCGAGCCGCATTCTAAAATGCAAGTTTCATTGTCATTAAAATCGAAGACATGGTCTTTCATTCAGCTTATTCGCTCTTCTACTTAAAAAAAATCAGGAGCTGGAATTAAGGGGATTAAAAACGGACTTAATTCTGCTATCATTAAATTAATTTAAACGATATAACTTTTAATTTTGATCATATCATATGAAAATAGCCATATTACGTAGAAATGGATTTGGTGATCTCATTTGCACTCAGCCATTAATAAAGTTTTTACAGAAAAGATATCCCAACGCAGAGATCAGCCTATTTATAGATTCAGGTAATGCTGAACTTGCTTATTATTTGTGTCCTGAAATCAATATCTGCATTATCCCTAAAGGAAATAAATACCTGGCTATTATTAAAACTGCATTAGCATTTCGTCGGAAAAAATTTGATATTGCTATATCAGCCAAACCCACACCTATGAAGCTAAATAATCTATTCTTATGGCTATTAGGGGCTAAAAAACGCTATGCTGTTGTTACAGATAAGCATTGGCATGCAAAGTTAATTAACTATCCAGTGAATCAGGAACAAGTCAATGGTTACCATCAGGCATTAAAAGTATTGCGTACATTTTCACCTAATGAGAATGAATTATCTCCTGAGCTTTTCCCTTGTATCAATTTTAAAAATACCTTTCGTTCTATTGAACGGTACTCACCCATGATTTTATTTTCTGTATCTAACAATAGAAAATACAGCCTCATAAATAATGAACACCTCACTTTAATCGCGAATAAAATCCTTGAAAGTTACCCAGATACAAAATTTTTCATTTCCTCGTATAAGTCTGATATTCCTTTAGCTGAGGATTTAAAATCACGTATAGGAAAAAATAGTGAAGTCGTCGTATCTGATTCTCTGAGCTCTTTTTTATCTTTATTGAACAGCATGACACTCGTTGTTGTCGGTGATGGCGGTATTTGCCATTTAGCAGCCGCACTACAGAAAAAGCTTATTGCTTTTTACGGTGTAACAAAACCGGAAAACTGGGCACCACTGGCTAAAAAAGATAAATCTATCACATTATACGATCCTAAAAATGTCAACGATATTGATTTAGATAAGGTCTATCCAGCTATATTTTCTTTGCTAAAGGAATAATCTATTAAATAACTTAAATTACATCAAAAAGATATAAATTTATCTTGAAAATAAATATCATTTGACAACATAATTTATTTTTAAGGAGACTCACTTTCCATTGGAAAACGGGCTTTTGAGGAAAGGTTATTTTTCCTAAGTAAATACCTTAAACATCAGATAGCGACTCTGGTATGAGTAAGATGCTAATTTCTCAATCTAAGTTACAAGACAACCCCTGTATTAGCTGCGGTGCTTGCTGTGCATATTTTCGGGTTTCATTTTATTGGGCTGAAGCTGAGGATGGTGGCGGTACAGTTCCCGTATCTATGACCGAAAAATTAAATGATTTCAGGCGCTGCATGAAAGGCACAAACGAACCTCACCCCCGATGCATCAATTTATGCGGTGAAATTGGTAAATCGGTTTCCTGTTCTATCTATGATAACAGACCCTCACCTTGCAGAGAATTTCCCCAAGCCTGGGAAACAGATGACTATAATGAAAGCTGCGATCGTGCCAGAGCTGCTTATGGCCTTCCTCCTCTGCCAAAACCTCAAACATAGTTGATACTCGTTTGATGTTAGTCGAATAAAAACAGAATATTTCACTCAATAGGAATTCGTTAGTCCCATCACAGACACCCTACTTTTGCATATCTATAGTTAACAAATGTAAATTTCATTACAGCAGAATGAGTTATCGCTGTGCAGTTTATGAACTTTCCTTCATGAAATTATCAGGATGAAAAATAATGTCTGCTCATCTCCCTACAGGGTATATCCCGCAAACCTGCGAATCTTTATCACATTATCTTGCTAAAAATTTACCAACAACCATTTCACCAGGCGGTTCCCCTGAAACCTGGCAAATTCAAGAAGTGGGTGATGGAAATCTTAATTTAGTATTTATTGTCTCTGGAAAAGAAAAAACGATCGTCGTAAAGCAGTCTCTGCCTTATGTACGGGCTGCGGGTGAATCATGGCCGCTTTCCCTTGTTCGTGTGCATTTTGAATATCATGCCTTGATTGAAGAAAGAAAAGTCGCCAAAGAATATGTTCCTGATGTCTATTTTTATGATGAGAAAATGTCTCTCTTTGTCATGGAGTACTTATCCCAGCACATCATCCTACGCAAGCGCCTTATTGCTGGAGAAAAGTTTCCCCATCTCGCCGAAGATATTGGCATTTTCCTTGCGAATACGCTGTTCCATACTTCCGATATTGGCATGGCTGGTAAAGAGAAAAAAAATCTTATTGCTTGCTTCGCTCATAATCATGAACTTTGTAAGATCACTGAAGATCTGATTTTTACTGAGCCCTATTTTAATGCAGAGAGAAATGACTGGACGTCTCCCCAACTTGACGATGAGATCGCCTCCATTTGGCAAGATCGAGCACTTATTCAAACCGCCATGCAGTATAAGTATCAATTCATGACACAAGCTCAAGCCTTGCTACATGGTGATCTCCATTCCGGCTCAATCATGGTAACGCCAAATTCCACCAAAGTTATTGACCCAGAATTTAGTTTTATGGGGCCAATGGCGTTTGATATCGGTAACTATATCGGTAATTTATTGATGGCTTACTTCGCCCAGCCAGCCCTGCGAGAAAATAATGCGCAATGCGTTGATTACCAAACATGGCTTTTCGGTCAAATAGAAACAACCTGGTCGGTGTTTGAACGCCATTTTCGTCAATTATGGAACGAAAAAGACATTGGGGATGCCTATCCTGTCGTGCTTTACCAACAAGGCACATTTGATGCTGCCTTTTTAAAAACAGTACAAGATGACTTTCTTGCTACCTTATTTAAAGACACACTTGCCTATGCTGGCTTAGAAATCAATCGGCGTATTGTTGGGTTTGCTGGTGTTGCCGATTTCAAACAAATTGAAAATCAAAACCAGCGTGCTATCTGTGAAAAACGGGCGCTAAAACTGGCACGAGAATTGATAGTCAATCGAGAAAACTATCCCACTTTTTCGCTAATTAGACGCTATATTGCGCAGTGTTAAGAGGTTGATATGAAAATTAATGGCACGCATTATCGTTCTGTTTGGCTCGCTGATGATGGTTATACCGTCGAAATTTTCGATCAGACAAAACTTCCTTTTGAAATACAGACTATTCAACTACGCACTATGCAAGATGCTGCCACAGCCATCAAAGAAATGTGGGTACGGGGAGCGCCTTTGATTGGTGCCGTCGCCGCATATGGTATGGCTTTGGCAATGCGTCAAGAAAGCAGCGATGAAAATCTGCGACAAGCTTACACTATGTTAGTGAAAACCCGACCTACTGCGATCAATTTAAAGTGGGCGTTGAATCGAACTTATCGGGCACTAGAAAATATCGAACATTCACAGCGTGAAGCAACGGCTTATCATATCGCCAATGAAATTGCAGATGAAGATGTGGAACTTTGTCGCAAAATTGGTGAACACGGACTAAAAATAATCCAGAATATCGCACAAACCAAACTAACAAGCGAAACGGTCAATATTTTAACTCACTGCAATGCCGGATGGCTCGCGACGGTAGATTGGGGAACCGCTCTGGCACCAGTTTATATGGCACATGATGCCGGAATTAAGGTGCATGTCTGGGTTGATGAAACCCGCCCACGTAATCAAGGAGGATTAACTGCTTTCGAATTAGGTTCACATGGTGTACCCCATACTTTAATTGCTGATAACGCCGGTGGTCATTTGATGCAACATGGCAAAGTGGATCTCTGCATTGTCGGCACAGACCGGACAACTGCCCAAGGCGATGTATGTAACAAAATTGGTACTTATCTCAAGGCATTAGCAGCTAAAGCCAACCAGGTGCCTTTTTACGTTGCCCTGCCATCCCCTACATTGGACTTTACCGTCTGGGATGGCGTAAAAGAAATTCCCATTGAGCAACGCTCAGGAGAAGAACAATCCCACGTATATGGCATCACACCCGAAGGGGTACGAAGCTGGGTCAATACAGTGCCACAAGGTACATCTTGCGAAAACTATGCTTTTGATGTTACGCCTGCTGAACTTATCACCGGATTGATTACTGAACGTGGGGTTTGTGATGCCAGTGCGGAAGGATTACGGGCGCTTTTCCCTGATCTGTGTGGGTAATCGTCATTATCATGCAAGGTAAAAATGATGAATAGAGCGCAAATCGCCCAAGAAATTATTGAAACTTGTCTCAAAATGAACGCACTTGGATTGAACCAAGGAACATCGGGTAATATCAGTGCCCGCTATCAAGACGGTTTTCTGATTACTCCCAGTGGTATAGCTTATGAAAAGCTAACCCCTGATCAAATCGTATTTGTCAGTAATCAGGGGAAATATGCAGCCGATAAGGTGCCTTCCAGCGAATGGCATTTTCATCTCTCTTGCTATCAAGTACGTTCTGATCTCAATGCTGTTGTACATAACCATGCGGTTAATGCCACGGCAGTTTCTATCCTCAATCATGCTATACCCGCTATCCACTACATGGTTGCCGTTACAGGCATCGATCATATTCCCTGCATTCCTTATGCCACTTTTGGGACGGCTGAACTAGCTGACAATGTAAAAAAGGGGATCGCATACAGTAAGGCATTATTGATGCAGCATCATGGCATGATTGTCATGGAAGTTAATCTGGAAAAAGCGCTATGGCTGGCCAATGAAATTGAGATATTGGCACAACTTTATTTGAAAGTGCTGCCAATACTGGAAACAGTGCCAATACTTTCTCCGGCAGAAATGCAGCAAGTTCTGGAAAAATTCAAGGGCTATGGATTAAAGGCAAAATAAGTGCGAGGTTATGTGTATCAACAGAAACAGTATTCAGGAGATATGGCTCTAAAGTAGGCGGGATCTGATAAGAAATGCCGGAATGAAGTGGTGGGCGATACCAGATTCGAACTGATGACCCCCTCCTTGTAAGGGAGATGCTCTACCAACTGAGCTAATCGCCCACTTCATATCTTGATACCTAAATGGTGGGTCGTGCAGGATTCGAACCTGCGACCAATTGATTAAAAGTCAACTGCTCTACCGACTGAGCTAACGACCCAATTAGGTAATTCTGATTTTGATATCTAAATGGTGGGTCGTGCAGGATTCGAACCTGCGACCAATTGATTAAAAGTCAACTGCTCTACCGACTGAGCTAACGACCCAATTAGATAATTTTGATTTTGATATTTGAATGGTGGGTCGTGCAGGATTCGAACCTGCGACCAATTGATTAAAAGTCAACTGCTCTACCGACTGAGCTAACGACCCATTCTAAATATCAGTGTGATACTAGATACGAAACAACCTAATGAAGTGGTGGGCGATACCAGATTCGAACTGATGACCCCCTCCTTGTAAGGGAGATGCTCTACCAACTGAGCTAATCGCCCACTTCACGATGACTATTAACGACATCAATACCACTGATTTATGATTGGTGGGCGATACCAGATTCGAACTGATGACCCCCTCCTTGTAAGGGAGATGCTCTACCAACTGAGCTAATCGCCCAATCATAAAATCATTTTTATCACTACGAGAAATATGGTGGGCGATACCAGATTCGAACTGATGACCCCCTCCTTGTAAGGGAGATGCTCTACCAACTGAGCTAATCGCCCCGTCGTGATGGAGTCGCATTATAGGGATAGTTCGAAGTGAGTCAACGCTTTTTATCACCAAAACAATCGTTCGTCGTAAAATTAAACAGAATGAAACAATTATAATCACGCAATGATATCATTTAAGCAGCTTATTTTAGCTTTTCTCAATAACCTGCCGTTAACGCCATTGAGGAATTGAAGTGCAGTGATAAAATAACCCCCACTGTTGTTACTTCAATCATCCAACACGCTCTCTAATAAAGAGAAACGTAATTAAGGCAATTCCTGATGAGTAAAATTAAAACCCGTTTTGCACCAAGTCCTACTGGCTATCTGCATGTTGGTGGTGCGCGTACTGCTCTTTATTCCTGGTTATACAGTCGCCACAATAAAGGTGAATTTGTTCTTCGCATCGAAGATACCGATCTGGAACGTTCTACCCAAGAAGCCATCGACGCAATTATGGACGGGATGAACTGGTTAAATCTGAATTGGGATGAAGGCCCTTATTATCAAACCAAACGTTTCGACCGTTACAATCAGGTGATTGATGAAATGTTGGAGCAAGATACTGCTTACCGCTGTTATTGTTCTAAAGAGCGTTTGGAACAATTGCGTGAAACTCAGATGGCTAATGGTGAAAAACCACGTTATGACGGAAAATGCCGTGATAGCGAGTGCCAGCACAGTCACGATGAGCCACATGTTGTACGTTTCCGCAATCCACAAGAAGGTTCTGTCGTGTTTAATGACAGCATCCGTGGCTCGATTGAATTCAGTAACCAAGAGCTGGATGATTTGATCATTCGCCGTACCGACGGTTCACCAACTTATAACTTCTGTGTGGTAATTGATGATTGGGATATGGAAATCACCCATGTTATTCGTGGTGAAGACCATATCAACAATACCCCACGTCAGATCAATATCCTGAAAGCACTCGGCGCTCCTGTCCCAGAATATGCCCATGTTTCTATGATCCTCGGCGACGATGGTAAAAAACTGTCCAAGCGCCACGGTGCAGTCAGCGTAATGCAATACCGTGATGATGGTTATCTACCAGAAGCACTGTTGAACTATCTGGTACGTCTGGGCTGGTCACATGGCGATCAGGAGATTTTCAGCGTTGAAGAAATGACTGAATTGTTTAGCCTTGATGCCATCAGCAAATCTGCCAGCGCGTTCAATACGGAAAAGCTGCAATGGTTGAACCATCATTACATCAATACCCTGCCAGCAGAGCAAGTTGCTGTACATTTAGCATGGCATATTGAACAGCAAGGTATTGATACTCGAACAGGTCCAGAACTGGTTGATTTGATCAAACTGTTGGGTGAACGCTGCAAAACACTGAAAGAAATGGCTGAATCTTGCCGTTATTTCTATGAAGAGTTTGCCGAGTTTGATGCGGATGCGGCGAAAAAACATCTGCGCCCAGTTGCTCGCCAGCCATTAGAAGTTGCCCGTGCGAAACTGGCAGCTATCACAGAATGGACACCTGAGAATATCCATCACGCTATTCAGGCCACGGCTGACGAACTGGAAGTAGGTATGGGTAAAGTAGGCATGCCACTGCGTGTTGCTGTAACAGGTGCTGGCCAGTCGCCAAGTGTTGATGTAACAATCCATGCTATTAACCAAGCACGTTCATTAGCTCGTATTGATAAGGCTCTGGATTATATTACTCAGCGTGAAGCGCAATAAATCGTCATTTATCGATATTGCGTCAAAATAATCTGAATAATAAAGGCACTCAATTTATGCAGTGCCTTTATTTTTGCTCTCCAAATTTGGTCACTGATGGCTTTTTCAGCGTTTACACAGAGAATGTTAATGAATTCATTGACAGAATTCTCTGGGTTTCATATGATTCGCCCCGTTCCACAGGATTTTGATTTGGGGCTATAGCTCAGCTGGGAGAGCGCTTGCATGGCATGCAAGAGGTCAGCGGTTCGATCCCGCTTAGCTCCACCAAATACTTATCTTATTGACTCATCAGAGTAATCAGTATTTGGTATTCAAAACCTGAACCACATTTGTGGGGCTATAGCTCAGCTGGGAGAGCGCTTGCATGGCATGCAAGAGGTCAGCGGTTCGATCCCGCTTAGCTCCACCAAAATTCTGAATCCCTGAAAGCGCGAGTTTTCAGGGATTTTTCTTATATATGCATTAGTTATCTGTATTAATGATTCAAGTAGAGGCTGATTGTCACCCTCCGTATGGTATGGTTCTCCATATAGATAGCCTCTCTCTATTCGATTGGAAAACATCCAATAACTTCAATTAATCCCGCAAAATACGCGTGCTATTAGACAGTTTCCAGCAAATATAAAAAAGTGGCGCCTGCCAAGACGCCACTTTCGATTGTTTTTTATCAAATCCAATAAAATAGATTTAGATGCTCAAAATCAGTCCGGTAATGGCTGCGGAGAGGAAACTCACCAGCGTTGAGCCAAACAGCAATTTCATGCCAAAACGCGCAACAGTATTACCCTGTTTTTCATCCAGCCCTTTAATAGCACCAGAAACAATCCCGATGGAGCCGAAGTTAGCGAAAGAGACTAAAAACACGGACAGAATGCCTTTCGAATGTTCACTTAATTGAGCAGACATTTCTTGCATGCTCTGCATCGCTACAAATTCGTTGGAAACCAACTTGGTTGCCATGATACTGCCTACCTTCAGCGCTTCATCACCTGGAATACCGATGATCCATGCAAACGGATAAAACACATATCCCATGCACTCTTGGAAGGTAACCCCAAATATCAGATGGAAAATTGCGTTAATTCCCGCAATCAAAGCAATAAAACCAATCAACATCGCAGTGACAATCAAAGCCACTTTGAAACCCGTCAGAATATATTCACCCAGCATTTCAAAGAAACTTTGCCCCTCGTGGAGGTTGCTCATATGGATTTCTTCTTCGCTCTCAACAGAGTAAGGATTGATGAGAGACAAGATGATAAAAGTGCTGAACATATTGAGGATCAATGCTGCAACCACATATTTTGCATCCAGCATCGTCATGTAAGCACCGACGATAGACATAGATACCGTGGACATTGCCGTTGCCGCCATCGTATACATCCGGCGTTCAGACATTTTGCCCAACACATTTTTATAAGCAATAAAGTTTTCTGATTGCCCCAGAATCAATGAACTCACCGCATTAAATGATTCCAGTTTACCCATGCCGTTGATTTTAGACAGTACTGTACCGATCACACGGATGACAATTGGCAGCACTTTGATATGTTGCAAAATCCCAATCAGGGCAGAGATAAAGATAATAGGACACAAGACATTCAAAAAGAAAAAGGCCAGGTTCGCTTCTATCATGCCACCGAAAACAAAGCTGGTGCCTTTTGCTGCATAAGACAAAAGATGGATAAATAAATTGTCAAATCCTTTCACTATTCCCAAACCCGCGTTAGAGTTCAGGAAGAACCATCCCAAAAAGAGTTCAATCACAAGCAACTGAATTATATAACGAAATTTAATATCCTTCCGGTTATTACTAGCCAAAATCGCCAGGCCGCCAATGACGACCAATGCGAGGATAAAATGGAAAATATGAGACATAGTCATAAAGAAGAGCTCCAAACACGAGTTTGTGCAAATTTATACCTGTATTTTATGCAACACATAACAGTAAAATTTGATTACTATCACATTAGTTTACTATCTAAATGGTCACAAATCTCTATTTAGCTAACTCGATCACACTTTAATAATCGCGTCCCTAAATGGAATACGTATTATTCACCCAATAAACGAAGCATTTCTTCTTCATCAATAACAGAAATTCCCAGTTCACTAGCTTTAGCTAACTTAGAACCCGCAGCTTCACCAGCAATAACCAGATCTGTTTTCTTAGATACACTTCCTGTCACTTTTGCACCTAAGGCGGTCAGCTTATCTTTAGCTTCGTCTCGGGATAAACGGCTCAATGAGCCCGTCAAGACTACTGTCTTACCGGCAAATGGACTGTCGACTTCATCAAAATTCAAACTTTCAGTCGATTCCCAATGAATACCAATATTATTAACCAGATCATCAATCACAACCTGATTGTGTGGCTCATTAAAGAAATTCACAACATGGCGGGCAACAACGCCTCCTACATCCTGCACTGCAATCAAAGCGTCAATATCCGCTGCACGTAGTTTTTCTAATGTGCCAAAATGAGCAACCAGGTTGGCGGCTGTCGCTTCGCCAACTTCACGAATACCTAAAGAGTAAATAAAGCGTGCGAAAGTGGTTTTCTTCGCTTTTTCCAAGGCATTAATAACATTTTGCGCAGACTTAGGCCCCATTCGCTCAAGACCCGTTAATTTTCCGGCTGTCAGCCGGAAAAGCTCAGCCGGTGTTTTGACATACTCTTTATCCACAAGCTGCTCAATAATTTTTTCGCCCATGCCATCAACATCCATAGCACGACGGGAAACAAAATGTTTCAGAGCTTCTTTACGCTGTGCACCGCAGAATAAACCGCCAGTACAACGAGCGACAGCTTCACCTTCAACGCGCTCTATATCTGAACCACAAACCGGACAATGTACGGGAAAAATGACTTCCTGAGTTTCTGCTGGTCTGTTTTCATGAACAACGCCCACGACTTGCGGAATAACATCTCCGGCACGACGAATAATCACCGTATCGCCAATGCGCAGCCCCAGACGTTCAATTTCATCGGCATTGTGCAGTGTGGCATTACTCACCGTAACACCTGCCACCAATACAGGCTCCAAACGAGCAACCGGAGTAATGGCACCAGTACGCCCTACCTGAAACTCAACATCACGGATGATAGTCATCTGTTCTTGAGCCGGAAACTTGAAAGCTGTCGCCCAACGTGGTGCTCTGGCAACAAACCCCAATCTTTCTTGTAATACGAGGGAATCGACCTTGACGACAATTCCATCAATATCAAAGCCCAGAGTCGGCCGCTTCTGCTCAATGTCGTGGTAGAAATCCATCACCCGTTGCGTTCCCTGGCATAACTTCACGTTGTCATTGACAGGCAGTCCCCACCGCTTGAATTGCATCAGGCGTTCGTAGTGACTTGCGGGTAACTTTCCGCCTTCCAGAACACCAACCCCATAGCAATAGAAAGTCAATGGGCGTTTGGCAGTAATGCGTGGGTCAAGCTGGCGTAGTGATCCGGCAGCCGCGTTGCGGGGATTAGCGAAGACTTTATTTCCTGTGCGACGCGCTTCTTCATTGAATTCCTCAAATCCAGCGTGCTTCATAAAAACTTCACCACGAATTTCGATGCGAGCGGGAATATTATCCCCTTTCAAACGCAAGGGAATAGCATGAATAGTACGGACGTTAGCGGTAATATTCTCCCCCGTTGTCCCATCGCCACGAGTCGCGGCCTGTACCAATTCCCCATTTTCATACAGCAAACTGACCGCCAGACCATCAAGTTTTAGTTCACAACAAAACACCAAATCCTGGCTGTCTTTCAGACGATCACGAACGCGTTTGTCAAATGCCAAATAACTCTCTTCATCAAATACGTTATCCAGAGATAACATAGGGATCTCATGGCGTACCTGTTCAAATGCCGTTAACGGCGCCGCTCCCACTCGTTGGGTAGGAGAATCCGCAGTAACCAGTTCTGGATGTTGCTCTTCCAGTGCTTTTAATTCTCGCATCAAGCGATCATATTCTGCATCAGGGATCTCTGGCGCATCCATAACATGATACAAATATTCGTGATGGCGTAATGTTGTTCTCAATTCATTAATTTTTTGGATAATATTTTCCATGACTTCTCACCAGAGATGAAAAACCCCGACTAGCGGGGATAAGGCAGTCCTTTATACAAGGGCTGCCGTTGTATTTCAATAGGTTATAAATCTATTAGGGTGCTATGATTGCCCACTTTCTCCCGATAGTGTGGATGGAATGTGGATACATCCCTTTAGTGGATTAAATTTAATAGCGTCCAATAGATAATCTTGAGCAAAATGAGCATAGGTCATAGTTTGCAGAATGCTGGCATGCCCCATAATCTTCTGTAAGGTTAATATATTTCCACCATTCATCATAAAATGGGCGGCAAACGTGTGTCGCAAAACATGCACCGCTTGACCATTAGGTAGATCTGGTTTTATCTCTTTCAGTAACTTCCTGTATGATTGATAGTTAACATCAAACAATAAACCAGACTGCTTAGTCTTAACTGTCCTCATCACCTTATCAGAAATAGGGATAGTTCTGTGTTTACCGTTTTTTGTTTCAGTAAACGTAACGCGATTATGCAGCATGTTTTCGGCCTTTAGCTTAGTCGCCTCTCCCCATCTTGCACCAGTGTTTAAACATAGAACGGTTAAACGCCAAGCATCATCAGTAACTGCACTTAACAATGTGGCAATTTCTTCCTTGGTAAGATAAGACATCTCCGGCGTTTTTTCCTTGAGCGGTTTTATACCTTTAATTGGGTGAATTCCTGTATATTCCTTTATATCGATCAGGGTAGTGAAAATACCGCCAAACATTGTCATATCTCTATTGATGGTTGATGCTTTTATGCCTTCGTACAACCTTCTGGAACGATATTCGTTTATAAAACGAGAGGTTAACTGGTAAGCAGCAGGATCACCCATATCCCTGATCATCCCCATCACTGTCTGCTTTCTTTTTACGCCCCAGGTTAAGTTGCGCCCCTCGTAGTCCCACCAAATATCAAAAAGTTCCGATAACGTTCTATGATCCTTTGCTGTTGGTTTCCATTCTTGATTATTAACATTAGCTAAGATGTTTCGCTCGAATGCGACAGCATCCGCTTTCTTGTTAAATATACGCTGGACTCGTCTTCCCGATCTGCCCTGCGGTCTTACATCCACTTTATAACGTCCACCTTCAAGCGCCTTAATTGCCATGACTGCGCCCTCCGGTTAGACGAGGTAGTTCTATACCTGTCTGAAAAACATAGTGTTGATAAATAGATAGCCAACTTTCGGCTCTTAAAGCGAAAACATTGTTCTCGCGCGCCCATTGTGTGCGATAGCCGGCGATATCTGACCAGCTTCAGGAGCAATCTTTCCGGTGACAAACCAAGTTGAATATTTTTCTACCTTTTTATGGTTAAGTATTGCGCTAATAGCGATCCAGCTTTTGGGGGCTTCACTTTCCGAAAAAAGTAAGCCTATTTTTTCGACTGCTTCTATTTCTTTCAATTTTTCATTAAGTTTCATGCAGATTTTTCCTCCTGTTCATAATTTTTAGGATCGAATAGGGCTGGCGCAATTTGGCCTATCTCTGGTGCTGTTTTGCCAGTTACAAACCAAAGAGCATATTTTTCAAATCTAGGGTGACTTAAAATTTTTGTGACGACGTCCACATCTGGCATAGTTTTTCCATTTTCATATCTCCATAAAGCATTGGTAGGAATTCCAAGCATTTCAGCAGCTTCTGGGCGGCTTTTTAGTCTCTCGCTTTCCCGCATCAATAATAATTTCTCTCCAATAGTGATCTTCATATTGCAGTTCTCATCTGTATGGTGCATTATTAGTTCATGTAAGCCAGTTTGGGGTGTTCTGTAACAGAAATACCCCAAAAAGAGAGATTAGCACATGAATGAACAAGTTTTGAGATTGTTGTTTCAGATCCCAGATCCAATCACGGTTAATGAATTCCGTCGCCGTACAGGGAGAACGGAAAGCAGTGTGCGTAAGTTGGTTGACCGCCGTCGCTTACCTGTCAGAACCGAGCGCCAAATTAACGGTGCAGAATTTAGTGATATGCGTCTGATGATCATGTGGAATGAGTGGCTGGAAATGATTTATGAAGTGACCGGCAAATTGCCTCCTGATGAGCGTATCAGCTGGAAAGCTCAGTGGTTCAATCAGGTAGATGAGCCTGCTCATAATTTAATCGGGATACTGCAATTATTGTTTAAAACCCCTGATCCAATCTCAGTTACGGAGTTCTGTCGCCGTACAGGGAAATCAGAAAGCAGCATCCGCAAATTAACTTACTTGGGTTGTTTACCTATCAAAAGCGAACGCATGGTTAATGGCAGGCGAATTCATCTCATGATTATGTGGAATGAGTGGCTGGAAATGGTTTATGAAGCCAATAGAAAGATATCTGCTGATGAGCGTATCGGCTGGAAAGCTGGCTGGTTTAAGCGGGTTAATAAATTGGTTGATGATTTGGGAGTTATACCGCCCGAATTGGAAAGGGTAGAGAGCATTGTAAGCCGGCAAGCAGTAAGTAATGACAGCATAATAGCTATGAGGTAAAAAAATGAAAAACTCAACATCCCTGGAACGTTCAAAACTGCAACTAACGATGATGGCGCGTCTGCATGATGTTTTTGCTGATATCAAAGACGAGGTTGAAATCACCCCTGAATATATTCAGGACACGCTGGGGCAGTTTATGCAGGTTGCAACGGGGAGTGATTACCCTTTTTCTAAATCTGTGCGGATTGGGTTTGGGGAAGTGAAACAGGTTCAACCATATCAGTTAGCTGACGAGGTAAAGCGAGCCATCAATGCCACAGAATCAAAGTCGTCTGATGATAATCGGCTTAATAACTTCCTGTCCCGTGAAATGGCTCTGTGCCTGGACGATGTTTTGCATCGTTATGTTGTATGGGAAAAAGTGGAGTCTGAAAATGAAGTTTTAAAAATAGCCCGAACTCTTCATCACGCATTTTCAGAATATAGAAAAGATAACAACTATATTATTTACGGATTGCCAGTGCTCAAAAGAATGATTTCATTCGGGGTCAATTGGGCTGATGATGAAGAGAGTTTGAAATTACTGCTTAGGAAGAACTGTTTAACCATCAAAAAAGCCCTCAATGTATTTTAAGAGGTAATCAATATGCAAAATACTATTCCAACACCCGTGGAATTAAACAAGGGTAGAGTCAACAATATGTCACCCGGTGCAGGTTTATTTATTCAAATAGAAAACAAATATACCTATGTTGAAAATATTATTTTCCCGCTTTCTAGCTTACGTGCGATCTATAACGCCTGTAATAGTGGAAAAACCGTGGTGTTGATGGTTGATGGTATTAGCAATCAATGCCCGTCAGTTTCATATAAGACATTTGTTCGATTTTTTTCTGATGTGATTAATGCCATCGAAAAGTTAAATCCGAAGGCTTTTATATTTAAGTTAACGGTTAATGAAGATCTGTCGTGTGAATGGTGCGATTTCCAGCTTACCACAACACCCTGCGCCGGACAGGGCTAAAAGTCGGCAACATAATAATAACGATGAGGTAATCAATATGCGAAAGCCGCTACCAACACCAGTGGAATTAAGCAAGGGACGAATTAAATTTGGTACGTTATTAATTCGCCCGTTACGTCCCAGCGCTGTTTGCACGTTCACCCGCTACCAGATCGGGGACAGTGAATATTCCTACGGTAAATTTGCTTCCAAAGCGCAGGCGCTGAGTTTTTGTCGGCAGTTATATGAGGAACGGTTAGATGAACCAATTACAGAGGATGCAGTACAAATATAAAATTTCCAGTGATGATTTTAATAAAAAATCCACTAATACCAATTGTAAAAACTCATTGATGATGACTTTAGTTTCAATTGGTTTAGCGACAACAATGTTAACCCCGTTATTATCCCTATTATGAGGTGATATCATGGCGAATACTGAACCCTGCCGCGCTGTATCATTAACGCTGGATGAGAAAATCAAAGGATTAAATAAAACGGCTGAGTTACTGGCACCGATTGTTTACGATATTAAAAAATCAAACAGCCAACTGGCCGATTTTATTGCATCTATGCGTGACCGCACCAATAACCGCGTCATGAACAATGAAAAATTGTTGCATGCAATGTTTTATTTAGCCGGGTTTGATAAATCCCGTTATAACGCCAAGTTTAGTGAATTCACGGAAGCAGAGATCCGTTCGTTAATTAGGGTCATTAATCAATTTAAAACGGTAGCAAAAGAATTGCCGAATAAATTAGTGATGCCAAATTTAATTGAACATTAATTTATAACAAACGTTTTAATTATTAATGCGTCAACCCGCAGGGATTTTTATTACCTAAAAACCGGAAATAAAAAAATGAAAGATAATTATTCAGCCAAATATGCCATAAAAAAGACGGATGACGAATTCATCAGACAACTCGTTAAAGAGGTGCGCCAGGAAGAACGGAAACATTGCGCCAGTTTATATGCCGTCCGTCTGGTGAAGTTGTCCTCCCATGTTCTGGATAAAGCGCTTTCGCCTTCTGCCAGTGCAGACCTGATCCAGCGCGAATCTGAAAACATCGAACGTGAAGCGCAGGAGTGGAACTATGTCTAGGGAACTCGATCGTGCCTGTGAACACGCCGCCGAAATACTGGAATGCCGGATAGCCGCCCATGTTAACCGCCCGGTCGGGGTTTCTGCATTTGCGTGTGAAGACTGCGGCCAGCCTATTCCCGCCCAGCGTCGCCGGATTGTTGCCGGTGTCACCCGCTGTGCAACCTGCCAGAGCGTTTTTGAACTGAAACAAAAACATTACCGGAGTGTGTGAAATGGCCAATAAAACCATTCTCAAATGGGCAGGCTCTAAAGCCCGCATTATGGATAAGTTACTGCCGCATTTGCCAGCGGGTAAGCGACTGGTTGAACCGTTCGCGGGTTCCTGTGCTGTGATGATGAATACGGATTATGAGGCTTATTTGGTCGCGGATGTGAATGCCGATTTGATTGATATGTATCAGGGTATCAAGGCCGACTGTGATCAGTTTACAAGAGCGGCGGCGATTTGGTTTTCAACCGCCAGAAATAAAGAAGGGTATAGCGAATTAAGGCGAGTATTTAATCGTAAACAGCATTTTGCTGAGGATAAGTTAGCCCGTGGGAGTTTATTTTTAACGTTAAATCGTCACTGTTTTAATGGCCTGTGTCGCTATAACGGTAGAGGAGAATTTAATGTTCCCTTTGGTAAACATACGAACCCTTATTTCCCCGCGACTGAAATTTGGGCGTTTGCGGATAAAGCTGAGCAAGCGTCCATTGTCCATCTGGAATGGCAGGACACGTTAACTCTCGTTGAGCCTGGTGATGTTGTTTATTGTGACCCACCGTATTTAACCAACGAGGGTGCATTTACCCAATATTATCAATCCAATTTCAATAATACTGAGCATGAGGCGCTGGCGGTTGAGTTATATACGCTGAATGCACATCTTGGTGTACCGGTTATCGTGTCTAACTCGATTGCCGCCAAAGAGTTGTATGCCGATCTCGGCTTCACTATCCATGAAATCGACGCCCCGCGCACGATTGCCGCCAATGGCAACCGTCAGCGTGCGAAAGAGATTATTGCCGTGTTGGCAGGGAGGCAATAATGGCAACAGACCATGCACCGATTGTTCTTGATCCTAAAAACGGTGTTTATATCACTGGCACCCGTTTTGCGGTTGTTGTTCATGAGAAACATCCCGGCAAATTGGCGTTGTTGCAATTCAACACGTATGACGGCATTTACTCTCTGGCCGGCTGGCATGATAACGAGGTGTCACTGGTCGCTGAACTGGTGAACCTGCATATTTCCTATATCCGTCACAAAATGCGCTCGGTGACAGAATATCTGGCCGCGGTTGAAACCATCGCCAAACGCTGTCAGACCGCGCTGAACTTGCTAAACCCGGAAACTTACGGCGGTGTGGTGACATGTTAAGCCGTCCGATTGATTTCAGTGTCCAACCCGAAGCTGAACCCGCCAATGGGCAGTATGCCTATTGGTGGAATGCACCGCGCCATCAGGCTATTGCCGGTATTGAAAGATCGCTTACCCGTGAAAGACGCCTTCAGGGGCAAGCGATTTTAGAAGATATCGATTCTCTGCCCCGTATTCTGCGTTATCCCTATCAGAAACGTTATGAAAAGACGTTGAAAGAACAGGGTCTTCTGAAAGCCCAGGATTTTCTTTATTTCGATTTCCATCAAAAATTCTGGCCACGCATTGAGGCAGTAACCCGTCGTTTTGAGATGGATACTCACACCGCGCTGATGACGACGGCGCGCATTTCGACCGAAATCAGCCAGTTTAACCGCCTGCCTGATCTCCAGAACAAGCCGCTTAAAAAACTGGCGACTCAAATTGCTGCCGGATTTTTCAATCTGTTTGAACAGTATTGTGATCAGTGCATTGCGGAGGCGAACGGTGATAAAGAAGCTATCTATCAGATGCGCAACCTGTCTCCGATTTATGGCGAGCTGGCGAAACTGGCGCGCGGACTGCATGTCACACCGGCGCATTATGGCCGCTACCTTAAAGGCACGTTGCAACAGGGTGATGTGGTTGCGGCGGTATCCCGTCTGGTGAATGACGATTTCTGGTATCGCCGGCTCAAGGCGCACCGTACCCGCTGGCGGGAAGCGTTATTGATTGCTGCAATGGCGGTCAATAAAAACCGTTCCCCGTATGCCAGCCGTCAGGCCATTCAGGAGGTGAAATCTCAGCGTCTGGCCAATATGCAGTATCTGGAGTCAATGGACATTGAGGATGTGGCCACCGGCGAGCGCTTTGATCTGGTTGAGAAGGTCATGCAAAGCATTTCTAACCCGGAAATTCGCCGTATGGAACTGATGGCGCAGATTGCAGGGATTGAACGGGTTGCCTCGGCGCGTGGGGATATCGGTATGTTTATCACCATCACTACCCCGTCAAAATATCATCCGACCCGCCAGATGGGGAAAGATAAGATAGCGGTACTCAACAGCGGTTGGGCTGACGCCGCGTATACCCCCAAAGACGGCCAGCGCTATCTGGTGCGGGTCTGGTCTAAAATCCGTACCGCGTTTCGGGATGCAGGGTTGGATGTGTATGGTGTCAGGGTGGTTGAACCGCATCATGATGGCACACCGCACTGGCACTTACTGCTGTTTACCGATAAGGCCAGTCGTGCGGCGGCGGTTGAGATTATGCGCAAAAAAGCCTTGCAGGAAGATGGCGACGAACGCGGCGCGCAGAAGTACCGCTTCGAATGCCAGCATATGAATAAAGGCGGTGCAGTCGGTTATATCGCCAAGTACATCGCCAAGAATATCGACGGTTACGCGCTGGATGGCCTGATCGATGAAGAAACCGGCAAGCCGTTGAAAGATGCCGCGGCGGCGGTGACGGCGTGGGCCTCAACGTGGCGTATCCCGCAATTTCAGTTCTATAACCTGCCCGCTAAAGGCGCGTACCGTGAATGCCGTCGCCTGCGCAGTATCAATATTGCTGACCAATTGGGGGAGATTGCCGAAAAGGTCCGTGCCGCCGCCGATCTGGGTGACTTTGAAAACTACATTCTGTCACAGGGTGGCCCTTGCACCCCACGTGATCAGCAGACTGTCCGTGTTGCCCGTGAAATCAGTGACAAACGCAACCCCTATGATGAAGCCGTCTCAAATGTGGTCGGGATTTACGCGCAGCTCAACCCTGCCGCCGGTGTGTTGAAAACACGCGAGCGGGAATACCGGATTGTCAAAAAGCACGACAGCCAAGCCCCAGCATCCGCTGTGGCCGGTGAGGGTCTTGATCTTTTAAAAAGCGCCATCGGCGCGCCTCGGAGTCCTGTCAATAACTGTGGATCAGGGGATTGGCAGGCATGGGAGGACAGCCCAGCGTTATCCGCGGGCTTAAGCGGTAAGGCGTTATCCGATGTTCTCCAATGGGGACGGGCAACCGAAATCAACACGGCTGAGAATAGCGTACAGCGCGAGGAAATCGGTATTTCGGGGTCGCGGGTTATCTCACGTATTGAATTAACAGAACAAGAAGAAGCGTTATTGCCGGCAATGATGCGTTTTACTGAATCAATGGGTTACCCCATCGGCAATAAAACGCTGGGCAAGATGTTTATTAAGGGCATGAGTATGAGTGTTGACGGCCAACGGCTGCAAGTGCGTGAGGGCAAAGTCAGGTTGATGGATATGCCGGAAGAGCAGGAACGGAAGCAACGCGAGTTTGAGGCTCGCAAACAGGCGCGCCGCGAGGCACTGCGGCAGCGGATTATGAATATTGGTGACATGAGGAAGAAATAATGAAAGCTGAATGTGTTATTGATATCAATGTTAAAGAAATACAGGCGCAGGGTATCAAATACGCCCGTGATCTGCTGATTGCTTCATACATCGGAGGTTTTATAGATAAACCGGAGTCAGAAATCAGGGATATCGCAAAAATGCTGGATGGTGCAGCTATTCAACTGGAACAAGAAAAGTCTGACTGTTGGATAAATGATGATTTTGGGGATAAGTGGTTGTCGGAATGTTCAGATGAATGATGCGGCACTAATGTCAACGCCAGAAAAAATCTGGCGTTATCAAGGTAGAGTTGCCTGTTGGTAATCAAGAATTGCAACGGCAGATTGGTTTTCTTCATAAATTACACTGTAAAACAATAGGCTGATGAGTCGCATAACGCGAGTGTCTGTCAGTTGACAAAATAGATAAAATGCACCAATATCATGATTGACAAATTCGGATTTTTGCACCATTAGGAGAAAATGCAATCTATGACAAATCATCGACTGCCTTGGGAATGCTATCCTCAGTTGAGTGAGGAGCGCCTGACTATTATTGCAGAAGAATTATTGAAGGTTTTGGATAATACTCATGAGCAGCTTTCGTCATCGTTAGATGATAATTATACCCGAGGTACTTGTACATTCGGGCGGCAAAGAAACCGATTAATTCATTTATGTTCAGACGATGCCTATGATTGGCTACATCTGACCAATCCGGGAATGGATGTTACTTTTACCATTGATGGTATTCCGGTTCGCTTTTTTTCAGATGACCCTGCTAACCCTAAAAAGCCAGGCTTTTTCCGACGCAATGAAGTTGATCAGTTATGGGAGCCAGAGGTAACAATTTCCACTGTACACCGTTTCGTGGTAGAAAAACCTGAATTTGAAGGTGAGGGTGCACGGGTTCACTTCATTGGTTTTAATGCACTGGATGAAATGGTTTCCAAATGGACATATGGTGAAAGTCGAGTCACTGTATTGCATTCAACTGATGATGCGCTTCCTACATCCGTACCTATTGAGCTTGATCCTATCAGTGCGCTTATGCCTGATAAAGACAAGAAAAGCCATAATGAGTAGTAGGTGATTAAAGTGTTTAACGGTTCTAATTTACGGTTGGCTCGTCTGTATCACGAGTTATCACTTGAGCAAGTAGCTGAACAGGTGGGAAAAACCCGTCAGTATATTCAGCGGCTGGAATCCGGCTATGCTGTGCCAACCAATGGGCTTGCGAATGAATTAGCTTCCGTCTTACAGGTTATGCCTGAGTTTTTTGATATGGAAGGACAATCTCCAATAAACGAAGAAATTGTCCATTTTCGCAAACGTAGTTCAACGAGAATTGCAACAAAACTATCGACACTTGCTAAAGCGGAATTGTATCGTCGTTTGATAGACTTGTTTGAAAAACATTTGAATCTTCCGGCGGTGAAATTTCCCGAAATTAAGGTTTATACGCAAGAAGATATTGAAAAAGCAGCCGAGCAATGTCGTATAGATTGGGGTTTAGGTTTTGGGCCAATAGACAATATGACGCGTTTGGCGGAGAAGTTGGGAGCATTTGTCACATCATTTGATTCTGCTTCCGATGATGTTGACGCATTGTCAGTTCCACTTGCCCGACCATTCATTGTTAGGAATACAGCGAAAAAATCCCCCTGTCGCCAGCGCTTTGATATAGCCCATGAGGTGGCTCATCTTATCCTGCATGGTGGTATATCAACAGGGGATAGATTGACCGAATCACAGGCAAACCGATTTGCTTCTGCATTACTTTTACCCAGAACGGCGATGGCTAAATATTTTCCTCGTCCGATAGGTGGAAGAATTGATTGGCGAGGACTCAGTAATTTTAAGTTGATGTGGAAGGTGAGTAAGGCAGCTATCATTTATCGGGCACATCAGTTATCACTGCTAAGTGACACGCAATATAAAACCGCCTTTTTGGGATTAAAACGCAAAGGTGAAGCAATAGACGAAAAAGAGGATTATCTGATTCAGCATGAAAAACCAGAGCTCTTCCACAGGGCGATTAAGGTACTGCTAGATGATCTTAACATTGATATTAATTCCTTGGCGCAGAGCTTAAGTATCACACCAGACATGCTGATTGAATTGGCTAATGACGATTTAGTCACTCGCTCAAATCAAGAAGTGTGCTCAGAGAACGTTGTATCAATGTTTGCGTATCGTAACAGGATAGCTTGATTTTATTTTTTAAATCCCGTTTCGGCGGGATTTAATTTTGTATTTTTCCACAAAAAATTCAGGTGAGACGTCAATCACTGCTCTGCATAAATTCCTGCATTCCTTGCACGAATCCGCAAGATCAAATCAGGATCTTATGCCCCACCAGTTACCAGTATTGGCGCGCTTCGGATGATCCCTTGCAGGTGCATAAAAAGCGACACATTTAGTGGGCAGGCGCGGCGGGGTCACGACTGCGCGCGGCGGCGTTTGGTGGTATGCTGAACTCAACTTTTATATTGAAATCATCCCACTTGAAACTACTTTTCTTCGGGTAAAAAAAGACCGCCTCGCAGACGGTCGTATCATCTACGTGATATGGGTTAGTCGTTGTTGTCCCCGTCCAGCGAATAGCGTCCAAACCGGATCACTTCTTCCCCGAGCCAGTCATTCAACTGTTTCATCTTGCTTTGCAGTGGCAGCAATTCGTTGCGCACAAACACCTTGGCCGCTTTTTCCACATCGCCAAAGCCGCCGGTATTCTGCGGGATAATCCCCATTAGCTGAGGAGGGACACGGTGCGCCGCCAACATATCATCACGGCTCACATTCTTGATATTCAAGAATTCATCTTTCGCCGCGGCTTCGGACAGTGGGATAGTCTGAATGCCATCTTTCTTGCCGC
Organism: Xenorhabdus eapokensis; assembly: GCF_001908105.1. Next base: position 68,547 of record NZ_MKGQ01000007.1, read on the forward strand.
CGGGGGCGTATAAAAACAGATTGCGAAAATTGCCGGGGCCTTTGCTGCTTTTCAGGGCTTCCCGAATTTTATCCACATCATCCGTTTTCTGTGCGGCATCACTGATATAAAGGATATATCCCGCATGCGAGCCATTAAGGTAATACTTACGGCGGAACAGTGTCGAGGCTTCATTGAGTAGAACGGACGGAATAGCCGCCAGATATTCCGGTAAACCATACAGCTCCTGGTTAATGTCCGGCTCTATCAAATGAAAGACCTTCCCGGTTTTGAACTCAAACGGCTGGATCTCATAGCCATACTGCACAAACCAATAGGTATCGAGATCAGCCCCACGGCGCGTGAACTTCGCCGGCGAGTGTTTCAGGGTCAGCGGTTGCCCTAATCGGTTATCACGCAATTCCAGGTAGCCATTGCCGAAGAGTAAAAAGTCCAGCGCCCAGCTATCAAACACTTGGCGGCTTAAATACGGGTGCGGAATGAACGTGCTGGTCAGGATGTTACGTTTAACAAAAATGGCACTGCTATGATGGGGGGCGGCGCGGAACGTGCGCGCCAGCCCGTTAAAACTGATGGGCGGCTCATAGTAATTATCGACGCGCACACATTCCAGGTAATCAAAGATTTCACGTTTATCCAGCACGGGGATAGGGTCACCAAACGTAAACGCCTCCATTGGGGCGGTATCCGGTGTCGGTGTCAGTTTCTGGCTCTGGCGTTTCTTATTCTTACGGCTCATTAAAAGACCTCAATAATATTATGATGGTTGCTATTCTCGCCGGTAATCGGTTCGTTATAGAGTGCGTGCATGGTTGCCCAGGCTAAATCCGCATGGCTGGCTTCTTCGCTACGGTCAGCTTCATAGGTGGGGCGGTTGCCGCTGGCGGTGGTTGCTCGCCGAATGGCCATAAACGATTGGGTGATGTCATTGCTGCCAGCGTCATATTCCAGCCGGTCATGGCTGATAACGTCATAGGCTTTGAGTACCAGGGCATTTTTTAACGCGGGGTTATAAACAAACTCTTTTGCCGCCGGGAAAAAATCACGCACATTTTGTAAAACACCGTGACCCAGACCGGTGGAATCAATACCGATATATTGTACGTTATAGCGTTCGGTCAGTGCCTTGATCGCATCAGACTGGGCGCGAAAATCCATACCGCGCCATTGATGGTGCTCCAGTATCCGAAATTTGCCTCCAGGGAACTGGGGCGGCGCGATGACAACACACCCAGCACTGTCCCCGTTTTGTGTCCCTTTGGCCGGATCGTATCCAATCCAGACCGGATGGTAGGCGTACGGACGTATCATCAGGGGTTGTACGTCGTCCCACACTTCCCAGCTATCAACTAAGCATTTTTGCATGAGCTGTAAGTTGAAAATTGACGCGATATCATCGACAAACTCACACATTAGCAAGTTTTCGAATTCATCAGGGCTATATTCGAGATAGAGCTGGTCGATATCAAATAAGTTGCACCCCCCTTTCATCGCATCTTCAATGGTGACGATTTGCCGCCATTGACCATCATCGCACATCATGCCGTTAACTAAGGCGCGGTGGGTGGTATCGACCTCAACATGATCTGCCTTGCGTCGTCCGCGATTAAATAGCTTTCCTGACCAGAACGGATAGGCACTGTGTGTGAGTGCCGATGGCGTTGAGAAATACGTTTGGCGCCACTTTTTATGCATCGCCATGCCCGATGCCACTTTGCGCAGCTCTTGAAAGCGGGGTATCCAGAAATATTCATCCAGATAGAGGTTGCCGTGATAACTTTGGGCTGTGCGGGCATTCGTCCCCAGAAAATAAAGCGTAGCCCCATTGGGTAAAACAATGGGATCGCCTTTGAGATCAACATCCACCTCGCGCGCCATATCAATGATGTAACCTTTGAAAACGTGCGCTTGTGCCTTACTGGCCGATAAAAAGATTTGATTGCGTCCGGTGATCAGGGCGTCCATAAACGCTTCGCGGGCAAAAAAGTACGTTGCCCCTATCTGGCGGGATTTGAGAATATTGCGAATGCGGTGTTGATGTCCTGCGCCATACCAGACTTTCTGGTACTCAAACATGTTTTCGCGGAAAATTTGCTCGAGCTTTTCGATCTGTTCTTCGCTGAACACGTTCTTTTCCGGGGCGCGGCGCTGACCCTTGTTGCGGTTGGCTATCTTCGGGGTCAGATCCGCTTCATTGCCGCCCGCCTGATAACGGTGAATTTTGGCGTGCCGTTCAAGCTGACGGTACAGCAAATCAATCTCTTTGAAGTCTTTCCCCTCTTTGTTTTCTTTGGCTATCAGCGTACAAAGGCGCGCTTCAACACTCATTTCAACGCGGTCAAAGGGGGTGATGTCATCCCATTTGTCACGCCGTTTCCAGCTGTGAATGGTGACGGCGTTTTCGTTGAGGATTTCCGCAATGCGCGCGATCCTGTACCCGCTAAAGTACAGGTGCATCGCTCTCTTACGTGGGTCAATATCGTGTAATGTCTTCATGCCGCCAGATTACTGACTGGCTGGCATGCCTGCCCTGCACGCCCATTGTGCCATTCCTCATACAATGGTCAGGCATTGTTTCCCGACGCCAATCCCTTAAACATACGCTCATTCAGTTTATGCACGAACATTGAAATTGTCGGAGCCTGTGCAATGACCAAAAAAACCAAGCCCGTGCGCCTTTGTGTTGAAGGCGCTACGACTGACGGCCGCAAAGTCCAGCGCCAATGGCTGACGGATATCGAAAAGAATTACAACCCCACGGTTTACGGTGCCCGTATCAATATGGAGCACTGGAATTACGCGTGGATGCCGCGTTTCGGTGATGTGGATTCAGTCTACACCGAAGAAATCAGTGAAGGCCCATTGTCCGGCAAGCTGGCGCTCTATGGCGTGCTGACGCCGACGCCTGAACTGATAGAAATGAATAAAAAGCGCCAGAAAGTCTACACCTCGGTGGAAATCAACCCGAACTTTTCCGATATGGGCGGCGCTTATCTGGTTGGGTTGGCTGTCACCGATAATCCGGCCAGCCTGGGCACCAGTATGTTGCAATTTAGCCAGGATGGTGAGGGGCAAAATACCAATTTGTCAGAGCGCAAACAGCATAAAGACAACGTCTTTACCGCGGCCGAAGAAACCCGGATTGAGTTTACCGAAGACAGTGATAAAACCGGCTTGTTAGACAGTATCAAGGCGCTGTTTACCCGAGAACGCAAAACCAATGATATCAATTTGTCTGATATTCGCCAGTCCATTGAGCTGTGTGCAACCGAGCAGGTTAAAACCGCGGGTGAAGTTGAAAAGCTCTCACAGAAAATAGATGAAATTGATGCGTTTAAAAAGCAAACCGAAGCATTACGCGCTGAATTGGACACCTTGAAAACCGATCTCAGCCAGCAAGATAAGCAGCCCCAACGCCCCCACGCTTTTGGCGGTAACGGCGAAAACACCGAAAACCTCACTGACTGCTAAACGGAAACGACGATGAGAACAGAAACACGCTTTAAATTTAACGGTTATCTGACCCGTTTGGGTGAACTTTACGGTGTTGAACCCGCAACGTTCACCACCGCAAAAGTGGAAATCGCCCCCAGCGCCGCGCAAAAGTTGGAAAGCAAAATTCAGCTCAGTGCTGTATTTTTAACGATGATCAATATTGTTCCCGTTAAAGCGCAGGTGGGGGAAAAAATCGGTTTAGGTATCGGCTCCACCATCGCCGGGACAACGGACACCAAAGAGAAAGACCGCGAACCGACCGATCCCACCGATTTGTCCAAACAACAGTATCACTGTAAGCAGACTAACTTTGATACCGCCATTCGTTATGAAAAATTGGATATGTGGGCCATTTTTGACGATTTCCAGCGCCGTATTCGTGATGAAATTATCAAACGCCAGGCGCTTGACCGCATCATGATTGGCTGGAACGGCACCCACCGCGCCGCGACATCTGACCGCACCATCCATAAATTATTGCAGGACGTGAATGTCGGTTGGTTGCATAAAATCCGACTGGAAGCACCCGGCCATGTGATCGGTTCCTCCACCGATAAAGACACCCATATCACGACCGCCGAACCCCTGAAAGTGGGTAAAGGGGGCGATTATGCCAACCTGGATGCACTGGTCATGCACGCTGTGGATGAAGCCATTTCCGAGGTGTACGCCGATGATACCGAACTGGTTGTCATTTGTGGCCGCCAACTGTTATCCGATAAATATTTCCCTATCGTTAACCGTGACCAGGCCAACACCGAAGCGTTGGCGGCGGAGGTGATTATCAGCCAAAAACGTATTGGCGGTTTGCCTGCGGTGCGGGTGCCGTATTTTCCAAAAGACGCCATGTTGATCACCCGACTGGATAATCTATCGATTTACTGGCAGGAAGACTCGCGGCGCCGTCAGGTACTGGATAATCCAAAGCGTGACCGGGTGGAAAACTACGAATCGGTTAATGAAGATTACATTGTCGAAGATTACGACTGTGTCGCGTTGATTGAAAACATTGAGCTGATCAAAGCCAAGCTTGATGCGCCAGTTAAAACAGATAATGCCAACAAAACGGAAGAGTAAAGCGTGAACCCGTGGGAAAAGAAACGCATGCAAGTGGAGGCCAGACAAGCCGCTGAATATGGCCGGCTGGCCGATCCCTCAGTCACCACGCAAGTCAAGCTGATGTTGCGCCAGCACCGGCGAGATCTGGGCAAAATCCAGTCATTTGAGCGCAAAGCCATTTACAAACGTAACGCGTTGCCACTGTATGAAACGTGGATCACGGAAACCCTCCGCCATCAGTCAGGGGGACAGGATGACGTTCTGATGTACCTCATGTTGTGGAGCTTTGATGCCGGTGTTTATGCACAAGGGCTGGATATTGCCGAATATGCCTTAAAGCACCGGCTCACCATGCCCGAGGGGCAATCACGTACAACGGGCTGCGCTATCGCCGAAGAAATGGCCGACCGGGCTAAAGACGCGTATACCGCGAAAAACCCGATCCCATTAGACATATTACAGCGCACCATGTCACTGATTGAACATGAAGATATGCCTGATAAAGTCCGCGGGGAACTGCATAAATGGCTGGGTTACAGCTTGCGTGATAACGACTTCCCACAACCCGCATTGTGCGAGTTGATGCGCGCCCTGGAGCTCCATGATCGCTCAGGGGTAAAAGCAGATATCAAACAATTAGAGAAAATTCTGGCAGCGAAAAACAGCGCTGACCATTAACGAACGTGCCAACGCGCCAGGGCGGCGCGGGAGAAGAAACCCGTTTTCGACCTCTCGCCCACCGCCCTACCTAATTTGAGGTTGTTATGGATTTCATTTCACCCGAACCGATCAACGAAGCCGCCCAGACGATCACCAGTGGTGATTTCTGGCCCCCCATTGATACGGCCGATTTTCGCGCCACCATGCGCAGCGATGGTACGGTGACCCCAGGCCGCCTGTTGGCCGCGCTGAAAAATGCGGTGATTGAAACCCACCGGGAACTGGCGGGCTGGCAGTCACAACAAATCAGCCTCGGCTATCACACGCTGGGCAGTGTGCCGGCCAGCCAGATTGATGATGAATCTGAACTGTTATACCTCTACCGCCGCGCGGTGTATTGCATGGCAAAAGCCGGGCTTAGTGAGCGTTACCGCGACATTGACACCACCGCGGACGGGGCGAAAAAGGCCGATGCACTCGATCCCACCATTGACGATTTGCACCGTGATGCCGTGTGGGCTATCCAGCGCATTAAATGCACGACACACAATATCGTGGAGCTGATCTAATGCAGGTACGAACACAACAATATGACACGGTAGACGCCCTGTGCTGGCGCCACTACGGACGCACACACGGCGTCACCGAGCAGGTACTGGAGGCCAATCCTGGTCTGGCCGAGGTTGGGGCGATTCTGCCCCACGGCAGGGTGATTGAACTGCCGGATATCGCGCCCGCCCCGGTGACGCCGATGATCCAACTATGGGACTAAGATATGGACAAACAACCTGATATATGGGCCGACTTACTCAACGGCCTAAAAAACTCATGGCCGCAAATATCCGGCTCTGTTTTGGCGGCATTAATTTGTTACGGGCGCCTGATTTATGACGGTATCGAGCGTAAGAACCGCTGGGTGGAACCGTTGCTTTGCGGGGCGCTGTCCTGGGGCATTGCCAGCGCGCTGGAACTGTTCGGCATCCCCGGCAGTGTATCGCCGGCACTCGGCGGCGCTATCGGATTTATTGGCGTTGAGAAGCTGCGCGAGTTTGCGATCCGCGCCATTAATAAGCGTTTGGGAGGTAAAGAATGAGTCAGGGCGACAGGGGCATTCGCAACCATAATCCGGGCAATATCCGCCACGGTGATAAATGGCAGGGATTACGGGATACCCAGACCGATAAGGCATTCTGTCAGTTTGTTGCCCCTGAGTGGGGTATTCGTGCCATGCTTAAGATTTTGCGTAATTACGAACGCCAATATGGCCTGAACAGTATCCGACAGATCATTACCCGTTGGGCACCAGAGACAGAAAATGATACCGAGGGTTACATCACGTATGTGAGCCAAACTGTCGGTGTATCCAGCCATGCTGTGATTGATGTTAACGACAAATCCATCATGACAGCATTGACTAAGGCGATGATACAGATGGAGAACGGCAAGCAGCCTTATTCTGATGACATCTTCGTACAGGCGTTTAAACTGCTATGAGGAATTGAACGATGGGTATTATTCTGGTTCCAATAATTTATGTTGTCGGTTTTATTGCGGCATGCATTATTTTTACATTGATAGAAAAACGAGCTAACGATCCGGAAGATTTTGGGGTCATTTTGTTTACGTCATTTATATGGCCACTACTGGTCATTTTGATGCCGATTGTTTTTGGATTCTGTTTTTTAGGCAAAAAATACAATCAATTTGTTGGCAGACAATAATGAAATGGCAACTAAAATTGGGCGCTGTGATTGTAGTTATCGCGCTGATGGGATCCGCCGCCTTTTCCGTCTGGTCTGTGTATACGGAAAATGGGCGGCTCACCGAAAAAAACCAGGCGTTAAACCAATCGCTCTCAGCGCAAATCGCTCTCAATCACCAACAGCAGGCGCGCATGAAACACCTAGCTGAACAGGATGCGGTGCGCTTACAGGAATTGACCCATGCCAAATCTGAAATTGATAAGTTGCATAGCGCTGCTCTGGCTCACCCTGAGCGGGTGTACATCAAAGCCCGGTGTCCCGCCCCCGCCCCCGGCCTGGCTGATGCAGTCGCCCCCCGACCTGTTGACACCGCTGTCGGAAATTATTGGTTACTCCGAGAGCGTATTGCCCTCGCCGGACAAATGATCCGCGGATTACAGGACTATATTCAGACACAGTGTCAATTACCGGTGCCTTATGAATAAACCCCACTTATTACGCACCGCGCTGACGGCCAAAATGCCCTACCTGCGCGATAACCCCGAATACCTGCATTTGTTTGTGGAAAATGGGACGGTGCGGGCAACGATGGCATCATCATTGTCTTACGAATATGAATACACGCTCAACCTGATTATCGAAGCCTGGCCGGGCCAGCAGGATATCTTAATGGCGGTGATCGTCCACTGGTTACGTGAACACCAGCCGGACATCTTCGCCAATCCCGATAACCGCAGCGGTTTCACCTTTGATGTAAATATCCTCAATGACGCCACCGCCGATATCAGCATTGATTTAAAACTGACTGAGCGTGTTGTGGTCACCCAGCAGGGCGAGGTCAGCACCGTGACCGCTGTCCCTGAGCCTGAAAACCCGTTTGACCGGTGGTGAAATGGACGATAACGCATTGCAACCCCTGGATACCGCCCTCACGGCATTGTTAACCCAACTGTCCCCCGCCGGTCGCCAGCAACTGGCCCGTGAGATTGCGCGGGATCTGCGCCAAAGTCAGCTCCACCGTATCCGCGCCCAGCGTAACCCCGATGGCAGTCGCTATACCCAGCGCAAAGCACAAGTAATTCAGGTTCAGCGAGGCATGACCTTTGTCTGGCGGGGCGAAACCCGTACCTTGAAAAACTGGCAGATCCGCAAGGGCAAATCGGGCGAGGTGATCACGGGGTATGATGCTGAGCGCAAGGGCGTGCGTACCTTCTACAAAAACGATATCCAGCGCTTTCTGGCCGTCAAAATTGATCGCATTAATACCCGTAAAAACAGCAAAAAAACGCGCATGTTTAAGAAACTGGCCACTGCCCGTTACCTGCGCCTGTCGGCCAGCGATAAAGAAGCGGCCATCTTCTTTGCCCCCAAAGTGGCCACTGTTGCGCGCGTCCATCATTTCGGCCTGAAAGAGCGGATGCGGGGCAAAAACATGGAAGTCAACTATCCATCACGCCGTCTGTTGGGGCTGACACCACAGGATATCGCCCATATTGAAGCGCAAATCCTCACCCATCTCACCCGCTAATGTGTGTCAGGGCTGACACAACCCCGATAGCGTGCAGACCATTACGCACAGTGACATGTTGTGCGCATGAACACACAATTAACCGAACTTTTGCGCCGGCTGCGCAACCTGATCCGCATTGGCACCGTCACTCAGGTAGATACTACCCGTGGCCTCTGTCGCGTGGAAACCGGTCACCTTGAAACGGACTGGCTAAACTGGCTGACGGCCAGAGCCGGGAACGCCCGGACATGGTGGGCGCCCAGCGTTGGCGAGCAGGTCTTATTACTGGCTATCGGCGGTGATCTCACCACGGCGTTTGTACTGCCGGCGATTTTTTCCGACGAATTTCCGGCCCCTTCCCACTCACCGATGGCCGCCCACCTGGTCTTTCCCGACGGGGCAGTGATTGAGTATGAACCCCAGACCAGTGCATTAACGGTCACGGGAATTAAAACGGCCACCGTGAACGCTTCGGTGTCTGTCCATGTCACCGCGCCGGATATCACCTGTACGGCCAGTCATCAAATTACCCTGGATACCCCGACAGTGCTGTGCACGAACCATTTGACCACAGGCAGTCTGGCGATCCGGAATGGCGGGGTGATGCGCGGCAATATCACCCACACCGGCGGCCAATTCAGCTCTAACGGGGTTGTGGTCGATTCTCACCGGCACCATGGTGTGCGCAGTGGTGACGGTACGTCAGGAGGCCCCGTCTCATGAGGTATCTGGGGATGAATCGCCAAACCGGTGAGCCACTGACGGATATTGACCATATTCGCCAGTCCGTCAGCGACATTTTAATGACACCCGTGGGGAGCCGGATCGCCCGCCGTCAGTATGGTTCCCTGTTGTCGGCACTGATAGATGCGCCACAGAACCCGGCGCTGCGCCTGCAACTGATGGCGGCCTGTTATACCGCTATCCAGCAATGGGAGCCGCGCATCATCGTCACGGCGATTAGGCTCAGCCAGAATGCGGCGGGACACATGACGGTCGATATCAGCGGCCATTATTCCCCTGCCCGTGATCCGATAGCGTTTTCTGTGCCAGTGAGGTGACACCATGCCAACCATTGATCTCAGCCAGTTACCCCCGCCCGATGTGGTTGAACCGTTGGATTTTGAAACGCTGTTTACCGAGCGTAAGGCCGCCCTGATCGGCTTGTACCCGCCAGAACAGCGCGACGCGATCGCCCGCACACTGGCGCTGGAGTCGGAACCCATCACCAAATTGTTACAGGAAAACGCCTACCGTGAATTATTGTTACGCCAGCGTATCAATGAAGCGGCGCGGGCGGCGATGGTAGCGTATGCCAAAGGCAGCGATTTGGATCAGTTGGGGGCAAATAATAACGTTTCCCGTATGATGCTGCATCCGGCGGATAACACGACCATACCGCCGACACCGGCATTGATGGAACCGGATAACGATTATCGTGTACGTATTCCCCAGGCATTTGAAGGCTTAAGCGTGGCTGGCCCGGTCGGCGCCTATGAATACCATGCCCGCAGCGCTGACGGCCGGGTCGCGGATGCCTCGATCATTAGTCCCGCGCCAGCGTATGTGACCGTCAGTATTTTATCCCGTGAGGGAAACGGGGCGGCCAGTGAAGAACTGATCGCGACCGTCAGCCGTGCCCTGAATGATGAGGACGTGCGTCCCATTGCTGACCGTCTGACCGTACAGTCAGCCAGGATTGTCGATTATGAGATTGATGCCGTGCTGTACTGCTATCCCACACCGGAGTATGAACCGATATTACAGGATGCGCGGGCACGGCTGGCACGCTACACCGCCGAGCAGCACCGCATTGGCCGCGATATTGTGCGCAGTGCTATTTATGCGGCACTGCATGTCCCCGGTGTTCAGCGGGTTGATTTGAAAAAACCCACTCAGGACATGGTGTTGGATAAAACGCAGGCGAGTTTCTGCACCCGTGCCACCGTGACTATCGGGGGTTCAGATGAATAACCGCCTGTTGCCGGTCGGTTCCTCACCGTTGGAAGTGGCCGCTGCCACTGCGTTATCTGGTCTGGCTGAGATCCCGGTGCCTGTCCGTGACCTGTGGAACCCCGATCGTTGTCCGGTGCAGTTGTTACCGTATCTGGCGTGGGCATGGTCGGTTGACCGCTGGGATATGGACTGGCCAGAGCATACCAAACGTGAATCTATCAACGCGGCAATGTTTGTGCATAAGCACAAAGGCACCATTGGTGCTATCCGGCGTGTGGTCGAACCCTTCGGCTATTTGATCCGCGTGATTGAATGGTGGCAGACCAACGACGCTCCCGGTACCTTCCGGCTCGATATCGGGGTGATGGAAACGGGGATCGCCGAGGCCACTTACTTTGAACTGGAACGGTTGATTTTTGATGCGAAACCCGCCTCCCGCCATTTGATTGGGATGTCTATCCAACTGGAAACGGGCGGTACAGCCTATTGTGCTGTGACCAGTTACAGCGGCGATAGCCTGACGGTTTACCCCTATTTCCCTAAAGAAGTGGTTGTCTCAGGTGCTGACGTGGTGGGCGCGGCAGTGCATGTTATTGATGATATGAGGATTAAATCATGAGTACGAAATACTTTGCGCTGCTGACACAGTTAGGCGCAGATAAGTTGGCAAATGCGGCGGCATTGGGCACTAAAATTGAAATCACCCATATGGCCGTGGGTGATGGCGGTGGCAGCTTGCCAACGCCAGATACCCGACAAACCAAATTGGTGAATGAAAAACGCCGCGCCGCGATTAATGCCCTGAATATTGACCCTAAAAATACCAATCATATTATGGTTGAACAGGTCATACCGGAGAGCGAGGGCGGTTGGTGGATTCGTGAGATTGGCCTGTTTGATAAAGACGGCATCTTAATTGCCGTCGGCAATTGTGCCGAAACCTACAAACCGCAATTACAGGAAGGCTCAGGCCGCACCCAGACTATTCGCATGGTGTTGATTGTCAGCCATACCGACGCGGTGACACTGAAAGTCGATCCGTCCGTAGTATTGGCGACTCGCGAATATGCGGATGCGGCGGTTGTCAACGCTATTCGTGAGCATGAACAAAGCCGACGTCACCCTGATGCGACGCTGAAAGAAAGGGGGTTTGTTAGCTTAAGTAGTGCGGTAAACAGTAACAGCGAAACGCAGGCGGCAACCCCGAAAGCGGTTAAGACAGCTTATGATTTGGCTGCAACAGCTCATCAAAATGCGGCCAATGCCAATAACAATGCCAATGCCAGGCTCGAAAAATCCAAAAATGGCGCAGATATCCCCAACAAATCGGAGTTTGTGAAAAACCTCGGTTTGGCGGATGTTGTTGACAGAGCACTAAATTCACTGGATACGCGTACCGGTGGCGGAATTAATGGTGATGTGACTGTAAAACAACTACTCACACAGTCATTGGTGTTAGGCGGTGGTAGCTTAGTGGTCGGCTCGCGGGATGCGGCCAGTTTCGAGGGCAACAATATAGAAATTCGTTCATGGTACGGAGTGGGCTTTAAATCGACACATAATAATCCCAATGATGTCACCTCCATTTATTTCAATACCCGCAATGGCGATATTGCATCTCAGGGCAATCTTTCCATTCTGAAGAATGTTTCAACAAAGGGAAAAATGACTGCTGATGGAGGGTTTATTGCAGGCGATGAATCACAGAATGCGTCACTGACTCCATGGGGAGATATTCGTGGTGCCACATGGGGTGGCTGGCTCAGTCACTGGTTGAACGCCTCGTTTGCCCGAAAGAATTCTGGGGTCTTTAGTGGTAAAGGCTGGTTTAAAGATGAGTCGACAGGACTGATTATACAGTGGGGGGCTGAATCGGAAAGTAACAGAAACTTCAATTTCCCCCACATGTTTTCCGAAGCTTGCTTTGTGGTATTAGTCACTAATTCAACTTCACAGGGGGCACGTATAGATAACGCGTTTGGCTATCCGGTGAATAATTCGGAGTTTTATGCCGCGACAAAACGAGAAGATGGCATAGTTAACAATTTTCCAGTGGCATGGCTGGCAATTGGGAGGTAACAATGAAAAATATTCAACACAATAAAACAAAAAGAAAATTCGATAATGACTGGTTTTATAGTGCCGCTGAAAATGGTTTTGTTTACCGGCCGTATGATGAACAGGGTTCTTATCCAGACGACGTGAAACCGATCACCGATGAATTGTACAAAAAAATGTTTGCAGGCCAATCAGCCGGTAAGCGGATAGTGGCAGGCGCGGATGGCCTGCCTACCTTGATGGAGTTACCGCCCCCAACACCGGAGCAATTGCAGCAACAGGCAGAACAGGAAAAACGCTATCGTATGTCACAGGCCGCAAATTCCATCACTCCACTTCAATATGCTGTCGATCTCAACATGGCAACAGACACAGAGCAATCGGCACTGATCGCGTGGAAAAAATATACCGTGTTATTAAACCGCGTAGACTGTTCGGCAGCGCCCAACATTGACTGGCCTAAAACGCCAAAATAACAATCAGGGGCACGCAGCCCCTATATTCATTCCGACTCAGTCAATTTCCGTTGTTGCTGATTCCAGATAGAATTCTCTGGCATTTGCACACGAATAGCGATAGACCGACCAACAGGGATATCAATCGGGTCACCGTCAACGTAACCCTCTCGTGTATTTCTGGCGAATGCGGGTGCGCCAGTGTGCTCTCGATGATACGTCATGATTTTGATGGAACCATCGGGCAGCACGCGATAATCCACCCAAATCAACGGCAGTTTATTTTTACACAGCGGTATCTCAACCCCACCATCAACTCCGCCCCATGCGGCATCAGCATTAAATCCCAGCACGTTTTTGATGAGGTAAACGCCCTCGGACAGGCGTTCAACGGTAGCACCCTCGGATTCGTCGTTGGTGGTAAATGTACCATCGGGGTAGATTTGGATAATGGGCGAGGATTTTTTTAGGTAACCATCAACGACGGTGTAATCCGTACTTAATGTGATTGTTCCTGATTTTTGCGGAAATTGAATTGCATAGTTTCTACTGGTCGAACTTAATGAGCGTTCATATAGGGTTAATGAGGGACCCGTGCTGGGGAAATTGGCCTCCAGTGACAAATATTTTTGATAATTCTGTTCGTCGGATGTGAAATTGATGCGAGGCCACCGCCCTTGCGCTTCAACAAACGCGCTATATTGCCTGAAAAAATTCCCAGAAACCCATTTCGTTGTCGCTGTATCCACTAAACCGAGGTTTTACGGATATCAATATCTCACTCACTCGCCGGAATAAAACGGTTCATCATGGAACGCGCAAAATAGTTTGTGCATAAAATAGCCGTATTGGTATATTGAAAAATGACCAAACCGCCATTTGCAGCAATATCATGGCATTGGACTGAATATTGAGATAATTTGTACCAGCCTCCACACAATCCCAACCACCTGCATTTTATTGTAAAGCCGACCACCATAACGAAATCACTTAAGCAGGAGTTTTTCGCTATGGCCCAAGACTATCATCATGGCGTGCGCGTGCAGGAAATCAACGAAGGCACCCGCACCATTACCACCGTCAGCACTGCCATTGTCGGTATGGTCTGCACGGGGGATGATGCCGATCCCAACACCTTTCCCTTAAATACCCCCGTCTTGTTAACCGACGTCCTGACCGCCAGTGGCAAGGCCGGCGAAACCGGGACGTTATTCCATGCCCTGCGGGCGATTGCTGATCAGGCGAAGCCCGTTACGGTCGTGGTACGTGTGGCACAGGGTAAAACCGAAGCCGAGACCACGACCAATATCATTGGCGGCGTCACCGATGAAGGCAAGAAAACCGGCATGCAGGCGTTATTGGCCGCACAAAGCCAGCTTGGCGTGAAACCGCGTATACTCGCTGTGCCCGGTCACGATACCCGACATGTTGCTGAGGCACTGGCGGGGATTGCCCAGAAGCTACGCGCGATGGCGTATGTCAATGCCTACGGCTGTAAGACTATCAGTGAGGCTATTAAGTACCGTGGCTACTTTAAACACCGTGAATTGATGTTGATTTGGCCGGATTTCCTGAGCTGGGATACCGTGACCAGCCGCGAAGCTGTCGCGTATGCAACCGCCCGTGCCCTGGGCTTGCGGGCTAAAATTGATGAAGAAACCGGCTGGCATAAAACCCTGTCTAACGTCGGCGTCAATGGGGTCACCGGCATTTCGGCGGATGTGTTCTGGGATTTGCAGGATGTCGCCACCGATGCCAACCTGCTGAACCAGAATGATGTCACCACGCTGATCCGCAAAGACGGGTTCCGCTTCTGGGGTTCCCGCACCTGCTCCGATGATCCGTTGTTCCAGTTTGAAAGCTACACCCGTACCGCCCAGGTACTGGCTGACACGATGGCGGAAGCCCATATGTGGGCGATTGATAAACCGCTGACACCGTCACTGGTACGCGACATCATCGAAGGCATCAATGCCAAACTGCGTGAACTCAAATCTAACGGTTACCTGATTGACGGCCAGTGCTGGTATGACGAGAACGCCAACAGCAAAGACACCCTGAAAGCCGGCAAGCTCTATATCGACTATGACTACACGCCGGTGCCGCCACTGGAAAACCTGCTGCTGCGCCAGCGTATTTCCGATCAGTACCTGATGAACTTCGCCAGCCGCATTAACAGCTAAGGGGCTCACTAATGGCATTACCTCGCAAACTGAAATACCTGAATTTATTCAATGATGGCAACAACTACGTCGGCGTCGTGGAGGAGGTGACCCTGCCCAAACTGAGCCGCAAATTCGAAGCCTATCGTGGCGGCGGCATGAACGGTGCGGCCAATGTGGATTTGGGACTGGACGACGGCGCACTGGATGCCGAATTTACCCTCGGTGGTATTGAAGCTCAACTGTATAAACAGTGGGGCATTGAGAAAGTGGATGGCGTAGCCCTGCGTTTTAACGGCTCCTTCCAGCGTGACGATACCGGCGAAGTGATTGCGGTTGAAGTGGTGATGCGTGGCCGCTTCTCGGAATTCGACCCGGGTAACTACAAGCAGGGCGACAATACCCAGACGAAAGTCAGCGCCAAAAACACCTACTTTAAATTGACGTGGGACGGTGAAGTGCTGGTCGAAATTGACACCGTCAATATGGTGGAAATCGTCGGCGGCGTGGATCGCCTTGAAGCCCATCGCCGAGCTATCGGCTTGTAACTCACTAATTTTTAACCCAAGGAACACATTATCATGACTGAACAAATCCCTGCCATCCAGCCTGAACATGCGACAGTGACGCTGGAAGAGCCGATTGCCCGTGGTACGACGTCGGTTACTGACATTATCGTGCGCAAGCCTAACAGCGGCGCCCTGCGCGGGGTGCGCCTTCAAGCGTTGATGGAAATGGATGTCGATTCCATGATGCTGGTGTTGCCCCGTATCACAGCACCCGCCCTGACCAAAAACGATTTATTACTGATGTCCCCCGGTGACCTGATTAACCTGAGTGTCGAGGTGGTCAATTTTTTGTTACCGAAGTCGGTGAAGTCCGATTTCCAGACAGCATAACTGTTGATGAACTGGTGGCGGATATCGCCACCGTCTTTCACTGGTCGCCCGCCGTGACCGCCGACATGTCCCTGCCGGAATTATTGGAATGGCGTTACCGGGCCATCAAACGGAGTGGCGCCGATGAGTGACCGTAATTTACGCCTGCAAGTGATCTTAAGTGCCGTGGATAAACTGACACGGCCATTTAAAGGGGCGCAGGCAACCAATAAGCGGCTGGCGGAGACCATCAAACAGTCACGCCAGCAATTGCGGGAGTTAAACCAGCAAGCCGGCAAAATTGACGGTTTTCGCAAAACCAAGCAGGCTCTGGGCAGTACCGAACACGCCTACCGTAGTGCCACCGAGCGGGTGGCGACGTTAAGCCGTGCCCTCAATGCCAGTGCCAGCCCCACACAAACCCAGATCAGGCAACTCCAGCAGGCTAAAAATGCCGCCCGTCAGCTAAAAGACAAAACCCATTCCTTAAGCCAGTCTCTGCAACGTCAACGGGATGCACTGCACGCCAGCGGTATCTCGACTCATCGGCTTGGGGAAGCTCAGCGGCGCATTAACGGTGATATCAGCCGAACCACCGGTGCGCTTGAGCGACAGCAGCAGCAACTGGAGCGGCTGCGCCAGCAGGAACAGCGCATGGCGGCGGCCAAATCCCGCTACCAGAAAATGAAGGATGTGCGTAATCAGGTGGCGACGACAGGCGCAGCCGCCACCGCCGCTGGGGTGGGAGCGCTCTACAGCGCCAAGCGCGTGATGATGCCGGGCTACGATTTCGAGGTGGGCATGTCGAACGTGCAGGCTCTGACTCGTTTGGATAAGAATTCTCCACAATTAAAAGCATTGCGTGAACAAGCTAGGCAACTGGGGGCAACAACCAGTTTTACAGCGAATGATGTCGCTGGCGGGATGGGGTTCCTAGCGATGGCCGGTTACGACCCTGATAAGATTCAAAAGTCTATTCCTGCCATGCTGGACTTGGCAAAAGCGGCAGGTATGGATGACTCACTGGCTGAGGTGGCTGATATTGCTTCTAATATTCAGAGTGCTTACAAAATCCCCGCCGATGAAATGAAACGAGTTGCGGATATCCTTACTTACGGTTTTACCACCTCTAACACTGATTTACGTATGTTGGGGGAAACCATGAAATATGTTGGCCCTGCTGCACAGTCAGCAGCCCAGGACTTTGAGTCGGTGGTAGCCGCTGTAGGGTTACTAGGGAATGTAGGGATACAAGGTTCGCAAGCAGGTACATCTTTAAGGATGGCATTGTTGCGTTTGGCTGCTCAACCCAGCGCGGCGAAGAAGGCGCTTAATGAATTGAATGTTTCCATTGCGGACAGTAGTGGAAAAATGCGAGCCATGCCAGAGATACTGTCTGATTTGGAGTCCGCTTTTAAAAAACAGGGTATTGGCGGCGTCGGTAATGCGAAGAAAATTGCGTTTGTCAAAGATATTTTTGGGGTTGAAGCTTCATCCGCCATGCTTGAATTACTGGATAAGCAAGGCTCGATAGATCCTGAAAAACGCATTGATGCATATATCAAAAAAATTCATGAACAGGATGATACAGCCCGTCAGGTTGCTAAAGCGAAAGCTGACAATATGGATGGAGATATCAAAAACTTGCGTTCAGCTTGGGAAGATATTGGAATTACTTTATATGATTCCGTCAAAGAACCTTTAAGGGATATTTTCCAAAAAGCCACCGATATTATGCGTTCCATTGGGAAATGGGCTAAGGCCAACCCTGAATTGACGAAAAAAATAACCATGATTGCCATTGGGTTGGGTGTTATCTTGGCTGTCTTCGGTGCTATTACGTTAGCATTGGCGGCTTTGTTGGGGCCATTGGCTATGGTTAAGTTTAGTCTGAGCGTGCTCGGTATTAAGGGCGCTGGTTCTATTCTGAAATTGGGGTCGGCATTTTCTGCTGTCGGTAAAGTGTTGTCGTGGTTGCGGGTGCTGGTGCTGACAAATCCCCTGTTATTGATCATTGGCCTGATTGCTCTGGGTGCCTATCTGATTTGGAAAAATTGGGACAAACTGGGGCCGTGGTTTAAAAAACTGTGGGATAACATTTCAAACTATGTTTCTACAGCATGGGCCAGTATTAAACAAAAGATTGTGAGCAAATGGGGTGAAATCAAGGCCGACATTTTAGCCAGATGGGATACCATCAAAACGTACATTTCAAATAAATGGGATGAGATTGTCGAGAACGCCAAGAAACTGCCAGGGCGGTTTAAAAAATTCGGGCGGGAAATTATCGATAAGCTGGTCACCGGCATTAAGGAAAAATGGGCAGCGTTAAAGCAAAGTTTGTCTGAATTAGGT
This sequence comes from Xenorhabdus eapokensis, assembly GCF_001908105.1. The sequence continues at coordinate 86,838 of NZ_MKGQ01000007.1, forward strand.
ACACAGATTAAAGAGGCCGTGACGCCTGATTTTATGAAAGAGCAGGCGCAACAGCCAGAAGTAAAACAGGCGCTGGAGGCCTATAACAGTGCAACACGCCCCCATGCCAACCCGTTTGGCTTTGCTGGCGCCCATGATACTGGCGGTTATATTCCAGCAGGGAAATTTGGTCTGGTCGGTGAATATGGCCCTGAGCTGATAAACGGCCCTACCCACGTAACCAGCCGCCGGCAAACGGCCGCACTGGCTCGCATAGCCGCCACGGCACTGTCAATGGGAGCCGTGTCTGCTGTGGGTGCCCAATCGACCCCACTGCATCCGTACAGCCTGCCTGCCGCGCACTATCAAACCACCGGGGTGGCAGTTATCAATCAGCATCAGCGTAATGACCGCCCCGCCTATGAAATTCACATTCATGCCACGCCGGCACAATCCGCACAGGATATCGCACAGGCTGTCGCCCGTGAGTTGGATCGCAGGGAACAGCAACAGCGTGCCCGTGCTCGCAGCGTTTTTTCTGACAGAGAGGATTTTTACTGATGATGGCCGCATTGGGTTTATTTGTCTTTATGCTGAAAACCACGCCCTACCAGAACTTGCAACACCAGCAATCGTGGCGCTATGGTTTCAATAACCGGATTGGTGTCCGTCCAGCTTTTCAGTTTATCGGGCCGAACAATGACACCATCACCTTATCCGGTTCGTTGTACCCGGAAATCACGGGGGGACGGTTATCGCTGCTGGCGTTACAACTGATGGCGGACAGTGGCAAAGCCTGGTCATTTCTGGATGGTCAGGGCACCATTTACGGTATGTTTATTATTGAGAGTATTGATCAGACCAAGACAGAATTCTTTGTCGATGGGGCTGCCAAAAAAATCGACTTTACTGTCACTTTACGTCGTGTGGATGAAAATCTGGGTGAGATGTTCGGTGACCTGAATAAACAACTGGATGACCTGAAAAACAGCGCGACCAACATACTGGGCAGTATTAAGACGGCGGCTCCCGATAAACTCACGAGGTTATTTTCATGATGTCATTACCACATCTGGGCTGGGTAACAGGTAACACTAACACGCCCGTTTATGTGTTGAGTGCGGGCGATAGTAATATCAATGCCCGCATTCAGGATCGGCTAATTTCCCTCAGCCTGACTGATAATCGCGGCTTTGAAGCAGACCAGCTTGATATTGAGCTGGATGACAGTGATGGCCTGTTGTCGTTGCCACCCCGTGGTGCTGAGTTTTCTCTGCATCTCGGCTGGCAAGGCGCCGCACTCATCCATAAGGGCAAGTTTATTGTGGATGAAATCGAATACAGCGGCGTACCGGATAAAGTGACGGTTCGTGCCCGCAGTGCCGATTTTCGGGCGACCCTGAATATTAGCCGCGAATTGTCCTATCATCAAAAAACACTCAGCGATATTGTGCGCACCATCGCCAGTCGTAATAACCTGAAGCCGGAGGTGGACAGCAGGCTGGCGGATATCCGGCTCAATCATATTGATCAAACCAACGAATCTGATGGCAGCTTCTTAACCCGGCTGGCTAAACAGGAAGGCGCGATTGCCACTATTAAAAACGGCTATCTGCTGTTTATTCGCTCAGGGCAGAACAAAACCGTCAGCGGTCGCCCGTTGCCGGTCGTAATGATTACCCGCCAGTCGGGTGACGGATACCGGTTTTCACTGGCAGACCGCAGCGCCTATACCGGTGTTTCTGCAAGTTGGCTGAATACCCGTGAACCGAAGAAAAAAGATAACGTCACTGTCAAACGTAAGCGGCGCAAAACAAGTCAGGCAAATCCACAGAAAAAAGAAGAAAAGCAAGGGGATTATCTAGCTGGCAGCGAAGGAAATGTGTTGGTACTGAAGCATACCTATGCCAATCGGTCTAATGCAGAACGGGCAGCAAAAGCAGAATGGCAAAAGATTCAGCGTGGTGTGGCATCCTTTTCCATTCAACTGGCCAAAGGACAACCGGAATTATTCCCAGAAATGAAAATCAAAGTCAGCGGCTTCAAACCTGAAATTGATAAAGCTGAGTGGACGCTGGTTACTGTCACTCATACACTCAATGACAGTGGGTTAACCTCAGCTTTGGAATTAGAGGTCAAGATTTCGGATGCTGACATGAGTGCGTAATTTGCTATAATCGCACCATTGCCTAATAAAGCTGGCAACCATTTTCACTAAGGCACTCATATTATGATGAAATGCCCCCTTTGCCACCATGTTGCGCACACCCGCAGCAGTTTTGAACACACCGCCGAAACCAAAGAGCGTTACAACCAGTGCCAGAATATCAATTGTGGTGCGACGTTTGTCAGCCATGAAACTTTTGTCCGCTGGGTGGCTAAACCGATCTTAATTGAGGCTGCCCCGCCGCATCCGGTGAGTGGTCAGCAAACTGTGATGCAATTTTGATTTCACCCTAAAAAAGATTAAGCCCCATTATATTTTTGGGGCTTTTAGGTTTATTACTCTACTAACTCAATTGGTTCTCCGGTTTTTAGATCAATTTTTGCTTTAATTGATTGTTGTACGACTCCACCGTAAGAATTGGTTCCCTTGAATATGGTTTGTACGATAGCGTAGGGAGGTTGTTTATTAAGAGCTAATCGATAAGTGGTACTCACATGTTTATAGCTTGAGTCATCATGCATGGTTTTTTTAATCATTTTTTCTAACGGACGATAAGAGCCATCCCAGCCGCTAAAATTTGCAACAAAAGTATCAAGGTTGATACGATCATCAAGTGAATTTGGATTTTTATTGAAGTCAACATAGCACCAGCCAAGCACTTCCCCTAGCTTCAAATCAGGCGATTTTGTGTAAGACATTTGGCTCAGACAATTGTAAAAAACATCAGTATTAGATTTCTCTATGTGTTTGGCAGTAATGTAACTATCAACAATCTCTTTTCGTGTCTTTTGCGGTTTCTCTCTGTAGTTTTTTAAAGTTTCGTTAGCATACTCAGAGAATTCGGGCTGCTTTTCATCATCTGCACTGATAAAATGATATATGCCTATGCCAATAGCTACTATGATGGCAATTCCTAATGCGGATTCTAGCTTTGTTATTCCCGGATTTTTAACCCCACATTTGGGACATTTTTTCTCTTTTTTTGGAACTTCTTCCCTGCACTTTTTACATTTTACTAACTTCATGGATATTACTCCCTATCTAATTTCGTTTAGTTATCCATTTCAATGGAATTGATTTATTAAATAAATATAGACAAATATTACAAATGAAAATTTTTGGTCAAGGACTGCTCTGTATAGATATGGAATCTATCTGATAATTTTATGGTGATAAATGATAAAGCCCCTCGAAAATCGAAGGGCTTCTGCTAAAGGTTTCAGTTATAAAGTGGATGAAATGTGGATGTTGATTTAAAAAATTCCTTTATAATCAACACAATTAAGCGACATTCTACCCCCGACTAGCGGGGGTTTGATACTAAAAAAAGAAGGGTTATTCACCGACATTGAGTGTATCACGGATACGCGCCTTATAGAGTTCGATCATCTGTGGTGTCAGCATTTTACGCTCACCATCCAGAACTACGCCCCCCACATCGGCAGCGATACGCTGTGCCGTCTGCAACATCAGTTTAAAATTCTGATTGGAATCACCATATGAAGGCACAAGCATAAATATGGAAATACCAGGAGTAGTGAAATCTACCATTTGGTCTGGGTCAAATGAGCCAGGTTTTACCATGTTAGCTAAACTGAACAATACAGCACCACTACCCGACGGGTTTAGATGGCGATGAAAAATATTCATCTCACCAAACCGGAAGCCTGCCTGTAAAATGCTTTGGAACAATATCTCACCATTCAGTTCTTGCCCATGATGAGCGGCAACATGCAATACCAATACTGTCTCTTTTTTAGTCTGTTCAGATTTAGACAGTACTTCATTCTCTGTTACTTTTGGCTGCCCTTCCACAATTTCAGAATCTGACTCTGCTACCCTGGTTTCTTTCGATTCGACAGATTCAATCGGATCGAACAAACCAAGTTGGGGTTCTTCCTGTTGATCATCAACACCTTCCACCTTGACTGTAGAAACATCAGATTGATGCTTTGCAAGTAAAGGATCTGTACCACCACCAGGTACTACGATTGACGATTCAGTCGCATGACGTTCGATAACCGGCTCTGTACGATATTCAGTATGCGCTTTCGCCGACCGCTGAACATTCGACTTTGGCGTATTATCAAACAGTTCATCACCATCATCATCCTTTGGCTCTTCCTGACGCCCCTGTTTATGACGTTTAACTGGGCGATCACGAAAGAGTGATGAACGCTCTTTACGGCTGGTCCACAACCCATGTAATAGCAAAGCTATTATGGCTATCGCACCAACAACGATTAATATCAGACGCAAATCCTGCATCATTGCTATCTCTGTTGTTTAAATTAATTGCCACTACGGCGGAATATTCTTTAGATAAGAGTATTTGTCAAATAGGACAAGTGCAAGTCTCTACATACTTTTCTTACCATAATGAGAGATTTCCTCTGTTTTTTCGGATGTTTTTTACTCATAAAACGACTGGTCAGTGGAAAATCCTGCCTATATCATACCGCCTCAATCATCTAAGAGAGAATAAGAAAATATGACGAATTCGACAAAGTCGCCAAAACATGCGAATGGATTTCACTATATTGTCCAAGGTTGGCAACTAATAACCCGTCCTGGCATTAAGAGATTCGTTCTATTACCTTTATTGGCTAATATTTTATTGCTAGGTGGTTCATTTTGGTGGCTATACCATAAACTGGATGGCTGGGTACAATGGACGCTCGATAAAATACCAGACTGGATGCAATGGTTAAGCTACTTAATTTGGCCACTTGCTGTTATTTCTATCTTATTGATTTTTACTTATTTTTTTAGCACGCTCGCTAATTTTATCGCTTCACCATTTAATGGCTTGCTGGCGGAAAAATTGGAGGCTGACTTAACCGGTATACCAGCACCAGATACTGGCGTTATCGACTTACTCAAAGATACGCCCCGTATTTTGAAACGCGAAGTGGTGAAAATTCTTTACTATATTCCGCGAGCACTTGTCCTTTTGTTACTTTATTTCATTCCAGTAATAGGCCAAACCGTCGCTCCTCTCCTTTGGTTTATTTTTAGTGCCTGGATGCTGGCAATCCAATATTGTGACTATCCGTTTGATAACCATAAAGTCAGTTTTACCACTATGCGCAAAACGTTGCGTCAAAACAAAATAGATAACCTGCAATTTGGCGCAGCAGTCAGTATTCTGACTATGATCCCAATCGTGAATCTGTTTATCATGCCTGTTGTGGTTTGTGGAGCCACTGCAATGTGGGTTGATCGCTACCGTGCTCAACATGACCTGAATCGCACATCATCAAACTAATTTTCTGTTTACTATCCTCTGCTTACTACAGCAATAAATCCTCTGACAAACTATAAGTATGTCAGAGGATTTATGAAAAAATTATGCTAACCTTAAATAATCAAAAGAATATAAAATGACCATCAGTTATTCTTTTATATAATAAGAATAGACTGAAACCTTATTTCCATAAATATGATGTTAGCGTATGGTTAATCAGTATTTACGGTATGTTAGGGGCAATCGAACAATGAGCAAAATTTATGAAGATAATTCGTTGACTATTGGTCACACTCCGCTAGTACGTTTAAAAAATTTCGCAAACGGTCGTATCCTGGCGAAAGTAGAGTCCCGTAACCCCAGCTTCAGTGTAAAATGCCGCATTGGTGCCAATATGATTTGGGATGCTGAAAAACGTGGCATTCTGACCAAAGATAAAGAACTTATCGAGCCAACCAGTGGTAATACAGGGATTGCGCTTGCCTATGTTGCAGCGGCTCGTGGTTATAAGTTAACTTTGACCATGCCTGAAACAATGAGCCTTGAACGACGTAAACTACTGAAAGCACTAGGCGCAAATTTGGTGTTAACCGAAGGTGCAAAAGGCATGAAAGGTGCCATTGAAAAAGCTAACGAAATCCGTGACAGCAACCCTGAACGTTATATACTTCTGCAACAATTCAGCAATCCCGCCAACCCTGAAATTCATGAAAAAACCACTGGCCCTGAAATTTGGGAAGATACTGACGGCAATGTAGACGTTTTTGTTGCTGGTGTAGGAACTGGCGGCACAATTACGGGTGTTGCCCGTTACTTAAAAAATACGCAGGGCAAACAAGTTACTATCGTTGCGGTAGAACCAGAAGATTCACCTGTTATCAGCCAAAAATTAGCCGGTGAAGAGCTTAAACCAGGCCCGCATAAAATTCAGGGAATCGGCGCAGGCTTCATTCCTGATAACTTAGATTTAACATTAGTTGACCGCGTATTTAAAATCAGCAACGAAGAAGCGATAAAAATTGCACGCGAACTCACTGAAAAAGAAGGAATTCTCGCCGGAATTTCTTCAGGCGCGGCGGTTGCGGCAGCCATCAAAATAGCGCAAGAAGAGGCATACAAGGACAAAAATATTGTGGTGATTTTGCCTTCATCGGCGGAACGTTATCTCAGCACAGCACTGTTTGCTGACTTACTCAATGAGTAAAAATTACTCTATAGAATTTTTCACTACATTGACAAAAAGGCACCTCCAGGGTGCTTTTTTGTGCATCAGATCAAAGTTTAAAGCTTTCCTAGATGATTTATTCAAGTAGCTTTAGTATTTAACCAGTAATTATTTTGATGCGCGAAATTAATCGCCAACCAAACGGCAAAAAAGGTTATTCAATTAAACCATTCTTCGGATAGCGTGTATTAACACCAAATCAACAATAGAGCGCATCAAGTATGTTAATTTTTTGATAATGATTATTATAATCCCACTAAATTTCAAGTTAAAATTAACAGAGCAATAACTTGAAAGGCAGAGGGGATACGCTTTACTTCGTTATCATTTTAACGGTTGTATAAGCCGGAGCGAATTCCGCTATATCCAATAGCATTCTCTTGGCTTATCAACGAATATTTAAGTTATTGAGGAAATATTATGTTCCAGCAAGAAGTTACTATTACTGCACCAAACGGTCTCCACACTCGCCCTGCGGCACAATTTGTCAAAGAAGCAAAAGGCTTCGCTTCTGACATCACCTTAGCTTCTGGGGGCAAGTCTGCCAGCGCAAAAAGCCTGTTCAAGTTACAAACGCTGGGATTGACTCAAGGTACAGTCGTAACGATTTCTGCTGAAGGCGAAGATGAACAACAGGCTGTTGAACATTTAGTTAAATTGATGGGTGAATTGGAGTAATCTTCCGTTCAATCAAGCCAATCTATTTCATTCAGCTTATCCCCAGGCCAATAAAACCTGGGGATATTTAGGGCGTCCCCTAAGTCTTAATGAAAGGTAATCACCCGCAGTAAGGTCATATAATATGATTTCAGGCATCTTAGTATCACCAGGAATTGCTTTCGGTAAAGCGTTATTACTGAAAGAAGATCCCATCATTATCAATCATAAAAAAATTATTCCTGAACAAGTCGAACAAGAAATTTCCCGCTTTAAGCAAGGCCGTGACAAATCTTCCGCACAATTAGAAATCATTAGAGAAACAGCCGAAAAAAATCTGGGTGCAGAAAAGGCCGAAATCTTCGAAGGCCATATCATGTTGCTGGAAGATGAAGAGCTAGAGCAGGAAATCATCACGCTTATTAAAAAAAATCTGTTAACAGCAGATGCAGCCGTTCATTCCGTTATTGAAGATCAGGCCAATGCGCTGGAAGTACTGGATGATGAATATTTGAAAGAGCGAGCCGCCGATGTCCGTGATATTGGTAAGCGCTTACTAAAAAATATTCTGGATATGCCAATTATCGACTTGGGTTCCATTGAAGAAGAAGTCATCTTGGTTGCCAGTGATCTGACGCCATCAGAAACCGCACAACTCAATCTGGACAAGGTATTAGGTTTCATCACTGATCTAGGCGGCCGCACTTCCCACACTTCCATTATGGCTCGCTCGCTGGAATTACCCGCAATTGTTGGTACAACCAATGCGACCAGGCAAATCCAAAATGGTAATTACCTGATTCTGGATGCCGTCAATAATCACATTTATGTGAACCCCTCTGATACCGAAATCGAGAAACTGAAAACAGCGAAAATTGAGTATCTGACAGAAAAAAACGAACTGGCGAAGCTGAAAGACTTACCTGCCATCACACTGGATGGTCATCAAGTTGAAGTTTGCGCCAATATCGGTACAGTCCGTGACATCGCTGGCGCTGAACGCAATGGTGCCGAAGGTGTTGGTTTATACCGTACTGAATTCCTGTTTATGGATCGCGATTCTCTGCCAACCGAAGACGAACAATTTGAGGCCTATAAAGCCGTTGCAGAAGCTGTTGGCAACCAAGCTGTCATTATCCGTACAATGGACATTGGTGGCGATAAAGACTTACCTTACATGAATCTGCCAAAAGAAGAAAACCCATTCCTTGGCTGGCGCGCGATCCGTATTTGCCTTGACCGTAAAGAGATTTTGCATTCTCAATTACGTGCTATCCTGCGAGCTTCTGCATTTGGTAAACTTCGCATTATGTTCCCAATGATTATTTCAGTTGAAGAAATTCGGGAATTGAAAGTTGAGCTTGCGTTACTCAAAGAGCAGTTACGCAATGAAAACAAAGCATTTGATGAATCGATTGAAGTTGGCATCATGGTGGAAACGCCTGCTGCTGCAACCATTGCTCATCATCTTGCAAAAGAAGTTGACTTTTTTAGTATTGGGACAAACGATCTAACTCAGTATACTCTTGCGGTAGACCGTGGTAATGAGCTGATTTCTCATCTCTACAACCCAATGTCACCAGCAGTGTTGAGCTTAATCAAGCAGGTTATTGATGCTTCACACGCAGAAGGCAAATGGACTGGCATGTGTGGAGAGCTGGCCGGTGATGAGCGCGCCACACTGTTACTTCTGGGCATGGGGTTGGATGAGTTCAGCATGAGTGCAATATCAATTCCACGCATTAAAAAGATCATCCGTAATACTAATTATGATGATGCAAAAGCACTGGCAGAGCAGGCTTTGACTCAGCCAACAGCAAAGGAATTGATGGATTTGGTTGACACCTTTACCAGAGAAAAAACACTCTGCTAAGAATTAGCCAGAATACGGTCCCATTAAACAATTAGGAGAAGATTCATGGGTCTGCTTGATAAATTGAAATCTCTGGTTTCAGACGATAAAAAAAATAGTGGCAGTATTGAAATTATCGCACCATTGTCAGGTGAGATAGTCAACATCGAAGATGTTCCAGATGTTGTTTTTGCTGAAAAAATCGTTGGTGATGGTATCGCTATTAAACCAACCGGCAACAAAATTGTCGCTCCTGTTGATGGCACCATTGGTAAGATCTTCGAAACTAATCATGCTTTTTCTATCGAATCTGATAGTGGCATTGAGCTATTCGTCCATTTTGGCATTGATACCGTTGAACTGAAAGGTGAAGGTTTTAAACGCATTGCCGAAGAAGGTCAACGGGTACAAAAAGGTGATTTGGTTTTAGAGTTTGATCTGGCATTTCTGGAAGAAAGAGCTAAATCAACCTTAACTCCTGTTGTTATTTCTAACATGGACGAAATTAAAGAGTTAACGAAAGTCAGTGGAGCAGTGGTCGTTGGTGAGTCTGTTATTATGCGCATCAAGAAGTGACAGAAAAATCATTGAGGAATATTTCCCTCTTTTTCTGTTAAGCGATTCATTTTAATTGATGAACTGTTCGTAAATCGTCACTGTTTTATCAAGCGAGTTAGTCGAATGTTTGATAAAACAGGGCGATTTTTTTTGAAATTATAGGCGTAATAAAAGATAAAAAGTTAATTAAAAACACCGGTAGATAAATACCTATCACCACGATCACAGATAATCGCAACAATGACTGCTCCAGGGTTTTCGGCCGCGATGCGTAACGCGCCAGAAACAGCACCGCCAGAGCTTACGCCACAAAAAATACCTTCTTTCTGTGCCAACAGCCGCATCATCGTTTCTGCTTCACTCTGAGTAATATCCAAGATCTGATCCACCAGCTCTTTCTGATAAATGCCGGGCATATAGGCCGGAGACCAACGACGAATACCAGGAATATGACTGTTTTCCGCAGGTTGTAATCCGATGGTTGTCACTCTGTCTGACTGAGATTTCAGATAGCGGCTCACCCCCGTAATCGTACCTGTCGTTCCCATACTGGAGACAAAGTGCGTGATCCGTCCCTGTGTTTGTTGCCAAATTTCCGGACCCGTAGTATTAAAGTGTGCCAGTGAATTATCCGTATTATTAAATTGGTCCAGAACTTTTCCTTCCCCATTCTTCTCCATTTCTTGTGCCAAATCCCGCGCACCTTCCATTCCCAATTCTTTACTGACTAAAATTAATTCAGCACCGTAAGCTCGCATTGATGCCTGCCTCTCAAGGCTCATATTTTCAGGCATCAACAATTTTAGGCGATATCCTTTTACCGCCGCGATCATCGCCAGTGCAATGCCGGTATTGCCACTTGTTGCTTCAATCAAAACATCACCTGAGGCAATTTCCCCACGCAATTCCGCTTGCAGGATCATCGAAAGTGCAGCCCTGTCTTTTACGGAACCCGCCGGATTATTACCTTCCAGCTTTACCCAAATCTCAGCATCAACACATTCTGTAATTCGTTGTAATTTCACCAGCGGTGTATTACCTATAAACTCTTCCAAGCTTGCCACAGCATTAACCTAATTCGTATAAGAATGGATAAACAAATAATCATATTAAGGAAACTGTAGCAAGACATTAAGCAAAAAATCCCCACTCCTTTGCATAGCAGGGAATAAGGATTCAATATAAAGATGAATTAAATCAGGCAGATTCAGCAAACCGCAACACTTTTAATGGCAAATCCCCCGCATACAAACGAGCGCCTGTGCCACCAATAAAATAGTCATTTCCCCTAACCGGTATGGAGGAAGCATCCCGCCAAATCACTGACAGGTATTCATCACCCCATCCTAACGGCTGAACAGATAGCAGGAAAAAATGGCCGCGCGGGCTCACTTCCATCACTTGCACTGGCAAAGGGCAGGCAGGTGTTTGCTTGGCACTAAGCGTCATATCCCAGGGCCGGAAAAAAACATCAACATTTCCTTGATGTAGCGGTGTGATATTCAATGGAAAAATTTTCCCGCCAATCCAGAGTTGGGAACCTTTAATTTCACCATTCAGTTTGTTTATTTCCCCCATGAATTCAAGGACAAAACGGCTCTCCGGTTCATGCCATACTTGTTGGGGAGTACCGGCCTGCTCAATGCGCCCTTGATTCATCAGTACCACCCTGTCAGCGACTTCCATTGCCTCTTCTTGATCATGGGTGACAAATACGCTGGTAAACTGCAATTCTTCATGTAACTGCCGCAACCAACGACGCAATTCCATGCGAACCTGAGCATCTAATGCACCAAAAGGTTCATCCAACAAGAGGATCTGTGGTTCAACCGCCAATGCCCTTGCTAAGGCTACACGCTGTTTTTGCCCACCAGAAAGCTGCGATGGATAACGTTCTGCTAAATGGGAAAGTTGCACCATATCTAGCAAGGCCATCACTTTACTACGCAGTGCCTCAGCAGTGGGACGCTGACGACGAGGGAGAACGGTCAGGCCAAAAGCTACGTTATCGAACACCGTCATATGGCGAAATAAAGCATAGTGTTGGAAGACAAATCCAACACGCCGATCTTTTGCATGTAGTCGGCTGACATCCTGCCCGTGGAATTTCAATTGGCCTGCACTCTGCTGCTCAAGCCCTGCGATGATCCGCAACAATGTCGTCTTGCCAGAACCCGATGGGCCAAGCAGGGCTACCATCTCACCCGATTCAATATCCAGTGAAATTTCATTCAGTATCTGAGATCGACCAAAAGATTTACTGATTTTACTGATTTCAATACTCATATCCCGTTCCTCACCTACCCTTGCTGGCGGCTTAAACGCCATTGCAATGCACTTTTGACAATCAGGGTAATCATCGCCATCACCGCCAATAAGGCCGCAGCCGTAAATGCGCCAACCGTGTTGTAATCTTGATACAACAGCTCCACCTGCAAAGGCAGCGTATAGGTTTCACCACGAATGGCTCCCGATACCACAGACACAGCCCCAAATTCCCCAATCGCCCGCGCATTGGTCAAAACAACGCCATATAACAACGCCCAACGAATATTTGGCAATGTCACGCGCCAGAACATCTTCCAGCCGGAAGCGCCCAATAATATGGCAGCTTCATCTTCCTGATTACCTTGGCTCAACATCACCGGCACTAATTCACGGACCACAAACGGACATGTCACAAACACGGTCACCAATACCATACCAGGCCATGAGAACATCAATTGGATGTCATAACTCCCCAACCAACCATTAGCACCATAAAAAAGCAGATAAAGTAACCCAGCTACAACCGGCGAAATCGCAAACGGAATATCAATTAATGTCAGCAATAATTGTCTGCCGGGGAATTGGAAACGTGTGACTAACCACGCCGTCATCACACCAAAAACTAAATTAAGGGGGACGGTAATAAGCGCAATCATCACGGTCAGCCAGATAGCGTGTAGCATATCGGAATCGAAAAGGTTCTGGGCAACCATGTCGATTCCTTTAGAAAAGGCAGTCAAGAAAATCCATGCTATCGGTATGACCAACAATAGAAGAGAAAAAAGTACACCAGTGCCGATCAACAACCATTTTCCCCAATTTATAGAGAAACGTTGTGCCACTGTGTGTACGGAAAATTCAGTCATTAATGTCCCCCTATCCGTTTACCAAAGCGGCTTTGCAATATATTGACACTAAACAGCAGTAATAACGATGCAGCGAGGATGACGGAAGCGATCGCACTCGCAGCCGGATAATCAAATTCTTGCAGGCGGATAAAGATCATCAGGGAAGCAACTTCAGTTTGCCAGGCAAGATTGCCGGCAATGAAAATCACGGCACCAAATTCTCCCAGGCTACGAGTAAAAGAGAGCACCGTTCCGGCAATCAATGCAGGTGAAACCTCAGGTAATACAACCCGCCGAAAAGTTTGCCAACGGCTTGCTCCCAATGTCTGTGCTGCTTCCTCGTATTCAGGGCCTAATTCTTCAAGTACAGGCTGAACAGTGCGCACCACAAACGGCAGGCTAGTGAATGCCATTGCGACTGCAATGCCCAGCCAGGTATTGGTGACTTTGATATCAAAATTACCAAGCCAGGCACCATACCACCCAGTTGCAGCAAAGAGCGTCGCTAGCGTTAAACCTGCAACTGCCGTCGGTAAAGCAAATGGCAAATCCATCAAACCATCTAATAAACTGCGTCCGGGAAATTGATAGCGCGTTAATATCCAGGCCATCAACATGCCAAAAACCATATTGAACACACTGGCAACCGCTGCGGCCAACAATGTCACCTTATAAGCGGCAACAACCTGTGGGTTGATGATGACTTGCCAATATTGCTCCCATGTCATACTGGAAAGCTGTACTACCAGCGCACTTAATGGCAATAGCAGAATAAGGCAGACATACAACAGGCTACAGCCTAAACTCAAGCCAAATCCGGGCAAGACACGTTTGCTAAATACCCGCATTATTTGCGCCCTTCTTTCACTAACTGATCAAGCGTACCGCCAGTATTGAAGTGAGTTTTCATCACTTGAGGCCAGCTACCGAATTGTTCTTCCAGGCGAAACAGTTTGGTTACAGGAAAACGGGATTGCTGTGCTTTCATCACATTTTGATCGATTACACGATAATTAAAACTGGCTATGATTTGCTGGGCTGCCGGACTATACAGATAATTTAAATACGCTTTAGCAACCGCTTCCGTACCGTTTTTCTGAACATTCTTATCCACCCAGGTTACCGGAAATTCAGCCAAAATATTCACCGGAGGTACAATAACCTGGTAATGATCTTCCCCATACTGTTTACGAATGTTATTGACCTCAGATTCGAAGCTAATCAGCACATCCCCGATTCCCCGCTCAATAAAGGAAGTTGTTGCGCCACGACCTCCGGTATCAAATACCTCGACATTCTGTAAAAAATGCTGCATCAGTTGGCGAACCTTAGCGGGATCATGCGGATTTTTTTGCTGAAAAGCGCCCCAGGCGGCCAAATAGGTATAGCGCCCATTACCTGACGTTTTTGGGTTTGGGAAAATTAACTTGACGTCATTGCGCACTAAATCTTCCCAGGTTTGGATATGCCTGGGATTACCTTTGCGTACCAGAAATGCCATAGTGGAATAATATGGCGAACTGTTATTCGGCAAACGCTGTTGCCAATGAGCGGGAATAAGATTGCCGCGATCGTGCAAGATCTGGATATCTGTGACTTGGTTATAAGTGACGACATCTGCCCGCAATCCATGCAAAATGGCCAATGCTTGTTTAGATGAACCGGCATGGGACTGCTTGATGGTCAGCTTATCCTGCGGGTTCCGTTCATTCCATTGTTTTTCAAATTCTGGATTCAAGCCCAAGAATAGTTCTCGTCCAATATCGTAAGAGCTATTCAACAACTCAACAGCCAAGGCGTTAGAGCTATAAACGTTGAGACAGGCACAAAACAACAGGCTAATCACTCCGCTGAGTAATTTATTTTTTATTGCCACTATTTTCATCCAACACCCTACTCGTCACATCATTTGACAACAATTTCTCTACTGTATCTAGAATCCTTATAACAAGGTAGTTTACTAGCTACTGTTTTATATACCGAATTTTTATGAGAAATGATGAAAAGCGATAAGGTATAGAAAATATCAGGTTACAGATGCCAGCCGCTTTCAACTCTCTGAAACGGTTTGAATTCTGGCACTCTGCCCTGATCATCCAAGTGGGTTAAAAGATTTTTACGTGATACAAAGCTTTTTTAGGCGTTTATCAGGATTTCCAAATAATGCGGGAAATTTTCCAGTCCTTCAAAACATCATCAGAAGGCATTAACCCTTCAGGTCCCTCCCAAACTCCGGTAAAAACATAGCTGACATGTTGACTTTGTGAAGCAGTACAAATGACAGCTGGCGACACAGTAAGATCATGAGAGCGCTGACATTTTCCAAATGCCTGGTGATAGAGATTGGAGAAAGGTGTGCCTATTTTCGTTCCCCAAACTGTTTTAACCTCATCATCCAACACGTCAATGCGATCAACTTTACCATTGACCAGACCGTGAAACTCCAGTTTTACCTGACCATCTTCCATGCCCTGAATAACACTCACTAACTTGCCATCTTGCATCTCCATACCACTACGCAGACGATATTTTCCCTCCAACCCTTTTTCGATCGCAGATTGGGACATATCCGTCTGTTTATTGATTTTTCCTATACCCTGCTCAGAAACGCTTAAGGAACTGCCAAGCCAATTAAAAGGCGATGATATTCTTAAAGTTCCGGCACAAGCCGTCAATAAGAATGAGCATCCTACTAAACTGCTGACCACCATAACCCTCTTCTGTTTAGAACAGGAATTAAATGCAAAAAATTTATTCATCTTTGTTTTCTTAACCTTTATCTCTATGGAGTTGTCATTTGATATCTATCAGACCACCTTCCTAAAAAAACATTCAATTGTAAATATACAAACCATTCATCAACAGAAACAACAAGATCATGTTTAAAAGATGTTATTTATTAAGTATTGCTCATCCATTTATAAAATAAACTGCATGATCGAGTAGCATTGATATTGATAATGTTTTCATCCCGTTATCCTATGTCGGTTATCAGCCAATGCTTATTTTATATTTCGCTGTTATGGATCATAGGATAAACCCTATAACTCAGGAGATAAATGATGAACACACCTTATCAATATCAAGTCGATTATCAGCAACCTTCCGGCTGGACTGTATTAAAAGGAAAGTCCATATCCTCTATACCTGAACATTATTTTCTATCTAAGGATGAGAATGGGAATATTAAAGTGGTGCTTTACTTTGACAATAAAAAGCCGGCAATGTCAAAAGATCTTCTTGTGATAAAAAACAAATATATAAGAAGATGGGCACACTCCATTCATGCTCCATCAAAAAATAATGATTGAAAAAGATAATGATGGCTAAATAGAGAGTATATAAATAATATGATCCTATTCAGCCATTACATAACTTGTAGGTTTATCTAACAATTCATTTAATCAATAATCAATCGCTTGCTAAACATGACATTTTCTTGACCAAAATAATCATATTCCATCTTTTCACACATACAGATTGTTGCATCATTCTCTTCTGGAACCACGATCAAAATACTGGGGCAACCTCTGGCCAATAATTTTTTTTCCAGGCGGGAGATCAATGCATTGGCTATTCCCCTTCCTCTGAATTCAGGATGTACACCCAGATAATAGGCATGACCACGATGTCCATCATAACCGCCCATAACTGTACCAACTACTTCTCCTGCAACTTCAGCAACCAGAAATAAATCAGCATCATGGGTGAGTTTGCGTTCAATATCTATTTCTGGATCATCACCAGAGTTAATCAAATCACAACGTTCCCAAAGTGTGATAACGGCTTCAAAGTCGTCTTGCCGAAATACCCGAATTTCCATAGTGAGTAAGCCTATTTAATAAGCAGTTGAATCAATGTTAATTATCACTACTTTTATTTTGGAATCAATCTGAAAATGCGTTTACTGATACTAGCAGGTATACTGCATGCCTTTATAAACTAATCAAAATGAAAACAGAAATGAATGTACCTAATCTATATCAAGTTAAGAATTTTCTTCTCTCATTGCAGGATCACCTCTGCAAGCAGCTAGAACAACTTGATGGTCAATCAACCTTTCTGGAAGACTGCTGGCAACGAGAAGAAGGTGGCGGCGGAAGAAGCTGTGTATTGACGGAAGGTAAGGTTTTTGAAAAAGCTGGTGTGAATTTTTCACATATTTCTGGCGCTTCAATGCCCGCTTCTGCTACAGCTCATCGCCCTGAGTTAGCTGGTCGCAGTTACCAAGCCATGGGCGTTTCTCTTGTCATTCACCCCATTAATCCCTATGTCCCAACCAGCCATGCAAACGTGCGTTTCTTTATTGCTGAAAAAGAAGGAAAACCTCCTGTATGGTGGTTTGGCGGTGGCTTTGATCTCACGCCTTATTATGGTTTCGAAGAAGATGCTATTCATTGGCACACCGTTGCCAAAAATTTATGTCAACCGTTTGGTGATGATGTTTATCCAAAATATAAAAAATGGTGTGATGATTACTTTTTTATTAAGCACCGCAATGAGCCACGTGGCATTGGTGGTTTATTTTATGACGATCTAAATACGCCCGATTTTGATACCTGCTTTAATTTCACGCAAGCTGTCGGCAATGGATTTTTATCCGCCTATTTACCTATTGTAGAACGAAGAAAAGATATAATCTGGGGTGATCGGGAAAGACAATTCCAATTATATCGTCGAAGCCGCTATGTTGAATTCAATCTTGTTTGGGACAGGGGAACGCTTTTTGGCCTGCAAAGCGGTGGAAGAACTGAATCCATATTAATGTCCATGCCCCCATTAGTACGTTGGGAATATGGTTACTCCCCAGAAATCAACTCTCCTGAATCTAAATTATATACTTCATTTCTGATAAAAAAAGATTGGGTATGACAATTCTAAACAGGAATATAAGAAAATTTCTTTATTCCTGTTTTACGCCTTTATTTTAAAAAATTTAACCTGAAGAATATGGGTTATTTATCATAACACTGATAAAAATATTTATTTTTTCATTAGCAATATTCTGACATAAAAAGTCAATGCTCATACTAATGACTCGCTTATTAATTACAGCTAGTATTCAATCCGGGCCCAAAAAACGAATACAATATCTAACAACAAAATAGGGTATTATTATGAGCAATAATCAAACCAACATATACAGCTTAATTCCTCCATTTATTCTGGAATATATCTCTGATGATTGTGATATATATAATAACCAATATGTATTAAAGACCTTAGATCATGTTTATCAATTGATGAATGCGCCTGCTGAAGAAATTTTTTCTCAACAGGATAAGCAGGAAGCTAAAACAAAAGCAGACGATAAACTACATCGCACTATCTATGACGCTAAAAATAAAGAAGATTTTCCAGGGGAAGAGTTATCTCGCAGCGAAGGTATGCCAGAGAGTTTAGATGATTCAGTTAATGAGGCTTATGAATATCTTGGTAAGACTCATGAATTCTATAAAAAAGTTTTCGGCCGCAATTCTCTTGATAACAAAGGAATCAGGTTAATTGCTACAGTACATTATGGAAAAAATTATCTGAACGCATTCTGGACCAGAAAACAAATGGTATTTGGTGATGGGGATGGAAAATATTTCAATCGTTTTACTTCTGCCATTGACATTATAGCTCATGAGTTAACTCACGGTGTCATCGAGAGCGAAGCTGGGCTGGATTATATCTACCAGTCTGGTGCTCTTAATGAATCCATCGCAGACGTATTTGGCATTATGGTAAAACAATATGTTAATAATCAAAAAGTCGATGAATCCAACTGGCTATTAGGTCAAGGTTTACTGGGACCAAAATTTAACCCAGAAAATAAATCTGATGTTGGCCTACGCTCCTTTATTAACCCTGGAAGCGCATTTTCCGGAGATAAGCAAGTTGGTCATATGGATCAATATGAAGATCTCCCCTTTTTCGTTGATAATGGCGGCGTTCACATATATTCAGGCATTCCTAACAAGGCATTTTATTTGGTAGCGACGGAGTTGGGAGGCTATGCCTGGGAAAAAGCAGGAAAAATTTGGTATGAAACGCTACTGGATAAGCGTCTATCTTCAGATGCAGATTTTGAAGATTTTGCCAAACTGACGATTGATAATGCTGAGAAGTTATTCGACCAGAAAACATCAGCTATTGTTAGTCGGGGTTGGAAACAGGTTGGTGTTTTACTTTCCAAAGAAAAATTAAATTAATATTAATAATATACCAATTCAGATTGGATGCAGTAACAGTAAGATAACCCTAAAATAAATAATAAAGGGTTAAGGATAGCCCTTTATTATATTTATAAATTAATATAATTAATATGTCATAACCCAACAAAAAAACCTTCCGTTAGTAGAAAATACCATCATTTAGATTAATACTTAATTAAAGTCCCTAGAGATAAAATATACATAACATCTAAAAAGTGGGGGTATTATTATGCGAAACAATCAAAAAAAATTAAACAAATCCGGTATCATTCCACCCTATTTATTAGAATATGTTGTTAAAATTTGCGGCCAAACCGATAAAATGTGCATATTAAAAACATTAAATCATGTTTACAATTTAATGAATAGCTCTGCTGAAATGGACGTTTTATTTCATGAATATCAACCAGGTTATGATGATAAATTAAATAGAACTATTTACGATGCTGAACATAAGGATCAATATCCAGGAGATAAATTAATTTTAAGTGAAGGTATGGCTGCGATTGATGATGTTTCAGCCACTGAAGCTTATAATTATCTTGGTAAAACCTATGAATTTTATAAGGAGGTTTTTGACCGTAACTCTATTGATAATAAGGGTCTTAGATTAGTAGCTACAGTACATTATCAAGAAAACTATATGAATGCATTTTGGGATAATAATCAAATGGTGTTCGGTGATGGTTATGCTCCTTATTTTCACCGTTTTACCTCCTGTATTGATATTACTGCACATGAACTCACCCACGGAGTAATTGAAAGTGAAGCAAATCTTGATTATGCCTATCAATCGGGGGCATTAAACGAATCTATCTCAGATGTATTCGGTATTATGGTGAAACAGTATGCAAATAACCAAAAGGCCAACGACTCTGATTGGTTAATAGGCCAGGGAATATTTGGCTCGGCACTTAATCCAGACAATGATCCTAATGTTGCCTTGCGCTCATTCAAAAATCCGGGAACAGCAAGCCCGAAAGATAATCAAGTCGGTCATATGGATCAATATCAGGATTTATCCTTCAGAGACGATAACGGGGGTGTCCATAAATATTCGGGTATTCCTAATAAAGCGTTCTATTTATTGGCAACAGAGTTAGGGGGCTATTCATGGGAGCAAGCCGGAAAAATTTGGTATAACACTTTATTGGACAAACGATTGTCTCACAAAGCCAGTTTTAATGATTTTGCACAACTAACTGTTGATAATGCTAACGTATTATTTGGCAAGAAAATGTCGGATATTGTGACTCATTCATGGAAACAAGTCGGAACTTTACTTTAAACGTTGTAATCCCCCTCTAACCATTCAAGACCAGGGAAGGTCTTGATTACATTTATATATTTATCCTTAATTTAATTAAGCTAATGATCTTACTCTCATGTCATATCATAAAAATTCATATCATAAAAAATTTACATTTTTAGTAGTGACTAACATGGTTAATTTGGCTACTATCTAGTTTAGGTCAAATATACACCAACACGATAACATACCGACAAATAGGGCATTATCATGAGTAACAATGAAGCAAGAAAACAAAATATAATTCCCCCTTATTTACTGGAGTATATTGCAAAAACCTGTGATGCTAACGATAAAGAGTGTGTTTTGAATACATTAGAGCATGTCAATAAACTTATGAAAAACTCAATTAACAAAAACGCCTTAAACTCTCAAGATGATCCTTTAATATATAAAAAAAAACCTGAGCCAGAAGATAGTTATTCATTGCCAGAAAAATAGTGTTACTCTCTGATTTGCCTAATTTTAATATGAAAAAAAATTAAATGTTAAAATTAATAGAACCAAATTTACAATAACTTCATTGATAAGCTTAAAAGATATCCCAAACTAATTAGATTAACTTCTAAAATTATTTCTATCTGCTATGCTTTATGATAGTTAAATTATTATTTCTATATCTAAATAATAAAGGGCTAAAAATAGCCCTTTATTTATATCAATATTTTTAAATAATTACCGTTTTTTCAGATGTTCCATTAAACGCTTACGTTTACGGAGCTGAGATGCTGTTAATGTATTTTTCTTATCGGCATAAGGGTTAGCTCCTTCTTTAAATTGGATACGGATAGGTGTTCCCATCACCTTCAAAGAACGGCGGAAATAATTCATCAAATAACGCTTATAGGAGTCAGGTAAATCTGTTACCTGATTACCGTGGATAACCACAATAGGTGGGTTATATCCACCAGCATGAGCATATTTCATTTTCACCCTGCGACCACGGATCATCGGCGGCTGGTGATCATCCTCTGCCATACGCATTATACGGGTTAATAAGGAAGTGCTAACGCGACGGGTTGCGCTTTCATAGGCTTCCAAAATTGACTCAAATAAATTGCCAACACCACTACCATGTAGTGCAGAAATAAAGTGAATACGGGCAAAATCAACAAAACCCAAACGTAGCTCAAGCATATCTTTGACGTGATCTTTATCTTCCTGACTCATGCCATCCCATTTGTTGATGGCGATAACCAGAGAACGACCACTGTTAAGAATAAAACCCAGCAGAGAGAGATCTTGATC
The DNA here is from genome assembly GCF_001908105.1 of Xenorhabdus eapokensis. The sequence continues at coordinate 108,396 of NZ_MKGQ01000007.1, forward strand.
AGAAATGCCTTCACGAGCATCTACTATCAGTAACACAACATTGGCATCTTCAATCGCCTGAAGCGTTTTAATCACAGAAAATTTCTCAACCGTTTCAGTGACTTTCCCACGCTTACGAACGCCCGCTGTATCAATCAAAATATATTCACGGCCATCACGCTCCATAGGAATATAAATGCTGTCACGGGTCGTACCAGGCATATCATAAACGACAACACGTTCTTCACCCAAAATACGGTTGGTTAATGTGGATTTACCCACATTAGGGCGGCCAACAATAGCAAGTTTCAGAGGCAACGTTGTCGGATCAAATGCCTCCTCCTCCTTTTCTTGTTCAGCCGAAGCATCCAATTCGGCTTGCTCCATTTCTGCCCAATACGCTGCGTTAGCTTCTTCTTCCGTTAATTCAACGTCTTCTTCCGTTTCTTCTTTATTAGAAAATGGCAACAACACACGTTCAATCAGTTGTGTTACACCACGGCCGTGAGAAGCAGCAATGGAATAAACATCTCCTAAACCTAGTGAATAAAATTCAGCTATAGAGGTATCAATATCGATACCATCGGTTTTATTCGCCACCAAAAAAGTTGCTTTTTCACGGCTACGCAGATGCTTGGCAATCGAATGGTCAGCAGGCATCAATCCCGATCTGGCGTCAACCATAAATAGAACAATGTCCGCCTCTTCTATGGCCATAAGAGATTGCGTAGCCATATGCGTTTCTACGCCTTCTTCCGTACCATCAATACCGCCCGTATCAATGATGATGAATTCCTGCCCTTCAACCTCCGCCCGTCCATACTTACGATCACGGGTTAAGCCTGGGAAGTCCGCTACCAGCGCATCTCTGGTTCGGGTCAATCGGTTAAATAAGGTGGATTTTCCAACATTGGGGCGCCCAACCAGCGCAACGACAGGTATCATTTTCTTGATGCCTCATGACTAGATTTAAATCGATACCCTGCTGAAAGTGACGTCTTAATATTGTTCATCACAGCAAGACACAAAGATACTAAAAAGACGAAACGGCTCCTGTTATTCTCAGGAGCCGTATAATTGTGTGTTATTTAAAACACGCTCTGAAAGTTAGCGGGTATACAGATAAACTGTCCCGTCTTTCGCTTGTAGCATCAGTTTATCGCTGGCAACAACCGGACGACTCAACAGGCCGGAACCATCAACCTTGTTCTGCGCCACAAATTTGCCATCAGCCATATTCAACCAATGCAAGTAACCTTCAGCATCACCAACAACCAGATAGCCATTGTACATTTCCGGTGCTGTCAGGTTACGGTGCAAGAGATTATTTTGCGACCATAATGTCACACCATCACTCTTGCGTAGGGACAAAATATGATCATCTTGATCAACAATAAAAATGTTGTTGTCAGTGACCACCATATCATGCACCGAACCCAGATCACGTTTCCAAATGATCTGGCCTGAACGCATATCCATTGCCACCAAATTACCGTTATAAGCTATCGCGTAAATAACATTGTCTGAAATGACCGGAGTCATATCAACATCATTCAGACGATCTATTTCGGTAGAACCTGTTACCTGAGAAATACGCTGCTGCCAAATTAGTTGCCCCTCAGACAGCAGAACCGCACTAATACGACCATTGTCACCACCTACAATAGCTGCACCATAGGCCACGGCAGGAGCGGATTCACCACGAACGGACAACGCAGGTGTATCCATGTTAACTGACCAGACAATACTACCATCGGTTTCGTTTAATGCCTGCAACATACCATTACCGGTATGAATCAAGACAAAACCATCACTCACAACAGGACGGGACAACGCTTCGCCGGCAACCGTTGACTCCCATTCAACCTTACCGTCCGTTACATCCAATGCGATGACTTTCGCCTTTTCTGTGCCGACATACAGGCGATCACCGGATACCGTCAAACCACCAGAAAGCAGCGCTGGCAAATGGGATGACAATAGACCGGCTTTTTCTGACAGATCCGTTGTCCATATCTCTTTGCCGCTGTCTATATCAAATGCTTTGATAACACCATGACGGTCAGCAACATAAATTGTCGAACCCTGCCAGGTCGGTGATAAATGGGAGTAATACTCTCCCGTACCACTCCCAACAGACTTATCCCAAACGATACGAGGTTTGAATTGATTTTCAACCTTCGGTAACGGTGACATTGTTACCGCATCCTGTTCACTTGAACAACCTGCCAGCAGAACAGAAGCAACCAGCCCAACCAAGAGTGTTTTTCGAAGCTGCATTATGAAGTTGGCTCCCTTAGTTGGATAAATTATTAAGTTTGATTTTCATAAAATCCTTAATTACCTGCGGGCCATCAAGTCCAAGTCCCGTGGAATAGGCTGCACGTGCGCCAGCAATATCCCCTTTTTTAGCCAGAATATCCCCACGAATATCCTCAACCATAATCTGCCAGCCTTTGCCTTTGACCAAATCCAACGTTTTCAATGCAACATCTGCTTTATCTTCCGCTAATTGAACCCTGGACAGGCGGAGGTTAGACAATGCTTGCATGTTCTCATCTTTAGCTTTGCCGGATGCCGCTAGCAAATTTTTCTCTGCCTGAGCCAAATCATTCTGAGCAACAGCTTGTTTTGCCAGTTCCAGATCAGCCATAACACCGTAGACATTGTTTGTCTCATTAGCGAACTTTTCTACGGCAGCAACATGTTCTTTCGATCCCGACGCCAGTGATTTGTTCAATTCTTCAAATACTGCCGCCGTATTATGTAATTGGTTGGTTTGATGACTCTGCCAGTAACGCCAACCCAACAAAGCACCAATACCTAACACCAGGCCAACAGCAAGGTATTTACCGTTGGTAGATAAAAAACGCTTTATCGCGTCAACTTGTTCAGTTTCTGTGGTATAGACTTGCACTAGAGTCTCTCTCCTTAGCCTAACAGTTCGCTCAAACGCGCTGCGATCGCTTGTTGTGACAACGTTTCTTGTTCACCGTTGCGTAAATCTTTCACTGTAATATTGCCTGCCTGAATTTCATCTTCTCCCAGGATCAAGGCGACTTTGGCGCCGTGTTTACTCGCACGTGTCAATTGTTTCTTAAAGTTACCACCGCCGTGGTTAGTCATTAAACGTAATTCTGGCAGTTGATCGCGGATTTTTTCGGCCAATATTAATGCCGCCTGCTGGCTCCCTTCACCAAAGGAAGAGAAATAAACATCGGCAACGGTCAGATCAGCAACAAAGTCAGGATTGACTTCCTGCACTAATAAGACCATACGTTCCATGCCCATGGCAAAACCAACTGCGGGTGTTGCTTTACCGCCCAATTGTTCAACTAAACCATCGTAACGACCACCGGCACAGACGGTTCCCTGTGCACCCAATGCTGATGTCACCCATTCAAAAACAGTACGGTTGTAATAATCAAGGCCGCGAACCAGACGCTGGTTGATGCGGTATTTTATCCCAGTGTTATCAAGTATCTGGCACAGTCCATCAAAGTGCTCTTTTGACTCAGCATCAAGATAATCAAACAACGCCGGCGCATCATTTAAAAGTTGCTGAATTTCAGGGTTTTTAGAGTCCAATACACGCAGTGGATTGGTATACATGCGGCGTTGACAATCCTCGTCTAATTTCTCTTTGTGTTGCTCAAGGAATGCTACCAGCGCCTCACGATAATTTGCGCGGGCTTCTAATGAACCAATTGAGTTCAATTCAAGTGTAACGTGATCGGCAATGCCGAGCTCACGCCACCAACGTGCTGTCATTAAAATAAGTTCAGCGTCAATATCTGGCCCTTGTAAGCCAAACACTTCAGCCCCTAACTGATGGAATTGACGGTAACGGCCTTTTTGTGGACGCTCATAACGGAACATAGGCCCGATATACCATAAGCGCTGTTCCTGATTGTACAGCAGACCATGCTGAATACCGGCACGGACACATCCTGCGGTATTTTCTGGGCGCAGGGTCAAGCTTTCACCATTGCGATCGTCAAAAGTATACATCTCTTTTTCGACAACGTCGGTTACTTCCCCAATTGCACGTTTGAATAACGGGGTCTGCTCTACAATCGGTGTCCGAATTTCGCTAAAACCATAACCTGACAGCACACGCTTCACCGTAGATTCAACTCGTTGCCAGATGGCCGTTTCAGCAGGAAGGCAGTCGTTCATGCCACGAATAGCTGGGATATTTTTTGCCACGTTTTATCTCTTATTAATATTTATACAATGCCATCGATTATAAAAGCGAATACTTGCAAGGTTCAATCTGCAAGCAAATCTATATGCTTATATCCCCAATAAATTACTCATCAAGCTGATTGATGCTGATTCGGTTCTTAGCATCAAGGATAGCTGCCTTCGCCCTAATTTTCGCTTCAAGTTGATCAATCAAGTTATTATTGTCAAAACGCTCTTTTTGACGAATGCCATCTTCATAAAAGCCACTTTTGGTTTTCGCCCCTGTTACGCCAAGCGTTGAAACTTCAGCTTCCCCAGGACCATTCACGACACAACCAATGATAGAAACATCCATTGGAGTGATTAAGTCTTCAAGACGCTGCTCAAGTGCATTAACTGTACCGATAACATCAAATTCTTGACGCGAACACGTTGGACAGGCAATGAAATTAATGCCCCGTGAACGAATACGCAATGCTTTCAGAATATCGAAACCGACTTTAACCTCTTCCACTGGATCTGCGGCCAACGAAATACGCAGCGTATCGCCAATTCCTTCTGACAACAAAATACCAAGGCCGATTGAAGATTTCACCGCACCCGCACGAGCGCCACCTGCTTCCGTAATGCCCAAATGCAGCGGTTGATCAATTTGTTGAGCCAGTAAACGGTATGCCCCAACCGCCAGGAAAACGTCAGAGGCTTTGACACTCACCTTAAATTGGTTAAAGTTCAGACGATCAAGAATATCCACATGACGCATTGCCGATTCAACCAACGCTTTTGGTGTGGGTTCACCATATTTTTCTTGTAGATCTTTTTCCAGCGAGCCACCATTAACCCCAATGCGAATCGGAATGTTATTGTGGCGGGCACAATCCACAACCTGACGAATACGCTCTTCGTTACCGATATTGCCAGGGTTGATACGCAGACAGTCAACACCATATTCTGCCACTTTCAATGCAATGCGGTAATCGAAATGAATATCGGCAACAAGAGGGACATTGACTTGCTGTTTGATGGACTTGAACGCTTCGGCTGCATCCATTGTTGGAACAGACACTCGAACAATATCAACACCTACACGTTCTAACGCCTTAATTTGATTGACTGTCGCTTCAACATCTGTTGTTCGTGTGTTAGTCATTGATTGCACGGCAATCGGTGCATCACCCCCGATGGGAACATTACCGACATAAATACGTGTCGATTTACGTCTTTTTATCGGTGATTCATTATGCATTTTTACATTACTCCCCTACATCCCTGTATTTTTGTTTATAAGAATTACAACTATGCTGTGGTGAATAACTCTGCCGAAGCAGTTAAGGCATCTATTTCAGTGTCAGTTTAGCCGTGATGCCTTTCTTCACGAAGGAACTCAGATCTACTGGTTTTCCTCGGAACTGAACCTTAACCTTGGCAGGGGCGCCAATATTCACTGAGTAAGGTAAATTACCGGAAAGTTTTAGGCTATCCCCTCTCTTTTTGATACCACTAAATAACACCTTACCTTTAGCATCCTTGACCGCCAGCCAACATTCATCGCTGAAATCTATCACTAACTCATCGTTACCCGCTGTACTGATACTATTTACATCAGTCGATGACGGACTCACAACCGCATTATTCACTTCTGCATTGGCAGCAGCAGTTGTATTTTCTGGCATTGCATTAGTTGCAGATTGATTGGTTGCTGTGGATACCGGCACGCTGGAAGATACTGGAGCATTGCTGCTTACTTCAGTGCTATTTGCCTCTGCCGACGATGCTTTTTCTTGGGAAACACTATTTTGAGCAGCCGTTACGGATTGATTTTCTTTAAGAGGCGCTACATTATTTTCCCCAGCGGTTGGAGCCACCAGGCCATTTTCAGAACCTGACTGACTATTATTCTGGGCAGTTGATTGCGTGACCATTGAAGACAATTCTGTTTGTTGTACTTTATAGTTCTGCCACCACCACAGGAATGTCATACCCAACAATACAATGATAACAGCCCATGTTATCTTCATTAACCAACCGTCACGTTTCTTGCTTTTTTTTCCCGCAGAAAAACTTTGCATAGGCGCTGTTTTTATGGCATCGGGGGGGATCTGTTTATCCAAGGTACTTAAGATTTCAGATTCAGGCACCTGAACCAATTTTGCATAGGCGCGAACATATCCACGAAGGAATGTCGGTGAAATATTTGACGGGATATTATCTTCTTCAATATCACGAACAGTGGACAGTTTAAGACACAAGCGATCTGCCACAATTTGCTGAGAAAGCTCATGTTTTTCACGAGCCTGACGCAGAATCTGACCTGTTGTCAGATTGGCTTCTTCTGGGTAAGTTTCAGTCTTCATTAGCAAGGGATACTGGTACTGTTCTGGGTTAAAGAATTTACACAAATTAAGTTAATAGAACATATCACTTAATTTGTGTAGCGAAATCATCTAAATACTGCGTTGAACGCAAAAAATCACTTATCACAGCGATAACGGTCTGTATTGCTTTTCATATTTTTCATGACCAATTGCTCAGCTTGTTCATACTGCTTTTGTTCACAAAGAAAAATATAATAATGACGTACTACGGTATCACTTTCAGCCGCATACTGCATCGCCATTCTGTAATGCTGACTGGCGGTTTCTGGACGGCCTGCATATTGTTCATACAGTGCCATGCCCAGATGTGCCTCTGGATGATGAGGTTCCGCCAGCAAGACTTTTTGAAAATGATATTTAGCGGCCGGTAAATTTCGCTCCGCCAAATAAGCCTTCCCTAGCTGCAATCGTGTATCTATGGCAACAACCTGATGAGCGCGATGCGTTGATCGTTCTACACATCCCGTTAACAGGACAAAACAAACTATAGACCAAATTATTGATTTCCGTATCATACCATCTTCATTTATAAGGATATGTTAAACTTTGCCAGATTTTTAGCCATTAATCGATATTAAACAAAAAATTAGACTGTTTTTACCTGAATAGGTTCACCTGCCTGGCGTTTTTTCATTGTTCGCTTGGTTCTATCAATAACCTCACCGGCAAGCTGCCCACATGCCGCATCAATATCATCTCCCCTCGTTTTACGCACGATGGTTGTAAAACCGTATCCCATCAGAACCTTGGCAAAGCGATCGATTCGGCTGTTCGAGCTGCGTCCATAAGGTGCACCTGGGAATGGGTTCCACGGGATCAGGTTGATCTTGCTGGGGGTATCTTTCAGGCATTCAGCCAATTGATGAGCCTGCTCAACACTGTCATTGATATGATCAAGCATCACATACTCTACCGTAACGCGTCCCTGATTAGCATTGGATTTTGTCAGGTAACGACGTACTCCTGCCAAGAACTCTTCAATATTGTACTTGCGGTTAATTGGCACAATTTCATCACGAATATCGTCAGTGGGGGCATGTAAAGAAATTGCCAGTGCAACATCGATCATATCTCCCAGTTTATCCAGCGCAGGAACAACACCGGACGTTGACAATGTCACACGGCGTTTCGACAAACCAAAGCCGAAGTCATCCATCATGATTTCCATTGCGGGCACGACATTATTCAAATTGAGTAATGGTTCTCCCATTCCCATCATCACTACGTTGGTAATGGGACGACGACCACTGGATTTCAGTGATCCTATAATCTTAGCGGCGCGCCAAACCTGACCAATAATCTCAGAAACTCGCAGGTTACGGTTAAAGCCCTGCTGAGCCGTAGAACAAAATTTACACTCTAAAGCACATCCCACCTGAGATGAAACACACAGTGTCGCGCGATCATCTTCTGGGATATAAACCGTTTCAACCTGTTGACCACCTACAGTAATCGCCCATTTGATAGTGCCATCAGCAGAGCGTTGCTCTTCTGCAACTTCGGGTGCTTTGATTTCGGCAACTTGTTGCAATTTCGCCCTGAGCACTTTGTTGATATCGGTCATTTGCTCAAAATCGTCATAGCAATAATGGTAAATCCATTTCATGACCTGATCGGCACGAAAAGGTTTCTCTCCCATATCGATAAAGAATTGACGCATTTGTTTACGGTTAAGGTCGAGCAAATTGACTTTACCGTTTTTCTTTTCAGGCGTGACAGATACGACGGAAGTTGCAGGTGATACGGTTTCGTTAAGTTGGGACATTGTTACATCGCCTCGTTGTTACACTTTCGGCTCTATGCTGATCTGGTTTCAGCATTAAGTTTTCATGCGGTGACTGCCAATTCAATGATCATTCACTCTTTTAATCAGAGCGATATTGAATGAACATTGAAATAAAATAATAAACGCCCCGCTGAATCAACTCAGTGGGGCGCATCATTGTACAAACTTTACTGTTTATATGCTACTTAGAAGCTATTGCTACATACAACGAAAAGCGTTAGCAGCGAGGGAAGATTTCATCATCACTGAAAAAGTAAGCAATTTCGCGACTGGCAGATTCGGTAGAGTCTGAACCGTGAACCGCATTTTCAGTAAAGCTATCTGCGTAATCTGCTCGCAGAGTACCCGCTAATGCATTATCAGGATTAGTCGCACCCATTAAATCGCGGTGACGTTGAACGGCATTTTCACCTTCCAGAACTTGTACCATAATTGGGCCAGAGGTCATGAACGCCACCAGACCATCAAAGAAAGGGCGGCCTTTGTGTTCAGCATAAAAACCTTCCGCTTGCTCGCGTGTCAAATGCAACATTTTGACCGCGATAATTTTAAACCCTGCACTTTCAAAGCGGGCATAAATAGAACCGATAACATCTTTCTTCACGGCATTGGGTTTAATAATGGAAAAAGTACGTTCAATTGTCATTGCGTAACCTCTTTGGCACTTTCAGCGATGATTCATTTTAATTTTTATGCCCCAAACAGAACTGAAGGGCAACTCTACCCTGTATCTGACAGGGACAAAAATAGGCGTTGATTATAGGAGGAGAGTTTCTGCTTGCCTACAAAAAACACAACATTTTATTAAAACTTTCTTAGCGAAAATATCATTTTTTAGCATAAATCACATTTTCGCTTTGTTATACACGATGAAAATAACCATTTTATAAAATAATGCCTGTTCAGGCGATTAAATCCCAAACAGGCATACTGACCAAGATCATTGAATTCGTGTTTTTCACTCAATGTCAATTATAAAACCTGCTCTGTTACACACTGAATAAAAGGATTAACTTCTTCAGCCCTTTTCTTGCTTATATCCTGTTGACTTTCATCAGAGACTATAAATTTCCCTGTGAACTTTCCTTTAGGATCTTGGGTGGTTTTATCTGACGTACCAATAATACTGATAGTATATTTGTGTCCCGTCGGCAATAGGTCTGTACACTCTCTCAGCACTCCCTGACGGGAAAGCTCCTGATCTGTTATTTTCTGGTTATCAGTTACTGATGTATCAGCAAGAACAGTTGGTATATAAAATACGCCTAGCAGCAAAATATACGAAAAAACTTTCATCTTTTTTCCTCACTGTTTACGTTGAATTAATAATAACCACGATTTATTTGTTCTAACCACCGTTGAATTGATTGACAACCGGAATGGTATTGCGCAACCAGCTACCCAATTTACGCTGATAAAAAGGTTGAGTATGCTGAATCAAGTAATGGCTAATTCCCCCTTCTTGTTCATCAAGCAGGCAAAAATCGACTGATTCATCTTCATCAAGATATTCGCAAGCCAGTTCACCGGCGGCTTGGATCAATAAATTAATCTCACTCTCTGTCAGTGCCATACTGAATTCCACGCCAATTAACAAATTGGGGGTTTTATCCACATTTTTATCATGAGCCATGACTAAAAAAGCCCGCCGAACAGGTTTATGCTGTTTGAATAAATCAATCAGGGATTCAATAAGCTGAGTGGGTTGTTCTGCTGGTTGACTCAGTGTAATACGGCTTCCACTAGGAACCTTTATTTCGGTAGAGATAGACCCATTTGACAAACTCATGAAGATCTCCGGAAAATTCTGTTTTAAATGAATTCTATTTAAATTAATGCTGTTATAAAGTGAAGTTAAGAATACGGAAAAATGCAACAATAAATCTCGACAATAGCTCCTAATAAAAGGAGCTATTCAGATAGATATTTTAATTTATTGGCCTGTTATTTTGCTTTTGTCAGCAATAAATTGGCAATGGTACGTACGCCATATCCCGTTGCACCCGCAGCCCATTGTTCTACAGAGGATTTACGGTAAGTTGCTGAACAGTCAATATGCACCCAGCCTTTTTTGTAATTTTCGACAAAATGCGACAAGAATGCTGCTGCGGTACTTGCTCCTGCCGAATGTGCCGGTGACGCAATGTTGTTCAGATCAGCAAAGTTGGATGGCAATTGACTACGATGGAATTCAGCTAACGGTAAGCGCCAGAACAATTCATTTTCATTATCAGCCGCCGCCAGTAAGTCAGATACCAGTTGATCATCAAAACTTAATACTGAGTGATAATCATTTCCTACTGCGGTTTTCGCTGCGCCCGTCAAGGTAGCCGCATCAATAATAAGTTGCGTTTTTTCTGCACTGGCATCAATCAAACCATCAGCCAAAACCAGACGCCCTTCCGCATCTGTATTCATTACTTCAACCGTTTTGCCGTTACGGTAATGAATGATATCGCCCAATTTAAAAGCATTACCACTCACCATATTATCTGCGATGCTCAGGAACAGTTTGACACGATGTTTTAAACCACGGCTGATTGCCATAGCCAGTGCTCCCGTTAGTGTCGCAGAGCCGCCCATATCTGATTTCATCGAATCCATGAAATTAGAAGGTTTGAGGCTGTATCCACCGGAATCAAAGGTAATACCTTTACCAACCAGACAAGCAAAAACAGGCGCTTTTGCCTCTTTTGTTGGATTAAAATCTAATGCCAGGAACACAGGAGCACGGGAAGAGCCACGACCGACGGTATATACCCCTGCATATCCCTGTTCACGCAACTCATCCCCTTTGATGATGCGATAACTAACGGCATCACCCGCTACCCCGCGCAATAAATCAATAGCTCTCTGGGCAAGCTGTTCTGGTCCCAGATCTTCTGCCGGAAGGTTGATGGTATCGCGCACCCAATCAATGAATTTGATCCGTCTTTCCAGCTCCTGTTTTTCCGCCGCAGGGAGTTGTGGCCATTCAATTGTGCGCAATCCTTTAGGTGAACGAAAGCCCAACCAAAATGACCAACTTTTTTCCAGATCCCAGCCATCACCCACTAAAGCAATATTGCGAATTCCTTGCCCGTCAATTTTACGCCCGGCACGTTGAATGGCATCCAGCTTGCCATTGGCTTGCAAATGGATTGTGATCCCCTGCTCACTTGAGCTAATTAGTGCTTTTTCACCCCAGCAAGCGTTAGCTGGCTCATAAGACAGTGTTATGGGCATGATTTGTTTTGTCATTTTTTCTCACTTCTTATCTTATTTGTTCACTGTTTCACAGTGAGGGATTATAAAAAAACTGGCGATTGCCAGTTTTCCACTAAATGCAGACTATGCCAAGCTATTGAGCAAGAATCGGTGAGATTGCATATTATTTTTTGCTCTGGTTTTTGTCTTGGGCAAGTTGTCCACTATTCATATTCATCCAGCCACACCAGTAGAATAGCTTCCAATATTTTTTCGTTGGATTTCTGTGGATCGTCATCAAAACCATCCAGCTCACAAATCCATTCATGCATGTCGGTGAAACGCACTGTTTTTGGGTCTATATCAGGAAATTTATCATACAGTGCTTCGCCAATATCACGACTGTCAGACCATTTCACTTTCTGCTCTCCTGTCAGTGTTCGCGTGCATGGTTAATGGTGTATTTGGGGATTTCAACGACTAAATCCTCATCGGTAACTTTGGCCTGACAGCTCAATCGGCTTTCAGGCTCCAATCCCCATGCTTTATCCAACATGTCATCTTCTAGTTCAGAGCTTTCTTCCAGTGAGTCAAAGCCTTCCCTGACAATACAGTGACAAGTCGTACACGCACAGGATTTTTCACAGGCATGTTCAATTTCAATACCATTACGTAATGCAACATCCAGAATGGATTCACCTTCCTTCGCTTCCAATACTGCCCCTTCAGGACAAAGTTCGTTATGAGGTAAAAATACAATTTTAGGCATAATTAAATCTCATCCACAGAATGACCCGCCAAAGCCCGGCGGATTGATGTGTCCATACGGCGCGCTGCAAATTCCTGCGTTTGCTTGTCCAATTGTTTTATTGCACTTTCAATCGCATCGGGGGAGGTTCCCTGAGCGCTTTCAATTAATACTTGTGCAGCGGCGTCAATCGCAGACTGCTCTTCTTGACTCAGTAAATCCGCATCTTTTTCCAATGCACTGGTTAAACTTTCCAGCATTCGAGCTGCTTCTACTTTTTGTTCAGCTAATTTGCGTGCCTGCACATCTTCCTGTGCATTAGACATGGAGTCTTTGAGCATATGGGCAATTTCTTCATCCGACAAACCATAGGAAGGTTTCACCTGAATAGAAGCTTCAACACCCGTGGATTTTTCTAATGCACTGACGCTCAACAGACCATCAGCATCAACCTGAAAGGTCACACGAATGTGTGCACCACCAGCCGGTAATGGCGGAAGACCACGCAGTGTGAAACGCGCCAGTGAACGGCAATCATTGACCAGTTCTCTCTCGCCTTGCACCACATGCAGGCTCATCGCACTTTGCCCATCTTTAAAAGTGGTAAATTCTTGCGCTTTGGCAACAGGGATAGTGGTATTACGTGGAATGACTTTTTCAACCAGTCCGCCCATTGTTTCCAAACCAAGTGACAGCGGGATAACATCGAGTAACAGCATGTCGCTGTCTGGTTTGTTCCCCACCAGAATATCGGCCTGAATTGCAGCACCAACAGCGACCACTTTATCTGGATCTATAGAAGTTAATGGTTCGCGGTCAAAGAACTCGCCCACCATGCTACGTACCAATGGCACTCGCGTTGAACCACCAACCATGACAACTTGCAAAATCTCGTCAATCGTCACACCGGCATCTTTCAGCGCCCGACGGCAGGAGAGTAAGGTGCGTTTGACCAAAGAGGAAATTAATTCGTTAAATTCGGTACGGGTAATACTACCTTGCCAGTTAGCAATATCGATTTCCGCCCTATCCGCCCCACTCAAAGCAATTTTGGTTTGGGTAGCGACATCCAGCAATTGACGCTGTAATCCGTGGTCGTTATCGCTGATCCCAGCCTGTTCACGTATCCAATTTGCTAACAGTGAATCAAAATCGTCACCACCAAGGGCAGTATCTCCCCCCGTTGCCAGCACTTCAAACACCCCTCGGCTAAGGCGAAGAATAGAGACATCAAATGTTCCGCCACCCAGATCGTAAACGGCAATCACACCTTCTTGACCGGAATCAAGACCGTAGGCAATGGCTGCCGCAGTGGGTTCATTCAAGAGGCGAAGAACGTGCAAACCCGCTAACCGAGCAGCATCTTTAGTGCCCTGACGTTGAGCATCATCGAAATAAGCAGGAACTGTGATCACAACACCATCAAGTTTACCATCCAAGGTTTCTTCTGCCCGTTGCGCCAACGATTTCAATATCTCAGAAGAAACCTGAATAGGATCGACTAGCCCCGCCAAGGTATTGATCAATGGCAAACCATTTGCGCTGGCCTGAAACAGGTATGGCAGGTTGGGATAACGCTGTTGAACATCAGCTAAAGAGCGTCCCAGCAGCCGTTTAACTGAACTGATTGTATTGGCAGGATCAGAGGCAGCCTGTTGACGCGCTTGCCAACCAACGAGAATCTCTTCTTTGCGGTACTGTACAACAGAAGGAAGTAAATGGCGGTTATCACTGTCTGCCAATGTTTCCGCCTGACCGCTACGGACGGTCGCAACCAGAGAGTGAGTTGTGCCAAGATCAATTCCCGCAGCCAGTCGGCGCTGGTGCGGTGCAGCAGATAAACCCGGTTCGCTGATTTGTAATAAAGCCATATGTGCCCCTATAAATCTATATCAGCATAAATCTATGTCAGCCGAAATTTATTCAGCCAAAAATCATTCTAAACAATACGATTCAGCTAAAAGTCAGTCAAAAGTCCGCTAAAAATCATCCAACAACCGCTCTTCCAGTTGTTCAACCTGTTGGTGCAATTTATCCAGAAAGCGTAACTTACGGACTGTATCGGCTGCAATTGACCATTCGGCAGCATTGAGTTGTTGTTCCATCTGCTCACTGCGGGTTTTAATCATTTTATTCAGGCGAGATGAAAAATCGTTCAATGCTGTTTCTGAATCTACACGATGCTCAATGGCATCAAGCTCTTCACGCAATTCCAACTGCTGCATCAAAAAAGCCGTATCCTGCATCGTGTGCTGTTCATTGGATAGATCAAATCCTTGCTGAGACAGCATGTATTCTGCGCGTTTCAGGGGGTGTTTTAGCGTCTGATAACCATCATTGATGGTCGCAGCTTGTTGGAGTGCCAGCGTTTTTTCGCGTTCTGGCTGGTTGGCAAAACGATCAGGATGAAACTGGCGTTGTAATTCCTGATAACGGGTTACCAACTGTTCGCGATCAATCGCATAACGTGCAGGCAGCCCAAATAAAGTAAAGTAGTCCATAAGTTACTCTTAGTTTCGCAAAATGCGGGTCAAAAAATAGGGTTAAACGTGGAAACTTTCTCCACAACCGCATTCGCTGGAAACATTAGGGTTGTTGAATTTAAAGCCTTCATTCAGGCCTTCTTTAACGAAATCCAACTCAGTACCATCAAGATAAATGATGCTTTTACCGTCAACGATGACTTTCACGCCCTTATCTTCAAAAACCTGATCTTCTTCATTTATTGTATCAGCAAATTCAAGCACATATGCCATACCAGAGCAGCCGGATGTTCTCACTGCCAAGCGCAATCCGACACCTTTTCCTCGATTGGTAAGAAAAGCCGAAATACGTTGGGCTGCACTTTCCGTCAGGGAAATTGACATACAACACCTCACTTTAAAACCAGTAAAGGTGGATATTGCAGCAATATCCACCAGAATTATTTTCTTTTTGTAAAAAAGTTATTTGGCCTGGCGCTTGCTCTTGTAATCAGCAATAGCCGCTTTGATAGCATCTTCTGCCAAAATAGAACAATGGATTTTCACGGGTGGCAGTTCTAACTCTTCAGCAATCTGAGTGTTTTTAATTGCCTCAGCCTGTTCCAACGATTTGCCTTTCATCCACTCTGTTACCAAAGAACTGGATGCAATTGCCGAGCCGCAGCCATAAGTTTTGAAACGTGCGTCTTCAATGATACCTTCATCGTTGACTTTGATTTGCAGTCGCATGACGTCACCACAAGCTGGTGCTCCTACCATGCCACTCCCTACTGTCGGATCTTCGTTATCGAATGAACCAACATTACGTGGGTTTTCATAGTGATCAATTACTTTGTCGCTGTAAGCCATGTCGTTACTCCTGAAAACGTCTGATTAATGATGAGACCATTCGATGGTGCTAATATCCACACCCTGCTTGAACATTTCCCACAATGGAGAAAGATCACGCAAGTGACCAATCGCGTTGTGAATCAACTTGATTGCATAGTCTATTTCTTCTTCTGTGGTAAAACGTCCCAAAGAGAAACGAATAGAACTGTGCGCCAGTTCATCATTCATGCCCAGCGCGCGCAGGACATAAGAAGGCTCCAGACTCGCAGAAGTACATGCCGAGCCAGAAGATACGGCTAGATCTTTCAATGAC
Source organism: Xenorhabdus eapokensis (assembly GCF_001908105.1). The sequence goes on from NZ_MKGQ01000007.1 coordinate 124,285, forward strand.
ATCATCAATGACTCACCTTCAACATAGTTGAAGCTGACATTCAGAATGTGTGGCGCTCCCTGTTCCAAATCACCATTCAGGTAAACTTCTTCAATATCTTTGATACCGTTCCACAAACGCAGACGCAAACCACGCAGGCGCTCTGCCTCTGATTTCAGCTCTTCTTTTGCTATACGGTAGGCTTCACCCATGCCAACAATCTGGTGAACAGGCAATGTACCTGAACGCATACCGCGTTCATGACCGCCGCCATGCTGTTGTGCTTCAATACGCACGCGAGGCTTACGACGAACATACAACGCGCCAATTCCCATCGGGCCATAAAGTTTATGGGCAGAAAAGGACATTAGATCAACTTTTAGCTGACTGAGGTCGATAGGTAATTTACCCACACTTTGGGTGGCATCAACATGGAAAATAATGCCACGGCTGCGGCATAATTCACCAATGGTCATAATATCCTGAACAATACCAATTTCGTTGTTAACATGCATGATGGAAACCAGAATGGTGTCTTCACGCAGGGTAGCTTCCAACTCTTTCAGATCAATCAGGCCATTGCTCATTGGCGCCAGATAAGTGATCTCAAAGCCTTCGCGCTCCAACTGGCGGCAAGTATCTAAAACCGCTTTATGTTCAGTTTTGCTGGTGATAATGTGCTTGCCTTTCTTCTGATAAAATTTTGCAGCACCTTTAATAGCCAGGTTATCTGATTCTGTCGCACCTGAAGTGAACACGATTTCACGCGGGTCCGCGCCAATTAAGTCAGCAATTTGATTGCGCGCGATATCAACCGCTTCTTCAGCCTGCCAGCCAAAACGGTGTGAACGGGAAGCTGGGTTACCGAAGACTCCGTCAATAGTCAAATAGTTCATCATCTTTTCAGCAACACGCGGATCGACCGGTGTTGTTGCTGAATAGTCCAAATAAATGGGTAATTTCATTGCTCACATGCTCCGTAAGACACTTTTAATACTTTCATTGCCACACAAGTATTTGCCGCAAGTTACGCACGCAGATTAACGTTAATCGTCTCTTGAAGTCTGCCGTTAGGGCCAGGGGTACGGCGCTTATCGCTATCTTGCCGATCAGCAACATCCAATACTTCTTGGTTATTTACTAATTCTTCTAAACTGATGCTACTCAGGAAGCTCGTAATGCGATCACTCAGGTCACGCCATAAGGTATGGGTCAAACACCGATCGCCGCCTTGACAACCTTCTCGCCCTTGACAACGAGTGGCATCAACGGATTCATCAACAGCGGAAATCACTTCGGCAACGAAAATTTTACCGGCATCTCTGCCCAATAAATAACCGCCACCTGGACCACGGACGCTAGAAACCAGACCATTTTTACGCAGGCGGGAAAACAACTGTTCAAGATAGGAAAGGGAAATTCCCTGACGTTCAGAAATATCGGCTAACGGCACCGGTCCTTCTTGTGAATGCAACGCCACATCTAACATGGCTGTTACCGCATAACGTCCTTTTGATGTCAGTCTCATAACAAAAACTCCATGGTGAAATATGGGTGAAATTGTGGCATTCCTGAGTATTTTAGTCAACTATTTAACCGAGTAATTTACTCAACTATTATTTGACTGCCTGTCACTTTTTCCACCTGCCTATCCCGTGGTTTTCCTAACTGCTTTCCGCTATTTTCCAGCGACCAATTCCTGTTACTTCCTGCTACAGTTTTAACTATGGATTTTCCAAATCAGTTTATTTTTCAGCCCACTTTTCCATAGATGTCAGTATACCACGCAAGATATTCAGCTCTTGGGTTTCTGGCCGTGCGCGGGTATAAAGACGTCTTAATTTATTCATTATTTGACCCGGATGTGCTTTGCGAATAAAACCAGACTTTTGCAATACCTGTTCAAGGTGCTGATAAAAACGCTCCATATCTTCGATAGGTGGATATTCTGCTTCTGCGTGCTCTGGAGACGTTGTCTCTACTAATTGCTCTTGAGCTGCGAGGTATGCCATGCGAATTTCATAGCTAACCAATTGAACTGCCATCGCTAAATTCAACGAACCATATTCTGGGTTAGTTGGGATATAGAGGTGATAATGACACTTCTGTAACTCTTCGTTAGTCAAGCCTACACGTTCACGACCAAAAACGATGGCAACTGGAGAGTGGCTGGCGGTTTCGACACAACGTTCACCACATTCACGAGGCTCAACCATCGGCCAGGAGAGGGTTCGGGAGCGAGCACTGGTCCCAATGACCAACTCACATCCAGCCAACGCCTCATCCAGCGAACTCACAATCGTTGCATTGCCGATAACATCACTTGCACCGGCTGAAAGTGCGATAGCGTGAGAATCAGGTTGGACAAGCGGATTGACCAAATACAGATTGGCTAATCCCATTGTTTTCATGGCTCTAGCGGTTGATCCCATGTTCCCTGTATGGGAGGTTTCTACCAGAATAATGCGGATATTCTCTAACATGACGGCTTTTAAATTCAGTATAAGAGCCGAATATCTTAACACAGCATTAGTCATTTTGCCGAATGACTGCTATACTGCGCGCCGATTTGTTTCCCGTTCTTTAAAATTCTGGTGGAAGATACCCCATGCATCCGATGCTAAACATCGCTATACGCGCTGCACGTAAAGCCGGCAACTACATTGCCAAAAGCTACGAAACTCCTGATGCTGTTGAAGCAAGCCAAAAAGGCAGTAACGATTTCGTTACCAATATTGATCGTGAAGCAGAAAAGCTGATCATTGACATCATCCGTAAATCTTACCCTAAGCATACGATTATCACCGAAGAAAGCGGTGAACATTTAGGAGAAGAAGACGATTTCCAATGGGTTATCGATCCACTGGATGGCACAACCAACTTTATTAAACGTCTTCCCCATTTTGCTGTTTCCATTGCCGTGCGTATTAAAGGCCGCACAGAGGTGTCCGTCGTTTACGATCCAATGCGCAATGAGCTGTTCACTGCAACTCGTGGTCAAGGCGCTCAGTTGAACGGTTATCGTCTGCGTGGTACTAATGCTCGTGATCTGGATGGAACGGTCCTTGCGACAGGGTTCCCATTCAAAGCCAAGCAGCACGCTATCCCTTACATGAATGTACTGGGTAAATTATTTGAGCGCTGTGCCGATTTCCGACGCACGGGTTCTGCGGCACTGGATATGGCGTATGTCGCTGCCGGACGTGTAGATGGTTTCTTCGAAATTGGCCTGAAGCCGTGGGATTTCTTGGGCGGTGAGTTGTTGGTACGTGAATCAGGTTGTATTGTTACTGATTTCGTTGGTGGCCATAACTATGTCAGCTCCGGCAATATCGTTGCAGGCAGCCCACGTATCGTTAAAGACATTCTGTCTGAAATGCGTGAAGAATTGACTGAAGCATTAAAACGTTAATTCGTTATGATTAAATAAATATAATTTAAGCAATGTTGTTTTTAGGGCACCTGATAGGTGCCCTTTTTCTTACCTTGGTTTTTTATTAGCGTGAGAATGAATGGGCTACAACTTTTGGTCTCAGGAACAGGGCAGGCAACACAATCAGCGACATTAACCAAAATATACCATGTCCTATATGTTCATACATGAAACCAGCAATCACACTCATGACAGCAATACCGCCTCCCATTGCTAAAGCAGAGTAAGTGGACTGCAACCGGATAATTTCGTTTTCTTTTCTGGCGCCAATAAAACGCATCGCTGCCAAATGGCAAACGGTAAAAGTACCACAATGCAGGATTTGAATAATAATCAACACAGGTAATTCGGTCGAAGCTCCCATGAGTCCCCAGCGAACGACACCACAAATTCCCGACAATAACAGCAAATTACGGGCACTCCAACGGCGGAACAGTTGCTTGCTGAAGGTAAAGATGACCACTTCAGCTACCACCCCCAACGACCAAAGATAACCAATGGTTGATGAGGAATAACCCGCTTGCGCCCAATAAATGGAGCCAAAACTGTAATACCCCGCATGAGCAGCCTGCAATAACGTTACACAGAGTAAAAACTGCCACACTGATTTTTCGGATAAGAGTTCTTTAAAAGAGACGGCATTGGTATTGGCTGCTTTAATCTTACCTGCCGGCATGATGGAAGGTTTCAACATCATACCCAATGACATGGCGGTAACACTGAACACCAAAAAAGCCAGAATGATATGGTGTGTGCCAAATAACTCGCGGCCGATCCAATGATTTAAACTGTCAAACGATATATTCCAGCCAAAATTCAGGCTGCTGATTGAGAAATTTATCCCATTGGCAGACATCAGTACGCCCGCCAGCGAAGAACTAATGACAAAGGCAATCGATCCCCAAACCCTTACCTTGCCATAATCAAACGTAAACTGCTTTTGCCATGTTCCCGCCAACGCATCTGATAAAGGGACGAGTGGTGAAAAGAATAAATTGAAACCAATCATAATAAAGAAAAGCCATGCCCAATGGCTGTCGAATACAAAGCCAATGGCAAAAAGCAATGCCAACAATGAGAGGAGACGTAATGCTTTAATTAATTTAGCGGGGTTTTTTACCGTAGGCGAGATAACCAGACTGCCGACAAAGCGAGCTACCATTCCAACACCTAGCAATACCCCTATCATTGAAGCATCAATGCCTTCACCTTTTAACCAGACAGACCAGAAGGGCAAGAATATGCCGTAAGAGAAAAAATAGGTGAAATAGCCCAAACCCAACCAAAATGTCGATGGAACAACCATCAAATCCCCCGTTTTTGATACAAAAAACCCGCTCAAAACTAACGTTATGAGTCGGGCTTATTACTGCTACTACATTTTATTTAAATTATGCGTAAACCGGATATTTTGCGCAGATATCCAATACCTTTTGCTTAACACTTTCAATGATTGCTTCATCATTGATGTTATCCAGCACATCACACATCCAGCCAGCCAGCTCACGGGATTCTGTTTCCTTGAAGCCACGGCGGGTAATTGCAGGCGTTCCGATACGGATACCAGAAGTGACGAATGGGCTGCGTGGATCGTTAGGTACGCTGTTTTTGTTCACAGTGATATTGGCACGACCCAAGGCCGCATCTGCATCTTTACCAGTAATGTCTTTGTCCACCAGATCCAGCAAGAACAGATGGTTTTCAGTTTCCCCGGAAACCACTTTGTAACCGCGTTGCAGGAAGACTTCCACCATCGCTTTGGCATTCTTGGCGACTTGATGCTGGTAGGCTTTGAATTCAGGCTCCATCGCTTCTTTCAATGCCACTGCCTTACCGGCAATCACGTGCATCAACGGGCCACCCTGAGAACCTGGGAAAACAGAGGAATTCAGTTTCTTGTAAAACTCTTCATCGCCTCCCTTCGCCAAAATCAAGCCGCCACGCGGGCCAGCCAATGTTTTGTGCGTTGTGGTTGTCACGACATGTGCATGAGGAACTGGGTTTGGATAAACCCCTGCCGCAACCAGACCTGCCACGTGAGCCATATCAACGAACAGATAAGCACCGATTTCATCGGCAATTTCACGCATCTTCGCCCAATCAACAACACCAGAATAAGCAGAGAAACCACCGATGATCATTTTAGGCTGATGTTTTTGCGCCTGGGTGCGAATATCGTCGTAATCGATTTTACCTTTTTCATCAATACCATAGGGTACGATGTTATAAAGTTTACCAGAGAAGTTAACTGGAGAGCCGTGAGTCAGATGGCCACCGTGCGCCAGATTCATGCCTAAAACTGTATCGCCGGGTTTTAGCAGTGTCATATACACCGCCGCATTTGCCTGAGAACCAGAATGTGGCTGGACGTTAGCATAATCCGCACCAAACAGGGCTTTTGCGCGGTCAATCGCAAGCTGTTCAACCACATCGACATACTCACAACCACCGTAATAACGTTTACCCGGATAACCTTCCGCATACTTGTTAGTAAGCTGAGAGCCTTGTGCCTGCATCACTCTTGGGCTGGTGTAGTTTTCAGAAGCAATCAATTCAATGTGTTCTTCTTGGCGACAAACCTCCTGTTCCATCGCTTGCCACAGTTCGGGATCGTAATTCGCAATATTCATTTCACGTTTTAACATTTGGTTCTCCTGACTCAGCTACATCTCTAAAAAAATACCCCTGAGGGCCAGAATGGCACACAGTGTAAACTCTTTTTATCGAATGAGATAGTCTTGACAAAATAAATTACGCAAACGTTTGCATAACGCATTGGTAGCCTGTCAGAAGCTAAATAACCTACTGTTTCGCTAATAATTACGGATTTATTGCTGATATTTGTGATCCTGCTCGCGGTTCATTCTAATGAAAATTCTATTTTTTTGATATAAGGAAACATAATTATCTTTTCTCAACTTGATATATTCCCAAACCCTATAAGTTGCATTTAAAATACAACTTATAAATTTCAGCGTTATGTGAGAAAAATTCAGGAGAACCCCATGCTAGATAGTCAGGTTATCGCAACCATAAAATCGACCATTCCATTAATTGTTTCTACAGGCCCTAAACTAACTACGCATTTTTATGAACGTATGTTCAAACATCATCCTGAATTAAAAGATATTTTTAATATGAGTCACCAGATTAACGGTGATCAACGTGAAGCACTGTTCAATGCCCTTTGCGCTTATGCGGGCAATATCGATAATCTGTCAGCACTCCTACCTGCCGTAGAAAAAATCGCCCATAAACACACCAGCCTTAACATTAAACCTGAGCATTATCAGATTGTAGGTAAGCACCTGTTGGCAACGATTGACGAAATGTTTCATCCTGATGACGAAGTTCTCAACGCTTGGGGAAAAGCCTATAACGTATTGGCAAATGTCTTTATCAATCGGGAAGAGGAAATTTATCAAAGCGGTGAATCCCTGCAAGGAGGTTGGCGCGATCTACGTCCGTTCCGTGTTAGCCGGAAACAACCACAAAGTGAAGTCATCACTAGCTTTGAGTTTGAGCCGGTTGATGGTGGCAAGGTCATGGATTATAAGCCTGGGCAATATTTGGCAATTTATATAGAAGATGCCGCATTTGATAACCGTGAAATCCGTCAATATTCCCTGACCGCCGCACCAAATGGAACCAGTTACCAAATTGCCATTAAACGTGAATCCGAGGGCAAAGTTTCCAACCACATGCACGATAAGGTACAGGAAGGGGATATTGTGATGCTGGCAGCACCACGCGGTGATTTCTTCCTTGATGTGCAATCTGATACGCCAGTCACACTGATTTCTGCCGGAGTTGGTTTGACTCCAATGATGAGTATGCTGCAACATCTGCATAACCAGAATCACGCGGGCTCAATAAACTGGTTCCATGCCGCAGAACATGGCGGCCATCATGCTTTTGTAAATAAGGTAAATGAAATTTCCCAATCTATGCCTAATTTGTATTCACAAGTTTGGTATCGTGAGCCCAGAGACACAGATCAGAAAGGCATACATTACCAACATACTGGGCTTATGGATCTATCCCTCATGCAGGAAGCAATAGTGGTAGAAGGGATGCAATTCTATTTCTGTGGGCCAGTGGCTTTCATGCAAAATATCGCCAGGCAGTTACTGGCAATGGGCATTGATGAGCAACATATTCATTATGAATGTTTTGGCCCACATAAAGTTATTTAATACGGCTTACGTAATACACAGGACAAGTGATAACGGCCTAAAAATCGGACATTCCCACACGCCATCTCCCATCAGGCTGTGGGATAACTGATAATATTTCCGTTATCACTTTTTTCAGGTGATTTCAGTGAGTTGATTAAATCGCTTCTTCGTCCTGCTCACCAGTACGGATACGCACAACACGGGCAACATCGAAAACAAAAATTTTACCATCACCAATTTTGCCTGTTTGTGCAACCTGCATGATTGTTTCGACGCAGGTATCAACAATATCATCCGGTACGACAATTTCTATTTTTACCTTTGGCAGAAAATCCACCATATATTCTGCGCCGCGATACAGTTCAGTATGTCCTTTCTGACGGCCAAATCCTTTTACTTCTGTCACGGTCATACCAGTGATACCCACTTCAGCCAGAGCTTCACGCACGTCATCCAGCTTGAAGGGTTTGATAATTGCATCAATCTTTTTCATGAAGTCTTCCTGTTATTACCAGTTCTTACGCCCGAAACCGGAGGTAATCGGGTAGCGTCGGTCTTTACCAAAATCACGCTGCGTAATGCGTGGGCCAATAGGTGCCTGGCGACGTTTATATTCATTGATGTCAACCAGTCGGATCACCTTGCGCACAATGGCTTCATCAAAACCGTCAGATACCAGATCAGCCACTGATTTATCTTTTTCAACATACCCTTCGAGAATAGCATCCAGCATGTCATACGGAGGCAGGCTGTCCTGATCCAGTTGATTTGGTGCCAACTCCGCTGATGGTGGTCGATCAATCACACGCTGAGGAATAGCCTGAGATACGGTATTACGATATTTAGCCAATGCAAATACCATCGTTTTAGGCACATCTTTCAATGCATTAAAACCACCCGCCATATCGCCGTACAAGGTTGAGTACCCTACTGCTGATTCACTTTTGTTACTGGTGGTCAATACCAGACGACGACGCTTGTTAGACATTGCCATCAAAATAACGGCGCGGCAACGTGCCTGTAAATTCTCTTCTGTCGTATCTTTTTCTGTTCCCGCGAACATGGGTTCAAGCTGAGCCATAAACGCATCAAACATAGGTTCGATGGAGACAACGTCAAATTCAACGCCCAGCAATTCGGCTTGTTCTCTGGCATCGTGGATACTCATTTCTGAGGTATAGCGGAATGGCATCATAACCGCCTGCACGTACTCTTTCCCCAAAGCATCCACAGCAATCGCCAATGTCAGCCCTGAGTCAATCCCACCAGACAAACCAAGCAAAGCGCCTTTAAAACCGTTTTTCTGAACATAATCACGTACAGAAAGTACTAACGCCTTATAAACTTGCGCCAAAGGAGGCAATTGAGGGTTCGGATTTGCCATTGGTTCAATCTTCATCTCATTGAAACGGCATTGCTCAACCTGTTCCTCAAATGCCGCCATGCGATGGGTTATTTCACCATTGGCATCAAAGACCTTAGAACAACCATCAAAGATGAGCTGATCTTGCCCGCCCACCTGATTAAGATAGATAATTGGCAGATGAGTACGTTGGCTGTGAGACTCAATTAATGTACTGCGGATATTCGGTTTTTCACGGTTATAAGGAGAAGCGTTAATCGACAAGATGATTTCTGCACCAGCCTGTTTCAGGGCATCAATTGGGGCGTCAAACCACAAATCTTCACAAATCAATAAACCGAGGTTATAACCCTTAAATGGTATAACACAGTTTTGATCGCCCGCTTTGAAATAACGCTCTTCATCAAAAACACCATAATTTGGCAATAGCTGTTTGAAATAACGCGCCACAATTTCTCCTTGCCAAAACAGGGAAAGCGCGTTGTAGAGTTTGCCATCCTGTTGCCACGGATGCCCTACCAAAATACCAACCTGAGCGCTGGCTTGTTGCAAACGTACCAATTGTTCACGGCAACGCTGATGTAAATCAGGGCGGAACAACAAATCCTCAGGAAAATAGCCAGACAGCGCCAGCTCAGAAAACATAACCAGATCAGCGCCTTTTTCCTGCTGCTCCCGAACTGTCTGCAACATACGTTCGCTGTTGCCTTCAATGTCTCCTACCAACCAATTTAATTGGGCAAGAGCGATATTAAGAGTACGACTCATAGAATGCGGCTCTCCTGGGCCATAAATCATCTATCTTCTTTGCTGGATGTCAGCAGCAAAGCAATTCAATTTCTATACCCTGTATTTAGCAATCTGCAACTTAGCGGGGTATATAATTTCTACTTAGTGTAAGAATTTCTGGAGTAGCAGAAAAGTTATTCCTTAAAATCGTTAGCATCCAGCTCGTGGCGTGCCAACAACTTATAAAATTCTGTCCGGTTACGCCCTGCTATGCGGGCAGCATGGGTCACATTACCTTTGGTTATCTGTAATAATTTACGCAGATAATTCAGTTCGAACTGCCCACGGGCTTCTACGAATGTCGGCAATGCCGTATTTTCCCCTTCCAGTGCCTGCGTAACCAGAGCATCACTAATGACCGGCGCCATCGTCAATGCTACACACTGTTCAATGACATTGACTAATTGACGTACATTGCCCGGCCAACTGGCTGCCATCAGGCATTTCATGGCCGTGGTAGAAAAGCTACGAACAAAAGGTTTATGGCGTTTGGCAGCGTCACGTAACAGATGATTAGCTAATAGAGGAATATCTTCTGCACGTTCATTCAAGGCCGGAATTTTCAAATTCACGACGTTTAATCGATAGTAGAGATCTTCCCGAAACTCATTACGCTGCATAGCCTTAGGCAGGTCACGGTGAGTGGCAGAAATAATTCTGACATCAATATCGATATCCCGATTACTCCCTAGTGGGCGAATCTTACGCTCCTGTAGCACTCTCAAGAGCTTAACTTGCAACGCCATCGGCATATCACCGATCTCATCAAGGAATAATGTTCCTCCTTGCGCCGCTAAAAATAACCCTTCTCGGCTGCTGACAGCACCCGTAAATGCACCTTTGGCATGACCAAATAATTCAGATTCAAGCAATTGCTCAGGTAAGGCACCACAGTTAATAGCAATAAAAGGTTTCTTCACTCTGGGACTTGCCCGATGAATAGCCTGAGCCAGTACCTCTTTACCCGTTCCACTTTGCCCGTTAATCAGCACACTCACATCGGATTGAGCCACCATCTTGGCCTGCTCCAATAAACGCAGCATCAGAGGGCTGCGGGTGACGATTTTCTCACTCCATTGCCCATCAATAGCTGGTGTTGAGAGTTCCAGCGCATTATCAATAGCTTTATAAAGGGCGTCACGATCGACCGGCTTGGTCAGGAAACTAAATACACCTTGCTGCGTTGCTGCCACGGCATCAGGAATAGAGCCATGTGCAGTCAGGATAATAACAGGCATACCGGGATACTGTTTCTGAATCTCCACAAACAGTGCCATACCATCCATTTCATCCATGCGTAAGTCACTGATCACTAAATCTACTTTCTCTCTCGCCAGTATGCGTAATGCTTCATAGCCACTCTCTGCGGTCGTGACACGAAACCCTTCGCTGGTCAAACGCATTCCCAATAATTTGAGCAAGCCAGGATCATCATCAACTAAAAGAAGATGGGCGGAATTGCGTACTGTCATTATTATTCAGCTCCTTTTTCTTCTGATTTTTCTTCTGAAGGATTGGCTTCCGCTTTAGTATCCGCGTCTGTTGCGGATTTGTTTTTCGGTTCTGCTTTATTATCCGATGCCGTGTCCGTGTTAGGAGTAGCAACACTACTTTGTTCTTGTTTACGGGAGGAAAGTTGGCGTTCAATATCGGTCAGGTTTTCCAGTTTGCGGGACATGGAATGAAGCTCATATTCTAAACGTGCTTGTATTTCTTTTAAGCGATCAATTTTATTATCGCTGTCAAACTGGAAGCGCTGGAATTTAGCTTTTTCTTCAGCAAGATTAATTTTCAGATATTGCTGCCCACGCCACAATTGGAGTAATGGCCGCAAAGCGGCAGGAAATTGGGCACTATACCGATTAAAATTTTCCACCATTTTCCGACGTTCAGTTAATACAGAAGTCGCCCTGCCAATTAAAATACTTTGCTTAAGTACTTGATGCCAGTCAGCCGGCGTATCCGAGGTAAACCGTTTCGCTGTCTCACGAGCGTCTGTCGAAGACAACCGATCCGTGCAATCAATAAACCTCAACCAATAAAGCCCGTTTTCCATCGCTGCGGGTTTCGTGATATCCCAGATTGAATCACAATCCTTAAGACGATAATCCGTAACATTCGGTTCTGGCAGGATAGACTGCGCCAGAGTTGCCAAATTGTCTGAATCACTGGTTTTAACGCATCCTGCCAGCAAATAGGGAACAAACAATAGCAATATGGCCCGCAAGCGCAGAGTTGAAGCACGTGCCAAGATAGATGGCCTAATAGCCGTTTTTTTCATTGGCTTAGTCACAATATTTTGCTGTCCTGTCTCCGTCATAAAGCGGTAGGTAAACCTGTTATACATATTATTTAGTCATTCTCTGCGGTTAATGGCAGGTCGATTCGAAAACATACGTCAGCAAAGTCAGAGTCTACCAGGCAAAGCTCTCCCTGCATCTGTTTAATGCAATCTTGCGCGATACTCAAGCCAAGGCCACTTCCTTTCACTGCCCCTTTTCGTTGTAGTTTTCCTTGGTAAAATGGCTCGAAGATCATACTCTTTTCTGATTCTGGGATAGGCGTTCCTGTATTGGCAATGTCAATTTGAAGGTTTTTCCCCACTTGCCGACTAGAAATCCAAATGTTACCGGATTCAGCGCCATAGTGCACTGCATTGGAGTAGAGATTATCAATCACCCGTGTCAATAAGCCAGGCTCCGCCCAACAATAATCCATATCCAATTGAATTTCTGTATGAATATTTTTTGCCCGTGCCGGCAATTGATGGGATAACACGACACCATCCACAATTTCTTTTAAAGCAACGATCTGATGTTCGGCAGCACCATCCGCTAATTTACGGTTATATTCCAGTAATTGCTCAATGAGCTGCTGTAAATGCTTACTACTACTGTCCAAAATACTGACCACTTCTTTTTGGTCAGCCGTCAGAGGTCCTGCAATTTCGTCAGCCAATAGCTCCGTTCCTTCACGCATACTTGCCAGAGGGGTTTTCAGTTCATGGGAAATATGGCGTAAAAATTCATGGCGCTGAGACTCCAGCCAGGATAAACGCTCACTTAGCCAAATAATACGTTGGGCCAATGAACGCAATTCCCGTGGCCCTTTAAAGGCATCAATCTGTTGTTCCAAAGATTGTCCTTTGCCGAGCCGATTAATCATTCGCTCAATGCCTTTTACTGGCCCAATGATCATACGTGTAAACAAGGTTATCAGGAAGGCACTTAACAAGAATAGAATGAGACTTTGCCAACCGAAAAATTGTCCTTTATCAGCGATATCTTTTTGCAGTTGTTCACCACGACTGAAAATAATATTACGCATTTCCTGTACCAGGAGATTATTCGCCCTGGAGAATTCTTCAAGTAATTTAGATGAAGCCGCTTCTGGTGCGCCATTACTACACGAAATCTTGCTCAAACCTGACAGTAATTCGTTAAATGTCTTCGTATACTCCGCATTAGCCAACATTGCCATCTGATTACCGAGCATATTCATGTACTGCCGATATTGACGTTGATAAAGTTTTTCTAGCCGACTGTCGCCTAATACACAGTATTGGCGGTAACTGCGTTCCATTTCAAGCGCTACGCCAACCATCGCTTCGCTACGGCGAGCATCCGCCAGCGTTGAGCGATTAATCTCAGCCGCTTGATTACTAAGTTGATCAAGACTTTGATAAGCCTGATAAGCCAAAACTAATAGTGGCAATAACACCAGCCAGAAAGCCATGACAACTAATTGGCGCAATGAGCGTGGAAATAAACGCCATTTTTTCAAAGAAATCATCTCATAACCTGTAATGATATTGATGCTACAGTTACTTTTATCTTCTTATCGAAAATGGTCAGAATAATAGTTGAAATAGTGGATAATTGAAATAATAAGCAATTAGCAGCTATGCGGGTGCATACATAAACACGGTAGGCAGGAATAACCAGCAATAATGATGGCGGGACAGTAACTTTTTTACCATCCCGCCCGTGAGGAACCTTCATGTTATTCGATGAACATGTAGGCGGTGCCTCACTCCACGTGTCGCCCTGTGTTTGATAAGGCCCGAAGGCGAGTATCATTAAGTTGGACGGTAGGCACCTTACTTCGGCGTCATTCTGGGCTTTATGTGGCATGTTTCCACCTCATTGCGGGCCGACATAAAAAGGTGAATGAGCAACTATACAGTACTATGCACATTACGTGCCAAATCGAAAAATAATTTTTAATTCATTGATATTACTAAAAATAAATAAAAATGTATAGTCATTGCATTTTATTATCGGTATTTCTTCCTATTTGATGAGTATTAGTGTCGCCTATTTATGACACCTTGCCATGAAAAAATATTTTCCAATTTATATCAATCAATTAAATGTCTCCTTTTTGAGACATCATAAACACTATTGTCGTGATATAGAGACAGTGTCAGAGGCAATAATTATAAAAAATAAAGGCCCTGATGAATTTTCAGAGCCTTTTCTATTAACTTAACTGTTAACCTAACTGTTTGCGTGCATTACGGAAAATACGCATCCACGGGCTATCTTCTCCCCATTCTTTAGGATGCCAAGAGTGGCTAACAGTGCGGAATACCCTTTCTGGATGAGGCATCATCACCGTGACCCTGCCGTCAAGGCTGGTCACTGAAGTAATACCGTTCACGGAACCATTCGGGTTCGCTGGATAATTTTCTGTCACTGAACCGTAGTTATCCACAAAACGCAATGCGACTTGCTGATGCTTTTCAAGCTCCATCAAACTCAGGTTGTTTCTAAACTCCACCTGCCCTTCACCATGAGCTACTGCGATTGGTAAGCGAGAACCCACCATATCTTTCAGGAACAGTGAAGGGCTGTTTGCCACTTCCACTAAGCTAAAACGGGCTTCATAGCGTTCTGAACGGTTACGGACAAAACGCGGCCAGTGTTCTGTGCCAGGGATCAATTCATGCAGATTAGATATCATCTGACAACCGTTACACACACCAAGTGTTAAGGTATCTGGCCTTGCGAAGAAACTGGCAAAATCATCACGTACCCGTGAATTAAACAGAATGGATTTCGCCCAACCTTCACCCGCACCAAGCACATCCCCATAGGAGAAGCCCCCACAAGCAACTAATGTTTGGAATTGATCTAATGTGATCCGCCCCGCCAATAAGTCACTCATATGAACATCGACTGCCTCAAAGCCTGCTCGGTGGAATGCTGCCGCCATCTCAACATGAGAGTTAACGCCCTGTTCACGCAATACCGCAACGCGCGGACGCACTTGTTTTGCAATATAGCAAGCCGCAATATCTTCCGCGGGGTCGAAAGTTAATTTCACATTCAAGCCAGGATCATTCACATCCTGTTTTGCCTGATGTTCTTGATCGGCGCACTCAGGATTATCACGCAGACGCTGCATTTGCCACGTTGTTTCTGCCCACCATAAGCGCAATGTACTGCGCTTCTGACGATAAACTTCCATATTGCCACTGGAAATCACAAAATCATCACCCGCCTGAGCCTTGCCCAGATAGTGCACACATTCATTTAATCCATAATCTGCCAACAGGTTTTCAATTTGCTCTCTGTCAGTTTCACGAATTTGAATTACCGCACCCAGTTCTTCATTAAATAATGCGGCCAGGATATCTTCATCAAATGCACTGATATCGGCATGTAATCCGCAATGGCCGGCAAAAGCCATTTCAGCCAATGTTACCAATAGCCCGCCATCCGAACGGTCATGGTAAGCCAGCAATTTTTGTTCTGAAACCAAATGTTGGATCGCATTAAAGAAACCCGCTAATTGCTCAACGCTGCGAACATCGGCGGTTTTATCCCCAAGTTGGCGATAAACCTGAGCCAATGCCGTTCCGCCCAGCGCATTTTGCCCTTTACCCAGATCGATCAGCAGCAATGCATTGTTATCTTCTGTAGATAACTCTGGCGTCACGGTACGGCGCACATCTTCTACTCGCGCAAAGGCACTGATAGCTAATGAAAGTGGTGAAGTCATTTCGCGCACTTCCCCATTTTGACGCCAGCGGGTTTTCATTGACATCGAATCCTTGCCAACTGGAATAGTCAATCCCAATGCTGGGCACAATTCCTCACCGACGGCCTTAACCGCGGCATATAAACCTGCATCTTCACCAGCATGGCCTGATGCCGACATCCAGTTAGCGGATAATTTCACGCGTTTCAAATCTTGTACATAGGCGCAGGCGATATTGGTCAGTGCTTCACCCACCGCCATACGTGCCGATGCCGCAAAATCCAATAATGCAATCGGCGCCCGCTCGCCCATTGACATGGCTTCGCCATAATAGCTGTCCAAGCTGGCAGTAGTCACAGCACAATCTGCGACTGGAATTTGCCAAGGACCAACCATTTGGTCACGGGCGACCATACCGGTTATGGAACGATCGCCAATCGTAATCAGGAATGTTTTTTCTGCCACGGCAGGCAAATGCAAGACACGTTTTACTGCTTCTGCCAACTCAATGCCCTTGCGATCCAAACTTTGCCCTTGAGCTTGCAAAACCTGTACATTTTTCAGCATTTTTGGCGTCTTACCGAGCAAGACATCCAGCGGCATATCGATTGGCTGATTATCAAAATGGCTGTCATTCAGCAGCAAGTGCCGTTCTTCCGTTGCTTCCCCAACCACCGCATAAGGAGCACGTTCACGACGACATATTTCTTCAAACAGGGCTAACTGTTCTGGTGCTACCGCCAAAACATAACGTTCCTGGGATTCATTACACCATAACTGCAATGGGCTCATGCCAGGTTCATCATTAAGAATATTGCGTAACTCAAAACGCCCGCCTCGGCCGCCATCACTGACCAATTCAGGCATGGCATTTGACAAACCACCCGCCCCAACATCATGGATAAATAAAATCGGATTTTGATCGCCCAATTGCCAACAACTGTCGATAACTTCCTGACAACGGCGCTCCATCTCCGCATTGTCACGCTGCACAGAGGCAAAATCCAGGTCAGCATCAGACTGACCCGATGTCATCGACGATGCCGCCCCGCCCCCTAAACCGATATTCATGCTTGGTCCGCCCAGCACAATCAATTTTGCGCCAACCGGAATATCTCCTTTCTGGATATGTTCTTCACGGATATTCCCGATCCCACCTGCCAGCATGATGGGCTTGTGATAACCACGCAGCTCTGTACCGTTATGGGAAGAGACTTGTTCTTCATAGGTTCTGAAATACCCTAGCAATGCCGGACGCCCAAATTCATTATTGAAGGCCGCGCCTCCTAATGGACCTTCCAGCATGATATCCAACGCACTGACAATACGATCAGGTTTACCAAAATCCTCTTCCCACGGCTGTTCAAACCCTGGAATTCTCAGGTTTGAAACTGAAAAACCGACCAATCCGGCTTTCGGTTTAGCTCCCCGTCCGGTTGCACCTTCATCACGAATTTCGCCACCTGAACCCGTTGCCGCACCAGGCCAAGGCGAAATTGCGGTTGGATGGTTATGGGTTTCCACTTTCATTAAGATATGAGCAGGTTCTTGATGGTAATCATAAACACCGGTTGCAGCGTCAGGGAAAAAGCGGCCAACCGGAGAACCCTCCATAACCGCCGCGTTATCCTTATAAGCAGAAAGCACATAATCTGGCGTCTGTTCAAACGTGTTTTTGATCATTTTGAACAAAGACTTGGGTTGATCCTGACCATCAATAACCCAATCTGCATTGAATATTTTATGGCGACAATGCTCAGAATTTGCCTGTGCAAACATATACAGCTCAACATCTGTTGGATTGCGTCCCAACGCCTGAAAAGCGCTCATCAAATAATCAATTTCATCTGTAGCCAGAGCCAGCCCTAGTTCAATATTTGCCGATTCCAGTGCTGCCCGTCCCGATTGCAAGATATCAATCTGTTTTAACGGCGCAGGTTGCTGATGAGAAAACAGGGCTTCGGCTTGTTCAAACTGAGTGAACACACTTTCCATCATGCGATCGTGCAATAATGCCGACAACGTTTGCCAGTGCCCATCATCCATGCCAATACCCTGAATATAATAAGCAATCCCCCTTTCTAAACGAACAATCTGGTTCAGTCCACAATTGTGGGCAATGTCTGTCGCTTTCGATGACCAAGGGGATATCGTGCCTGGACGAGGTGTGACTAATATTAGTTGTCCTTTAGGCTCAAGTTCGGCCAAAGAGGGACCATATTTTAATAGGTTATTTAATTTCTCTCGCTCATTTTGCATGATTGGGGCACTAACTTCTGCAAAATGCACATATTCTGCATAAATGTCGGTAACAGGGAGATGTTGATCTTGACACTGGGAAAGGAGCTTAGTGATACGAAATGCCGATAAAGCGGGTGAGCCACGCAGAATTTCCATAATAATAGGTTCTCTCATCTTAGAAGCAAAGCCTGACTGATGCCTCAGGGGAAACTGCAAGCATTATAGAGGAATGTTTCCTCTGACGAAACCGTTTGCGTGGTTATTTATCCACCCTGCGATACATTCAATAAAGTGCCAAAATGGGTTTAATAGGGTTGCACATCCTCTTTTTGTTACGCAAAATCTTTGATTACTGGAAATTTAACCATGCTATTATCTTGTACTTCGCACGGTTCCTAATCGTTCTGCAAAGAGATAACTATTTGAATAACATAAAGATAAATTATTTTGTTATCGTAATTATCGCGCTCCTCTCTGCTGCCATCATCGGCCTTAACATCAATTGGCCCAATAAACAGCAGGAGCAGATAAACAAAATCCTGGCACGAGGAGAGCTACGGGTTAGTACCATCAACTCTCCCCTGCTCTCTCTTAACAGCAAAAACGAACCAACAGGATTCGACTATGAGCTAATCAAGCGGTTTGCCGATTATCTGGGGGTTAAACTTATCATTAAGTTTCGTCCCAACATTAAGCAACTTTTTGACGATCTGGAAAACGATAAAGCCGACTTTCTGGCTGCCGGGCTTATCTACAATAAAGACAGGCTGAATCAAACACGCACTGGCCCTGCCTACGCTTCAGTCATACAACAACTGGTTTATCGTAAGGGAACGACACGTCCACATTCGTTTGGTGATCTCAAAGGCAAACTCATCGTCACGGCCGGTTCAGCCCATGTAAGCGAACTGAAAAGGTGGAAAGAAACATCTTATCCTGAACTCACTTGGCAAGAAACGCCACACCAAAATACGCAGCAATTGCTCGAACAACTCTCTGAGGGAAAAATCGACTATACAATCAGTGACTCTCTCAGTTTAGCCTTGCAACAGCGTATTCACCCAAATTTGGCGGTTGCGTTTGATGTCAGTGAAGAGAATCCGCTGACCTGGTATTTAAAACGTAATAGTGATTATAGTCTCTACTCCGCTATGCTCGATTTTTTCAGTATGTTGACGGAAAACGGTATCATGTCGCGGCTACAAGAAAAATATTTCAGCCATATCGGTTCATTCGATTACTTCGATACGATTTCCTTTATTCGCGCCATTAATAATCTCTTACCAACCTATCAGCCAATTTTTCAAGCATACGCGGGAGCGCTTGATTGGCAATTAGTGGCCGCTATTGCATGGCAAGAGTCACATTGGGAGCCACAAGCCACTTCACCTACTGGCGTGCGTGGTTTGATGATGCTCACGCGGCCGACAGCCGAATGGGCTGGAGTTCACGATCGGCTGGATCCAGAAGAGAGTGTCAAAGGTGGAATGGCTTACCTGAACTATCTGATGGAGCGTTTGCCAAAAACCATTCCTGAAGATGAGCGCATTTGGTTTGCTCTTGCAGCTTACAACATGGGATATGGACACCTTCTTGATGCCCGTAAATTAACCGCGGCGCAAAAAGGTAATCCGGACAGTTGGCTGGATGTTAAAGCGCGTCTTCCCCTGCTCAGCAAGAAAAAATACTACGCTAATACGACATATGGTTATGCCCGTGGCTATGAAGCTTATCGCTACGTTGAAAATATTCGACGCTACTATTTGAGCCTGGAGGGATACCTGAGGGCAAAAGCCAACCGCGAGAAAGCCGAGGGAAGTGAAGCACCAACGGATACCACCATAATTAGCGCTCCCCAAGTGGAAAAGGCTAAAACCGACACGGCTAATACTGAAAACAATAACAAATTTAACAATCAAATTGGCGAATGAGAGGCGTTTTACAACTATCACAGACCACACCGATGGCTTGAAAGGTAAAACGCCTTATGAGATACAACACTTAGCGATTAACGCTGCTATCAGGGATCTTGCTAAAAAAAGCGATGAATTTATTTTCCCCTTGAAAACGCATGAAAAAGTCTGGCACTCGACATTCCGCACCGCATTCGTAATTTATTGTTTTAATTAAAAATTAACAAGTGATCAAATTTCACATAAATCATTTAAAATCAGCATATTACAGATATAGCTGCGAAATGACGGATACACAATAAGGTCATTTATTGGTGAGTGCAAAATTGATCTTATTTTTTGTGTTGAGAGTTTTTAGAGGTTACAATCTCCCATCAGTGTCACTTCCCATGCTAGTATCAGCAAGAATTTCTGTAATAAACCAATGGTCTTTACTTTGATCCTGCCTTAAAAAATATTGGTGCCCATCAATGGAGAATGGAACCATATATTGATAACTCCTACTCCATAGATCGTCATGTTCATTTATTCGATCGGGCACACCTTCATTATATAGGTAACTGACAAACCAATAATTATCGTAGAATCTTTGTCCTGCGTAATAATAAGTATTTCCAATAGAATATGGAAACTGCGGGTAGTAATAATATGCCCAAGTATTAGAGTAGGCTAAGTTACCTATCTTTCCATTTTCATTTAATTCATAAGTAAAAACTGCCCGATTATCGCTAGTATGGATGTATATATATTCTTTCCCTTCCATTGAAAAGAAAAATGTTGCCCCGTAGAAATTATCCCAGCCACCTTGTTCTATTATTGTTCCCATTTTTCCATTTGGAAGTATTTCTCGTATAATATAAGGAAATTTTCCTTTATTATCTTTACCTTTACTATGGAGATAAATAAATTGCCCTCCACCTGTTTTATAAGCAAATCCGACATCATAATCACTATCCCAATAGCCACTATCTATGACTTCTTTGTGTCCTTTTTCATCTAGTTTTGCAATTATCCAATAGGAATTATATGTATTTTTTGACGTATTAATAAAATTCTTGGCTAACCCAAAAATATATTGCTCTTTCCCAAGCACAAAAGGAAACATTAAATCATAAAAATTTACCCACTTTTGCCCAGTGGAAGTTTGACCGCTCTGCTTTCCGCCTGCCACCAGTTGATATACAGTCACTAAATGGTTACATTTACTCTGACGCAAAAGATACTGTTGATTATTAATGGCATAAGTAAAAATTGTTCTAATATATTTTCCATCAGCAGGGGGAAAATCTTCACAGTCCAGATTAGGTTGAAAATGGATTTGTTGAGTCGCATGAGCTGTTTTGCTAACATCCAAGAAACCAGTGAGTGTTACCGTTTCACCGTTTTTATTTGTGTTATAAAGTTCAAAACTCACATTTCCTGATGCGTCAGTATGTATAGAAGTGGTCTGAACAATACAGTCTTGCTCAAAAGAAGCTGAGCCTGTAACACTTAAATCCAACTTACGATTGGCGAGATTTACCCCTGAACCGGTTCCGGTAAGCGTCGCTTGGACTTTATTACTTTGCATACCATCAGCCATTGCATAGTCATCAATAACATGAATAAAATCAAAGTTAAGTGTATAAAATGCCGTAGCGTTGAGATGGTAGGGTTGTACACCAATTTGTCTACCATTCTCTTGAAGGGAGACAGTTAACTGGCCATCACCCCCTATTTCTGAGCCGACGATCGAAACAGAAATTTCTCCTATGCCATCTGTGGAACAAGACAATTTTTTCTGGCCTGTATCCTGACCATTAACAACAAAGCTACCTAATGAGCATTCAAGAACCAAGTCTAATTCAGCAATCTCAATGAATCCTTCATGGACTAAAAGCTGAATATCAATAGCAGATCTTCCTTGATAGAGTTGATAAGATCGAAAAAATTTCACTGAAATATTCATATTATTCTACTCAAAATGTAAGAGGGTCGACAAAAACAATAGTATTTCTAATTTGATCCATAGAAATACCACTAACATTAATAGTAAAACTAGATCGAACAGCTTTCATGGATGTCAATTCATAAACTAATATCTTGCTACTATCAGGATTAGCTATTTCTAAAGTATTATTCGAACCATTAATTTTAATATCAGGACTATCGAAACTCACTGTAATATCTGTAATGTCCTTTGATAAGATTTTAATAAGAAGTAGACATTGACAAGTACCATCAGCGACACCATAAGAACTATAGGTATAAAAGAGTTCTTGCCCTGAAGATGATATCCAATTACCAAAATCCAAAGGAACTTTATGGGAAATAACCGGATCTTCATAGTTAAGAATTAACACACTATTTTTAGTAATATCATCACTATAGATATGAAGATAAGCTACACCATTTTCATCGATCTTATCTACCACTGCATCAGATGTACCATCAATAAATTTAGCATTTGTTAGTCGAGCATTTATTGGACTGTTATTTGAGCCAGTATATATTACTGCGGTTAAAAAAGGCTTTATATCGAGATTGTCACTCAGGGGGATGCCAATGTTTTTGGTTGTTTGCACTTTAATGTTTACAGTATCCAAATCATTTATAATGGAAATTTGTGTAGGATTTTCGTTTATTTTCTTATTCATAACAGTGAATTTTGCAACAATATTTTTCACTTCTAAAAAATTAACTTGATTTGTTTTAATTGTATGATCCTTATGCCCATCATTTATTGCATCCGACTCTAAATCTATATTATCAGAATGTATAATTACTAATTCTGTACCATCTTCTCTCAAAAACTTAGCCTCTATTATTATAGTATCACCAACCACAAGATCTTTAAATTTAGCACGAAGCCTAACACCTTCTTTAAGGTTTATTGTGTGTAAACTTAATTTGGAATCTTTGGCATCAAGAAAAATTATTGCATTGTCTGCATTATTCATGTCATTATCCCCTATAATAGTGATATTTGATGTTGGCGAATCAAGATGATTACCATTTAAATCTGTTACCGTATATTTGGCTTCACATAATCCAGATATCTCCATTTCATTAACATGAAACAATAAGAAATAAAAATCATATTCTAATTCTTCATCTGATGTAACATGATAAGTAACACTTTTTACCTTAGTGTTCACATTATCTTTTAAATAAATCTCCCCTTCTATTTTATCCAATAGCTCTGCATCTTCATATTTATTCACCTGCATAACTATATACTTAGTTTTCATTGCTATAATATCGGAAATATTAATTACGCCACTTAAATTTCCTTGAGGAAATTTAGGTGTAAATAAAGTATTTTTACTTTTGTTATTCATAAAAAAACCTTTTAAAAAATCAATTTTTGAAATCAAAAAATATTATGATGGTTTTATATATTGATATATCATTATTCATTAAATATACTTAAATATTTTAATGGAAATGATTTTTCATATTTTTTATGACTATTTTTTCAATGGAAAAATCGCTTCATCCGAAGTTAATGTGACAACAAAACTAACATACTGACCAATGACTAAATCTGCATTATGCAGAATTGCTATTTCCATTTTATTGTTCTGATCTGGCATGTTATCACCTCATGTTTTAATTAATATTAGTTATAATTAATGGCTAATGTATTTTTCTATTTCAGTGAAGATAAATCTATTAAATTAATTATTTTTGATGTGAATATTCCCAATTTAACAAAATAGAAACTCAATGTTATTATCACTAAAAAATTGTTTTTTTAATGCTGTGTTAGAATAAACAGACAAAAATCCAAAAACAAATGATAAAAAATTATCAATTGATAACTTTTTGTTATTGGAATTTTTATGTAATAATAAAAGCAACACGGCTATCATTAAAGTAAATATCAGTATATTCAAACCGCTATCTCATTGAGTAGAGGAACAAATCCAGCATATTCTGCTGTTTAAGTGATAACTATTTTAAATGATGCTAATTTTAATTTTATTACTAAAGTTATAGACGGGAATAAATGGGTTATTTAAAAGATGAAAAATTAAGTGAATATATCAGTTGATATAAAATTCTTGAGGCGCCTATATATGTTATCATATACTAGAAAAATCATTAGCTTGTTTATTTTCTTCTATGCATTATTTATTCCTTCTACAGTGATTAACGCTTTAGCTGGAGCTGATGATAAGCTGTATACTCATTTACAAAAAACTAATGATACCTCGGCGCTTAGCTCCCCACATACTATTGTTAGCAATGTCCAAACAGTCAGTCATATTTTATCTTCTTCCCCTTCAGAACTCGCGAAACAAGCAAAATCCTATGCTTTGGGTAAATTTAATAGCTCCCTATCTTCAGAAACTCAAAAATGGTTATCGCAGTTTGGTACTGCCAGAATTAACTTTGGGCTAGATAGGAAATGGACGCTGAAAGATAACTCACTCGATATACTACTACCACTTTACGATAACAAAGCAGATTGGCTGTTCTTTTCCCAATTGGGTTATCGTAACAAAGATAGCCGAAATACCATGAATCTGGGTTTAGGTGGTCGCTATTTTTATCAGAATTGGATGTATGGCTTAAATACGTTTTATGATCACGACTTTACTGGAAAAAACCAACGTTTGGGGCTGGGAGGAGAAATTTGGGGCGACTATATTAAACTTTCAGCTAATACCTATTATCGTTTAAGTGATTGGCAAAAATCACGAAACTTTCAAGATTATTATGAACGCTCCGCCAACGGTTATGATATTAATGGGGAGTTTTTCTTTCCTGCTTACCCTAATCTGGGAATGAAACTCACCTATGAGCAATATTTTGGTGATAATGTAACTTTATTTAACCGTGACACCAAACAGAAAAACCCCAGCCTGGCTAAATTAGGCCTGACTTATACCCCGATCCCACTATTCACTATGAGTGTGGACTATAAACAAGGAGAAAGTGGCCATACTGAAACACAGTTTTTGGCAAACTTGAATTATAAATTTGGGGCTCCCTTTAGTATTCAATTATCACCCGCTAATGTCGCTTCAATGCGGACATTAGCGGGTAGCCGTTATGATCTAGTAGAAAGAAATAACCATATTATTTTAGATCACTTAAAAAGAGAACAAGAAGTATTGATCGCACTAGAGCCTATTGTTGGATATGGACATCAAGAGATACCAATTAATGTCCCACTCCCCTCTCATGTTGAGATTAAAAAAGTTCGCTGGCTTGTTACAGATAAAGCATTTCTACAGAACAATGGTAAACTTTCTTCTGAATCAGGTCAGAGTATTGTTATTACTCTCCCCAGCTATCAAGAAAACCATAAAAATGATTACCTGCTTGATATATTATTAGAATATATGACAGATGGTCAGGTAAAGACAAAACTTACTCAGGTTCCTATGAAGGTTTTGCCTTTTATCATAGAGGGAAAAGTGAATATCATCTCACCTGAATCATCAGTAGCAACGGGTGAAAAAGAAAATGGATATACATTTAACGCTCCCATTATTACTTATGAAGGTTCACCATCCGGAAAATTTGTTAAGAATGCCAGAATCGATAAGGTTTCCTGGACAACTGAGCCGGCTTTAGGCACTGACTCAGGTTTAAAGTTTCTATGGAATAATAAACCTGCCCAAACAAATGAAAAAGGTGAATTATCCGATGAAAAAGGGCAATTAACGCCTAATATTTTAATCAGTAAAAAACCACATGACAAAGTCGATGTTTATATACAGCTAGACGGTGCTCCACAGCAAAAAATAGGTTCAGTGACGTTTAATAAAAAGCAACCCCACTACAAAATAAAAGACAATAAATTGAGTGTGATGCCTGATCCCAAAAAAGCACTGGTAGCGGATGGTACACAAAAATATACTTATACAGCAGACATTATCATTGATGGCGGCTTAGCGGCCGACAAAGTTGATAATGTGAGATGGAGTGCTGTCGGCAAAAATTTAGCGGGTGAGGAAATTAAGGATATTTCTGTCGAAGCTCCAACAGGTACGGTGAAGACGGATAACGGGAAATTAAAGGCAACATTAAGCAGTAAAACGCCATTAAAAGATGTTGTGGTGACACTTTCGATTGAAAACAAGGAATCGGCTTCAGCCGAAGCGGTTTCTTTTGTTGCTGATCCGAAAGAATATCGTGTTGATCGCATTATGGTTGATAATCAAAGTCCGTTAATCGCAAATACTCAAAATATTTACACTTATACAGCCTATATCGTCGATCAAAGCGGAAATGCTTTGCCTGAAGGTCAGAAAATTTCCAACATTCACTGGGATAAAAACAATGATATCCAGGGGCTTAATTTCACTTTTAAAAATGGGGTTGATAGCACGGGGCCTGGTGGAACACTCACGGCAAAACTAAGCAGTATAGCGGTTGTCGATAATGTTATCGTTTCGCTTTCTGTTGAAAATCAGCAACCCCCCAGTTTAGCTACCCCTGTTGATTTTATCGCGGATACAGCCAGTTACCATATTAAGGATGGCCTTACCGTTGACCCCAAAGGCCCTCTGACAGTTGGTGATGGAAAATTCTATACCTTCAAAGCGACTGTTATTGATCGCCAGAAGAACAAGGTGATTAGCCAGCCTATCGATGGAGTGATATGGCAAGCAAAAGACGATAAAGGGCAGGATGTTAAGTTAACAACACAAAAAACAGAGACAAATGAAAAAGGGGAATTAATCGCCACACTGGATAGCTCAGCGCCATTAAATGGTGTGAAGGTTTCACTGGCTATTGAACACCAGGCTGCCGTTATCGCCGATCCGGTTTCGATTAAGTCTGAAAATATTAATGTGCTCTGTAAAGCTAATGGGGAACACCCTGTATTAGTCACTGAAACCTACACCTGTACAGCAACAGTCACCGATGTGGCTGGTCAAGGCGTAACAGGTAAAATAGTAAATTGGCAGGTTAAAGATCATGTTAACCTTGAATTGACGCCTTCTTCAGAGAAAACCAATGGTGATGGGATAGTAACGGCAACATTAACCAGTCCTACTGAGGCTTCAAATATTGTCGTTATAGCTTCTGTTACTGGTCAATCCAGTCAAGGAGAATCAAAGGAGAAAATTAATTTTAGTTGGCCGGAAATTACCATAGAGACGGCACCAAAAGATCATGATGTCACTATTGGCGGGCAGGAAAAATATTCTCTCACTGCAACTGCATGGCGTGAAAAAAATAAGACAGCCTATAAAGGGCAAGGTATTAGGTTCAGGTGGTCTAAACCTCAAAACCAGAATGGTACAGAGGCGATAGGTGCAACCTTATCGCCATCAACAGATAGCACCCAATCAGTGAACCCCAATGATGGCACGCTGAAAGCGAATGTCGTTAGCAGTAAGGCACAGCAAGTGAAAGCTTGTATTGATATCGACGGTAGAAAACTGGCTTTGCCGACATGTTCAGATATGATGAATTTTGTTGAGCCCCCGCCGGAATTCGATATTTCCTGGGTTAAAGTGACGGACTTTGATGAAAACAATCCATTACAAGGTAATGGTACAAAAGAATATCACTACAAGGCATTGATAGTAAAAAAAGGGACGACAGAGCCTATTCCTCATTATACGTTCAAAAATGTGGAGTGGATACACGACCATGACAAAATCGAGAACACTAAATTCCCTCAGCCTGAAGCTTATTCACCGACAGATCCCACAAACGAGAAGGATAAATTTAAAACAGATGGGAATGGATATTTATATGCAAAATTAAAAAGTTCGGTCGGTGTTGAAAAGGTCAAAGTAACATTAAAAATGACTGAACCAGATGGTACTGATGTAAAGAATGATGCAGATGAACAAGTGGCATTTAGTCCTGTTCCGAAACCTGCGGTACTATATGTTTATAATAAAAATAATACAGCAATATTTAAATATTTCGATAATACAGGTGGAAAGGATCATCCACACACTATTTTTCCTTCGCTGCGAGGGGAATTAAGAGAGACAGAAAATTCTGGTTCTTTTTATGATGATAAGAAAATTACCGATATTGTTTATAGCTTACCGGCAGATAAAAACCAATCACCATATGGAAAAGCAATGTTAACCTTTGGTGATAAAAAAAGCGGAGCAATACAATTTAATGCCTATGGAACTGCTGAAATAAATACAAAAGTAACAATGAAAAGCGGAGAGATTAAATTATACAAGTATGAAATTACTATTAATAATGTGTCAGACATTAACCCACAATATACACATTACTTAAGTCCCAGCCCCAATATTACTTGCATTGATAATTCCTCAAACTCAACAAAGGGAGATTTCTATTCAGATAAAGAAGCATATGATCCTGACAATCCCACAGATTTTTATTCTCTATATAATGAATGGGGTGGGAAGTTTGATTTATACGATTGGGGAATATTTGATAAAATCGATAACAAAGACCCCAATAAAGCCACAATTATAGTAAGAAATACCGGTTCTGATAGTCAGAGTAAACCGTTTAGGGTTTATGACTCTAAAAATAATACCTTCGATAAACAGACGGAGGGTATTCTTTTTTGTTACCAGATATTCTAAAATCCAGAAAAAAATAAAAACACAAGTTCAAAAAGGATTGTACAAATATAATCAACTGTCGTGATGAAAAAAAGTTATCAACTGATAACTTTTTTTCATTGGTTTTTTATTTTTTATACGGCTATGTTGAGCATCAAAGTTGAAATGGTTACATAACAGGTAATATTAAAATTATTTTCATGTAGTAAGTTTTTTAAACTGAATAAAATTAATACAATCTATTAGTGGTAATAATAATAATTCGAGGTGATAAAATGACAGCTAAGGCTCATATGGACATTTCACTTAAACCGGCTGATGATTTATTTATAGGTCAGCAAAAGAAATTTACAGTAACATTAACATCGGATACAGGTATTGATACTGATAAGTCTATAACAGTAAAAAAAGTCAGTAAAAATATAAAATTTGATCAAGATGTTAGTAAGCCTATTCAGCTTGTTTATGGGGATAAAAGTCTCACTGCAACTGCCGATTTGAGTTTTACAGTACTTAAGACGGTAGGAAGCAATCCAGTACATGATGGTGATGAGATTATATTTGAAATAGATACAGATGCAAAATCGAGTGGAATTATATTTAATAACGTGAATTTCACAGGCAAAGCTAAGGCTGTGAATAATAATAAAATGGAGATTTCAATTAATCAGAAAGCAGATTTAGTGATAGGCCAGAGTGTGAGTTTTACAGTAACATTAAGTTCAGATCAACTTATTTTACCAGACAAACATGTTACTATAAAAAATATCAGTAAAAATATAAAATTTGATCAGGATATTAATAATCCTATTTCACTTATTTACACAGACGGTTATAAAAAAGCATCTGCCAAATTAAATTTTACTGTGGAAGATCCAAGTGGTGGAACAGTGCAAGATGGTTCTGAGATTAAGTTTGAAATTCATACTGATGCAGCGACTAGTGAAGGTGATTTCAACTTTATAGGATTTATAGGCAAGGCGAATGAAATTGATGTAGGCTCGTTAGCTCTTTTTGTTGAGAAACCTTATTTGCAAACACCGCTCATCAGTAATAGCAAACCATTAGAGAATAATTTCACGCCAGTATACACGACTTTGAAAAGTAAATCTGGGAAAAAACTAGTTGGTACGCCTAT
This sequence comes from Xenorhabdus eapokensis, assembly GCF_001908105.1. The sequence continues at coordinate 153,814 of NZ_MKGQ01000007.1, forward strand.
ATTTATTACATCCGTGGCTGCACATAAAATGAACGAGTTTAATTTTAAGGATGCTAGCAATATTGATATTATTCCTGAAAAGATTGGACCTAATGATGGGATAATGCTCACTTCAGATGGTGATGGCTTAGTTAAGTTTTATCTACATCCTAAACTAGCATTGGTAGGTACAGTTGAGTTAAAGGCTATTATTCTGGATAACATTGAATCTTTGGCTAAGAAAATAATCTATATAGTTAATTATATTGAACCAGGTTATATGAATTCTATAGGAACACCTGATATTTTTGGTTATGATCCCAGTGGTATATATGCAAATTCAGGACTACCATACTTTATGACATCAGTAAGTAGTTACGATACAGTATCACCAGGTGATACAATTTTATTTTTTGTTAAAGATATACAGGCCAATAATCTTAAGTTTACTGGTCATAAGGTGCTTATTTCGAATCCTAAAAAACAGTTAGATCAGTATAATATAAAAATTCCTTATTCAATATTTGAACAACAATCTAAACCATATGAATTTTCTTATTCTGTAGTTAAACCAACAGGGGATACCTTATATTCTGAAACACTACCAGTCACTTATTTAGGTGGTGTATTCTATGAACCTGAGTCAGAAGTTAAGAGAAACTATGATATGTGCATAGTTCATCCCAGTATTGGTGTTGACCCCAATATTGCTATACCACCTGTTAACAGTATTGGTTATGATAACATTATGAAATATCCTGGGTACACCTATAATGGATTATTTATTGAGATTATACGCTCTCAAGGCAATGATTCTAAAGAGAAATTGAATCCAGTTCCATTAGATATAACAGATATTACTCTAAACATGTATATTAATTCAGATAATAAAAATTTCACTAAATCTTATACCAAACAGATTGGTTTAAAAGAAATAGGTGGCCCAGGTAATAAAAACTCTATTTACTTTCATATTCCTTATAACGATATTATTGATATTAATTGGAGGGGTAATATCAGTTTTGACTATCAATTTTTTAAAGATGAAACTATTCAGTATAGTGCTGTTTGGGACGGATATATTGGTACTACACCACCTCCTGGTTCTAATTGATTGAAATATAAAGCAAACATAATGTAATTTTATAAAACAATTAACAAAAATGGCCTTGCATTCTAGTGAGTAACTGAACATAAGACAGTTCCTTACTCCTCATGTATCGAGGAGTAAGGGAGTGTTCGGTAGTTTTATAAATTTAACTATATCTTTTAGTTTATATACATATTAGATATTGAATTAAATAACTTCGGCAAGGAAATTTCTTTCCGATAGAAAGAATAATTATGGGGTCTGGCTAGCACAGAAAATAAATAAAAAACATGAAACATATGAGAGGAATAAATATATGTCTAGTGATATGACTTTTTCACTGCCAGAAAAAGGGAATTTAATCATAGGGCAGAGTTTTTTGTTTACAGTGACATTATTATCTGATGAGATCATAGATAGCAGTTCAACAATTTCATTTTTTAAAAATAAAAACATTTCTATACCAACTGAAGATATTACCTTAACTCTGGAGAGTGATAATAAAAAGGCTACGGCAACAGTGACGCTTACCGTAATTAATTCTATAGCAGAAAATGAAGAAATTTATTTTAGTGTAAAAACATCATTGAATGGTGTTCAGCAGAAAACATTGCAATATATCTCAAAAGAAATTTACCCTGAGTCATTGAAATTAATCGTGGATAATGAATTCTTATCAGTGCCAGCGTCATTTAATAGTTCTCAAATAGATACTATATCAACTAAAGTACATACAATTATCAAAGATAAAAATGGGAATCCATTACCAGGAATTCCGATTTTTATAAAGAGTAGGATATTTGATCAGCTAGAAGAAGTATACATTTATGCTAATGATGGAAGAACGAAAATAAATATTCAAAAACTTTCTCTTTATTCTGGTTTTTCTATAAACTCAGATAATGAAGGGAAGGTGGAATTTTACATCTCTCCTATTAAGCCATTACCATTAATTATTTATTTGTCTTCAATAATAAAAATACCAAGCGACTTTTCTGTTTCTGATAGCATTATTTTTATCATTATTGATGATGTGGGGTATGATCAACAACCACCTGAAGTGGTTACTGCTATTGACGGTAATTTAACATCAGAAGGAGAAAGCAAATTTTGGATAGATACAACGCCATGTAAAAATTATAAAGTTGATGATTTCTTATTATTTAATGTTAATAGTGAATACAAGTATTACGCTAGAGCCATTGATATAAATGGAGACAATCAATGTTTAATTAAATTGCCATACTTTATTTTTCAGGAAAATAAATTATCACAACTTTCTTATCTTGTAATAAGAGGAAATGGAGATACTTTAGTTAAATCCTATCCTGTAAGTGTTACTTATCGAGGAAGACCAAATAAACCGTGGAAAGACATTGATAGAATATATGAATCCTGTAAGGTTTATTCTAGCTTCGATGTGCTTATAGAAAAAGATGGCGGTATAAATAATCAAAAAATATCTAACCATACAAATAATCCAGATGATGCGGGTTTATTTGTCACAATAACAGGAACCAATGATAATAGTGATAACACTAAAGTAAAACTTGGTTCAGAAATCATTCTGACTTTATATATTAACTCTAGAAACAAAACAATAACTTATCCTTTTAAAAATACAATGCCATATCAGCCAGATAATGAAGATGGAAAAACAGCCGTATTGAAATTTAATATACCTTATGACCTATTAAATAATAATTTGGCATTTCCTGAACATGATGGAGAGATCTTCTTTGATTATCAGGTTGGTGATGATAATGATAGAGATGTGACATATGGTGGTATTTGGTCAGGTCATATTGTTACATTTTAAAATAAAAAAATATGGAAACGATATTTTTTGAAAAGAATTCAATAAAATTAATTATTGAATTCTTTATTTATATGAGTCGCGACTTTATCTGTCAGTCGAAGTCAGAGATCTCACATATAACTGACTATGGCATTTCCTGTTGCTGAGCTTTCATTTTTTCAATGCCTTATGCTGTTCCCTACGCTGTTTAAAAAAAGCACTCAACATAGTGGAGCACTCTTTCGCCAACACACCGCCGGTAATTTCAATTTGGTGATTCATGCCTGGATGGCGCAAGATATCAATCCATGAGCCTGCCGCTCCGGTTTTCATATCGCTGGCACCATAAACTAACCGTTGTATCCGGCTGTGTACCATCGCACCTGCGCACATGACACAAGGCTCTAAAGTGACATACAGTGTCGTATTCAACAGACGATAATTCTGCAATTGTTTTCCGCCCAGCCGCAAGGCAATGATTTCTGCATGGGCGGTGGGATCATGGTCAGTGATTGGATGGTTAAACCCCTCAGCAATCACCTTATTATCTGCTACCAATACAGCACCAACAGGAATTTCTCCCTTTGCTTGCGCTTGCATTGCTAAATCTATTGCCCGATGCATCCAATATTCATCACTAAAATTTTCGGTTACTGTATATAATTCTGTCACTGCCCATTCTCTTACTTATAAAAATTTCGCCTATTATACCTAATCTCCTCAATCCGCTACTTCAACCTGAATCTCATCAAGAAAATCATCAAGGAACATTTTCATTCGCTCTGTCCTTTCATTCGCCATTTTTCTACCTGATACAGTCTGAAATCCTGATTCAATTTTAAACAGCTTAGTAAAGAAATGATCGATAGTATAAGCCTTATCATTATATTCGCGCTGCTTTGCCAGTGGATCATGCAAGTCATACAATGAAGAACCCATACGGCCAGCGGTGTAAAAACAACGTCCAACACCAATCATGCCAATAGAATCCAGCCGATCCGCATCTTGCACGATTTTTGCTTCCAAAGTTCTGGGAGATAGACCTGCTGAAAAACTATGTGCTTCAATGGCATGGCAGACAGCATTAATCTCCTCCTCGTTCCATGCCAAATCTTTCAGTAGCAATGCTGCTTTTTCTGCCGCCATGCGTGAGGCAAGATGTCGGTTTGGCGAATTTTTTTCAACACTCACACAATCATGCAATAGCACAGCGACAAATACTAATCGCAAATTACCCGATTCCGCTTCACAAATTTGTTTGGCATTTCGCCATACCCTATGAAGGTGAGCAATATCATGTGCACCATCATCACCTTCTATTGCCATAGGTAAAAGCTGTTGCGCCAAATCTTCAAACGGTAAAAAAGATAACATAACCAAAATTTCTCCTATTTCCCCAAACCAATCCGGTGGTTATACTCAAATCACCGAATCATGATGAACTCCAACTTGTCATCCATGTTCTTTCCAGTCTTCTTGCTACTTGATGAAAAGTATCTGACAAGGAAGTTAGAATGGTATTAATATCCACTACTGGATTGCTGTTGCCATAAATGCGCTCCTACCAACGCTTTCCAGGGAGAAAAATCTGCCAGCCATTTTTCTGCCTGTTCCGCACTCACTTTTTCTTTCTGGCTGAGCAAATATTGGAGATTACGCCTGACAGCAACATCGCCATGCAGTGAACCATCCAGGTAACTGAATCCTCGTAGCAAGGTATAATTAACTGTCCACATGCCAATGCCCTTGATAGCCAGCAAGCCATCCGTCAGCCGTTTCACCCCATTTTCTCCCTCTGGGCTATTTAGCTCCAATACTCCAGAATCAATAAGTTGGCAAACATTCAATAAGGCATTGGCTTTACCCACAGAAAAACCACATTGACGGAGCTCATGCTGTGAACATTGCATCACTTGCTTATAATTCGGATAACACAGTAACCCAGAAGAGTGCTGAAGCCCCACTGCCTGAATAAAACGCCGTCTAATGGAAATTGCTGCACTTAAGCTAATTTGTTGCCCGATGATCGCCCAAGTAAGCGCTTCAAAAGGTGTCGCAGATTGATAAATGCGTAAGCCCATTTGCCTGCTAACCAATTCTCCAATAACAGGATGATCTTGATAGATAGATTCGAATATATCAACAGGTTGTTTCAAACCAAGCATATGGGAAGCTAGCGTCGATAATGCTTCATGTTGTGAAGAACAATCTTTATCACCATCAATATCAAGCTGTATTTTCGCCCTATTTTTTTCCATTATAATGGTCAAAAGGGCGGGTTTTTCATGCCAAATAACCCCTTTTTTAATTTGATTCTGCTGCACGATTTCAGAAACACCCATTTCATCCCTTTGATGAAAGGCTAAAAAATCTCTCGCATGATAATTATCAGGTAATATAATTTCCGTTAAACAGCTTGCTTTCATTTGAGTAGCTCCAGAAGATAAACAGAATTAAACTCACTGTCTAACAGACTTCAAGTTTAGATACAATGTCAAATCAACAAATCTAGTCTACAAATTAACATCATCGATTTTATATTTCATTAACTCTTCATTTAACTTCCGGATTTGATATTTTGATGGACTTAACATTAATAAATAGATACCAATCCCCATAAGTAATATCATACTTAAAACAACCAAAAAGAAATCTGAAGCACTCCCGATAGTATTACTCAAGGTATCCACTTTGAATAAAAACACAACCAATACAACAAATGCCAATGTGAAAAAATAAGTTGAAAATATTTTTTCAAAACAATAAGAAAAGTAATAAGAAGTGCCAATATTGACTTGAACTATACCAAAATTTAAAACAGTACATGTTTTCAATTTTTTAAGGAGAGCTATATATTCCGGCTCTAATCCATCTTTTTTCAACTTGATAAATATATTTCTAAATTTATCAGATTTTATTTTTGTAACATCAAACATTATTTCAGAGGCAATTTCATATTTAATATAGTCTTTACTCAGCTCATCTAAATAAATATTGTACTCATTGAGATATTTTATATACTTTATTGCCCTTCTCTCTCTAAAAACACTCACATCTGCATAAAGCTTCTTTAATACAGACAAAATAATACCAATAAAAGTCCCGATAGTTCCCAAGACCTTCACCATATCATTACCGTGCTTTACGATATATTCCAGCATGTTTTTACTCTAAAAAATTTAAAACATACTTAAGTATATACCATGATAAATGTACCGGACTGCTTTCTAAGGTGCGAGTAAAAATTCTCCAGTTGTATTACGGGAAATGGCACTGAAAATGCCCTTGTTGACTAAGAGCAATTTATTGCCTTGATTCTAATCAACGGGTAAAGGCACACTTAATAGCCGTGAGAATATCAGATGTGTTAACATCCACCCCAGATAATTTTTCTTTGTATAATGCATTTTGTTGTAACTATTTATTTTTAAGATACATTTTTTGTAAAATAACGCGATGCTCGACTTTTAGGGTGAGTTGAAATGACATAGCCGCTCCTTTATAACTTTAAGTCGTCAAAAATAGAGAAATAAAGGAACAAAAGGCTATGTCACAGCAAGATTTTATCAT
>NZ_MKGQ01000007.1:160350-171868 GCF_001908105.1 Xenorhabdus eapokensis
CGTTGGGTATTTTTGCCAATTTTCAACAAGGTAAAAGTCAACGGGACTGGCTTCAACAAGCCAATGTTATAGGATGTTAAAGTCGAGCATCGCGTTAAAATATATTGTATGAAATAACAAGAGATGATCTAGAGCAACAAATCAGGAAGAAAATTAAGCCTGAAATTTAAAGGCTTAATTTATGTAAGAGGTTGAAATGGCACTACTAATTACCAAGCGCTGCATCAATTGTGATATGTGTGAACCCGAATGCCCTAATCAGGCCATCACAATGGGTGCAGAGATCTACGAAATTGAGCCTGAACGCTGTACCGAGTGTATCGGGCATTATGAAAAGCCAACTTGCCAATCTGTCTGCCCGATCACGAACACTATTATTCTTGACCCTAACCATCAGGAAACCGAAGAGCAGCTATGGGATAAGTTTGTAATCCTACATCATGCTGATAAGATCTGAATTTAGTTTTCCAATATCACCGTCGCACAGGCATAACGCCGTTCATCTGCTAGTGTGACATGCATGGATTTTACCCTCAGTTTGTTAGCCAGTACTTCGGCCTCGCCATGAAGTTTCAAGGCGGGTTTTCCCAGTGGATCATTAATCACTTCAAATTGATTAAAGGCCAGCCCGTTGCGGATACCGGTTCCAAAAGCTTTAGCGGCTGCTTCTTTGACAGCGAACCGTTTTGCAAGGAAACGGACAGGCTGGTTATGCTGTTGATATTGCAGCCACTCTCCATCACTCAGAACGCGCCTTGCCAGACGCTCGCCTGAACGCCCGACAATTTCTTCAATGCGGGATATTTCAACAATATCTGTGCCTAATCCAAGAATGGCCATTAACGGCGTGCTTCCCGCAATAACGTTTTCATATCCGCAACAGCCGCAGGTAAGCCACTGAATACAGCACGGCCAATAATGGCATGCCCTATATTTAATTCATAAATTTCAGGTAAGGCTGCAATACGTTGCACATTGTGATAGGTCAAACCGTGGCCTGCATTGACTTTAAGCCCTTTAGCGGCTGCATAGGTTGCGGCTTCTTTGATACGCTGAAATTCTTTTTCCTGCTGTATCTCATCCCCTGCATCTGCATACGCACCAGTGTGGATCTCAATAAATGGTGCTCCAACTTCGACAGCAGCATCAATTTGTTGGTGATCCGCATCAATGAATAACGACACCAAAATCCCTGCTTCCGATAAAGTCTTAACAGCCGCAGCAATGTGCTCTTTTTGCCCAAACACATCCAATCCACCTTCGGTGGTGACCTCCTGACGCTTTTCAGGTACTAAGCAACAGAAAACAGGTTTGATTTGGCAAGCAATCCCTACCATCTCATCTGTTACTGCCATTTCAAGGTTCATACGGGTTTGGATTGTTTTTTTTAATAATTGGACATCTCTGTCAGTAATATGGCGGCGATCTTCACGCAGGTGAACCGTTATACCATCTGCACCCGCTTGCTCTGCAACAAATGCAGCCTGAACGGGATCAGGATATTGTGTCCCGCGGGCATTACGTAAGGTGGCAATGTGATCAATGTTGATACCTAACAATACCTCAGCCATTTTTAGCTCCTGCAATAATATAAGATTCAATAAAGTCTACACTCTTCATCACGAAAAAGTGGCTTACTTTAGTTTTCATTTTTCTTGTTGGGATTATCCGTTTTTTTACGTACAAATTGGCGAAACAGTTCACGACTTTTTAACGGTTTCCCCCCCAGATAAGGTTTCAAAGCAATGCGAGTAAAACGCTTCGCCGCTTTCAAGGTCGCCTGATCGGGAAAGTCGCTACTTGCCAATGCCTTGAGTTCATAACCGGTAAAACTGTAATGATCCGTAACCAAACTGGCGATAAACCCTTTTTCTTCACGATAACGGTAACTCATTGTATCGGATACAGGTTCACCACTTCCTGCACAGTGAAGATAATCTACACCGTATCCTATATTGGTTAGTAGCGCTAATTCAAAACGACGTAATGCGCATTCCGGTGTGTATTCACTCGCTGCAAGAGATTGTAAACATTGGAGGTAATCGAAAAAAAGCGCGGGATATGCCGTTCCTTGCTCAAGGACTCTGGATAAGAGCTCATTCACATACAAACCGCTGTAGAGCACACTTCCCGTTAAGGGGAGAGCTAATGAGATAGGCTCTGCGTCTCTTAATGTCTTGATTTCACCCCGCCCGCTCCAACGAATAAGCAGCGGGGTGAAAGGTTGCAAGCAACCTTTTAGATTGGAGCGACGGCTGCGTGCCCCTTTTGCTAAGACACGTACTCGCCCTTCATTTTCAGTAAAAAAATCCAGCAATAAACTGGTTTCACTGTAAGGGCGCCCGTGAAGCACAAAGGCTCTCTGCCAGCCGTCCACAAATCAGCCTTATAAGTCGTCAACGTAACCGAGGCTACGCAGCGCCCGTTCGTCATCAGCCCAACCGGATTTCACTTTTACCCACAATTCCAGATGGACTTTCATATCGAACAGCTTTTCCATATCTTGACGGGCTTCTATGCCAACTTTCTTGATTTTGCTGCCTTTATTACCAATCACCATTTTCTTCTGGCCATCACGCTCTACCAGAATTAAACCGTGGATGGTATAACCTCCACGTTCATTAGTAACAAATTGCTCAATTTCCACTGTTACGGAATAGGGGAGTTCATCACCCAAGAAACGCATCAGTTTTTCACGGATGATTTCTGACGCCATAAAACGCTGTGAGCGATCAGTTATGTAATCTTCAGGAAAGTGATGTTCCGCCTGTGGTATATGATCACGCACTATTTTAGCGATGGTATCAACATTCATGCCTTTTTCGGCGCTAATCGGTACAACATCGATAAAATTCATCTGTTGGCTAAGAAAACCGATATGGGGCAGGAGAATGGTTTTATCCGTCACATTGTCCACTTTATTGATAGCCAGTAAGACAGGACAACGTAAATGGCGCAATTTATTCACCACCATGTCATCATCAGGTGTCCAGTGCGTACCTTCCACAACAAAAATAACCAGTTCAACATCACCAATGGAACTGCTCGCCGCACGGTTCATTAAACGGTTGATCGCACGTTTTTCTTCAATATGAAGGCCTGGTGTATCAACATAGATGGTTTGGTAAGCCCCTTCCGTATGAATCCCCATGATGCGATGCCGCGTCGTTTGAGGTTTACGGGAAGTGATGGATACTTTTTGACCCAATAACTGATTCAATAACGTCGACTTACCAACATTGGGCCGACCGACTATTGCAACGAACCCGCAATAGTTTTTTTCTTCGCTCATTCAAGCTCCAGTTGTTTTAATGCTTGTTCCGCAGCCGCCTGCTCTGCCTTGCGGCGACTGGAACCGATTCCTCTGACAGGTTGTTCAAATCCACTGACCTGACAGTGAATTGTAAATTCCTGATCGTGTGCTTCTCCACGAACCTGAACAACCAAATATGTAGGCAACGGCAAATGACGCCCTTGCAAATATTCTTGTAAACGTGTTTTAGGATCTTTTTGCTTATCGCCCGGACTAATTTCATTCAAACGGGTTTCATACCAATTCAGGATAATCTTTTCGGCTGTTTGAATATCGCTATCAAGAAAAATAGCGCCGATTAAGGCTTCAATGCTATCCGCTAAAATGGATTCGCGACGATGTCCTCCACTCTTTAACTCACCCGGCCCTAAACGCAGGCATTCACCTAACTCAAATTCTCTGGCCAGCTCCGCCAAAGTATTACCCCGCACCAATGTTGCTCGCATGCGGCTCATATCCCCTTCATCAACACGGGGAAAACGATGGTAAAGGGCATTAGCAATGACAAAACTCAGGATTGAGTCACCAAGAAATTCCAAACGTTCATTATGCTTACTGCTGGCACTGCGGTGAGTCAACGCTTGAAGCAACAAATCGTGCTGTTTAAAGCTATACCCTAGCTTATGTTGTAACCGGTTCGTTATTATGGGGTTCATGTGCTACCAATTCAGTTAGAATTCATCAAATAAAAGCACACGCAACAGACCTGTGAGGCAATACAATTCGCAGTAATACAACCCGCAATTTACCTTGCTGTATGCCTTACAAAACTGTTGCGTTTGCACTGGCTCCCAACGTATTCATATGCCAGGGAGCCAGTCATCTCGTTTGAAAGAATATTCTACACTGTGAGATAAATTAATGCTGCGCTAATATATAAATATTAGTGAATTCCACCAATTCGACTGAAACGCACACCAGTAGGCCACTCACCTTCCTGTTTTTCAAAGCTCATCCAAATGGCAGTTGCACGGCCTACCAGATTTTTCTCCGGTACAAATCCCCATGAACGACTATCATCACTATTATCACGGTTATCACCCATAGCAAAATATTGCCCCTTAGGAACAACCCAAGTACCCGTTGGCAAACCTTCTTGAGAGAAACCAGGGAAGCGTCGTATGACAGGAATAGTCAAAATATGATGTGACACATCACCTAAAGTTTCGACTCTTTCGTCCTGGCGAAGAGTGTACGGTCCTACTGGCTCATCAACAGGAACTTGATAAACACCACTTATACGAAAGCCTTCTGGTGTCACATCTTCTTTTATTGTCCATTCACTTGGAAACACGTTCCGATAAGTAACCGGTAAATCACCCTTACATTCCGTATTCCAGCCACAGCCAGGGTAAACCTGAAGCTCTTTGTTGACGTAATCGTAAACGATCTTATCCCCAGGCAAGCCAATAATTCGTTTTACAAAATCTATGCTTGGGTTCTTCGGATATTTGAAAACAGCAATATCTCCCCGCTTAGGCTCACCTGTTTTGATTAAGGTTGTTTGCGTAATCGGATCTTTTAAACCATAAGCAAATTTTTCAACCAGAATGAAATCTCCGATTAGCAATGTCGGCATCATTGACCCCGAAGGGATCTGAAAAGGTTCATAAACAAAAGAGCGCAGAACCAAGACAATGGCTAACACTGGAAAGACAGAGGCAATTGTTTCAAACCATGAAGGTTTGTTAAGCCCTTTAGCCAAAGCTTCCTGAGCTTCTGCGCCTGTCGCCTGTTCCTGAATCTGGGTCAGTTTTTTCTTACGTTCAGGTGCAAACTTAAATCGCTCTATGCACCAGAGAATACCGGTGATTAACGTTGCTAATGTTAATATCAAGGCAAAAGTGTTAGCCATTTAAACTCCTTACGACCTTGTGTTAATTATCTTTGCCAACATGCAGGATCGCTAAGAAGGCTTCCTGAGGCAGTTCAACATTGCCGACCTGCTTCATGCGTTTTTTACCTTCTTTCTGTTTCTGCAATAGTTTTTTCTTACGGCTGACGTCACCGCCATAACATTTCGCCAATACGTTCTTACGTAATTGCTTAACGGTAGAACGCGCAATAATGTGAGTGCCGATGGCTGCCTGAATTGCAATATCAAATTGCTGGCGTGGGATCAGATCCTTCATTTTTTCCACCAGCTCACGCCCACGGTACTGAGAATTGTCACGGTGCGTAATCAACGCCAAGGCATCAACACGTTCTGCGTTAATCAAGACATCCACACGCACCATGTCTGAATCCTGGAAGCGGATAAAATTATAATCCAGCGAAGCGTAACCACGAGAGGTTGATTTCAAGCGGTCAAAGAAATCCAGAACAACTTCAGCCATTGGAATTTCATAAGTCAGCGCAACCTGATTACCGTGATAAACCATATTTGTTTGCACACCGCGTTTTTCTACGCAAAGTGTAATGACGTTACCCAAGTACTCTTTCGGCAACAACATGTGACATTCTGCGATCGGTTCACGCAGTTCCTTAATGTTGTTTAATGGCGGCAACTTGGATGGACTATCAACATAGATAATATCATCAGTGGTTGTCTCAACTTCATAAACAACTGTTGGAGCCGTTGTGATCAAATCGAGATCATATTCACGTTCCAGACGTTCCTGAATGATTTCCATATGCAGCAAGCCGAGGAAACCACAACGGAAGCCAAAGCCCAACGCGGTCGAACTTTCTGGTTCATAGAATAAGGAAGCGTCATTTAAGCTCAGTTTACCCAACGCATCACGGAAGGCTTCATAGTCATCAGAGCTTACTGGGAACAGACCAGCATAAACTTGCGGTTTGACCTTTTTAAAACCAGGCAATGCTTTTTCCGCAGGTTGACGTGCCGTTGTCAGTGTATCTCCAACTGGCGCCCCCAGAATATCTTTGATGGCACAGACCAACCAGCCTACTTCGCCACAATTTAGCACATCACGATCAATACGTTTCGGAGTGAAGATACCCAGACGGTCTGCGTTGTAAACCTGTCCGGTACTCATTACCTTAATTTTGTCACCCTTACGCAATGTACCATTTTTAATACGGACAAGTGAAACAACACCAAGGTAATTATCAAACCATGAGTCAATAATCAGAGCCTGCAATGGAGCATCAGGATCGCCTTCTGGTGGCGATATTTCTTTCACCAGGCGTTCAATAACATCCTGTACACCTACCCCCGTTTTTGCAGAACAACGAACCGCATTCGTTGCATCAATACCCACAATGTCTTCGATTTCTTCAGCGACACGCTCTGGTTCCGCCGCTGGGAGGTCAATTTTGTTCAGAACTGGGACGACTTCCAGATCCATTTCAATGGCGGTATAACAGTTAGCTAAGGTTTGGGCTTCAACCCCCTGACCCGCATCAACAACCAACAAGGCACCTTCACAAGCCGCCAGTGAACGGGAAACTTCGTAAGAGAAGTCAACATGCCCTGGCGTATCGATAAAGTTTAATTGGTAGACTTGCCCGTCATTTGCCTTGTAGTCAAGGGTTACACTTTGTGCTTTGATCGTGATCCCACGTTCACGCTCAAGATCCATTGAATCCAGTACTTGTGCTGCCATTTCGCGATCAGACAAACCACCACAGATTTGAATAATCCGGTCAGAGAGCGTGGATTTACCATGGTCAATGTGGGCGATAATGGAGAAATTTCTTATTTGCTTCATTATTAGATCTTTTTTGCCTTAATATTTCTGAATCATTCGCCTATGGACACATTGATGGACATAAAGCGACAGTTTATTGGTTCGGCCAATGGCCTGAAGAGCTGTATTCTACATGCCAAGCCCGTGAAAACCAAACCCATGAAGATTTCGCCATGCCTGTCGTTTTCAATATGACTCAGTCGCCTGCAGTAATGATAAATTAAAGTTGAAACTCGTAGGGTAAAACAGATTATTCTTGCTGTAGAACCTTAATCGCATCAGGGGGTAAACCAATTTGTAACACAACAGGCTGGTATGCTTGCAAATTATCCCAATATGCAGCAATCTTACGAGCAATGAAGAAACCCGCGATTCCACCACCAATCCCGCCTAAACAGATCCATAATTGGTTCATCGTCCAAAACTGGAAAAGTGCTGCCCCCAAAAACAGTCCCAGCAATGGCATCAAATAAACTAGCATAGCTGAACGTAGCAGGCTGCTTTCAGGAATACCGACTTCAACCTTCTGACCCGGCTGGAGTGGTTGAGAAATTTCCAGTTCCAACTGATGGATGCTTTCCGGCCCTATCTTTTCCAGTAAATAAGAACCACAAGCTGTGTTGGCCTGACAGCTACCGCAGCCTGAAGATGAGCCGTAACGTAATAATGCCCTGCCTTTGTGCCAACGAACAACCGTTGCCCACTCTTTAACCATCAATTTTCTCCCGTAAACGTCACGCTTGCTGCAATTCGTTCGGCTGTTGCGAAAGGCAGCTCACCAATGACTGTTATGCTGTTTTTGCCTCTGGCCAAAGTATAAACCGTTCTTCTGCCTTGTCGAAATGGTTGCTCATCAACAATTTTTTTATCTGAGTTCACGACATTTACAGAAAAATTAAATAATCCATCACTATATATGACGGATTCTAACCATTCTGTCTCTGATAGCTTCTGGCTGTTACGTGAGATTTCTTTGAAACCGTCAGGCATTTTTCCAGTCAGCCAATTAAATTTCAACTTATCAGCGGAAGGAATAAGTAACATCGGCGGTAATTTCAGACCAGTCATCACATTCAGTTCCGTTTTAATATAGTCATTCACAGTTAATGACACGACACGGAATTGCTCAATGACTGTTTTATTATCCTTATCCAATAAGTCTATCAACAGAGGAAGATGATTTTTCTCATCAATCAGAAGGTTATAGTTATAGCGGGATTTATCTTTCGCTATGATGCGTACAAAATTCACAGGATGATCGCCAATGTTCGTGCTGCCTGCATCAATAAAACGATAAAATTTTCGCAAGTGGGCAAAATCGGCAAAAATGATCGGTGGAAAATAATCGACGATATGAGAACCACGGATACTAAATGAGTCTAATCCAGGTTCGTAATAGCTGATTTGGTCACCACGCTGAATAATTTCTCTGCGTGAGCCATCCATTTGGATGATTTGAGCAATAACCTGTCCGTTAATAATGGCATGACGGTAACGCAGGGGAACGAGAAATTGCTGCGCTAAAATGATGAAGCCAAGCTCATAATCCAGCGTTTGCACTGCCTTACTCATATCCTGTAACAAAGCCTCAGCGTTGCTTTGTTGCGCTGAGGCCTTTAGAGGATTTATCAGGCTACTCGCCAATAAAAAAACGACAACCCAAATACGTTTCATCACTGTTGCTGTGACTGTTGTGGCGCTTGACCTTCAGGAACCTGATTGACCTGAGTGACACCATAATTTTTTTCAGAGTGAATGCGCCGCGCGAGTTCATATTGCTGCAACATCGCATCAATTCGTTTATTACTTTCCCGCACTTGCATATTCAAATCACCGCCGAAAGTCTCTTCTTCGGCTGGTGTGGCTAAGCCAACAGTTGAGGCTGTACCCATCACCGGCAATGTGTTAAAGGCCGGCGCCTCAAGTTGGTTATCTGTTTCAACACCGCTATCACTATTATACTGCTGGACACCGATAATCACGGTCAGCGATACACAGGCTGCAACGCCAATTTGTGTAATTTGACTCTTCCATGTGCGCATTTTATGCCAAAAGGGCATGTTAGCCCATGTTTCAGGTTTTGGCTGAGATTCCAGAACAGCCGCGGGATTAATATGAATGGGTTCTTTTTCAAGCGCCAACGCTACTTGATTCGCAATATCCAAATGCAATACATCACCCACATCACCACGCAGCACATCACGCACAAGGTGATAACGTTCCCACTTTTTCTGCATGACCGCATCTTCAGAGACCAAATGAACTACTTCACTATCAAGAGCTTCTCCATCCATTAATGCGGAAAGTTTTTCTCTTTGCATGCCAAAGTACCCTTCAATATTGTTTTATCCCACTGTTTTCCACTATTTATTGTTGGATCAGTGGTTGAACTTTATTATCAATTGCTTCCCTTGCCCGAAAAATTCGTGAACGCACAGTACCTACAGGACATTCCATGATGTCGGCTATCTCTTCATAGCTCAACCCATCCAACTCCCTCAACGTAATCGCTATTCGCAAATCTTCTGGAAGCGATTCAATCGTGCGGAAAACCACTTCCTTCAATTCTTCAGACAACATTAAATTCTCAGGGTTCGAAATTTCTTTTAATGAACTTGACGTATCATAATTTTCTGCATCATTGGCATCCAAGTCATTGGATGGCGGGCGACGCCCCTGAGCAACTAAATAATTTTTCGCAGTATTAACGGCAATACGGTACAGCCATGTATAAAATGCACTATCACCTCGGAAAGAAGAAAGTGCCCGATAAGTTTTAATGAAAACCTCCTGAGCAACATCAGGAACGTCGCCTTGAGGTACGTAACGAGCAATCAGGCTCGCTACTTTGTGCTGGTATCTTATCACCAGCAAATTAAATGCTTTTTGGTCGCCCTTCTGGACGCGTTCAATCAGCATTTGATCCGTTAACTGCTCGCTCATCCGAGGTTCACTCTCCTGAGGTAAAACTCCACATTTATATTTAAATTAAACCAATATGATGTTCTGATTTCCCGAACAAGCATGACTTCGAGTCTCAGTTCATTGTGAAGTTCAACTTTAGTTGTAATTTTAATTACAACCACCTGTTTTTTTTCGTATTGTACTTTTCTAAATCATAGCCGTTATTTTACAGGGCACGCTATTTTAATCTGAGAAAAAGAAAACCTTTGTTTTATTATACCGAAAAATTTAATTCACCATCTCAATAGTGCTAACATTATCAATAATAAAGATAAAAATCCGTTATTAACTGACGAAAGTCGTCTGAATATGTGCCATCTGAAGCACGAATCGTGAGTTCACTCATCTGGACGTCCTGTTCTTGCTGTGACAATCCCAGTAATAACCGATGCAACGGCTTATCTTGTCTGTCTCGAATGTTGACTCGGAAATGGGTAAACCATCCCAAATCTGATGCCATTTTTGCAAATTGTTCGCCAATTTCATAAGGCAATACCAGGCAAAATAACCCTGTCGGCGTAATCAATGCCCGTACACATGCTAATAATCCTTGGTGCGTTAATGATTCCGTATAACGAGCCTGATTGCGAGCTTCATTTCGACATGCAATAGCCGGCTCAAAGTAAGGCGGATTACTGACAATTAAATCGTATTGCGCGTTAATCTTCCGTAACTCATTTTGTTGCACATGTTGTCGCACGAAATCATGAATATCCTGCTGATATACTGTAATACGGGAAGACCACGGTGATTGCTGTACATTATCCACGGCCTGCATTGCCGCAAGATCATCCAGTTCCACCGCATCAATAATGGTGTCTTCGTTTGTACGTTGAGCTATCATCAACGCAATCAAACCACTGCCACATCCAATATCCAGACATTTTTTCCTGCTATATACTGGCGCCCAGGTTCCCAACAACACACCATCCGTTCCGACTTTCATCGCACATTTATCATGTCCAACAAAAAACTGTTTAAATGTAAAACCACCGCGGCGAAAAACGGGTTTCTGTATCGATTCCATGACCTATATCTGCTGAAATTAGAATTTGTCATAGCATAAATCTTATAGCCGATGGATAAAAGCAACCTGCTTATTAGATGCTTTTATAGGATGAAGAATGCGCCCAATCTGTTTACAATCGGTATTATTATTTTACAAATCAGATAGATACGTAATAAAGGGATGCTATTGGGGTGCCATAATGAACGTAGCACCCAATGGTTTTGAGAGGGTAACAGACCAACCTTGCGGTATTATCTGATGCTCCGTATCGGATAAGGTGAAATAGTATTCTTCCTCCAAAGTAAATCGAGGCAGGCTAAAATAGTCCTGAATTTCAGGTTGAGTCAGTATAGTCAGGCGCTTTTTATTGGTATTCATTTTTTTAATTCTTAATATGGCAGGGTGACATTGAGTATGTCACTTTATCTTTTCCTTACCACTTTTAATAAACATAGATTTAACGCGATGCTTGACTTTTAGGGTGAGTTGAAATGACATAGCCGCTCCTTTATAACTTTAAGTCGTCAAAAATAGAGAAATAAAGGAACAAAAGGCTATGTCACAGCAAGATTTTATCAT
>NZ_MKGQ01000070.1 GCF_001908105.1 Xenorhabdus eapokensis
ACACTGTTTTTTACACTGTCCGAGACAGCGATATCCTGATCGCCCGTATCTTGCATCAACAGATGGATCACGCCCAACATTTATGGTGACCGTGATGATCAACAGTTTGTGTCTCTTTTCACAATATCAATCACGCCATATTTAAAATATCACTGATAAAACCGTCTCAAAACGATTTTGAGCGATTTTTTTGCTCTTGATGATGGAATCTGTGTTGATATCTAAAAAATGGCTCAGAGAGATTTTTAAGTGGGTTTATGCTTGTTAAGGCATGGAAGGCTGCTCTTCGGATTTATTGGGATCTTCGTGGATTGAACCGCCGATACAAAGGGGGACTAAATCTTTCAGCCCTGCAAAGCCGTGAGCAAAGCGAACCCATCGGCACGAAACGTAATGTAACAGCAGGTGCGTAGAGTCGAAGGCAGCGGATTTGATCTTGTAACCCCTTGTAGGTTTGTTAGGAATTTTAAGGATAGAGCAAAACAAAAAAGCTGAATTAAATCTTATTTTTCTTTGTTATCCACAGATCTCTCCCCTTATTTAACCTTATTTCTTTTAAATTATAAACCTTATGGTGCTTGTATATAATTGATTTTTAATCGATTTTTAGGTAAAGCGCATAGAAAATTACGGTAAAGCGCATAGAAAATTACGGTACTTTTACCTTAAAGCGC
Organism: Xenorhabdus eapokensis; assembly: GCF_001908105.1. Next base: position 675 of record NZ_MKGQ01000070.1, read on the forward strand.
ATAGAAAATTACGGTAAAGCGCATAGAAAATTACGGTGATATCCACAGATATTGGCATAGAAAAAAAAATAATCTATACCAATAATATATTGTATAGATTATTATCATATCTATACTTCACATGGATTAAATTATGATGAGCCAAGTTGCTATAAAATCTAACAGTTTAATTGAAGCTAGTTACAAATTGACTTTGCAAGAACAGCGTTTCTTACTTACTTGCATCTGCAAATTAAAAGCTTTTGATGTTCCGGCTGATAATCAGAAAAAAATGACTATTACAGCATCTGAATTCTTTTGTAATTTTCCTGAAATGGGTCGAGAAAACGCAGAAAGAGAATTAAATAAAGCTATAGATAGGCTTTGGGATAGAACTATTTTCATCAAAGATGAGAATATTAAACGAGAAGTTAGATGGTTACAAGAAAGGGCTACTTACCTTTCAGGAGAAGGAAAAATTGAAATAACTTTTTCTGACTCTGTTCTACCTTACTTGACGATGTTACAAGGATCTTTCACTAAGATACTATTAAAGAATGTATCATCATTGGCAAGTGCATACAGCATTAGGTTATATGAATTACTCATACAACGATTTGACTTTCAAAATAGATACATTCCCCTTGATGAATTTAGGATTATCTTAGGGATAGGAAATAAATACCTTCAATTTAGAGCTCTTAATCAATGGGTAATAAAACCTTCCGTTGATGAATTAAATGAAAAAACAAACTTAGAAGTAAAAGTGGATACAGTAAAGCAAGGTAGAAAAGTAGTCGGATTACATTTTTATTTTAAAGAAGATAACTAAATAAAAATGGTGATGTAACAAAAATAATAACAAAGAAATATTTTTCATATTTCTTTGTTTGATTTCATCCATATGTTATGTTAAGAATTGTAATAATCAAATCTAATTCTAAATAACTAGGATGGTAATTTTATGTCATACATGATTTATTTATCTTTAAATGGTAAAAACCAAGGTCTCATATCTGCGGGATGTTCAACACCAGATTCGATAGGAAATCGGTATCAAAATGGACACGAGGACGAAATACAGGTACTTAGCTTAAACCACACAATAACGCGAGATCAAAATGTCAGCCATCAACCAATACAATTCATAAAACCAATAGATAAATCTTCCCCATTATTAGCTATGGCAATAGATTCGAACGAGTCCCTAAATGGAAAATTTATCTTTTACAGAACCAGCCAAGCTGGACAATTAGAGTTGTTTTATGAAGTGAAAATAACTGAGGCTACTATTGTTGATATTTCTTGTATATACCCACATTCTATAAATAACTTTGATGCTATGCCACATGAAAGAGTTTTACTAAACTACAAATCCATATCATGGAATCATATAACAGCTGGAACATCAGCTTATAGTATATGGGAAAACAGAAATTTTTAATTAGAGGTAAGCATAGCTTATGCTATGCTTATTTACATAATGATATGTTTTTCACATACTTATTTGTTTCTATCCATGATGATTTTGCACATAAAAAATAATTTTCACTTTTAAGTTTAAAATCAACATAAAAAGAAAAAAGAAACGTAAAAACAAATCCAACCATACCTATGAAAGTAAGCAACCCACCAATCCTGTTACTTAAAGTAACCTTGTTTTTATTACTTAAGTTTACCTTGTGGTTTCTTAAAATTGACTTAAATAAAAGTATGGATATATATACACACAATGGGCTACACCAAATAAAAAAAGAACTTTTCGCTGAGAATGTAACAATGTCACTTCTGGTTAAAAGCCTTTGATAATCTATAATTGATGCTATAGCTCCAATTATAGAGGCACCCATAAATATAAGTGCAGCAATAAATATTTTTACTTTTGATGGATCATTTTTATTAACCACGTGAATACCGTCCCAACATATTGAAAAATTGATCAGGATGATAAGGTGTAGGAGGCTTTGCCTTATGCTCTTTTAATCTTTGAATTATAGACTCACTGATTTTAAATTTATTATCTAGTTCCATTAACCCCCAGACAACAATTGCTCCAACGACGAAAACACCAAAAGCTATAGCAGTAGCACTTAAGGTGGTGGTAATAATGAGCGAAATAGCTGCTGTTACTACCAACCTAGCTATTGTTGTTGCTACAATTAACTTAGCCATATCCATTGATAAATTAACAAAAAAATCAGTTAAGGTATACTCATCCTTAAGGAGTAATTCAACAGCTCTATATCCAGCTGAAAATATAATACCAAATCTAGCTCCTGAAACAACACTACTTTCCATAGCCACAGAACCTATCCCAACCTCCATTATTTTTTTATTTTTTATAAGATATCTTGTCGAATTTAAATACTTCCTAATACCTGGATGATCAGTTATCTTTATATATCTTTCCCCATTTTTACCTAAATATTCTATAGCTTTTATTCCCTTTCCTTTTAGTTCATTTATTATATGAGAAAATATTCCAATATTTATAGGTTTAAAATTTTCTGCAACTTTTAAAACACCAGGAATATCTTTTATATTTGCGGCGAAATTTGATAAAACATCTGTTGTTGGGAAAATATTACTATTAATAATTGATTTTAAATCACTTCCTAATTCTTTCAAAAAAATAATAGCTTCATTCTGATCTAATAACACATGATACTCTACATTTTCCTTTAGTTGACTTTCAAGATCTTTATAATTAATGTGATTCATTTGTTTTTTGAAATTTACTTCATAATCAAAATCATCTTCAACCCATGTTCTTAATCGTGGATCAAATTTCATTTTATAACTCCATTTATATTTTATGTTATCAAAAATTTCAGTTTATATATTATCGGATTAACTTACTTTTTCTTTAGTTTTCCTGAATTATTGGGAACTAGATCAAATTTACCGTGCCAGCCGAACATTTCTTTTGTCTCCGAGCATCAGACTACTGAGTCACTGAAAGCCCGCTTAGCAGGGAAAGGGGGGGGCGTACTCCCCGATTCAGTTCCCCTTTGTATCGGCGGTTCGACGACAGTATCCCCGGTAACTTCTGGTGAGCACCATGCCCTAAAGCGGGTTTTGTAAAGGGCATCTAAAACTCATTCCTTCCGGTGTCTTTCCCTTTTAATCTTGTCAGAAAAATAGTCTCGCGGGGTGTCGGGGCGTTGCCCTGACCAAGAGATTTGTAACAACGACTGCGTGCAGGCGGTGCTACAAATCACATCTGGTCCCCTCTTTGATCCGGCTTTTTCGCAAATTTCACAGCCACTTTTTTTTCAAATTTTTCGCAACCTTGAAACGGTTTTTCGTCAATTCAAAATCAGCATCAGGAACAACATGACGATGAACACGCGAAGGTTCGGGTTGCAACTCACCGTTTTCAATTGCCACCATTTCTTTCACACCACTCAGCAACTGTTGAAACAAATCTGCTCTCATAATTTTCTCAACTCATTGACAATCTAACTTCAAAAAGTGAGTTGAAGGTGTATCGGTTTTTTTAGGTGGCTTCACTGAGTACGATTTCCTAGAAAAACAAGCCGAACAAGGTTTATAACCGTTTTTTTAGTGGCGTCACTTGGTAAAACACAAGTGACGCAGCCTCCCTGCTTGAATAAATAACAACCGTTTTAATTGGGTCACAAATCAGTTTGCAGTATGCTTGATGTATTAACAGTTAATACAGGTGTCCACTTAATGAGAAAAATTACGTCCATCAGTATGGGGAAACAACTTGACGGTTTTGTGCAACGGATGATTGAAAGTGGCCGTTACGGTTCAGCCAGCGAAGTGATGCGTTCGGCATTGCGTTTGCTGGAGCAACAGGAATATCAGGATGAAGTCATCCGTAACGCGGTGATTGAGGGACTGGAAAGCGGGGAAAGTGCGTTGACGCTGCGGGAGATTGCTGAACAGAGGAAACAGCGACATCGTGTATAGGCTATCAGAACGTGCTGCGGAGGACTTTGCAAATATTTATGATTATACGTTGATACAATTTGGGGAAGCCCAAGCGGATCACTATACAGACGCTCTGAACGTATTTTTAGAGACGCTGGCAAATATGCCCGATATTGGACGGGATTATCCGGCAGTATACGGTGTTAGACGGATAGAATTTCAGCGCCACACTGTTTTTTACACTGTCCGAGACAGCGATATCCTGATCGCCCGTATCTTGCATCAACAGATGGATCACGCCCAACATTTATGGTGACCGTGATGAT
>NZ_MKGQ01000071.1 GCF_001908105.1 Xenorhabdus eapokensis
TTTTTATGGTGAAACGGAGCAGCGCAAAATCACCGGCATCATCTCCCATGCGGACTGGGTGGGCACCGATGGTAATAAGACAATCTATTCCGTCACCGTTCGCCCTGCCTGCTGGCGGCTGACGCTCAATCAGGACAGCCGAATTTATCATCAGCAAAATGTGCCGGCCATTTTAAACAGCCTGCTGAAAAAACACCGGGTAAAAGCCGATTCAAAACTCTACGATGCGCATCAGGACCGGGAATATGTGACCCAGAAGCGCGAATCCGATTATGCTTTTTTCAGCCGGTTAGCCGCGGAAGAAGGCATCAGTTTCTGGTTTGAGGATGAAACGCTGTTTTTCAGTGACAGCCATCTCGGTATGACCGCCGGTTTGCCACTGCAATACCAACCCCAGCCGGAAACCGCTTACGGAACAGACACCATTTATCAGGTGCAACTGGGCGTCGGGATGAGCCCGCAACGCAGTTTCCACAAAGATTTCAACCCGGAGAACCCGCGCTATCACCTTTCCCACATGCACAGCAGCGAAGGTTTCCGCGACTTCGGCAGCCAGACCCCTTACACCGTGTTTGAGAGTTACGGACGATTCCAGAAAGATGCTGCCGCCAAACCATTTTTAAAATACCGGCAGGAAGCACTGGATAACCAGAAGCAAACCGGCAGTGGTCACAGTAACTGCATCAAACTCCGGCCGGGCAAAATCTTCGAGATAAAAAATCATCCGCACAAACCGTTCAACGCCCGCTGGCAAATCGTCACCATCAGCCATCGCGGGCATTGCCCACAAGCGCTGGGCGATAACAGCGGGCAGGGTACGACACTCAGCAATACCTTCAGTTTTATCGATGGCCTTGCCGACTACCGCCCGCCGTTTCACTACAAACCGTTAGCCGATGGTGATGAAACCGCAATAGTGGTCGGGCCGGAAGGCGAAGAAATTTTCGTCAATAAAGACGGCGCAATTAAAGTGCATTTTCACTGGAACCGCTATGATGACCCGGATGATAACGCATCGTGCTGGGTGCGGGTGGCTCAGGGCTGGAATGGTAACGGTTTTGGCTTTATGGCGATACCCCGCATCGGGCAGGAAGTGATTATCTCCTACCTGAATGGGGATATCGACCGCCCCATCGTCACCGGCTGTGTTTACAACGGCCTGAACCGCCCGCCGCTGGATTTACCGGCGCAGAAAACCCGCACTACCTTTAAGACCAAGACCCACAAAGGCAAAGGCTTTAACGAACTGCGCTTTGAAGATGCGAAAGGCAGCGAGGAAATCTATTTTCACGGCCAGAAAGATTTGACCGCGCATATCGAAAACGATGCCTACTGGCATATCAAGCATGACCAGAAGAGCCGCATCGATAACAACCGTTACCATGATATCCGCGCCGATGACCATCATCAGGTTGCCGGTTCACGCAAAATCACGACTGAAGGGGATGTGTCGCACCGGATTGCGGGCAGCCAGCATATCCAGACCGGCGATGCCACCGTGATTGACAGCGGGCAAGAAATTCACCTGAAAAGCGGCGGCAAAGTGGTGCTGGAAGCGGCAGCAGAAATCACATTAAAAGTGGGCGGCAGTTTTCTCAAGGTTACGCCCGGCGGCATTTTGTCTTCACCGATAAGTGTCGGACAGGGGTCAGCAGGCAATGGCCGCGGGCTGGCACTGCAATTACCGGACGGTGTGGCGCCATTGCCAATGGTGGAGTTTCCGGCGAAACCGCCTTGCGCCATTCTTGCGCAGCAAGAAGAAAACTGGATTATCACTGGAGCAGAAGAAGCATGATGGAACCGACCAATTGGAAAAACTGGCTATCACATCAGGACAGAGGGAATTGTTATTTTTTGGTTAACAGCCTGGCTGAGCCGAATCCCGTCCAAACCTTTTACCTTAACGGCTGGACAGCGCAGGCATTTCCGCTCTACAGCGGTACACCAATGAATGCCATGCTGGAACAAAGCCCGTGGCTGATCCAACCCAAAGCCAACTGCCTGCCAGAACTGGCTCTACTGTTGGATAAACACGCATTCAGCGATGCCAGTTGGGGCTGGGGATATCGCAGCACACTGCCGTGGTCATTTCAGTTAGAGCACTGGCGGTTGCATCAGCAGGTGTTGCTGCGTGGTCAGGTTGTGGTGTTGCGGCTGATGGATAACCGTATTTTCACACCATTACTGCCCGCCTTGAAACCGAGTGATTGGCGTGAGCTATTAACTCCAGTTAATGAGCTGATGATCGATACGCCCAACCCGATTTGCTATTACCGGCCAGAAAATTGCCCTCAGAAACTGAACACGAATTTATTTGTGTTGGATGATCATCTGATTGATGCCCGTTATTCCGCTGATTCTACCCTCAATAGTCTGGCTTACGCATTAAATTGCCAACTTTGGGAAGAAAACCCCGAATTGGCGCTAAAACTGGATGAACCAGAAGGGCAATTGCAGAGCAGCCTTGTGGTATGGCTGAAACAGGCGAGAGATGAAAAGCAGAAACTGGACAAGTTAACCGTTGAACAGTTTGTTACTGATAATCAAAACGTTGTGCTCAACGAACGCATTGACGGATAAATAAAATATAAGGAAGCAATAATGAAGCCGTTAGATCCGACGAATTGTATTGATTGCCAGAAGATACTGAAAAACTGGATTGAATTTCAGCTTGTGGATGAGCAGGGGAAACCATTAACAGGAATACCTTATAAGCTGAAAAGCCGGGGAAATAAACTCATTGTGCGAACCGGGACTACGGATGGGAATGGTTTATTGCGTGAAGAAGATCTTCCTCCCATGCCTGTGACACTCTCTGTTTCAGCACAGCCTTTGGCAGATAAAGTGACCCAATGCCCAGCTCGTCCAGACACTGGAAAAATAGGCAATCGTCAGGTAAAAGAAAATAGCTACAACGACAAGCATGACTATCGTTATATCACATTAGGTGCGATCAGCGATGCCTACCCAAAAGTGAAAGGCTGGCAAGAAGACGAATTAAAAACATCTGAACACTTTAAGGATTCGACATTAAAAGGATTTAGCGCCCATCCCCTTAATCGGCGGTATGTACTGGAAGTTCAGGCGATAGAAAGCGGTATTACCTTAACGATTGGAGTATTTTTTGATGGTACAGGGAACAATGTCGATAATATTAATGAACGACTTTTATGTATTCCAGCAGCAACTAATATCAATCAACAGTCGATGAGTTGTTCTTTTAACCAATTTGGCTTGCCCGGTGATACCTCGCGTATCAGTTATGATGGCTACTATACTAATGTGCATTTTTTGCACAAAATATATATCAATGAGAAAATTGATGATAATTCTCACCAGATCAAAGTGTATATCGAAGGAATTGGTACGCAGGCAGGAAAATCAGACAGTGTGGTAGGTTATGGATTGGGAGTAGGGGAAACCGGTGTTCATGCCAAAACCGAGATGGCCATTCAGAAAATAAAAACAGAACTATCAAAGTCATTGGAAAGTATTCAAGGTAATATCAAATGTCTGCAATTCGATATTATTGGCTTTAGTCGGGGAGCTGCGGCTGCACGGCACTTCGCTAATAGGGTTTTTCATTGTGATCCGATTTTGGCGCAGGCGTTAACAGATTGTTTTGACCAGTACCACTATCTGGGTAAATCCTCATACCCCACAGGAAAAAACCGTTTTCTGGGTATCTTTGATACGGTTGCGGCAATTGGCACATTAAGCAATGGACTTAACCCTCACTCAGCCGATACAGGTGATATTGATATACGTTTGCCTACTGGCATCGCTGAGCATGTTTTCCACATCTCGGCCATGAATGAATGCCGCTATAACTTCTCTTTAAACAGTGTCAACCCCGATTATCCAGAACTGATATTTCCGGGCGCCCATTCCGATATTGGCGGCGGCTATAACCCGATGGAAATAGAACGATTATTTATCACCCGACCCCGCAGCCTGACAGTCGATGAAAGTACCCCCAATAACACCACTTGGATTTATAAAAAAGCACAGGAGGAATTATCGCAGATGAGAACCTATCCTACCATTGCCCCGTTACTTCACGGTAACGAGGTCAAGGTGGAAACATGGCAAAATAACCAGTTTTACCCCCGCAATGATCTGGAACGTTTTCAAAAACAAGTGGCAGCGGCAGCGGTATTATATCGGGAAATCACCAATGACTGGTCTAAAGTAGTTATGCAGGTAATGCAGGATGCCGCACAAGAGGCAGGAGTAGTCTTTGGTGATCCTGCCGATGAAGATAAAGATAAAAACTACAAACTTCCGCCAGAACTTGTACCTCTGGCAGAAAAAGCCATTAAACAAGGGCGTGCGGTTCGGCAAGGACAGCCTTCAACGCCTTTTACCGCAGAAGAGTTAGCCATAATCCAAACTAAATACGTCCACTGCTCATCCCACTGGAATAGCGTAGTGATAAAAGATGAACAAATTCAGGGAGGTGTAAGTGCGGTAGAGTTGATCAGTTTTGTGAACCGCCCTTGTGAAAAATGGCACCGCGCCATTTTTGATCTTACCGGTAAGGAAATTTCAAAATGAGACACAAAAAAATATTAGTCCTGTTATTGGGTTTAAGCGTAATAGTGGGATTAACCGCCTGCCAGTCTTATCTGCCCGGAAAACGGGTGGTGACTTATAAACCCATTGTACGCCACAGTGAACCGCTACCTTATGATAAATGGTGGTTT
>NZ_MKGQ01000072.1 GCF_001908105.1 Xenorhabdus eapokensis
ATGATAAAATCTTGCTGTGACATAGCCTTTTGTTCCTTTATTTCTCTATTTTTGACGACTTAAAGTTATAAAGGAGCGGCTATGTCATTTCAACTCACCCTAAAAGTCGAGCATCGCGTTAAGTTCTGTACAGATTGTAGCGGTGTCAGTGGCACCGCTTTTTTATTGCGACACGGCTGCCGGTACAATCAGTATGCATTGAGGATCTACACTCAGCGCAGTGGCGTTTAGCGGCTATGGGGAAAACCGTGTTTTTTAGCCTGCCAAGCTACGATTAATCCGCTCAATAGCAATATACATATGGCCCAAGGGAATGAGGATACACCTCTGGTTTCCAGTAATACTCCTCCAATAATCCCGCCACCAGCAATAGCAAGGTTCCAGGCAGTGACAACCATAGACTGCGCCACATCGGCACCATCCCCTGCTGCATTAGCAGAAGCTGTTTGCAATAATGTAGCCGCACCACCAAAAGTTAATCCCCACAGAGCAATGCCCAGATAAATAACAGATGGGAGCTTACCACCGAAACCAAGCATGATGGCAGTTAAGGTGAATACACTGAGACTGAGCAATACCAGTGTTCGTAGATAACGATCAACCAATAACCCGATGATCCAAATACCAAGCAATGCTGCTGTTCTGGGAGCATGGCTATGAATCAACGTCTCTAAGCCAACTTAAGTCTAGAATGGGCGGTATCTCCGCCCCCAGTTTCTATGCGGCTTTTGGTTCCAAAGAGACATTATTTAAAGAAGTGGTAACCCGTTATATCGATACGTATGGTCAAGCCCTTGTTAGCCTTTGGGATGAGACTCTTTCCCCCAAAGAAGCTATTGAACTGGCTCTGCGTCGTTCAGCAAAAATGCAGACGGAAGGTAGCCATCCTCTGGGCTGTTTGCTGGTATTGTCAGCTAGTGTTTGCTCACCAGAACATATTCATATCCAAAAAATGCTGGCAAATGCCAGAGAGCAAGTACGACAAGGTTTCGTTTCCTGTATCCAGCGTGCTATAGATAACGGTGAATTAGCGGGAGAAAGTGAGCCTATAGTAATGGCGACAATGTTCAACAGCTTCCTGTCAGGATTTTCAATTTTGGCTAAAGATGGCGTTTCTCTGGCAGTTCTAGAATCATCCATCACACAAATAATGAAAATTTGGGATATTGAAGCCAGCAGTTACTAAATATCACGAGCAATTTAATATAGGTTCCCCCCTCATTCACCTGCTCGAATTTCTGTCAGGTGATCCTGGCAGTATCCAGGAAAGCCCAATTTTTGCGGCTTTCCTCAGAAATCACTCTTCTGTGTAATCATGATCAATCATGAAGTTACCCACAAACTTTGTGTCTTAAATTCACGAAAGATATAAGTCAGCAATAATCATCATGTCTTACTACAGGAGACTATATAACATCTCTTTGTACCAGATAGCTTGGATATATGACGATGATTAAACAACGATTACATGCCCTTCTCCATTACATTGATAAAAATATCGATACACATATGGATGGAGAAAGTTTGAGTAACATTGCAGCTTGTTCCAAATACCACTTTCACAGATTGTTTTCCGCAACTTATGGTATCGGTGCTGCTGCATATATCAGGCAAATTCGATTGAAGAGAGCGATTTATGAGCTGGCGTATAACGATCATTCAGTCATCGATATTGCTCTTGCATGTGGATATGAAAGTCCTGAAGCATTCTCCAGAGCATTCAAAAATTCAGTTGGTCAAAGTCCTATTGAGTTCAGAAAAAAACCTGATTGGTCTGTCTGGCACAGCAATTATCAAATTATAAACAATATTAGGACTAAAATTATGAATGAGAAATTATCTCTTGTTGAAGTAAAAATCGTCAATTTTCCAGAAACCACTGTGGCAGTTATGGAACACAAAGGTTCACCATCAAATATTGGCAACACAATTAGGGAGTTCAAGGAGTGGAGAATAAGTAACAAATTATCTCCAGAGCGTCACCGAACTTTTAATCTTGTTTATGCCGATCCTGCAAACATTGATCCACAAGAATATCAGTTTGATTTGTGTGTAGAGATCTCGCCAAAGTTTGAGATTAAGAACGCAAAAATTGTACTAAAAACAATTCCATCAGGAAAATGTGCTTATATTAGATACACTGGTTCAGATGATGGAATAACCCCTATAGTCAATGACTTGTATACAAATTGGTTATCAGAACACAATCAAGAAGTTCGGGATTTTCCGTTATTTTTTGAACGGGTAAAGTTGTTTCCAACTGTGACTGAAGCCGAAGCTGTGACTGATATTTATCTGCCTCTGGCGTAAGACACCTTACAAGTTATTGCTACGTTAGCTTGTAATATATTGGCTTGATGATAGTTCCAGTCTCTTAATCAGATGCCTCCGATTAAGAGACTGGTTACCGTACATTGCCCTGGTGTAGGCGAGTAACATTTTAATTCAAAATAATGAAAATAATTTGCCTGAATAGAAGGAGAAATGTTCTCCTAATCTAACATCCAGACAAAATATAAATTTTACCTTATGTTTTAATGATGAAATTAATACATCAGACAAATACCAAAATCAACATATAAAAACACAAATGTTGATTTTTACGATGAATAAGTGTGTCATTATTTAATGATGAATAAACAAAAAAACAAACAAATAAAATTAAGTTATTGATATTATTAAATATTATTGTCATCATATAGAGAATGGTTATTAACCGCTAAGTTGTATAAATATTCACATGATAAATCTATGTGACAAGGAGGTTTTCCCATAGCTAAACCGTTCTTCCACTATATCCCCAATGATTATCCAGTTATCCAGACTTTCTCTATTCGATGCTTTGAGATGAAACTGCTGCTGTTTGGGATCGAAACATAGTTTAGGATTGTTATTCTGGTAATTACCTCTCTTGATTATTAATAAATCTCCTGCATTATGTTTGTCTGATAAATCATCCTCAAGTAAAACGGCAACAATATTAGGCCCTGTACCAAAATAATACGTCAGTTTTCTGCCAACAATCAGGGAGCCTATCTTACCGTTCAAAAATTCAGAAGTAATACATTCAGATTGCATAAATAACGGAACAGCACAAGGATTCATGTTCCCTTCATAAGAAACAACCTCATCCAAACGCTCTTTTTCTGCGATATCAGTTACTTCTATTTCACTATATGATATGCCAAAGAAATTGGAGATTTTCTGTATGGTAGAAGGGTGAACGTTTTGCACCCTACCCTCTAAGATATTATAGACCGTTGTACGGTTAAGACCTGTTTGCTCACAGAGCGATACTCTCGTTTCCCCTCTGGAATCAAGCAAATATTGCAAATTTTTTCTCAGGTGTTCCATTTTTTGCTTTTTATACATGCTAACGCCCAGAAAAATATATAACTAGCTAATTTATATTAATTTTTAGACTAATCTCTTTTTATAAGAACACGAAAGGGTGAAAAACACCCTTGTCATTGAGCAGTAAAAGTGATAGCAGTTTTTCCTTGGATGTAATTATTTAATAATAATTCAAAATTATTTGATAGAGAAAATATAACTTGTGCCAGTATTTTAAATTTCGATTTAACAATCACCTTGAAAAATTAACCTTGATGGATATGAAATCAATAAAAGCAGAAGCATAAATACACATATTTTTATTTGCAATGAATAAACTAACAATTATTTGAGATAGAGATGAATTTATCCCATAAAAATAATGAACCCTATTTCAAGGGGCTAATTGCCATGATGGAACATCTCAGTGATCCTTGGGGTATTAAGGATGTGGACTCCAGACATATCTATATGAATAAAGCGGCTTATCTTTATACCAATACACCAGAATACTTTGACATTGAAGGTAAGCTAGACTGTGAATTTCCAACTGATTGGTCTGATGACCAATTTTCACAAGATCTCAAAGAGCATGACCGGAGAACCGAAGAATCAAAAGATAGAGTTTCCATTATCGAAACACATTATTGGTACGGAAAAAAAAGTTTAGCGCCTTTCATTAGTGAAAAATTTCCCGTGTATAACGATGAAAAAGAGTGCATTGGGATTGTTTGGAATGCTAAACCACTAAGTAGCTTTTCTCCCTTAAAATATATTAATCACCACAAACCCAGCATACTCACCACAGAAGCGGCTACAGACCTGTTTACTCGTAGTGAGCTGGATATCATCTTCTTCATGCTGCAAAGACGCACAAATAAGGAAATTGCCCAAATATACAACGTTAGCCACAAAACAATAGAAAACAGAGTTTATAACATCTATCAAAAAGCTAATGTTCATTCGCTCCAGCAATTTGAGGATTTTTGCCGACACCTACAATTAGATAGCTATAAATAAGCTTTCATAATAACGATACACTCATTTTTCTCACTCCCGGTTGTTGCCCTGATGAAAAGGCGGTCATAAATTCTTCAACGCACACTAAGAGT
>NZ_MKGQ01000073.1 GCF_001908105.1 Xenorhabdus eapokensis
ATACTCTTTTTCGAAAATCTAAGCTGTAGCCCATCTCATTTTATGCCTTGTCATCTTAGGTTTAGATATTATGTCATATTGATATGATTTAGCTATATCAATAATCAGCATATTTTCTATTTTTATACTCTTATTAACTTTAGACATAAACACCTCACTTTATTATTCGTTAAAGGTCATTTCATCCTGCTGTTAACTCACCAGAAACATTACTGAGGTCAAATCTTAATCTCAATCGGATTACGACTATAGCAAGGCTTATAATTTGAAAGGTGATATGCGATTTAGTGAGGTGTGTTTTAGCATGAATGACAAGACTGCGTTACTTATGAAGTAGGTAGGCTACGTCAAATTATGGTTATTCTGCTATACCGTAAGGCAAAAGTGACAGTCTCACAAGAATTAGGGAGTTAACCAACTGTTGCGGGGGATCACTATGGTTGCTACTTTTTCTCAAAGTGAGGATGAATGAAAATATCAATAAGTTAGAAGGTGAGAAATTCAACCTTTATCTGAGTGGTTGATCTTACTTATTTTTGCCACAGAACCAGAGTTCATAGAACTAATTTATTCATATTGATCCCCTTAAAGGTTTACGCCATAATCATCTATACATCAAATTTTTAAATCTGAGGTAATATGGCTAAACACCCTGTAGAACAATCACCTAAGCTTGATTTTAAAAATTTGGATTTTGTTAAATTCGGGGAGTACCTCAATGAATACAGTATTGTTGATAAGCAAGGAAGATACCTCCATTGGAGTCAGCTTAAATGGCGAGTTCCCAGCAAAGAGGCTGAAAACATCTGGTATGCGGTAAAGTTCCGTAGGGATCAGGCAAAAAAAAGTACGGGCTTGTTTGATAAAAACAGGAATGAGTTTCATTTTTGCATACATGATTCGCTGGAACCAAAGTTGCATAAAATTGTACAACTTGGTGCAGGTAAGGTTGCTGCAATCGCAGGATCTCAAGCATCTGGTCATATTCAACAGAATTATTTAGTTTCCTCTTTACTGATGGAAGAAGCTATCACCAGCGCTCAACTGGAAGGTGCAGCAACTACCCGGGCTGACGCAAAAAAGATGCTGGAGGAGGAGTTAGCGCCCAGCACGCCTGATGAGAGGATGATTCTGAATAATTATAGGTTATTAAGGCTGGCGGATAACAGAAAACAAGAACCCTTGACGAGGGATCTGATGCTTGAGTTTCACAGAATAGCGACTCATGGTGTATCTGAAAACGAAAATATACCGGGGGAATTTAGATGCAGTAATGATATCTATATTGGAAATGATGACAATCCATTATTTTACCCGCCAAACCATGAAGAGTTAGAAAACAGATTAGAAGAAGTATGTGCTTTTGCTAACGAAAATCATAATGGAGAGGAAGGCAGTAAATTTATACCACCCGTCATCAAAGCGATTATTCTTCATTTTATGTTGGGGTATGAACATGCATTTAGGGACGGGAATGGCAGAACCGCAAGGGCGATATTTTATTGGTATATGTTAAAGAATGGATATGATATTTTTGAATATATTTCAATAAGTAAGGTTATCAAAGAACACGCTAAAGATTATGGTATGTCATATCTTTATGTTCAGAAAGATTATGGGGATTTAACTTATTTTATCGACTTTCATGTAAACATTATTTTAAACGCATTTGATGAATTACAAGAATATTTAAAAGTAAAAACAAAAGAATTCTATGAGATTGTCAATGTGTTGGAAAATTCAAAATATAAAAGCAAGCTAAGTTTCATTCAGAAAGACTTAATCAAAAAAGGGGTTAAAGAACCCGGAAGATTGTTTAAAGTGAAATCGGTTCAAAATTTATATGATGTTAGCGAAAATACAGCAAGGAAATTACTGAAAGAACTTGAAACAATGAAGATATTTCTTCCCACAAAAATAGGGCGAGCAACTCATTATATTGCTCCCGCAGATCTACGCAGTAGGCTAAATAAGATATCAAAATCGTAGGATACTTTTTCTTCCCCCCTTGCGCCGTAAGGGGGAAGGCTAGATTTCCGCATCAAAACGCAAAGATTTGTCAGTATCCTGTTCTCATGTTTCCAGCATCATAACAGGGGGCTTTACCCCGTGAAGAATAAGCCCCATATTGATCACCCACTCCTTGATCCCCTTTCATTAAACCTTACCAAACAGCAGGTTAAGTAGCTCTGCCGTTCCTTGCGTGTCCGTAATTTGTGTAATTTATATTATTTCATTATTTGCATCATTAGTTTGATTGTTGCATATATTGCAATAATATAGCTGTATAAATTATCAGCTATTGAGGTATGGGTATGAAAATCGATAACAAAGCTATTTTACTGACTCGTCAGCAGATGGACGCGCTACGAAAGATACAGCAGGACGAATACAGCCGCTCAGAACTCGGCATTAAACCCACGCTTCACGAAGTGGCTCGCAAATTAGTAGACAAGGCTTTATCACAGACAGGAAGATAACAAATGGCAAATTACACTATGTCGAATTTATTGGGATTAGGCCGCTTCAAACGTAAAGCAGCTCACAAACAGAACAAAGACCCACAATACAACTTTAGTCACCTGTCAGCGCGGGCTGATGATGATTCTGGACACTACACGACCGAGCCGGCACAGGAACTTGCTACGGATCTCATCACTGAGCAAGACAACCAGCCCGCACCTATCAAAAAGCACAGCAGGGGGCACAATGTCGCTGTATCGGAAGAAGCCCAAAACAGCCCAGTACTGGCGGTTAAGCTATTACGTGAAACTGATCTGTCCTCAAAAAAGATTAGAGCGAAGTTACAGGATGAACCGGAAGCCCTGTCAAAGTTCACCAGTAAGTATATGGAAGAGCACGATCCGTCATGGGAGTTTCTGGATGATGAAGAAAAAGCCTTCAAAGCCATGACATTTGCGGTTAATAACGGTGATGCTAACGGCTACAACCAAGCAAAACATCATGCTGTCAATGCCCTGAAAAAGATGAAAGAGCCGATGACGGAAGCCGAAATTCAGGCGATGATAGAGAAAACCCGTCAAGCCATGAACGAAAGCGACCCGAACACACCGGATAACATTACAGCACGCAAAAAAGCAGATAAAGAGTATCAGGACGTAGTAACAAAAGCTGGCGAGAAGCTCAAAGCAACCTACGCCAAAACGGGTATCACGCAGCCGAATTACAATAATCGCTAACGGGGGCAGTATGAAGCCTGATTTATACGCCTTTAGCCATTTACGCCCTGATACCAATCGTGCCCGTGGTTATACCGGGCGTTATGCTTCTTGGTACTCATCGGGTGTTTCAGAACCACAGGAAGATAACACCACTGACACGCACAGTAACGCCCACTGGATAGCCAGCAGCCAGGAGGCAAAGAACAATCCTGTTTATGCGTTGCGTCTTATCGACAATCACACGCCGTATCAGTCTGCAATCGTAAAGCTCAGGGAAAGTTACCGTTACCTTAGCCGATACACCACACGCAAGATGGAGGCAGTTTGTTCAGGTTGGGAACTGTTAGATGATGAAGACAAGAATCAGGAAGCATTCAATTACAGCTTGAGGACCAATGATGCGAACGGGTATCAGGCATCATTACGGGCAGCAAGTGAGAAGCTGGAAAAATATATCGAACCCATGACAGAGGACGAGATACAGGCATTAATCCAACGGACGGGTGACTTTATGCGCCGTAACAATCCTCACTCACCGGAAAGCATTGCAGAGCGTCAACGGCAAGAGGAAGAGGAAAAGCGCAAGGTTGAGGAAGAACGGGAACGGCAAAGACAGGCATTCAGGTGGTGATAGTAACGCCGCGTAACTTTCGGGTCCTTCTAAAAACCCTTATAAATCATGGGCATTGCGCGTCGCGTTATTTCACTAGTTTTGAACTTTTGAATTTGTGTCCCATGTCCCATTGAAAATATTTTATATAACTGTTTTTTAATCAACTAATTATGTGATTTTTGGTGTGTATTTTGTGTCCCATTTGTGTCCCCGAAATTGGGGACATCCACGTAAAAATGTCCCACCAATGTCCCATTTAAAATGGAGTATGTCCCATGTCTACTATGACCATTAGTAAGTATGCAAAACATGTCGGTGTGAACCGTAAAACAATTTCACGATGGATCAGGGATGGAAAGTATAGCAGAATCATCATAATTTGACATATTCAATATGCTCCGTAAATAGCTCATCAACTGAACATCTTTTTTGCCTCCTGATCGCTTTTGCTCCTCCCCATTTGTGTTCTATTGGGTTCAAATCCGGACTATAAGCGGGAAGCCATTCCCGTTGACATCTGCTGTCTGCTATCGCTTGTGCCGTATCATTCCGTTTATGGAAAGGCGCATTGTCCATCACTATCACGGCGCCGTGTGGAAGCTTTGGCAG
>NZ_MKGQ01000074.1 GCF_001908105.1 Xenorhabdus eapokensis
GAGTAATCGAATTGCCAGAAAACTGCTTTCTCACACGTTGGGTATTTTTGCCAATTTTCAACAAGGTAAAAGTCAACGCGACTGGCTTCAACAAGCCAACGTCATAGGATGTTAAAGTCGAGCATCGCGTGATTTATATACAGTTTATATTAATATTACATCTTTCCATCCGTATTTAGGCTAAAACAAGACTGTCATTTAAACCTTCGTTTACATGAAGCGGGCGCAAACAGTTTCTTTCTCACGCCAAAACGCTGGATCACAACCACCAATGCAATCGGGATCATCTCGAAAGCGGGCAGATATGGCGGAACTTATGCGCATCGGGATATTGCTTTTGAGTTTGCTTTCTGGATCAGCGCGGCGTTTAAGCTCTATCTATTTGGGTATACCCGTGTCTCCAAATCTGATGGAAGTCAGGTGCAGGATCTCCAACTGGATGCTTTACTTGCTGTCGGAGTTAATAAAGAAAACATTTATCAGGATGAAATATCTGGGAAGTCAGACAAACGTCCTGGATTGGATGCCTGTTTAAAAGCCCTCAGGCCTGGCGATGTGTTAATGGTATGGAAGCTTGACAGGCTTGGTCGAAGCTTAAAACACTTGGTGAATACTATCAGCAGACAGGCTCTCTATAAGTATGTAGGGCCAGATGGGGAGCTCAGGGAACACGGCGAAAGAGTATTAAAATCTTAGCGCTAACTGAGCACCCATTTTTTTCCTCATCAACTTTGAAGCCTATCGGGGGATGGGCAAAAAATAGCCTATCCAGAATTCAGGTTATTTAACTATTTTAACTACTTTAATGGCACCAGCAGTTACCCCTAAAATAAACTGAATAGCTACCGAAGCAACCAATACAGGCACAGCGACTTTCAGCAAAACAGTTCCATCACATATTTGCCATGTTGCAAATAGGAGTGATAATGCTATATCTAACTTACTTAATTGACTCCAGAAAAGGATAGTAAGAAGTAATATAAACAAGCCTAATATAACACTTATCACTATAAAAGGTATATCATAAACTTCATCTTCAAAAAAAGAAGCGACAGTATAAGCAATTGACAACAATAACATCAAAAAAGAAATTCCAATAAATATAACTGAATAAGTATCTAGAGAGCCTAAAAAGAACTGACAACAAATATTAATGGAAGTTATTCCTATAACAAAACAGTTTATTACTTTCTTTATTTTGGCGAGTATAGTATTCTCAGGATAGAAACTTTTCGCCATCAATAATCCTGCACGTAAGCCTTCGCAAGTTCCTGAAAGTAAAGTGCAAATTGCGCTAATCCATTTAAGTGCGATTGTGCTGCCTGAACTGTTGGTCGTGCTTATTTTTTTACGCTTTACTTTTCCTGTATTTTGTATTGGAAACACAGAGTCATTGTATGTTGAATTTACTATTTCCAATAAGTTAGTTATATTAGTTTCATTTTTAAACTGCAAGACACTTTCTTTATCCAGAAACAGACTTTTATTTAAAATTAATTTTGATAATATGGTTACTGGGATAGAGATAAGCAGTGACAGAAAATCATTAATACTTGGATCTTTTTCGGATTTTGTAATAAACTTGAATATCTCTGATATAAAAGGAATATATAATGGTTCATTCATTATAGTATAAAGTTTAGAAATTGCAGTTTCAACGAATACTATTATTGAGTCAACTAGCTTAGTTAAGCTGTTTATTGCTAGGCTCGTTAGTTTTTTTAAAATTCCAAGTATATTTACTATCATTTTTGAAAGGAATGACTCAGTATTTTGAATGTCATTAAATAGAACATTAAAAGCGTTCATATCATCAGAATTTTTAAAATCATCAGAATATTTATCTATCGTCTCTCTAACGTGTTCTATTTGGCTATTATCGTCGTCAATAGAAATAAACCGGGACTGAAGTGCATTTAATGATTTCGATAATTCATTATAACTACTTGGGTTATAGAGATAATCGAGTAAGGGATTATTGGCCAAAGCCTTATCCATACCTTTAGGAGAGAGACTATTTTTAAGTGATTGAACTTGATTATAACCATCATTAATATTTTTACCTTTATATGTATTAATAAGATTATCGAAAATATTGTTAACCTCGTTTTTGGTACGACACAATTCATTATCAACAGTACGCTTTATTTTTGCAGTAGCTTTTGTAAAAAATTCTTTTTGTAGAGATAGAATATGAGAAATAGCCTCCTTAGTCCTAAGTATATCATCCCAATCAAAAACAAACCCAATCCATTCAATGAGTCTATCAACTGTTAGTTTGATATAATTAAATATTACAGATGCTATATTCATAGCATCAAGAGCCACTTTTATTACTGCTTTGAAAATTTTTTCAATGCCATCCTCAACAAAATGGATTATGGCATAAAACCCCTCGATAGTGGAATGCACTATAATTTTTACAACATCTATGACTTTATTTATTGCATTTTTAATAAAATCCCCTATACTACCAAACCATTCTATTAGGTTAAGACTCAATAAATTATCTCTTTCCTTTTGAAGCATGTCTTTATTCAATTCACTATAAATAGGCGTGTTGTTACTTAAATCAAGCACCCATGATTGATATTGCTTAGGCAGCTGTAATGTCTCTAATTGAAGTAATGTTTCAGTTAGATATTTTCCAACGTGAGGTTCTTTTTTCAATGTACGTCGTAGATTAGGTGCGGTATCCGCTATTTCCATACATTTTTTAACGCTGCTCACTATACTTTCTGCGCTATCTGTAGAAAGATCAGGTACGAGAAGATTTCCTTTACTATCCTTGGCTTCTTTTAACTCTTGAGCCGTCAACTTAGATAGCCGATCTTTTACATCAGCATATTGGCGAATTGCGACAGGGGAAGGATCACGTTGAGGCAGTGTAAATGACAGTGTTGTTACGCCTAAGTTTTCAGTGGGTTGTGTAATTGTAAAAATGCCTCGCATATTCGTTTTGATTGATATTTTCTGGTCTTTTCCAACGAAATACGTATTACCATTAATAATTAGCTTAGTTTGGGCTGAGGATGATATCTCTACAGGTTCATTAATTAATAGGATCCCAAATTTATCTTTCACACTAATTTCTGAGCTATAAACAGATAACTCTTTTATAACTTTCTTTCTTCCTGGTGTTATATCAAAATTGATCCATTGGTCATTATCATTTGACCACATTGAACGAATATAAAAATTATCATCAGAATTTATGTCAACAAGAAAAACACTCATTTCACCTGATTTATTAGAAATAGGGTTGTACTCCATGACACTTTGGTTAATCATGGCTGGATTACTCCAGCCACTAGGTGATTCCTCGCATTCTTTTATATGATATAGTTTAGATTTACCTATACTAGCACTTTTTTCAGGATTATATTTAATAAATATACTTGTGTGTGTATTTCCATATAATAACGGTTTGAAATTTACGATTTCTTTTTTATTTACATTTATATTTTCATCTATTGATTGATTAGAGAAGATTTTACTTATAGATACATTTTCTTTATCTAGATTCAATGAAACTATATACTGATGAAAATCTTTTGTAGAAACCCTACAGTATGCTCTCATTTTTCCTTCTAACTTTTCACGGGCATCTATGATAGCTAATCCATCTATTTTAATAATGTCACTTTCAAAATCACCATCTATATCATCATAGTTTTTTATTGTGAATTCTCCATCATTAAATGTATATCTATTATATACAAAGTGCTTTCTTTGATATTTATGATTATACACAATATAATCTATAGCTGCTGTTTCTGGAGTATTACCTGTTAGTATCAGGTTAGTGCAATCTCTTTGTGTTTTATTATATAAACGTTCCTTATCAGCAAGAACCAATACTGTATTTGGGCTATCATCTTCGATATTGGGATTATCAAATAATGACACTTTTATTTTAGGATTGTTTTTACCAGTCAATACTAAAAGAATATATATCCGTTCTCCTCCTATATTTTCATTATCCGCTCTAATACATTTTACCTGCATATCATAGATATTAGTTTCCTCAATGTCATAAGGGAAGGGAAAAGTTTTAACTGAACTCCAACGTTCTTTTTCTGTATTTATATTTTCATAAATAAGTCCTCAAGAGAAATTAATTGCAAATTGGTCACCATAACCAGCTAATAATGTATTGATCTCATATTCCATGGTTTCCTGAGTCCAGGTGATAAAAC
>NZ_MKGQ01000075.1 GCF_001908105.1 Xenorhabdus eapokensis
AACATTTTCGTGCAATAGCAACAAGATACGATAAGCTTGAACGGAATTACGCCAGTATGTTGGCTCTGGCGTTTATCATTGTCTGGTTGCCCATGTGGGTTGAATGAATTATGACCTTAAAACATCAACAGACCCTAGATAAAATTCATTTTATGCAAAGATTTTGATGATAATTTATTGAGCTTCAATAGTGTGTTTTAAAAAATCGATTCAGCTTAATATATTCAATAAATTAGTGTTTTTATTCTAATTATCTTCTTTTTAAACGTTTTTATGATGATCACATTTTCATATTAATCATGTTGTCTTTAATAGTTAGCTTTATATGATGATCCCTTAGCGAAACGTTTCGCTAAGAGACTTATAAAAATGAAAAAAGGCGTTTTATTACATTCTGATATTTCAGCCGTTATTTCTCGTTTAGGGCATACTGATCAGATTGCGATTAGTGATGCGGGGTTATCTATCCCGTCTTTTACCCAAACAATTGATTTAGCGCTAACCCAGGGAACACTCGATTTGTTATCTGTCTTTGATGTTGTTGGTCAATGTACAGGATTTGACAGTTCGTAGCATAAAATTGTTGTTAATTAACCCAACCGACTCAGATGCTGTTGGCAATGCAGTGATCGTGGCAAATAAGGCGAATATTCCGGTTATTACTCTTGACCTAGCGTATAAGGGCAACGTTATCAGCTATATTGCTCCTGACAGCCGTTTAGGTGCCAAAATGGCCGCTGATTTTATCGCTGGGAAATTAGGTAATGATGTCAAAGTCATTCAATTGGAAGGTATTTCAGTAACTTCAGATGCGCGTGAACGTGGTGAAAGTTTTGGTCAGGCAGTCAAAAGCATAAATTCAATATGTTGGCTAGTCAACCCGCTGATTATGATCGGACAAAGTGTTAAAAGGTGAAAAAGTTGATGTCATCATTCCGGTTAAACTGTGATTAGTTGTTAAGAAATAATCAACATTATTCATGCAGTCATTAGTTTTTATGACTGTATTATTTTTATACAGGAATAAATGTAATGAGTATGGCAAAACTGGTGGTGATGGGTAGCATCAATGTAGATCACATCTTGAATCTCAATTCTTTTCCCCAACCAGGAGAAACAGTGAGAGGAGAACGGTATAAGGTTGCCTTTGGAGGAAAAGGAGCAAACCAGGCTGTTGCTGCTGGTCGTTGTGGTGCTGACATTACATTTATTGCTTGCGTTGGCCAAGATGACGTTGGCACACGTGTTTGCCAACAGTTGGTGAAAGATAATATCAATACTGCCTCAATTGAGGTTATTGAAGGAGAAACAACGGGCGTTGCTCTGATTTTTGTCAATCGGCAGGGTGAAAATGTTATTGGTATTAATGCAGGGGCGAATGGCAGGCTTACCCCTGATTATTTCCTTCGTCATGACCAAGTAGTCAAAGATGCAAATGCATTATTATTGCAGCTTGAAACTCCACTGGAAACAGTGCAACTTGCGGCTGAAACGGCCAGGAAACATCGTGTCAAAGTGATCTTGAATCCAGCACCCGCACAGAAAATTCCGGATCGATTGCTTTCGCTGGTAGATATCATTACACCGAATGAAACAGAAGCAGAGTATTTAACTGGTATTGCTGTAAAAGATGATGCTGGAGCGGAAAAAGCAGCTCAAGCCTTACATAATAAAGGCATAGAAACGATCATTATCACATTGGGTAGTCGGGGTGTATGGCTGAGTGAAAAAGGCAAAGCAGGTAAAATTGTTCCCGGATTTAAAGTAAAAACGATCGATACCATTGCTGCGGGGGATACCTTTAATGGCGCTTTGGTTACGGGATTGCTGGAAGGAAAAGAGATACTGTCGGCGATCCGCTTTGCTCATGCTGCGGCGGCGATTGCAGTTACACGTCAGGGAGCGCAGCCTGCGGTTCCGTGGCGAAGTGAAATTGATGCATTTCTGTCTGAACAGGATTAACCGTGACTACCATGAAGGATGTTGCTCGTCTGGCGGGCGTATCGACATCAACTGTTTCTCATGTGATGAATGGCAATCGTTATGTCAGTGAAAACGTGAAAAAGAAAGTCAATGCCGCGATTGAGGAATTGAATTATGCGCCGTCTGCTTTGGCAAGAAGCTTGAAAGTCAAGCAAACCAAAACCATTGGTATGTTGGTTACTACCAGTGATAGTTCTTTTTATTCCGAAGTCGTTAGTGACCAATTACCTGAAATTCCCGAAGCAGTTTTTGCAGGAAGCAAGATTCTGTAGGTCAGCGTTGATAATATCATTTTTTAGGTTGCTTTTTCTTAACTAAATTGCTGCCATCCTCTTTATTTAAAAGTAAAAAAATAAAAGCGGAAGCCAAAGTAATCGTACCTATTGTGATAAATGTATAGTGAAAGTGTTCCACCGTAGAACCATCGCTCATTGACTCATAAAATCTCAGGACTGCCGCACTGACAGTCACCCCAAAACTAATGGATAACTGCTGAGTGACTGCCAGCAGACTGTTACCGGCACTTGCATTATTATCATTCAGATCACCTAAGGTGATTGTATTCATTGCTGTGAACTGTGTGGACATTACCATTCCCAATATAAAAAGAGGGATTATCAAAAATACGATGGGGAGTTCCGGTGTCTGTAGCGAAAATTGTGAAATCATTACACCAATAATGATCGTGACCCAAATGAGAGTGTTTCGATATCCAAAGCGGGTCAATATATTGGTCACAAAAGATTTGGCTAAAATTGAGCCAATCGCATTCGGTGCCATCATTATGCCAGCAATGACTGCTGAAAAGCCAAACCCTACTTGTAGCATCAAAGGAATAATAAATGAAAGCGAGCCAGTACTTAGCCGAGTAGCAATATTACTGGCAATGCCAATTGAAAATGTGCGTGTTTGGAACAACTGGAGGTTAATGAGGGGATTTGAGTGTCTTTTAGCATGGAAGATATACCCCAATAGCATAATGATACCGCCAGAAAATAAAACGGGAGGAATATAGCCAGAGAATGAGTGATCCCCAAATAAATCAAAGCTGACCGAAATCATTACCAAGCCCGTACTAAACAGCATGAATCCCATAAAATCGAAAGGGCATTTGGGCATAGTTAAATTAGGCATATTCTTTTTGGCATAAATGATACCTAATAAGCCAATGGGAATATTGATGATAAAGATCCAATGCCATGTTGCATAAGTCACTAACAATCCGCCAAGCATTGGACCCAAAATCGGACCCAATAATCCTGGCATGGTGACAAAATTCAAAATAGGTAGCAATTCGCTACGTGGATATGTTCTTAGCAAAGTCAGGCGAGCAACAGGCATCATCATTGCCCCTCCTATACCTTGCATAATGCGGGATATAACTAAAAAAGAGAGGTTGTGTGACAGTGCACAAGCAAGCGAGCCTAAAGAAAAGAAGGAAACAGCATAAATGAATACCGTACGAGTGCCAAACCTATCAGCAAGCCAACCGCTTACGGGAATTAGCATCGCTACAGTTAAGGCATAACTGACAATGGCGGGTTGCATTGCCAGCGGAGAGTGATTAAGACTTTTTGCAATCGCCGGTAGTGCAGTGTTAAGAATTGTGGCATCCAAAGACTGCATAAAAAAAGCTATCGCCGCAATCCAAGGCAACCCCGACATACTGCGTGCGGATTTGACCATTAGATATCCTGTTTATTTTTTAATGATAATTCGTGATTACATATTATCCTAATACATTAAACTAAAACTATTTTTTGGCTACTAATGAGTCAATCAAGTACTTTTAAGACTGGTTGAGTGTTACGGTCGTCAATCGTACCAATAATGATTATGTGAAACATTGATTCAAAGATTGTTGGCTAAATCAGCAATATTGGAGCAAAAAAAGTACAATATTGTTGGTTTTGTTGAAAAAAAACACGAACAGAAAAAAAATCAAAAAAAACTATTGTCACATCCGTAAAACTCCCTATAATGCGCCACCACTGACCGACGATGTGCTGAGACACGCCGCGACGGCAGCGGAGAAAGGCGAAAATAATCGCTTGACTCCGGAGGCAAAAAGCGTAAGATACGCAGCCTCGCAACCCGGAAGAGATGTCCGGTTGCCAACGCTCTTTAACA
>NZ_MKGQ01000076.1 GCF_001908105.1 Xenorhabdus eapokensis
CAGTCCATTTTGGGATTTTTTTTGATTTGGCGATTAATCAGATCGCAAAAATTGGACTGAGTTCCCTCCAAGTGATCTACTATTTTGAAAGCTTATTTAATCGAAATGTTTCCATTACAACAATCCAAAATCGTGTCGGGTATAATGCACAACAGCGATAAGTAGATTGCTGTGCTGATATTTCCTTCTCTAGTTGCGTAAACCTCTCAAAAACACGATACATGGTACGAAGCTGTGCTTCTGTAAAAACTTTTTTCCTTTTTATCCCTGGTTCAACCTGACTATCAAAAAATGGGTTACCTTTATTTGTTTCAGCTAACAAACCTTTTTTTATCCAAAAGCTATATAGTACTTGCATATGTCTAGCTTTTGTATTCCAAGTCCTTTCAACTACACCTCTAACATTTAATTCATGTCTACGCCAACGTAAAACATGTTTATGAGTTACTTCCTCTGGATTTATTTGTATATTTTCTATTCCCCTTAAATAATTAAGAAATAGTCTAACCATCTTACGATATGTTTTTTCTGTATCAGGGCGCAAAACCTTCGAGTAAAAATATTCATCCAATAGTTCATACCAAATAGGATCATCTTTTTCTTGCACCAAAGACATTTGTTTTTTCATAAGGGACACTTTCATACTCTTTTTTGTTCAATAGTTTTCTTAGTATCATTCTGAGGAAAAATCGACGAAGAGACTATCTGAAGGGGGGCATTTAGAAAAAATTAAACTCATTTTTACTAAATATCCGCTAGCACGTATAAATTTATTATTTTTACGTGATTCCTCTGTAACAGGAACTGGGTATATTTTGCATGTATAATGACGTTTTCTTTTGTTTCCCTTCTTTTCGATTCGATGCACATTCAATGACTCGAATACAGATAATAATTGCTTATGATCGATTTCTAATTCTGGGTGTTGACGCAAAAAAAGAAAAAAGATCGCTGGAGTCTGTAAAAATAAGAACCCTGCAACACAATGTACTTTTGCACTAGCAGTATTGCACTCAATTTTTTCAGTCTGCAACCCTTGTTTAAGCCATTGCCAAAATTTGATCTTCAATGGTTCATTTTTTTCTTGTTCTTGCCCGTTCATCCTTATGTATGCTTCCTCTGTATCCTTTTCCTCAGTCCCTTTAAGAAACACATTTTCTTCTATAATTTCAACTGATTTATTGTCATTGAGTAAATTATTTCTGATTTTACTTTCACTATAGGGTACTTTGTATTCAAGATGTTGATTTTTCAAGCTATTTGATGGTGCACTATCGACACAGTTATCTTGTACTGCTACTTCTTCTTTTATATCTAAAAGTGACATCACTGTTTTTAAATCATCACTAATATCTTCTTTTGTGTTCACTACAGAAGCAGTTTCTGATAGCTCCTCTTTCTGGGGCATAGTTTCATTAAATGCACTTTGTAATGACACTATGTCTAAACTCTGTGTTTCTTCCTGAGTTTCGTTCGCATCACTATGTGTGTGTATTACAGGTTGGGTTGGAGGTGTAGTGATAATATTTTCAATTGGTTCTAAAACAGGATTACCAATATTTTTTTCTATAGCATCATTTGGCTCTCCCTTTAACTTTAGGAAGTCTTCACTAATATTTGGTAACTTATTTACAGCTTCATCTATCAAATTACTAACATCTCTTCCGCCTTCCCATTTTCCTACCATACAATGCATTAAAGCTTGTAGTGCCATAGGAGTTTCACTCAACCAATAAATAGATTTTTCTGGTAACAATGTATAGCTCATTAACGCACCTGAAACAGAACGCAATTCCTCTAAATTTGGACTATTAGGTTTGGATCGGAAGCGATAGGCTTTATTTGGTGTCACTACTCCAGGTATCCAGCACTTTTGATCTATATATTCCCCATCAAATTGTCCCATCAAAGGCAACCAATGAAACATTGATGCATAAAAGACTACCGCGTTCCAAGCGCTGCTTTGGCTAGATTGTTCTTCCGGTAATGCTCCAGTTGGCAATAATTTCTTTTTTGATAATCTGATTGAGTAAACCATGGTAAGCAATGTAAGATCGAGCAACCCTCCTTCCTGAGCAAAAGTTCCCTGATTAAAAGCTGGTAAGTTCTGAATCCGCTCTGCACAATGCTGAAGAGGGAATAAAAAAAATTCTTGATATTGTGCTTTTGATAAAGAAGCATTTTCCCAAAGTTGCTGTACGCAATTCTTACGTAATGTAGTATTGAACAAGTCACATGATTTTTTGGGTAGAAAATAACCATCTGGTGCAATGAGAGCCTCGTTTTTAGATTTGTTTCCCCCCGAAACACCGAAACTACTATTACGATCTAACCACTTTTTAAATATCTTCATATAAACCTTCCGGTAATTAACCACTTGGTGCAATGAGGGCCTCGCTTTTAGATTTGTTTCCCCCCGAAACACCGAAACTGATATGATAATTTAACTATCTTTTAAACATCTTCGCATAAGCCTTCCGGTAATTTTGGTAAAACATTATATACACTCTGATCTGTTGAATTATTTTCATTAGCAAGTACACTTTGAATAATGTTATTAATCATAAGTTTTTTACGAGCACGGGTTGCAGCAACATAAAGTAAATTTACTTCATCTCTCCTAGTTAGTTCTGTCTGCTTAGGATCGAATAAATCAGGAAAGTCATTATTTAATTCAACAAATTCCCACTCTAATCCCTTAGCTCTATGCGCCGTTGAAACTGTTATATTTGCTTTACTTTCATTAGTTATTGCAAATTTACGCATTATTTCTAAATTTTGAGGTAACGGAAAATATCGTTCTAACAGGTTGATAGATTGCATCATTTCAACATCTTGTGTAGCTCTGGCTATTCGACAATATTCATCATAATCTTTGTAATCCCGCATTAAACGAGGCTGTTGTACTTTCTGTGGCATATCTACCGAGAACCAATACAAATCTTCCAGTTCTTCAGTTCGATAAGCTTCAATTCCTCCAACCCAATATACTGATCTTTTTTCTTTTGCTGCTCCTAGTGCTGTATCAATTACACCTGCCACCGTTCGGCTCAGTACTGCTTTATGAGGCACATCAAATTGTTGTGGTGACAAAACTTCATCTTCTTCTCCTAACCCAATAACCTGGTGAGTTTCACCATCCAAGGCAAGTAACGCATTCGCTATTCCAGCAACATGTGGACCAAAACGAAAGCTATTTGTTAGCCATAAGCGATCAGCATCGGCTAATTGTGGCGCATTCAGTGCATTATCTGCTCCTCGAAAACGGTAAATTTGTTGATGCTTATCGCCAACTAAAACTACATTTGTATGCTGATTCAAAACAATCGCATGAGTGACAGGATTGGCATCTTGGGCTTCATCAAACAAAATCGTTTGATAATGGCGAGATAAATCAGGTTGAGATAATTGATAAAGTTTCAAATAAGTATCATGTGTAACCGGAAAGTAATTATTCAAATTTTTCATCAAATTCCAAATATGCTCTGAGCTTTGAATTATTTTAATTGGGTCAATGCCCCCTATTACCTCTTCATCTGGGCAATGAATTAACTTTATTTTTCCATCAGCACTGGATAGAAAACGATTTAACGTACTTTGAACTCTATGAACTAATGACCAATGGCGAGTATTTAAATAAGCTTTCATAATAACGATACACTCATTTTTCTCACTCCCGGTTGTTGCCCTGATGAAAAGGCGGTCATAAATTCTTCAACGCACACTAA
>NZ_MKGQ01000077.1 GCF_001908105.1 Xenorhabdus eapokensis
GTTGCTCAAAGATGTCGATGAATTTTTGGGATCATATTCATCACATCAAAAACCGGGCATGAAAAAAAGGAGTGTAGCGCTATTATGAAATCTTATTTAAACCATATTGCCACCATTCCAGTGCCCCAGTTGCATAAGAACCAAGTTGTCTAGCACGCTCCATGCCATCATAGTTTGCAACTCGTTTTCTAATATTATTACGGATTTTTCTACCAATAAGATTTTCTCCCGCAATTACATCGAATCGTTCCCGTGGATTAATAATAAAGATTAAATGGCCTCCTAAGTTTCTACTACGCCTTTTTTTATTTTCTGGCGTGCTCATATTGATAAATAACTGCATACCGTCAAAACACATTGACCAGCCTTCTGCATCAGGATCTATTCCAACATTTTCAGGCCAAGGGGCGACATCATTATCATGAAGCTTTTGCAAAATACTCCAACCGTAATTGTGATAACCCTCTATGTTGTTGGCAGAAATTGCGTCTTTGGAGAATGCAACAACCAGTGGATAAGCAGTATCAATTTCTTTATTCCATTTTCTCTCAATGGCTATGAATTCTTTGAGCGCTTCAATTAAATGATTTAACTCCTCATTTGAATTATTTTCAACAAAAATAAACATCAACAATTCTTTCCTAAATGCACGTTTTGAAAAAACACATGGAAAATCAGGGTCATTGAGTTTATTTCTTAAATTATCAAATACCTCTTTATGCCAACCTGTACCTTTTTCTGACAGCGTTCTCTGAGAGATCAGTAACCTAATATTATTCATTTGATAATATTTCCTATAGTGAAATTATTTAAATTGACTAACTCAATGTAATTTTCGAATTTTTGCGAATATCCTCCATGTTATTAGTGAACATATAATTGCTATGATCTGGAATAAGAGAAATATCTCCAGTGCTTTTTCATTCCCAAACAAATCAGCAATAACACCACTGCCAATTACAGGTAGAGAAAAACCAACGTAGGCATATATGAACATCCCAGCGACTGAACGAGCGCGGTTGTGAGGGTCCTTAGATGAAAATAAAAACAACGCTGCAAGATAAATAAATCCATAGCTAGATGCGCTGGTTAATGCAGTACCTATTAAGATCAAACTGGGAGATACGTAATTAACGCCAATAACAATCACCACAAAACCTAGGAAAGTTAAAATGAATCCGATTCGCAATGAACTTTCGTTAGATAAACATCTGGCAAGAGGTTGACTTAAAAAACCCACGAATACAGCCAAAAAAACTGTCATCCCGGTCCAATCACTCAGTGCCAATCTCTCAAGTTCGAGAGGTATTACTCCAATAATCATGCCAGTAGTTGACCATGCAATAGCAATGGCTATACCGTAAATCCAAGTCCCTGCTGGGAATGTCGGCAGTCTGAGCATTGAGACATTTTTACGGGTATACGCTTTGGACATCATTAGGGTGATGATTGCCAGTACGGGGGCAAATGCAATGAAAGCTTCATAACTATATGGAGTGAATGTAGTTCCCTGAAATTTTAAACTAATACTGGTTGCTAATGCACCACTACCGAAACCAAGTGAGGTCATTGATGTGACGAGAAGAGCAGCTTTATCTGCCTTAGCTTCTCCCATCAGTTCTGTCATATATGCTGTACCTGATGTGGTCGCTAACCCTGTACCGATCCCAAGCAATAACCGTGAAATAAACAAACTTCCCCAGCCTGGATAAAGAATAAGTAAAAATGTTGCTACTATTGTTAAAAATAATGCAATAGAAATAGGAAGTCGCCTCCCAACCCTATCGGATAAACCTCCTAAGAATAATAGCGTAGGCATCAAACCTAATACATAAGCAGCAAAGGCAAGAGTCACAGCAGTTGTCCCTACATTACTCATGGATGCATATTGGCTATAAAGTGGGGTCTGAATGTTGACAGCAAAGGTGATAGCAAACATTGCGATAGCAAGTAATATAATTGAAACCTTCGTAGACATTTTATTGTTACCTTATTTAAATGGTGGATTCACATAATGAGTACTACATTAGTATATTCGAAGTAAACACATATGTACTCTCATGAATAACTCATTAGAAATTTTTCCACCTCGGTCTTTTCGGGAAATACTTTTAATCTATTTACAGTAACTATCATCCACTATTAAGACAATTTATTAATTAAAATCATACTGTTGGTGCTCTTGCTGACAACCTTCTTCTAAAAAGAACAAGGATGAGAAAAGGAAATTTATTTCTCTAACTGCTTGTTGGTAATTTCATATATTGCTAACTTTAAGTAATTACAAATGGTTATAATTTTAATTCTTTATTTTAGAGGGCGTGAATCTTTAATAAACTATTTTGTTATCGATATTACTTACTTGCTATCCGAGTTTAGTAACAATGGTATACATAGATCTTTATTCAATTAGAATTAATAATTCACTTTTTCATTCCCAATAGCAATATTTTCGTCTGTTTACTAAAGCATTTTTTATCAAAAAATCAGATGTATTATTAAATAACATTTAACATTTAACATTTAACATTTAACATTTAACATTTAACAACAACAATAATAATTTAATTATGATATTACTCCATTTTAAAAATAATTAATTTCATTAATCTAAACATTATCTCCCTACAGAGTTTTAAATAATACTCATCAATTCATATGACAAAGATAGAGCAAAAAATTTAGTGTGGTTATTATTCTGGCTTTTCATAAATAATAAATTAAACATCATTATAATATAAATAATAGAGTATGTACCCTCTTGAGTTTTGTTAGTCCTCATATGATTATTTATAATCAATCTATATTTTACATTTACACAGTTATGAAGAAAATTTTGAATAGCCTATTATGTTTAAGATTAGATATTTTTCAATCCCTACAATGGCAATAAAGATAAAAAAATAGTATTTTTGATTCATTGTACAAAAAATACACAAAAAAACATTAATAAAACATGTCATGAACAAATTTATTATATTATTTAGGGTTTTTATCCACTATCTTTCCCTGTCAAGATATATCGGAACCTCTAAAAACTTTTCACCGCCACAAAATTGAGTAAAATGTAGACATAGTACATTGCAACGAAACCCCAGTTAGCCCGGCAGATGCTGGAACGAACATTGGATGCCGGCGTTCCCTGTCGCTGGGTGACCGCGGATGAAGTTTATGGCCGTGACCGTCGTCTAAGAGTCTGGCTGGAGTCCCGATACCAGCCCTTCGTGTTAGCCATTCCCTGCAATACCCCCTTATGGTGGCAAGGACCCGAGTATATCCGTGCTAAACGTATTGCCGATACCCTGACCACCGCTGACTGGAAAGCACGGTCCGCGGGAACAGTGTAGTGATGTGATGGACGTCCCCTTTTTCAGCATTAATAGTGCCATCTTTTTTTCCGATGCACTGAATTTCGGGAGAACATCTCATGAATGCGATTAAAGTCATTGGCATTGACCTCGCCAAAAACGTTTTTCA
>NZ_MKGQ01000078.1 GCF_001908105.1 Xenorhabdus eapokensis
AGGTTTTTCTCATTCCAGCAGGTCACTTATATAGGCACTTATCTTATTTGGGCGGACAGAATACAGGAAAAACAATTACGTTCAAAAAAGATTCCGAATGGGCTCTTAGAAGAGGCCGGAATGTTGGTTAAAGCGGAGAAAGACCGCTTTATCAGCAAAACCATCTCAGTAAACGGCACTCAGGGGCGATTTGTGGTGTTGATTTTCAGGGATGAGGATTAACCTCACGTAGGAGGAAAAAACGTTGGGATAACGGGATATTGGGATAAAAAAGATTTATTTTAAAATATATCAGTTAGTTATAGATATTTTATTTATCCCGTATTATCCCGCACTATCCCGTAACATTAGGTGATTACAAATAAAGATATATTGTGACAGTGGAAGTTATCCCGAAAAAGATTTTTCTCTGGCAGGTTGTAATTTATTGAATTTTAAATGATTTAAATTAGTTACATGATGTTACGGGATAGGCTGGGATAACATGGGATAGAGTAACGCAATGAAATATATAATAAATATGTCATTTACCCCGTTATCCCGTGAAAATTGGTGCAGTTATATAAAGATAATCGATAGTAACGGTTATATTTTTTCCAATCTCCGTATTACCGGGTTAATGTATTAGCCCGGTAATACGGAGAAGACAAGCATAGCGCGTCAGTGTCTAAGCAAGGAATGTTTTCTGGCTGGCAATCAGTTTTGCACCACATGCTGTACGCATTCCTTCCAAGGCGATTTGTTTATTCTGATACTTTAAAGTCTCACTTCCTTCCACTATTGGAAATGTATCTTCACATTTCGGGCAAACAACTAAATCACCTTTGCCTGCGACAGGAACACCTTGATAAACATAACCATCAATGGCAGTGATGACCTTACCACCATGATCGGTTTTATCGTTTAACCGGATAACGGCTTTACTTGGCATATTTACTCTCCCTACAATTGACTAAAATATTTTGATGTTATTGAAGAAACTTTTTCAGATAATCTTTGGCTGTTTTTTCCATTTCCATGATTAGAGAATCAGTATCAGAATAATATTGTTTGAACAATTTTTTATTTAAATGAGGTAAGAAAATATCCTGTTCGAACTCATGCCCTAATAAAAACATGATTAGTGTTAAAAATGCTGAGTAATTGGCATTTTCTATGCCATATTGATTCGATTTTTCAATACCAAATTGGATGAGTTTTTTTATTCTATCCTGTTTTATATATTGATATTTTTTCGGGAATAAAGAGTTTAATAGTACATCGACGTTACTTTCATAAGTGATCCATTGAACATTTAAGTGTTCAATATTGATATTTTGAAATTTAAGAATACTGGCTTTCAGATGGTTATCTTGTTCGCCATGCACTTCATTCAAATATCGAGTGACTTCATGATAAAGCAGACTTGTTTTTTCTAATTGCCCAAGATGGGAATTATTATCAAGGATTGTTTTTATCCATGTGTATTGCGGATCAGTCTGAAATTTTGCACCAAACAAAATAAGCATATCAATATAAAACTGAATAGCACCACGTTGATCAAAACCTTCGTTTTTGGCTGCTTCTACGGCATTTTTCAGTGCTGATCTTAAGCCATCTTTACCCAATTTTATATCAAGATAGGGATAGGATTCATTACAATGGACTACCAATTCATCAATATAAGCATTGAATGAGTATTTTTTTAGCATATTCCATTGGTCTTCATTAAGTTCTATTGCCATATTTATGATATCTCCGATCATAATAGTTATCACTATAGCTGCCGGTAAAATATATTTTTCATCGTATTGAAAATCCAGCAACTATAGTTTTTTTAAATTTATTATTTATATGAATCAACCTTCCCTTCAAGGTAATCTCTGTATGTCATAATATCTTTATTTTTCTTATGCCATTCATTTTCTCTGTAAATAGAATTAAAGTGATCGTATACATATTCTCCATCAGAGATACTTCTCCTTATAAATAACTCATACTTTTTTTCTTTATGAATAAATTTAACCAAGAAAAAATCTTGAAGTGGTTTTAGTGACTCTTCATTAAATTCACTATATATATATTCATAATTTATTTTATCTTTCATTAAATTTAAAAAATCCATCATACCTATGTTTTTCAATTCAGAAAGATCACTAAACTCTTTTGAGTTATCGATTTCATCCTGTAATACTGTTGTTATGCTCAACATTTTCAATGTGTCTAGATTATCAATAGGAGTGAACTTTTTATTAATAATGAAAAAGTCACTAACTTTAATATATTGAGGTGTTTTCAACCACTCACTTGCATCAAACCAAACTTTTTTATTAGGGTATTCTGATGAATTTTCATCATATGATGGAACAAGCACAGCCATTTGATACTTTTGAGTATACATATAATAACCCACTGATGAAATTAGAAAAAAAATTATTGAAAGGAAAATTTTTCTTTTGGATACTTTCATGCTTTCCACTCGACAG
Source organism: Xenorhabdus eapokensis (assembly GCF_001908105.1). The sequence continues at coordinate 2,466 of NZ_MKGQ01000078.1, forward strand.
GTCTATAACTTTGTAGATCTTCTTTTAACCCTGTAGGAGTATTACCTGTTTTAGGTAATCGCCAAAAACCATTTGGTGCAATCGGACCACCACCATCTTTTTCATTAAGATCTCTTGTTTTTACATCCATGTTGCGTTTTTTCATCACATCATAATCCTTTGGTTTTTCTGGCGGTGTAATATTTTTATTTCCTTTGCTTAATTCATAATTATAAACTTTACGTTCTGCTTCATATTTCTCAATAACTTTACCATATTCTTTTGCCTCTTTAATTTCTTGTGTCGTTCCATAAATTCCCACATAAGAGGAACGTTTCTCAAACGCTTTCACCTCAACGTCCCATAAATTGGCCATTTGTTGTGCTGGGCTTTTATTCTGTCCTGCATCTGGTATTCCTGTAAAATCGCCAGGGTATCCATTATCAACTGAAATACCCGCTCGGCAAGCATAAGTTGTTATTTTAGCATCGAAATCAAATATCGATTCATAGACCTTTTTAATTTCCTCTGACCCAAAAAGCCCTTCCTCAACATCCTCTCCCTCATAATGAAAAGTAGCATAATTAATAATGCCATGACTAAAAATCACCATCTCCTTAATGAGTCTTTTCTTTTCCTTCCTTTGATTTAAGAAATCGATAAGCCCTTGTTTATTTTTCACATAGATAATACGTCCATCTAATTTCTTTGTGTAATCATTAATTCTGTCAATATCCTTTTGCGTATAAATAAGCTTTCAAAATAGTAGATCACTTGGAGGGAACTCAGTCCAATTTTTGCGATCTGATTAATCGCCAAATCAAAAAAAATCCCAAAATGGACTG
>NZ_MKGQ01000079.1 GCF_001908105.1 Xenorhabdus eapokensis
CTGAGTTCGGCATGGGGTCAGGTGGGACCACCGCGCTCTTGCCGCCAGACAAATCCTGTTTTCAATCCCGAACAAGCTGTTTTCTCTCTCTGAAACTTTCTCTTCTCTCATGCCCAAAACACCTTCGGTGTTGTCAGGTTAAGCCGCACGGTTCATTAGTACTGGTTAGCTCAACGTCTCGCAACGCTTACACACCCAGCCTATCTACGTCCTCGTCTCGAACGCTCCTTCAGTACCCTCTAAGGAGTAAGGGAAGACTCATCTTAAGGCAAGTTTCCCGCTTAGATGCTTTCAGCGGTTATCTCTTCCGCACTTAGCTACCGGGCAGTGCCATTGGCATGACAACCCGAACACCAGTGGTGCGTCCACTCCGGTCCTCTCGTACTAGGAGCAGCCCCTTGCAATCTTCCAACGCCCACGGCAGATAGGGACCGAACTGTCTCACGACGTTCTAAACCCAGCTCGCGTACCACTTTAAATGGCGAACAGCCATACCCTTGGGACCTACTTCAGCCCCAGGATGTGATGAGCCGACATCGAGGTGCCAAACACCGCCGTCGATATGAACTCTTGGGCGGTATCAGCCTGTTATCCCCGGAGTACCTTTTATCCGTTGAGCGATGGCCCTTCCATTCAGAACCACCGGATCACTAAGACCTACTTTCGTACCTGCTCGAGCCGTCACTCTCGCAGTCAAGCTAGCTTATGCCTTTGCACTAACCTCACGATGTCCGACCGTGATTAGCTAACCTTCGTGCTCCTCCGTTACTCTTTGGGAGGAGACCGCCCCAGTCAAACTACCCACCAGACACTGTCCGCAACCCGGATAACGGGCCTACGTTAGAACATCAAACATTCAAGGGTGGTATTTCAAGGATGGCTCCATGCAGACTGGCGTCCACACTTCACAGCCTCCCACCTATCCTACACATCAAGGCTCAAGGTTCAGTGTCAAGCTATAGTAAAGGTTCACGGGGTCTTTCCGTCTTGCCGCGGGTACACTGCATCTTCACAGCGAGTTCAATTTCACTGAGTCTCGGGTGGAGACAGCCTGGCCATCATTACGCCATTCGTGCAGGTCGGAACTTACCCGACAAGGAATTTCGCTACCTTAGGACCGTTATAGTTACGGCCGCCGTTTACTGGGGCTTCGATCAAGAGCGTCGCCTTGCGGCTAACCCCATCAATTAACCTTCCAGCACCGGGCAGGCGTCACACCGTATACGTCCACTTTCGTGTTTGCACAGTGCTGTGTTTTTATTAAACAGTTGCAGCCAGCTGGTATCTGCGACTGGCCTCGGCTCCGGGAGCAAGTCCCTTCACCTGACGCCAGCGTGCCTTCTCCCGAAGTTACGGCACCATTTTGCCTAGTTCCTTCACCCGAGTTCTCTCAAGCGCCTGAGTATTCTCTACCTGACCACCTGTGTCGGTTTGGGGTACGATTCAATGTTACCTGAGGCTTAGAGGCTTTTCCTGGAAGCAGGGCATCTGTCACTTCAGCACCGTAGTGCCTCGTCATCACGCCTCAGCCTTAAAGCACCCCGGATTTCCCTGGGATGCCAGCCTACACGCTTAAACCGGGACGACCGTCGCCCGGATGACATAGCCTTCTCCGTCCCCCCTTCGCAGTAACACCGAGTACAGGACTATTAACCTGTTTCCCATCGACTACGCTTTTCAGCCTCGCCTTAGGGGTCGACTCACCCTGCCCCGATTAACGTTGGACAGGAACCCTTGGTCTTCCGGCGAGCGGGTTTTTCACCCGCTTTATCGTTACTTATGTCAGCATTCGCACTTCTGATACCTCCAGCAAACCTCACAGTTCACCTTCGCCGGCTTACAGAACGCTCCCCTACCCAACAACACCTAAATGTCGCTGCCGCAGCTTCGGTGCATGGTTTAGCCCCGTTACATCTTCCGCGCAGGCCGACTCGACCAGTGAGCTATTACGCTTTCTTTAAATGATGGCTGCTTCTAAGCCAACATCCTGGCTGTCTGAGCCTTCCCACTTCGTTTCCCACTTAACCATGACTTGGGGACCTTAGCTGGCGGTCTGGGTTGTTTCCCTCTTCACGACGGACGTTAGCACCCGCCGTGTGTCTCCCGTGATAACATTCTTCGGTATTCGCAGTTTGCATCGGGTTGGTAAGTCGGGATGACCCCCTAGCCGAAACAGTGCTCTACCCCCGAAGATGAATTCACGAGGCGCTACCTAAATAGCTTTCGGGGAGAACCAGCTATCTCCCGGTTTGATTGGCCTTTCACCCCCAGCCACAAGTCATCCGCTAATTTTTCAACATTAGTCGGTTCGGTCCTCCAGTTAGTGTTACCCAACCTTCAACCTGCCCATGGCTAGATCACCGGGTTTCGGGTCTATACCCTGCAACTTAACGCCCAGTTAAGACTCGGTTTCCCTGCGGCTCCCCTATGCGGTTAACCTTGCTACAGAATATAAGTCGCTGACCCATTATACAAAAGGTACGCAGTCACCCTGATAAATCAAGGCTCCCACTGCTTGTACGTACACGGTTTCAGGTTCTTTTTCACTCCCCTCGCCGGGGTTCTTTTCGCCTTTCCCTCACGGTACTGGTTCACTATCGGTCAGTCAGGAGTATTTAGCCTTGGAGGATGGTCCCCCCATATTCAGACAGGATACCACGTGTCCCGCCCTACTCTTCGAGCTCACAATACCAGTGTCTTCGGATACGGGGCTCTCACCCTTTACTGCCGGCCTTTCCAGACCGTTCTCCTGACACTGCTATCGCTGATGGCTCTGGGCTCCTCCCCGTTCGCTCGCCGCTACTGGGGGAATCTCGGTTGATTTCTTTTCCTCGGGGTACTGAGATGTTTCAGTTCCCCCGGTTCGCCTCCTTACCCTATGAATTCAGATAAGGATAGTGCAACGGATTGCACTGGGTTTCCCCATTCGGACATCGCCGGCTGATAACGCTTCATATCAGCTCACCGGCGCTTTTCGCAGATTAGCACGTCCTTCATCGCCTCTGACTGCCTAGGCATCCACCGTGTACGCTTAGTCGCTTAACCTCACAACCCGAAGGTGTCTTCGGACTGGAGTTTTTGAGAGACTCATCAATGTTATCGTTCAACAACATCGATTGTTTCAAATTTTCAGCTTGTTCCAGATTGTTAAAGAGCA
>NZ_MKGQ01000008.1:0-112461 GCF_001908105.1 Xenorhabdus eapokensis
ATCTCATGATAGACGAAATCGGCGTAGTAACCGGGTTTACACTGACGCCCGCCAATGTCAGTGAGCGTGAAGCAGCCTGGGATGTGATCGGCTCGATAACAGGCTGTTTGCTGGGTGATAAAGGGTATTTAGGCATTGAATTTAAAAAGGAAATGAAAGCAGAGGGTATTGAAATGATTACCCCGGTGCGGGCCAATATGGATGATCCCCTCCCCAGAAAAACGAGAAGGGCCATTAACGCCAAACGCCGTTTAATTGAAACCGTGATTAGTCAACTCGCCGGACAATTTGCTATCGAGAAGTGCTGGGCACGAGATTTGTGGCATTTGAGTAATCGAATTGCCAGAAAACTGCTTTCTCACACGTTGGGTATTTTTGCCAATTTTCAACAAGGTAAAAGTCAACGCGACTGGCTTCAACAAGCCAATGTTATAGGATGTTAAAGTTGAGCATCGCGTTAACCTTATATCTTGATTATCACTTTTACAGAGCGATAATCCCCTGACTGATCATCAGGGATGCTGTTGTGAGTTTGTTATTATTAACCTGAACCTGAAATGTGTCATTCAATGGAGTTCGTAATTCAGAGTAAACCACAACAGCCTCTTCTTTATCGCCTTTAAGATTGAACGGTATCTTGTGCCTCGAGCATCTATTTTATAAGTCTAATCATGGCGATATCTCCTGTGTCTCTGACAAAGAGGATAACCTTATGTCTGATAACATCGTAGTCGGTATTGATATCGCCAAACACAAATTTGATGTCGCCGTTTGGGCAGGCGAAAATCATTACAAAATGAAGCATTTTCCAAATGACCTTAAGGGATTCGACGCCTTCATTAATTGGCTTAAACCCGCCTCAAATTACCATTTTTGCATGGAAGCAACAGGAGTTTATGGGGATCCGCTTGCACTTTATCTTTCGGATAAGGGGCTTCTTATCAGTGTTGTCAATCCGGTACAAATCCATGCCTTTGGTAAAGCGGAATTACTCCGCAATAAAACCGATAAAATTGATGCCAAACTGATAGCACGTTATTGCGCCAGTCAGCATCCTCCGGCATGGCAGCCCGCGCCGCTTTGTGAACGCCAATTACTGGCTTTAGTCCGCCATCGCAATAAGCTGAATGAAATGCTTTTGACGGAAGAGAATCGCCTCTCCGTGGCGGATGAAGTTGTTTGTGATTCTCATGCAAAGATAATCACCCTGCTAAAGCAAGAGCTCAAAGACACCGAATTGAAAATAAAAAAGCACATTGATGACTCGCCTTCGCTGAAGAAAAATAAGGGGTTACTGGAAAGTATTCCCGGTATTGGCGAACGGTTGAGCGCAACACTGCTGGCTTATATTGGTGATGGTTCACGGTTTCATCATAGTGGGCAAGTGGTGGCTTACGCTGGGCTTAATCCTAAATTACATGAATCAGGACAACTAAAAGGGCGGGCTCATCTCTCGAAGCAGGGAAGTGCCGAGCTGCGAAAAGCACTTTATATGCCTGCGCTGGCAGCGATCAGTTGCAATAAAGTAGTGAAAAAGCAGTGGGAACAGCTGACAGCACGCCATAAAGGGGGGAAAGTCGGTGTTTGTGCAGTGATGCGTAAACTCTTACGATTAGCCTATGGCGTGATGAAATCAGGCACATTATTTAACGCAGAAATACCGCTTGCAGTTTAATGACTGAGACGGTATCTGAATTCTGGATAAGGAATTGACGAAGTGCCTGTTCCAAGAGCAAAGTTTTGGTGCACACCAAAAACAGCTCTGGGGAGGAACAGGCAATGAACAAATTAGTTGAAATTTTCTGCGATGCCGATGACTTTTGTCGTTTTTTTATTCCTCAATGGGAGCAGTTTTGTTTCAATAAGGGGGAGCGCCTGCGCCGCAGACAAGGTTATATGTATCCCAGTGAAATCATGACCATTCTGATCCTCTTTCATATGTCGCATTACCGTGATTTCAAACATTTTTATCTGGCGCATATTTGCAAATATCATCATAACGATTTTCCAACCCTGCTTAGTTATACCCGTTTTGTCAGTGTTGCGCCTTCCGTTTTAGTGCCACTGTGCAGTTATCTGACTCAATTAAAAGGGAAACCCACAGGCATTGCTTTTATTGATTCCACCAGTTTGAAAGTTTGCCATAACATCCGCATTCCCCGCCATAAGGTCTTTAAGGGGATAGCACAACACGGAAAAACTTCAATGGGATGGTTTTACGGTTTCAAATTACACTTGATTGTTAACCATCAGGGCGAATTGCTGGCACTTAAAGTCACCGCGGGTAATGTGGATGATCGGGAACCTGTTCACGAATTAGTAAAAGAATTAACGGGTTCTCTTTATGGTGATAAGGGTTATCTTAGCCAGGAACTGGCAGAGGATTTAGCGCAAACCGATATCACTTTCATCACGAAAAAACGCCGTAACATGAAAGAGCATGCGCTGGCCGAATGGGATAAGATGATGTTATCAAGGCGTTTTATCATCGAAACAATTAATGGGCAATTAAAAACAATTTCTCAAATAGAGCATTCTCGCCACCGAAGTCTAAAAGGATTTTTGTTGACCGTTTTAGGTGGACTGATTGCTTACTGCCTTAAATGGAAGAAGCCGTCACTGAAAGTTTTCTACTCAGAAGAAAATTTTTCAGAAACGGCTTAAACGGAATTCGGGTTGATTACTTACGACCCGTAAACGGGCTACCTGGATATGGGATCGATAATTGTTCTCCCAATTTATCCGCTTCCAGTTGGTGCCTTATATATTCCTGTATGCGCTAAGCTCTTTTCATCCCTCATTGTGGGATCCCCTTTCGATTTCTTGATTCACTTTTGCAGTTGCCAGACCGCAAGGGGTTTTAACAAACGGAACCCCCTGCCTAGCAGGGGGTTCTCTATATACAAAAAACCCCGCTCATAAGAGCGGGGTTTCTGAATGCTGGTCGGCGAGAGAGGATTCGAACCTCCGACCCACTGGTCCCAAACCAGTTGCGCTACCAAGCTGCGCTACTCGCCGAAAACGAAGCGCATCTTACTGCCAGAGCCATGAACCGTCAATACCTTTTTAAAGATAAGCAATTAGTTGGCGGCAAATCATCCAAAATGACCGTTATAGGCGATATTACAGACAGCAAAAAGCCCTACCCAAAAGGTAAGGCTGTTCGATTAAACTGATTGACACTAATCCAATCAATCAGAAATTACTGGAGCAGTGAAATATCGGCGACACGCAAGAACAGGTCACGCAATTCACTTAATAATGTCAAGCGATTAACCCTGACTTGACTGTCTTCATCCATAACCATCACATTGTCGAAGAACGCATCCACCACTTCACGCAGGGAAGCCAGCTCAACCAGCGCATCCTGATAGTTACTTTCGGCAAACAAAGGCGCCAGTTTCTCTTTCAACACCACAAGGTGTGTCGCCAGTTGGATCTCTTCTGCTGCTTTCAATACGGAAGCAAGGACAGTGTCATTCAACTGTTCTTCTGATTTCGCCAGAATGTTGGAAACGCGTTTATTGGCCGCTGCCAGAGAAACGGCTGCATCCAGGGTACGGAAATGCGTAACCGCTTTCATACGAGCATCAAAGTCTGCCGGTTGAGTCGGACGACGTGCCAGCACCGCTTGAATAGTATCAACGCTATAACCCAGTTCTTGATACCAGGCGCGGAAACGGCCGAGCATAAACTCAACCACATCATCCACCGCTTTTTCGTTGGTCAGCTTGTCACCATACAGACGCACCGCTTCTTCTGCCAACGTCTGGAGGTCAAGAGGCAATTTTTTCTCAACGATAATGCGCAGAACACCCAATGCCGCACGGCGCAGAGCAAACGGGTCTTTATCCCCTTTCGGATGCTGACCAATCCCGAAGATCCCCGCCAAAGTATCCATTTTATCGGCAATGGCAACGGCACAGGAAACCCCTGTTGATGGCAATGCATCACCAGAGAAACGTGGCTGATACTGTTCATTCAGTGCCAGTGCCACATCTTCGGCTTCCCCATCATGACGCGCATAATGCATTCCCATTACGCCTTGCGTATCGGTGAATTCAAACACCATATTGGTCATCAGGTCACATTTGGACAATAGACCTGCACGAGTCGCATGATTGACATCTGCACCGATTTTTTCCGCAATCCAGCCAGCCAGAGCCTGAATACGATCAGTTTTGTCACGCAGTGTTCCCAATTGTTTCTGGAACAACACGGTCTCTAAACGAGGAAGGTTATCTTCCAAACGTTGTTTACGGTCTGTCTTGAAGAAGAATTCTGCATCCGCCAGACGGGGGCGAACAACTTTTTCGTTACCGGAAATAATTTGCTGAGGATCAGAAGATTCAATATTGGTGACAAAAATAAAGTTCGCCATCAATTTGCCGGCCTTATCGTAAACCGGAAAATATTTCTGGTCACCTTTCATGGTATAAACCAGCGCTTCAGCAGGAACTTGCAGGAATTTTTCTTCGAATTTCGCCGTCAGTACAACGGGCCATTCCACCAGAGAAGTCACTTCTTCCAACAAACTGTCGCTCAGATCCGCAACCCCGCCAAGCTGCATTGCGGCCTGTTCTGCATCACGTTTGATCATCGCCTTACGCGCTTCATAATCTGCGATAACCCGACCTCGCTCCTGCAAAATAGCTGGATATTGTTCTGCGTTCTCAATGGTAAATTCCGCCTCACCCATAAAGCGGTGACCACGAATAATGCGATCCGATTGAATCCCCAGAATTTCGCCTTCAACCACTTCGCTGCCCAGCAGCATAGTGACCGTATGAACCGGACGAACAAACTGAGTCTGCTTATCGCCCCAACGCATCAACTTAGGGATCGGCAACTTACTCAGAGAACTGCTTACCATATCCGCCAGCAGCTCTTTTGCTGCGCGGCCTTTAACCTGGGCACGATAGAGCAACCATTCCCCTTTGTCCGTGACCATGCGTTCAGCCTGATCAACGGTGATACCGCAACCACGCGCCCAACCTTCTGCGGCTTTGGTGGGTTTACCTTCTGCATCGAACGCCTGAGCAATCGCAGGACCACGCTTTTCAACTTCACGATCAGCCTGTGCGGCCGCCAAATTTGCTACTTTCAGTGCCAAACGGCGAGGAGCCGCAAACCAACTCACTTCACCATGACCCAGATTAGCGTTATTCAGTTCGGCTGCAAAATTAGCCGCAAAGGATTCAGCCAATGAACGCAGCGCCTTTGGCGGTAGCTCTTCTGTACCGATTTCCACAAGGAAAGTCTGTTGAATCATGATGGCCTCTTATTTCTTGTTACACATAGGGAAGCCAAGCGCCTCGCGGGAGGCATAATAAGCTTCAGCAACCGATTTAGTCAGGGTACGGATGCGCAGGATATAGCGCTGACGTTCTGTCACAGAAATCGCTTTGCGGGCATCCAGCAAATTGAAGGTATGACCCGCTTTTAAAATGCGTTCATAAGCCGGCAATGGCAGCGGAGTTTCCAGCGCCAGTAATTCCTGAGCCTCTTTCTCATATTGCTCAAAGCAGGTAAACAGGAAATCTACATCGGCGTGCTCGAAGTTATAAGTAGACTGTTCAACCTCATTCTGATGGTAAATATCACCATAGGTGGTTTTACCCAACGGGCCATCGCTCCAGACCAAATCGTAAACGCTATCCACACCTTGAATATACATCGCAAGACGTTCCAACCCATAAGTAATCTCACCAGTCACTGGCTTACACTCAAGGCCGCCCACTTGCTGGAAGTAAGTAAACTGGGTGACTTCCATACCATTCAACCAGACTTCCCAACCCAGTCCCCAGGCGCCCAAGGTTGGGTTTTCCCAGTTATCTTCAACAAAGCGGATATCGTGAACCGTCGGATCAAGTCCCAACGCTTTCAGGGAACCCAGATAAAGCTCCTGAATGTTATCCGGAGATGGCTTGATGATAACCTGAAACTGATAATAGTGCTGGAGGCGGTTTGGGTTTTCGCCATAACGACCGTCAGTTGGACGACGAGAAGGTTGCACATAAGCTGCGGCAATAGGCTCTGGTCCCAAAGCACGCAGGCAAGTCATAGGATGAGAGGTTCCTGCGCCGACTTCCATATCCAGTGGTTGGACAATGGTACAGCCTTGATGCGCCCAGTAATCCTGTAGTGTCAGGATGAGCCCCTGAAAGGTTTTGGTATCAAACTTTTGCATGTTGAACCCGCACGCGATACATATGAATTTAAACGAAAGAGGCCAGTATACCCTTTGGATGTAAGATATACAGCACTGATCACTGTCAATTTTGCCGCGATATAAAAAAATCTTATTCAAGTCTCTTTACTTGTATATTTATACAGCTAAGATTGGTGTAATTATCAACCATTATCTGAGATAAATACGGTTCATGAGCAAGGAAATCACTCGCTGCGGTTGGGTAACATCTGACCCGGATTATCTGGCCTATCACGACAATGAATGGGGGATCCCCTTGAGAGATAGCCAGCAACTTTTCGAACTGATTTGTCTGGAAGGACAACAAGCAGGCTTATCCTGGTTCACTATCCTGAAAAAACGGGAAGGCTATAGAAAATGTTTCCATCAGTTTGATCCGGTCAAAATCGCCAAAATGGATGAAACTGACGTTGAGCGACTGATGAAAGAACCTATCATCGTGCGTAATCGAGCCAAAATCAATGCGATTATCCACAATGCCCGCGCTTACCTAAAAATGGCTGAACAAGGTGAAGATTTCAGCGCTTTTATCTGGCGTTTCGTTGATGACTCACCACAAATTAATCACTGGCAAAATTTGTCAGAAGTTCCTGCTAAAACAACCAATTCCGATGCACTTGCAACCGCACTGAAAAAACGAGGATTTAAATTTATTGGCAGCACCACCTGCTATGCGTTTATGCAAGCAGCAGGTTTGGTAAATGATCACCTCGTAAATTGTTTGTGTCGAAAATCAGTTATTGTGATGAAAAATTAAAATTAGTGTATAAAAATAAACAAAAATACCACTTTTACCCCATTGCACCCTAGTAATGAGCAGAGTATGGTGTTTTCTTCTCATACAAAAAACAGACGCTAACGCCACTATGAAATTTTCGCAATTCGGAAACAAATTTACACAAAATTCGGGAATTACCCGTCTGATGAATGATCTCAACCAAGGCCTGAGAACACCTGGTGCAATTATGTTAGGTGGTGGAAATCCGGCACATATCCCAGAAATGGATGAGTATTTCCAGCAGATATTGACTGATATGGCGTTAGGCGGTCAATTAAGTGAAACCCTATGCAACTATGACGGGCCACAAGGGAAAAACATCTTGATAACGGCGCTGGCCCAAGAGCTAAGAGAAAAGCTCGGCTGGGACATCCAACCACAAAACATCGCCCTGACTAATGGCAGCCAAAGCGCCTTTTTTTATCTGTTTAACTTACTGGCAGGTCGTAGTGAAGACGGCTCAATGAAGCGCGTTTTATTTCCTCTTGCGCCAGAATATATTGGCTATTCTGATTCAGGTTTGGATGAAGGATTATTTGTCGCTAATAAGCCGAATATTGAATTATTGCCCAACGGCCAATTCAAATATCACGTTGATTTCGATCACCTAAATATTACCGAAGACATTAACCTGATTTGTGTCTCTCGTCCGACCAACCCAACAGGCAACGTGATCACCGACGAAGAATTACTGCGCCTGGATAGACTGGCTCAACAGCACCAGATCCCCCTACTGATAGACAATGCCTACGGTGTGCCATTCCCCGGTATTATCTTTAGCGAAGCTACCCCGCTGTGGAATCACAATATTATTCTGTGTATGAGTCTGTCCAAACTAGGGCTGCCAGGTTCCCGCTGCGGTATCATTATCGCTAATGAAAAAATCATCAGTGCTATCAGTAATATGAATGGCATTATTAGTCTGGCTCCTGGGGGCGTTGGGCCGGCTATCGCTTTGGAAATGATTAAGCGCAACGACCTATTCCGTCTGTCACAAAATGTTATTCAACCGTTTTACAAGCAGCGGGTAGATAACGTGATTACAATCATTCGGCGCCATATATCGGAAGATCGCTGCCTTATCCATAAACCGGAAGGTGCCATATTTCTATGGCTCTGGTTCAAGGATTTACCAATCACGACAGAAGAGCTGTATCAGCGATTAAAGAAACGCAAGGTGCTGATGGTGCCGGGACATTTCTTCTTTCCAGGACTGGAACATGATTGGCCACATGCCCATCAATGTATGCGAATGAACTATGTTCCTGATATTGAGAAGATCGAAGAAGGCGTGCGTATTCTGTCTGAAGAGATTGAGATAGCGCATCAGGAAGCAGGACTCTGATCCTGCCAATAAAATAAAAAAAAGCTCCCTCATTTTAGGGGAGGGAGCAAAATGATAACGAGGACTTTTACCTGCGAACAGGACAGTAGTTATTAGAATCCCAAAAGAATTCTTCACACACAATAGGAAAGGAAAACACTCCTTGTTTTTATACCCTCCCTGAACTGCGTATATTTAACCAGAAATATCTTATTCTAATGAATTGAATAAGCAGGGGTTTTCTACTTTAAATTGCCCCTACTATCTCAAATTAATACCAAATGAAGACAGTTGGGCAGCATTTTGTGATCTAAAGCACATTTAATGAATTAAACAATTATACTTTATACAGTAACTGCTCCCCACACTAAATCATAATGCCCAGAAAATAACCGCCAAAATTTGAGGAGACATGATCCTCAAAAACATCGCCAATGGATAAACTGTCGCATATGACAATGCCGCTGCCCCGCTGGTACTATGGATCCCATTAGCAAAAGCCAGAGCAGGGGGATCTGTCATCGCGCCTGCCAACATCCCACATAAGCTGAGATAATTCATTTTTACAACAATACGTGCCAGCAGGCTCACGACTAACAAAGGAACTATCGTTATCAACGCCCCATAACCAATCCATGCCAGACCTTCGCCATGCACCAATGTATTAATAAAATTACCACCAGATTTCAGCCCTACAACCGCCAGAAACATAACAATCCCCAGTTCGCGTAATGCAAGGTTCGCACTGGGAGGCATAAACCAATAAAGTTTACCAATCGTACCAATCCGTCCCAAAATTAACGCAATAACCAAGGGCCCTCCTGCCAATCCCAGGCGTAACGCGGCTGGAAAACCAGGAATAAACAGGGGAATCGAACCTAATAAAACCCCTAACCCTACTCCAATAAACACAGGCAACATCTGAACTTGCTGGAGTTTTTGCTGTGAATTACCCAAGAGCTTCGTGACGGCTTCTACGGCTTCAGGACGACCGACAATATTCAGGATATCGCCGAACTGTAAACTGGCATTATTACTGGCAACCAGTTCAATGCCTGCACGATTTAGGCGTGTGACGACAACGTCATATTTCTGCTTTAAATTCAGCGCGCCAAGCCTCTGGCTCAATACTTCATCATTCGTTACCACAACCCTGACAGATTGAAAAATATCACTAGCAGTAGACAAGGAGACATCAACTTCTTCCCCAATAACCAGCCTAACCTGATTTAATGCATCTCGCTGCCCCACCAGATAAAGCAGATCCCCACTCTGAATCACCGTCGTTGGCTGGGGAACCATCAATAAATCCTTCCGTTTTAAGCGGGAGCATACTATTTCGTCATTATTAAGTAAGGGAATCTCCTGCATCATTAATCCATTCAAATTTGGATTACGTACAGCAATATTCATTGTCTGGAGCACATCCCGATTCTGATTATTTTGGTTATCAAACGAATCAGCTTCCTGTTCAATGCTTACTCTGAATAAAAGGCGAACCAACCACATCACCAGTAAAATACCGCAAATTCCCATAGGATAAGCCATTGCATACCCCATACCCATTTGGCTAACCAATGAGGGGGCAGATCCTAAATCTGCCAGAATTTGCTGCCCTGCCCCTAAAGATGGGGTATTTGTCACTGCACCGGAAAAAATACCTAAAATAATAGGCAAAGGAACACCAAACAATTTGTGAATCATTGCAGCAACTAATCCACCAATAATGACAATCAGGACAGCAAAACCATTTAATTTAAGGCCAGAAACCCGCAGGGAAGAAAAAAAGCCCGGTCCAACTTGAATACCAATAGTATAAACAAACAGAATTAAGCCAAATTCCTGAATAAAATGCAGCATGTCATTACTGAGAGACAGAGAATACATCCGGGCAAAATGACCAACAATAATCCCACCAAACAAAACCCCACCAATTCCAAGACCAATACCCCGTATTCGCCAGTTGCCTATCCATAACCCCAATGCGGCAGACAGCGCCAGCAAGCTCATTGTCAGTGCAATATCACTCATGACCCGCTTCCTTTACCAAAGGTTAATCATCCGGGAAATTAGTCATTTTCCCTTCCGCCTCATAATAAATGATGGCATTACCACTAATTAAATATTGGCATGAATTAACCGCAAGTTGTGTGTTTTAAACCACATACTGTATACTTTGAACTTAAAAAAGAAATTTAAATTCACCTCACAAAAATTATTAAATTTAGCGATAATTGCTATAGCAAACTGAATATTACCTGACTATAGTAAATAGTATTAAAGGATAAACCGCATTAAAGGCTTGTTACCTGTCATGCTTTGGAAAAGTGGCGTTAATAGCGAATAAGTACCTGAACATTGGCAAATTAACTCATTGAGATCATGGAAATGATGAAAAATTGTAAAGTGCTTCTATTACTATGTACCACATTAGGATGGTTACTTGTTACAGGCTGTTCCAGCATAATGACCCACAGCGGTCCCTACCAAGGTTATTATGCTGGAGCAAAAGCCAATATTGACATGCTGCAAGATGACAAAACGGGATGGCTTATGAAGCCCTTGCTTGCGATAGACCTGCCGTTTTCTGCCTTTCTGGATACGCTTCTGCTACCCTACGATTATGCTCGTTCCGATCAAGATAGCTCAGAACAATCTCCTAAGCATCGTATAGAGCAACTCGATAAAAACCCAATTATCGTACTGCCTACACCAGAAACTGGTGACCACGAGACTTCATTGTTAGAATAGAAACATAATAGGTTATATCAACGTATTATCGGGCATCACCCATCATTAATCTGCAATGCCCGTTTTGCTATATCTTTTATTTCAATTAATCCCTGTTTCCACCACAAAAATTTGTCGGTAACCGTCAATATCACGCATAAAAGCGACATAACGATCATCTGGTGATATCACAATCGCATCAGCGCAAGGAGCATCATCAGTGCGCTCGGTTAAACGCTGCATTTTTCCAGTCTGAATATCACAAAGTACAACGCTATTGTCACAAACACAGGCAATAAACCGCCCGCGACTATCCCAGCTAAATGCAGATTGTATGCTGTTTTTGCTGTAAGTTATCTGCATTGGCTCACCACCATTTGGTGAGATATACCATAGCTGGACAATTCCCTCTTCATCTTTCATCAGAAAACAGATTTTACTGCCATCTGGCGAGGTTCTTAGCCAATGACGTGGAACATTCACCACTCCCGGCCAGCGATTATCGTGCGTAAAAGTCAAACGTTTCTGTTTCACTCCCGCAGGTGGTGCTGGTAATGTTATTTCTGTCCCAGCCAAAGGCTGGTCACCCGCAATGGCATAAACATCATCGTTTTCAGGTAGATCAACGAGATAAATTTCCGGTATTTTTTCGCCATGAGTGGTGTATGTATCCCCAATAAAAGCCAGCGCCCACCGTTGCCATTGACCATTATCTTTACGATATCCTCGCTGCCCAATCCATCCCTCCTCATAAGCTCGATTGATGTCATCACTGCCGGGACGCGGGTGAGCCGTTGTCTCGCTAACCACAACCGAAAAATAGCTCCCCCCATGTTCCCTTGGATGTTTTTTGGCTGGCATTACAGCTCGCAAAGGGATGGCCACCGCCACATTACGTAAATCAAGCACAGGATCTAACTCATGCATCACATGATCATTGTAGGTAAAGCTTAGACGACTGCCATCAGGGCTGAAAACGTGAACATGTGTTCCACCGCGCAAAGCGCCAGCGGTGTAAGGTGGAGTAATATCCATAGCATCAATATTAATTGCCACATTTGGCTGCATATCGGAAACAATAACACCACGGCGATGGTGAAAATCATATTGCCACTGCGCATCGGGTTTTTCCGGGCCATGAATAAAAGCATAACGAACTGGCTCTTGTGGACTCACAGTCACAACACCGACATGCGCATCATCCTTTGCCTGATAGATAATTTCAGTTTTCCCATGATTAACATGAATTTTTTCTATCGTTAAACCAGTAAAAGATGCACCATGAGGACGAACATCGTATACCAACCATTGGCTGTCTGGCGTCCAAATATTTATATTAGTTATCTGATGGCTACGGCTATCGAATGTAATTTGACGTTCCTTAAAAACCATTTTACTGCCTTATTTTGCGAAGTTTCGGATAATAAAAACTAATCTTATTCAAATTCGGCTAAAAAATTTCAGTCGAGACGTTATTATTTCAACAGTACCTTTACTTCTACGTTATATCTCATGTAATTAAATTTATGCTACTTAGTGTCCTTTATATTATTGGTATTACGGCTGAAGCCATGACAGGCGCTTTGGCCGCAGGTCGTCGAAAAATGGATGTATTCGGCGTTATCATTATTGCTTCCGTGACAGCCATCGGTGGTGGCACCGTCCGTGATATTATTTTGGGGCACTATCCCCTCGGCTGGGTAAAAAACCCAGAATATATAGTGACTGTTGCCTGTGCTGCCGTACTCACTATCTGGGTTGCTCCCATGATGAAACACCTACGCCGTCTGTTTCTCATTCTTGATGCCATTGGCTTAATTGTCTTCTCCATCCTTGGTGCACAAATCGCGTTGGAGATGCACTATAGCCCGATCATCGCAGCCATTGCCGCCGTCATCACTGGCGTTTTTGGGGGTGTACTGCGCGATATGTTTTGCAATACCATCCCCCTGGTATTCCAAAAAGAGATTTATGCCGGTGTCTCTTTTGCCGCTGCCTGGCTTTATATTGCCTTACTGCATACACCATTACCCCCGAACAGTGTCATCTTGATTACGCTTGTTGCGGGACTGGCTGCACGATTGATCGCCATTCGTTATCGTCTTGGATTACCTATCTTCAATTACGATGGCACAGACCACTGATACCATAATGAACCTCTGGGGCAACCCTTTGCCCCTATTCCTTTGCTCCTATTCACTGAATATCTCTTGTTTATTCTCACTATCCTGTGAAGACAAAATATGAATTACCGCCTTAATCTCAGGATGCTGTAAAAAGGCCAGGATTTTTTCTCTTTGTTTTACTGTTAATGCTTGTTTATCCGTAAGGTGCCTGGCATAAGGCAGGCCAATGGCTTCGCGCCATAGCGAAAGAGGCTGTAACTTTGCTTGCTGAAATTGGGCGAAGATCGATTTGGCACGTTGAGTTCCAATATGAGTCACGGCCTCAAGCTGTTCTTTATCCAAATCCAACCAATCCGTTAAATTTGCCACCAGCCTATGTTTTACCAAAGCTGACCACGTTCCTTGACCAATGCCTTTCATTTTCAATTTTTCCCCCAGCCATGTCAGGCGAGCGATAAACTGTTGCCGGCAATGTTCATCACTGCTTCTATTTTCATGATCGAGTGTCTTTTCATGATCGAATATCTTTTCATGATCGAATGTCAGGCAACTGAGGAAATGATAATCCTGTTCATTAGGTGGCTGAACATCAGGGCGTTCCACCATACGCCACACCACCTTATCAAGTTTGGGTATACCATGCCCCGCCAGCGCCACTGTGATCTTATCACCAGGATAGACATTCCACTGTTTCCAACGTTTGATTGAACCGATATTGACTCGACTCACCTGTCGATCATCCACCTTTACTTTTTCCAGCTCTAATACAACGGATATTCTCCCTGTCCGGCCTATTGTGAAATTAACACCTTTTACGGTTGTTATTTGCTGTCGCAGTGGATATTTCCATGCAATTGCCCAACTGTTTGAGCCGGCACGCCATTGCCGACCTGTTGGCTCAATCACCTGCCGTAAGACAACTCCATCCGTAGCAAAAGGCAGGGGCTGGACAAAATAATCTTTCCATCTTTTTTCGGCATCTTCTGCTGTGGCAATAAGGTGGCTATATTGTTGTGTGATGGGAAAACCCATTGCAGCCAATTTTTCCAGTTTCACCGCCATTTCATTTGGTCCATCCGGCCAGCCCCAAATAAAAATACCCACTTGTTTCAGCTCTGGTGCTGGAATTTTACGTATCATTAAACCCGCCACTTTACTGCGCGCACCCTGACTCCCCGAAACAAACTGCCGATGCTGTTCCTGCTGCCAGAAAAGTTCACCTTGCAATACCAAATATTCAGGGGCATTTTTAATTTGTTTAGGAATACTGGGAATAAACGCGCTTTTCTCCATCCAGTCTATTCCTTCAATACCATCACCACGGCTGATTAACTGCACTAATTGACCTTTTTCATACACCAAAGTCACCGCAACACCATCGATTTTAGGTTGTAGCCACACCCCTGTGCGCCCCTGCAACCACTGACGAATTTCTTGTATTCCTTTTAGCTTATGCAAGCCTGTATGCTGGACAGGATGAAGCTGCTTCCCTGCCCGTCGCACGGGGATCACAGAAGTGTCAGTAGCAGGGCTAGCAGAGGTCAAAGCGCTGTCTGATCCGTGAGTTAAGCAACTTTGCCAAATTCTCAAGGTTTCCAATAATTGATCGTAAATTTCATCATCTATTTCACTCATCCCCTGCTGACGATAAAGATGATCCCATTTAACCACCTGCTGTGTGAGTTGATTAATTTCATGCTGAAATTTTTCTTGTGACCAGTCAGGACACTGAATCTTGTTTGCAAATGCCATTGGCGTACCAGATAGCAGTATCCACACGGTTATTAAAAAACTGATGAGAAAATTAAGCATCCTTGCTCCTTGGTTTCCTTAAAACGGCTTCCTAAAAATTGATTCCCAAGATACGGACAAAGAATAAAAAGCAGGAAAATTTTTACCAAGTGGCAAAAAAGAAGTTTGCGGAATGTTTCGAAAAATAAATGTGCAATTTCTGCAAACGACTATTTTTGCTGAAAATGTCTCGCAAAAAATCTCATTAGTGCCCGTTTGTTAAGAAAAAATTTTGGTGAAATACCGGTTGGCATGTATTGTAGCGCTGCATGGATTAACGTATCCGTGTATACTATGTGGGATCTTATATTCCTGCGCTTGCATTTATTTATACCCAATCAGTCAAGAAATCATCATGAACCAAGGAACGTTATATATTGTTTCTGCGCCGAGTGGAGCAGGCAAATCAAGCCTTATTCAGGCTTTATTAAAAACCCAGCCCATGTATGACACTCAGGTTTCTGTTTCGCATACAACGCGGCAAACTCGCCCAGGCGAAAATCATGGTGAACACTATTTTTTCGTCACAGTGGATGAATTCCAAAATATGATCAACCATGATGAATTTTTGGAATATGCCTGTGTTTTTGGTAACTATTACGGCACATCCCGAAAAGTCATTGAAGATACACTCGCCAGTGGTGTTGATGTTTTTCTTGATATTGACTGGCAAGGTGCACAGCAAATCCGCCAGAAAATGCCAACAGCTCGCAGCATTTTCATCCTTCCACCGTCTAAGGAAGAGTTGCTCCGCCGCCTGCGTGGGCGCGGTCAGGACAGTGAAGAGGTGATTGCCAAACGAATGGCTCAGGCTATCGCGGAGATGGAACATTACAACGAATATGATTACGTCATCATCAATGACGATTTCAATACGGCACTGGCCGATTTACAATCTATTATTCGTTCAGAGCGTCTACGATTAGATCGTCAGACCCAGCGGCATGATGCCTTAATCAGCAAATTATTGGCAGACTGAACCAAGTTTCAGTATTATGCCCAGTCATTTATTTATCTGTGGAGTAGCACACATATGGCACGCGTAACTGTTCAAGACGCAGTAGAAAAAATTGGTAACCGTTTTGACCTGGTGTTGGTCGCTGCTCGCCGAGCACGCCAATTGCAAGTAGGTGGCAAAGATCCCCTCGTTCCAGAAGAAAACGATAAGACGACTGTTATCGCCCTGCGTGAAATCGAGCAAGGCCTCATCAACAACAAAATTCTCGATGTTCGTGAACGTCAGGAACAGCAAGAGCAAGAAGCCGCAGAAATCAAAGCCGTTTCTGCTATCGCTGAAGGTCGTCGTTAATTTTACGGTAGGTCTGCCTTGTACCTGTTTGAAAGCCTGAATCAGCTAGTTCTGAAATATTTGCCTGAAGATCAAATTGATCTGCTTAAACAGGCCTATGTGGTTGCGCGGGATGCCCACGAAGGGCAAACCCGTTCCAGCGGTGAGCCGTACATCACTCACCCTGTTGCCGTTTCCTGTATTTTGGCTGCAATGCGCCTTGACCATGAAACACTTATGGCGGCACTGTTGCACGATGTCATTGAAGATACCCCCGCAACATTTCAGGATATAGAACAGTTATTTGGCACCACCGTTGCCGGATTGGTGGAAGGTGTATCCAAGCTGGATAAGCTGAACTTCCGTGACAAAAAAGAAGCACAGGCTGAAAACTTCCGCAAAATGATCATGGCGATGGTGCAGGATATCCGCGTCATTTTGATCAAACTGGCAGACCGTACACACAATATGCGTACCCTTGGCTCACTGCGCCCCGATAAACGGCGACGCATTGCCAGGGAAACGCTGGAAATTTATAGTCCACTGGCTCATCGTCTGGGTATTCATCACCTAAAAACGGAGCTGGAGGAGCTTGGGTTTGAAGCCCTGTATCCAAACCGTTACCGCGTGATTAAAGAGGTTGTGAAAGCCGCCCGCGGTAATCGTAAAGAGATGATCCAGAAAATTCTGTCGGAGATCGAAGGCAGGTTAACGGATGCCGGCATTACATGCACAGTCAGTGGCCGCGAAAAACATCTCTACTCAATCTATCGTAAGATGCGCCTGAAAGAACAGCGTTTCCATTCCATCATGGATATTTACGCCTTTCGTGTCATCGTCAATAATCTTGATACCTGCTACCGCGTATTGGGGCAAATGCACAGTTTGTACAAGCCACGCCCTGGCAGAGTGAAAGATTATATCGCCATCCCCAAAGCCAACGGCTACCAATCTCTCCATACCTCCCTGATAGGCCCGCATGGCGTACCTGTCGAAGTTCAGATCCGTACCGAAGATATGGATCAAATGGCGGAAATGGGGGTTGCCGCACACTGGGCCTATAAAGAGCAAGGGGAATCCGGTACGACTGCACAGGTTCGGGCCCAACGCTGGATGCAGAGCTTGCTGGAACTCCAGCAAAGTGCCGGCAGCTCTTTTGAATTTATTGAAAGCGTTAAATCTGATTTGTTCCCTGATGAGATTTACGTTTTTACTCCTGAAGGACGAATTGTTGAGTTACCGGCGGGCGCGACCCCTGTCGATTTTGCCTATGCCGTCCATACCGATATCGGCCACGCCTGTGTTGGTGCACGCGTTGATCGTCTGCCTTATCCTCTCTCACAAACGCTTAACAGTGGGCAAACTGTCGAAATTATTACTGCGCCAGGGGCTCGCCCTAATGCTGCATGGCTGAACTTTGTCGTTAGTTCCAAAGCGCGAGCCAAGATCCGCCAGTTATTGAAAAACCTGAAACGGGATGATTCCATTAGTTTGGGACGTCGTTTACTCAATCATGCTCTCGGTAACGGCACGAAAGTTGCCGATATTCCGCAAGAGAATATCAACAAAGAACTAGCAAGAATGAAGCTCGCTACTTTGGATGATTTGTTGGCGGAAATCGGATTGGGTAATGCTATGAGCGTGGTTGTTGCCCGCAACTTATTATTAGGTTCACCGGAGAAAGTACCGAACAACCACAGCAATACTTCCCGTAAGCTGCCTATCAAGGGCGCTGATGGTATTTTGATTACCTTTGCTAAATGTTGTCGCCCAATTCCAGGCGACCCGATTATTGCCCATATCAGCCCGGGGAAAGGCTTAGTCATCCACCACGAATCCTGTCGCAATATCCGTGGATATCAGAAAGAGCCGGAAAAATTCATGCCAGTTGAGTGGGATAAAGATATCAATAGCGATTTTATTGCTGAAATTAAAGTCGATATGTTTAACCACCAAGGAGCACTGGCAAATCTGACTGCGGCCATTAACGATGTCAACTCCAGTATTCAAAGCATGAATACAGAGGAAAAAGATGGCCGTGTCTATTGTGCTTTCATCAGGCTGACGACCAAAGACCGTATCCAGCTAGCGAATATCATGCGTAAGATACGTATCATGCCAGACGTGATGCGAGTCAGCCGTAACCGAAACTAGAGGTTATGAATCCAAAACGTTACGCACGCATTTGCCAGATGATGGCAATGCGTCAACCTGACCTGACAATCTGTTTAGAAGAAGTTCACAAACCCCATAACGGAACAGGCGATTCACCAATTTAAATCTGATGGAATGCAATTGCTGGCAAACAAGGGCAAATTATCGCAAGTGAATCATGGTGATCAGCTATGCAAGCAACATCAGCCGCGCAAAAAACAACTGCACCATCAGCAAGGAAATAAATCATCCTGACGGAGAAATCGTATGAAAGGCCAACTACTTGATGCCATCCCCTTAACCACGTTGCGTGGTGTTGGAGCCAATCAGGTCACTAAACTCGCGAAGCTAGGGTTGGTCAATCTACAGGACTTGCTTTTGCATTTGCCTCTCCGTTATGAGGATCAAACCCGCCTGTATACCATTAATGAATTACTATCCGGCACTTATGCTACGGTAACAGGTGAAATATTACGCACCAATGTGGCGTTTGGGCGGCGGCGCATTATGACCTGTCAAATCAGTGATGGCACAGGTATATTGACCTTGCGTTTCTTCAATTTTACTGCCGCTATGAAAAATAATCTGGCCGCAGGAAAGCACCTTGTTGCTTATGGGGAAATTCGCCGCGGCAATCAAGGGCCAGAGATTATCCATCCTGAATATAAAGTCCAGCAACACGCCAACCGCGTCCAACTGCAAGAGACGTTAACTCCCATCTATCCCACGACCGAAGGAGTGCGCCAGACAACGCTGCGCAAGTTAATCGATCAGGCATTGGAAATATTAGATACCTGTGCCATTAATGAATTGCTGCCGGAAGAATTCAGCCAGAAGATCATTAGCCTGCCCAACGCACTGCGTACATTGCACCATCCCCCGCCGGATACTTCTCTGGCCGATTTGGAAAATGGTCGGCATCCAGCCCAGCGAAGGTTGATTCTGGAAGAATTGCTGGCTCATCATTTAAGTATGTTAGCAGTCAGAGCTGGAACCCAGCGCTTTCATGCCTCCCCTTTAACGGCGGGTGATTCACTAAAGCAGAAGCTACTGAGCCAGTTACCATTCTCACCCACAGGCGCACAAGTCCGTGTCGTTGCAGAAATAGAACATGATTTGGCAAAAAATGTCCCGATGATGCGTCTGATACAAGGGGATGTTGGTTCGGGGAAAACATTGGTGGCAGCACTGGCTGCCGTCCGTGCCATTGTTCATGGCAAGCAAGTGGCTCTGATGGCACCAACTGAGCTTTTGGCAGAGCAACATGCCAATACCTTCCGCCAATGGCTTGAGCCGCTCGGTATTCAGGTCGGTTGGTTGGCTGGCAAACAGAAAGGCAAGGCGCGTCAGGCACAGCAAGAGGCGATAGCAAGTGGTCAAGTGAGCATGGTTGTCGGTACTCACGCCATGTTTCAGGAGCAGGTAAAATTTGCCGGATTGGCACTGGTTATCATTGATGAGCAACATCGATTTGGTGTCCATCAACGCCTGGCATTATGGGAAAAGGGGCGTGAACAAGGCTTTCATCCCCACCAATTGATCATGACTGCGACCCCTATTCCACGCACATTGGCAATGACCGCCTACGCCGATCTGGATACTTCTATCATTGATGAATTGCCACCAGGTCGAACACCAGTCACAACGGTTGCCATCCCAGATACGCGCCGGAACGATATTATCCAACGTATCAAAAACGCTTGTCTGGATGAAGGCCGTCAGGCTTACTGGGTATGTACCCTGATCGAAGATTCGGAGGTACTGGAAGCGCAAGCAGCACAGGCAACCAGCGAAGAACTGACCCTGGCATTGCCTGAATTGAAAATCGGCTTAGTGCACGGACGAATGAAACCGGCAGAAAAGCAAGCCGTTATGGCGGCTTTCAAGCAGGGCGAGATACAATTGCTGGTTGCCACGACAGTCATCGAAGTTGGGGTAGATGTGCCTAATGCCAGCCTGATGATCATCGACAATCCCGAACGGCTAGGATTGGCCCAGTTGCACCAGCTTCGAGGGCGCGTCGGACGTGGAGCTATTGCTTCTCACTGTGTCCTGCTCTATAAAACCCCACTGACCAATACAGCCAAAATTCGCCTGCAAGTTTTACGGGACAGTAATGATGGTTTTGTGATTGCCCAGAAAGATTTGGAGATCCGCGGGCCAGGTGAATTACTTGGTACACGCCAAACGGGCAACGCAGAATTTAGGATTGCTGATTTATTACGGGATCAAAGCATGCTGCCTGAAGTGCAACGTGTCGCTCGCTATATCCACCAGCGCTACCCTGAACATGCCAAGGCGCTGATTGAACGCTGGTTGCCGGAGCGTTCGCAATATAGTCATGCTTAAGTTCTAAAGAAAACCCAAAGACGGCACAAACAAATAAAAATGCCGCTGAAATACTCAGCGGCACCTTTTACCAAGATAGCAGACAAATCAAAAGTCAATTAATTTAACCTGCTACAGATGGGAACATCGGTAATAACAGATACAATTTGATAACGGCAGCGTTGACGATATCAATAAAGAATGCCCCCACCATAGGTACAAGTAAGAATGCCACATGTGATGGCCCACAACGGTCAGTGATCGCTTGCATATTTGCGATAGCGGTCGGTGTTGCGCCTAAGCCAAAACCACAGTGACCGGCTGACAATACTGCCGCGTCGAAATTCTTGCCCATGACACGGTAAGTGACGAAAACAGCATACAAAGCCATAACCAAGGTCTGCACGGCAAGAATGATCAACATTGGCAGCGCAAGGGAAGCCAACTGCCACAGTTTCAGGCTCATCAATGCCATTGCCAGGAACAGAGACAAACTGACGTTACCCAAGACCGAAACCGCGCGATCAAATACCCGATAAAAACCAAGCAGGGATAAGCCGTTGCTGAGAATAACACCAATAAACAGGACACATACGAATGTCGGCAATTCAAAGGCCGTACCTTGTAGCAGTTTCTCAATAAACCTACCGGCCAATAAGCAAATGGAAACCATAGCAATAGTTTCTACCATCACTAATGGCGTAATAAGCCGACCAGTATAAGGTTTCTCAAATGCCGTCGGAAGCTCGGTATCCTCCCCCCCCAATCCTGGAGTTTTGGTATTTTTCACCAACATACGGGCAACTGGGCCGCCAATCAAGCCACCTAAAATCAGGCCGAATGTTGCACATGCCATTGCCACTTCTGTAGCATTTTCAAAACCATAGCGTTCAGTGAATACCTTGCCCCAAGCGCCACCTGTTCCATGACCACCAGATAGTGTAATGGAGCCTGCTAACAATCCCATTAATGGATCAAGGCCAAGCATTTTCGCCAATGCGATGCCTACGGTGTTCTGTACAAATAACAGGCCAACAACCACGCAGACAAAAATGACCAAAGATTTTCCGCCTGCTTTCAGGCTGGCAAGATTAGCGTTCAAGCCAATGGTGGCAAAGAACATCAACATGAGAGGCTCTTGGAGGGATAAATCAAAACTGACTTCCCAACCCGTGGATTGTTTAACTGCCAGCAGAACTAGCGCAACCAATAATCCACCGGCGACGGGCTCAGGGATAGTATATTTTTCAAGGAATGGGACTGATTGTACGAGTTTTCTTCCCAGCAGCAAAACCAGTGTGGCAGCAACGAGCGTGCCATAAATATCCAGATGATACATTTATGTACCTCATCCATTGTTAATGTTATGTGAAATTAATACGACGTTATAATCATCCTATAAAAACGCCAAGAGCAGGTAAGGGTTGGATTAAAAAGAAAATTACTCATAAACACAAGTTAAAACATTTAAAAATGTGACGAATTTAAGCTGGATTTAATAATGAAAACTTTACGCAAACGATTGCTTTACTGTTGAGAATCATTAAAATGCGCTTTTTGTCTATCTGGAATTTCACAACATGGTCAATTTACCCCGTGAATCCAATTCATCAGAAGTTCCCAATAAATCAAATAATGAACTGATCTATCGCCTGGAAGATAAACCCCCGTTCCCACATGCCCTCTTTGCTGCATGCCAACATTTACTGGCTATGTTTGTGGCTGTTATTACGCCAGCAATGCTGATTTGCCAGGCTCTGGGGCTGCCAGAGCAGGATACCCAACGCATTATCAGTATGTCCTTGTTTGCTTCAGGTTTGGCATCACTTATTCAAATTCGCTCTTGGGGGCCCATTGGCTCTGGGTTGCTTTCAATTCAGGGCACTAGTTTTAATTTCGTTGCCCCACTGATTATGGGTGGCCTGGCATTAAAAAATGGCGGTGCAGATATTCCCACTATGATGGCAGCTCTGTTCGGTACACTGATGCTCGCCGCCATGACGGAAGTGCTGCTTTCACGCGTGCTGCATTTGGCAAGACGGATCATCACACCTCTGGTATCCGGTATCGTGGTGATGATTATTGGCCTGTCATTAATTCAAGTGGGGTTAACCTCAATCGGTGGCGGTTATTCTGCAATTCAAAACGGCTCATTTGGCGCACCTGAAAACCTGCTGCTCGCTGGATCTGTTCTTGCGGTTATCGTATTGCTGAATCGCCAAAATAATCCTTACTTGCGTGTCGCATCTCTGGTCATTGCCATGACAGTGGGTTATCTGCTGGCCTGGTATATGGAGATGTTGCCCGTTTCAACACCAAAAGAAGACGTTCCCATCATCACGATTCCTTCGCCACTCTATTATGGTTTGTCTTTTGACTGGAATTTGTTGATCCCACTGATTCTGATTTTTATGGTGACATCACTGGAAACGATTGGTGATATCACTGCTACCTCAGATGTCTCCGAGCAACCTGTCAGCGGCTCACTTTACATGAAACGTGTCAAAGGTGGTGTGCTGGCAAATGGTCTCAATTCTATGGTGTCAGCCGTGTTCAATACATTTCCAAACTCCTGTTTTGGTCAGAACAATGGGGTGATCCAGCTAACGGGTGTCGCCAGTCGCTATGTCGGTTACATGATTGCTTCAATGCTGATCCTATTGGGACTGTTTCCCGCCGTGGCGGGTTTTGTTCAACATATTCCTGAGCCTGTTCTGGGAGGGGCGACGATTGTCATGTTTGGGACTATCGCCGCATCGGGTGTCAGAATTGTTTCTCGTGAGCCTTTGAATCGACGTGCCATTATGATCATTGCACTGTCTCTGGCTGTGGGATTAGGTGTTTCTCAACAACCATTGATTTTGCAGTTTGCCCCTGATTGGGTGAAAAACTTACTTTCTTCAGGTATTGCCGCTGGTGGGTTAACCGCCATTCTGCTTAACCTCATTTTTCCCCAGGAAAAATAGTTGACAGATTTTTGTATGGTATTTTTCTCCCGCCTTAGCCGCGGGAGTTTTCTTTTTTTAGCTAACTCCTCTATTGAGTGCTGCTCTATTTTACGGCATAAAAGGGCTTCTATTGGAAGGTCACACTATTGAGGTGAAATAATGAGGTGGTTAGGGAAATTTTTTGTCACTCTTTTGGTGTTGCTAATTTTGGCAATCATCGTTATCTATGTTATGGTCCAGACACATTGGGGCGCTAAACAGTTAAGTCAATGGCTCAGCAGGCAAGGGCATTATCAAGTCAGTATTGAAAACATCAGCCATAGCTGGCAGCAACCCGCTACCATATCACTTCACCACATCGATATTCGCGACAAACAAAGTCCTTTCTCACTCAATACCGCTACCATTAACCTCGATTTTAAATGGCAGCATTTACTGTCCCCCCAAAATCTCCGGCGTTTGACTTTGCAACAAGGGACGCTGCTACTGTTTGAAAATCAATTTCCCCCTCTTTTACAAGCGGATATCTTACAACTGAACCAGATGAATATTCAGCTAGAAAGGCCCAACACACATATTCAGGGGGAGAATATCACGGGCGGCATTACCCCCTGGGCTCCTGCTGTAGGCAATCCATTTGGTAATGGAAAATATCAATTCAGTGCCAGTACGATCCGTTTAAATGACATATCTGTTGAAAATGCCGTTGTGCAAGGCAGTTACCAGAATAAAGCCCTGACTATCGACTCTTTTGGCGCAACATTTCTGCGAGGTGCCATTTCTGGCGATGGTCAACAATTACCGGATGGCAGTTGGCGCTGGAACAATATTCTGCTCAGTGATATCCGCTGGCAAACACCGATGACTTTGGGCGACTTAAAAGAAAAAATTAGCCATCTGCCAGCTACTTATGTCAAAAATCTCAATATCACCAATGCCAAACTGCAAGGACAAAACTGGTCTGTCGATTACCTGGATAGCACCATCAAAAACTTAGGTTTAGTCAACGGCAGTTGGAGCGC
Organism: Xenorhabdus eapokensis; assembly: GCF_001908105.1. The sequence goes on from NZ_MKGQ01000008.1 coordinate 24,701, forward strand.
CGAAGATGGGTTGATGGATTTTAATGCGATGAATATGATGTTGGATGATGAACAGTTCAGCGACACGCTTGGCAAATTCCGTTTTTCTGGTGATACCTTTACCATCGCAAGCCTGACCACCCATTATCAAAAAGGGTTGTTCAATATCCAGTCTCAGTGGGATCGCAAAAGCCGGCTTCTTACTCTCAAAGAGAGTTCTGTAACAGGGCTGCTTTATGCTCTGCCACCGGCATGGCTCAACTATTTCAAACAACCGGCATCGGAATGGATTGCAGGAGTAAAACTCAATGATATTACTATCAATAATACGCTGCTGATTGATACCAATCCCAACTTCCCGTTCCAGCTCACCACCCTCGCAGCCCATATTAACAACATGGATATCTTGAAAAATGGCACGTGGGGATTGTGGAATGGTCAGGCATCGCTGCAAGCGGCGGCGGGAACATTTAACAAAATCGAAATCACCCGTCCTTATCTGCAACTCCATGCCACAGACGGCAAAGTTACTATTGATAAATTGAACGGCTTTACACGTGAAGGGCTGTTGCAAGTTACTGGCTCGGCGGAACAACAAACTGCTCATACACCTTTTAAGCTCAACTTCCAAGGCATGAATGCGGATTTGAACACCTTGCCACAGTGGGGTTGGATACCGCTTAAGATTCAGGGAGAAGGAAATTTCTCACTCGCTATCACGGGAGATCTCTCCGCTGACGATGTGAAGGGAACAATAAACGGGACATTGGTTGCTGAAGATAAATCATCAGACAAAGAGTCACAGTCTGTTGAGCAAGGTTTGATCTCAACGAACCGCTGTATCCCAACAGCACCCTCTTCCGTCGATACCCCTGAAGCAGGAAATTCAACAACAGACCATGATACGGAGAGCCAAACCTGCGCAAAAATTAAGCTTTAGTAAACCGTTCGGGAGGCAGGACGATATAAGTACCGGTGAACACGCTACCTACGCCATGTTCACCGCTAACCTGCACTTCTACTTTGACGCGCGCTTTATTACCGCGGGCAAGGCGAGCCAGGTCTCCGCTCATATTATTGAAATCCGCAGTTGCACAGGGGCGCCCTGTAACCGGTTTTCGATAACGAATATTGGCATCCACTAAAATGATATCTCCCCCTAACTGGCGTTCCTGTAACAACAACCAAATCAGTCCCCATGCCGTTAACGTGGCTTGAGAAAATAAACTACCGGCGAAAATAGTATGATGTGGATTCTGGTTTCCGGCTTCAGGCATCGTTGTGATAAAACGCTGGCCGGTATATTGGGTGATCCGCAGCCCCATTTTTTCACTCAAAGGGATTTGCTTATGCCATGCCTGCTGCAATTCGGCACACCAATCAGGGCGGTGTAAGATATCATCAAGGCTTATTATCGGTTTTATCATGAGGAAATGGCTAATCGGCGACGCCTTAGCACCATTGATCAAACCACGATTTTGAAAACCCAACTTGTCAAAGAAATCAACCGCATCTTCCCGTGCACTACAAACAATTCGTTTCACACCTTCCTGTCTGGCTACTGATTCCAATGCCATCGCAATCAGTGTACCCAATCCTTTTCGCTGCACATGGGGATGTACAGCCAGAAAACGAATAGCACCTTCATTGTCCGCATTGATATATAAGCGCCCAACAGCCAGTGGTTTCCCCTGTTCATCCACCACCATTTGATGATGAGCCATCGAATCGTAACCATCTTTCTCTGATCCGCTGGGTTGGTGAAGCGGTTTACGCAACATTTCCCAACGAAATTGGTAATAGGTTTCCAACTCTTGTTCTGTTTGAGGTACTCTCAGATGGTACATAGAAACAACCCCTTCTCTTGTGTGTTGCCATGTGTAGCCAGAAAAACACATCATACTTGCAACCAAAAAGTTACTGGCCCGTCATTTGTCAAACTGACTTTCATGTCTGCCGCAAATTTCCCCGTTTCTGTTTTTACACCAGTTACACGGCACTGTTCAATAAAATAGCGATAAAGTTCCTCGGCTTTTTGTGGTTCGGCACCACCAGAAAAGCTGGGTCTTAAGCCTTTCTGCGTGTCCGCAGCCAGTGTAAATTGCGATACCACCAGCAAACTACCGTCAGCCTGCTGAACGTTAAGGTTCATTTTTCCCTGCTCATCGCTGAATACCCGATACCCCATCACCTTATCGCATAAACGTTGCGCTTTCTGTGGGGTATCGTCTTTTTCAACCCCCAGCAACACCAGCAATCCCTGCCCAATTTCTCCCATCGTTTCACTTTCAACAACAACCTTTGCCTGTGTTACACGCTGAATTAATGCGATCATTTCTCTTGCCTATTATTCTGTTGCAATAAGCTAACGGTGTTAATTTTTTGAGGGAAGCGAGAAATCATGTGACTTAAAATCATCAGGGATCACACTCCTGTCAGCCACATGAATGGCATTGATGCCTAATTTTTTTGCTGCTTCGACGTTTTCTAAAAGATCATCAAAAAATATGGCTTGCTCCGCTGCCATACTTTCTGCGGCAAGCACATAGTTAAAAATATCAAGATTGGGTTTACGCATCCCCAATTCGTGGGATAGGTAGAGAAAATCCGCTGATACTGCAATCTCAGGATAATGCACTGAGCAGTAATCAATATGCAGACGATTTGTATTTGACAGCACAACCACACGATGCCCTTCGGCACGCAATCTATTCATTATCTCAATGACTTCTTGCCTGACACCAATAAAGATTGCATTCCAACCTTCGACAAATTGTTCAAAACTGAGAGAGACCTCCATTTCATCACACATTCTTTCTGCAAATTCAGTGTCACTGATTTGCCCATATTCATGTTTTTCAACAATCTCTTTTAGTGAAGATTTGGGGATCAATGCTGCCAGTGGTGTCCCACTCAGATTACTCCAAACAGCCAGCGCTCTTTTAAAATCAATATCAATAATCACGTTACCCAAATCGAAAATATACAGCATACTTCCTCCTGACTGACGCTCATTGTTTGGTACTTTTATCATACTTTTGTTAAAAACAAATAAATTGTTCTTGTTATAAATCGTCGTTGAAGCCCTGACTGGCTGTATTAACCGATAAGGAAGAGGTAACAAAATGGCTGGGAAGGGATAGGATAAAAAAACTCAGGGCACAGAAGTACCCTAAGCTGTTGATTTTCAGGCGGTCATATACAATGCATAAGCCAGAAATTAAACTTCTTTGCTACGATTTGCACGACGGCGATCGTTTTCAGTCAAATGACGCTTACGCAAGCGAATTGACACTGGAGTCACTTCAACCAACTCGTCGTCATCAATAAACTCCAACGCCTGCTCCAATGTTTTCTTGATATGTGGAGACAGTGTTGTCGCTTCATCCGTACCTGATGCACGCACGTTAGTCAGTTTCTTACCCGTCAGACAGTTAACAGTCAGGTCATTTGAACGTGAGTGAATACCAATGATCTGGCCTTCATACACTTCAGTACCATGACCCAGGAACAATTTACCACGCTCCTGCAAGCCATACAGCGCGTAAGCAACTGCCTTGCCTTGTCCATTGGAAATCAGCACACCATTTTGGCGACGACCAATCTCACCTGGGCGGATGTCATCATAGTGGCTGAATGTGGCATACAACAAACCCGTACCCGAAGTCATGGTCATGAATTCAGTACGGAAGCCAATCAAACCACGGCTAGGAATGACGTAATCAAGACGAACACGACCTTTGCCATCTGGCAGCATGTCACGCATTTCACCTTTACGCTCACCCAATGCCTGCATCACATCGCCTTGATGCTGCTCTTCGATATCCAGAGTCACCTGCTCAAAAGGTTCCTGCTTACGGCCATCAATTTCACGGAAAATCACTTTTGGACGGGAAACTCCCATTTCGAAACCTTCACGGCGCATATTTTCGATCAGAACGGACAGGTGCAGTTCACCACGGCCTGATACACGGAATGCGTCTGGATCTTCAGTTTCTTCAACACGCAGCGCAACGTTATGAACCAGTTCTTTTTTCAGACGATCAAGGATCTGGCGAGAAGTCACGTACTTACCTTCACGACCACAGAACGGCGAAGTGTTGACACAGAAATACATGCTTACGGTAGGTTCATCAACTGCCAGTGCTGGCAATGCTTCAACCGCATTGACTTCACACAGGGTATCAGAGATGTTCAGCTCACCCAGGCCGGTAATGGCAATGATATCGCCGGCTTCCACCTTATCAGATTCAATACGCTCCAATCCCAGATGGCTAAAGACCTTGCCGACTTTACCGTTGCGAGTTTTCCCTTCGCTGTCGATGATAGTGATATTTTGGTTTGTTTTTACCATACCACGCTTAATGCGACCGATACCGATAACCCCAACGTAGTTGTTGTAATCCAACTGCGAAATTTGCATCTGGAATGGGCCATCAAGGTCAACCTTAGGTGGCTCAACATGATCCACGATTGCCTGATACAACGGAGTCATATCTTCAGCCATATCGGTATGTTCGTTACCCGCAACCCCCATCAACGCAGAAGCATAAATGATTGGGAAATCCAACTGTTCATCGGTTGCACCGAGGTTGACAAACAAGTCAAACACCTGATCCACTACCCAATCAGGGCGAGCACCCGGACGGTCAACTTTGTTGATCACGACAATAGGCTTCAGACCGTGAGCAAATGCTTTCTGGGTTACAAAGCGAGTCTGTGGCATTGGGCCATCCATCGCATCAACCAGCAACAAAACACTGTCTACCATTGACATTACACGTTCAACCTCACCACCAAAATCGGCGTGGCCTGGGGTGTCTACGATATTGATACGATAGTCATTCCATCTGATGGCCGTGTTCTTTGCAAGGATGGTAATACCACGTTCTTTTTCCAGATCATTGGAATCCATCACACGCTCAGTTGTTGCAGCACGCTCCCCGAAGGTACCGGACTGTTGCAGGAGTTTATCAACCAGCGTGGTTTTGCCATGGTCGACGTGAGCGATAATTGCTATATTTCTTAACTTACTAATTTCATTTGACATTTAAAAATTCCGATAACACTAAAATCATTTATGTACTCAATGCAGTACACAAAAAGAATTCTGTTTTACTTGGCTACTGCCGAACAAAAGTGCAGCATTATACACTTTGGATGGTTGCACTGGTATTAAAAGTTGTGCAGTATTGGCGGTTTTCTCTTTATTTAGGAACATTAGGAACACCGCTAAAATGATATCCCTATTGAGGTATAAAGAGGCGTCCATCAGGCTGGAAGTCGAGTTCAGTGGCGTCGCCAGTGACCTGCTCGAACAAAGGATGAACTGGATTGATATAGTATTAACATATCAATTGATTACGTAACGAGCAAATTCACGAAATTCCAGCCGACCATTTGCACCATAATAATGCAATCACGTTGTGATTATTCACCGTTTCGGTGCAAGATACCTAAAACCACACACTTAACTTATGCACTTTTTTCTCTTTCCCTTCCCATATATTTTTATCACATTGATATTAAATGATTTTTAAATATTGGCACACTTTTCGCATTTATGCTTAGCAATAGTGATTTATAAAATTGATCATACAGAGATCTATAATCGCCCCTAACTTTTAAGATAAAACAGCCTGTTTCTTGCCCTGTTTTATCAGGCCGACGTAATTCCAGGAGAGCCAGTATGTCCGCTGAACATGTTTTGTCCATGATTGAAGAACATCAGGTGAAATTTATTGACTTACGCTTTACTGACACTAAAGGTAAAGAACAACATATCACCATCCCTGCCCACCAAGTTGATGAAGACTTCTTTGAAGATGGCAAAATGTTTGACGGCTCATCTATCGGTGGCTGGAAAGGTATCAATGAATCCGACATGGTGTTAATGCCAGATCCAAGTACTGCGATGCTTGATCCCTTCTTTAATGATGCCACCCTGATCCTGCGCTGCGATATCCTTGAGCCTGGCACCATGCAAGGCTATAGCCGCGATCCTCGCTCCATTGCGAAACGTGCAGAAGATTTCCTGCGTGCAAGCGATATTGCTGACACCGTCTTATTTGGGCCAGAACCCGAATTCTTCTTGTTCGATGATATCCGTTTCGGCAATTCCATTTCTGGCTCTTATTATCATATTGATGATACGGAAGCTGCATGGAACAGCGGCACACGCTATGAAGGTGGTAACAAAGGCCACCGTCCTGGCATTAAAGGAGGGTATTTTCCGGTTCCTCCTGTGGACTCTTCCCAAGACCTGCGTTCAGCCATGTGCTTAACAATGGAAAAAATGGGTTTGGTAGTTGAAGCTCACCACCATGAGGTCGCAACTGCCGGACAAAACGAAGTTGCCACCCGCTTTAATACCATGACCAAAAAAGCGGATGAAACCCAGATTTATAAATATGTGGTTCATAACGTTGCCGATAAATTTGGCAAGACCGCCACATTTATGCCAAAACCGTTGGTGGGCGATAATGGTTCAGGTATGCACTGTCATATGTCACTGTCCAAAAATGGCACTAACCTGTTTGCCGGTGACAAATATGGCGGCCTGTCCGAAATGGCACTTTACTATATCGGCGGTGTCATTAAACACGCCCGTGCGTTAAATGCCTTTACCAACCCAACCACTAACTCGTACAAACGTCTGGTACCTGGCTTTGAAGCCCCGGTTATGCTGGCCTATTCTGCCCGTAACCGTTCTGCTTCTATTCGTATTCCCGTGGTCGCCAGCGCCAAAGCTCGCCGTATTGAAGTGCGCTTCCCTGATCCCGCAGCGAACCCTTATCTGGCCTTCGCTGCCCTGTTGATGGCCGGCCTTGATGGTATCATCAACAAAATCCATCCGGGTGATGCAATGGACAAGAACTTGTATGACCTGCCCGCCGAAGAAGCCCAAGAGATCCCAACGGTGGCCTCTTCTTTGGAAGAAGCGCTGGCTGCACTGGATGCCGACCGCGAATTCCTGACACGCGGTGGTGTTTTCACTGATGACACGATTGATGCTTATATCAATTTATTGAATGGGGAAATTGAACGTGTTCGCATGACACCACATCCCCTGGAGTTTGAACTGTATTACAGTGTGTAGTGCTTTTATCAGGTGTGCTTTTTTTATCAGGTGTGCTTTTTTTATCAGGTGTAGTGCCCTATCGGGCAATGCCCCATAACGTGAAGACATTATTATTGTTTTTTGTTGCCGTGAAACTTTTGGCCCATCCTTAGATGGGCTTTTTTCCCCTCGCATATACACACTCGCATAGACATTATTGTATTACCCATGAGGATGTATGCTGAGCGGAAGGATTTATCAAACTATGCTTGAATAAGCTACAATGCACCAAAAAAGTGCAGGAACTGAATGACAATGGTTAGTTTGCCCAAAGCAGAACAGATTCTCGACTCACAGATAAACAACGTTTTGGTGCTGGATAATGATTTGATCATTCGCTACGCCAATCATTCTGCTATGCAACTTCTGGCGCAAAGTTCCCGTAAATTATTCGGCACGCCTCTTCCTATCCTGTTTAGCTATATTTCACTGGATACAGAATTGATGCGTTCTAGTTTGATCAACGGTCATGGTTTTACCGATAACGAAGTCATATTGGTGATCAATAATCACTCTCATGTGATGTCGCTCAGTGCCCAACCAATTTCCGAACAGTTTATTCTGCTGGAACTGGCGCCTATGGACAGTCTGCGCCGGCTAAGCCAAGAGCAGATCCAACAAGCACAGCAGGTAGCTGCGCGGGAACTGGTTCGGGGGCTGGCACATGAAATCAAAAATCCGCTTGGAGGATTGCGGGGAGCCGCACAGTTACTTGCCAAGGCACTGCCCGATCCGTCCTTGCGGGAATATACTCAGGTGATCATTGAGCAGGCAGACAGGCTACGCAACCTTGTTGATCGATTGTTGGGACCACAGCATCCTGGCTGCCAAACCCGCCAGAGCATTCACCATGTAGTCGAACGGGTTTATCAACTAGTCTCACTGGAAATGCCTGCCAATGTCACGCTGATTAAAGATTATGATCCAAGCTTGCCTGAACTGGCGCATTATCCTGACCAAATTGAACAGGTATTACTGAATATCACCCGCAATGCCCTACAAGCACTAGGGAAAAAGGGAGGAATTATCACCCTAAGAACGCGAACAGCGTTCCAGATTACCTTACAGGGTGAACGCTACCGACTGGCAGCCCGAATTGATATTAAAGATAACGGGCCAGGCATTCCCCCCAATATTCAGGATACGCTTTTTTACCCGATGGTTAGCGGGTATGAAGGCGGAACTGGACTTGGCTTATCTATAGCACGTAATCTTATCGACCAACATGCTGGCAAAATTGAATTTACCAGTTGGCCAGGACATACGGAATTCTCCATTTACCTGCCTATCAAGAAATAACCGGTCAAGGAACAACTGAACAAACAGTAGAGGGTGACAATGCAACGAGGAAAAGTTTGGATCGTTGATGATGACAGTTCTATCCGCTGGGTACTTGAACGGGCGCTGAGTGGCGCAGGGATGGAGTGTATCAGTTTTGAAAATGCCGATGCCGTCTTGGCCGCGCTAGGACAAGGTAATCCAGAAGTTATTCTGTCGGATATCCGTATGCCCGGATTAGACGGACTTAGTTTACTCAATCGGATCAAGCAGAGCCACCCACAGCTTCCGGTCATCATTATGACTGCCCATTCTGATCTGGATGCCGCTGTCAGTGCCTATCAACACGGAGCATTCGATTATCTACCAAAGCCTTTCGATATTGATGAAACTGTTGCGCTGGTTGAACGTGCACTGAGTCATTATCGGGAACAACATCAATCAGCCGCTAATCCGCAGTTGCCGGTATCGGTTTCAGATATGATCGGAGAAGCCCCCGCGATGCAGGAGGTATACCGGATTATCGGCCGCCTTTCCCGCTCTTCCATCAGCGTGTTAATTAATGGTGAATCCGGCACAGGAAAAGAGCTGGTTGCCCATGCCCTTCACCGCCACAGTCCATGCGCTTCCGCACCATTTATTGCCCTGAATATGGCGGCAATCCCGAAAGACCTGATTGAATCCGAACTGTTTGGTCATGAAAAAGGCGCATTCACAGGGGCAAATCAAGTACGTCACGGTCGTTTTGAACAAGCCAATGGTGGCTCACTGTTTTTAGATGAAATTGGTGATATGCCGCTGGATATCCAAACTCGTCTGCTGCGAGTGCTGGCCGAAGGACAATTCTATCGAGTCGGGGGCTATGCACCCGTGAAAGTGAATGTTCGTATTATCGCTGCTACTCACCAGAATCTTGAGCAGCGCGTTGCAGAAGGTAAATTCAGGGAAGACCTCTACCATCGTCTGAATGTGATCCGTGTTCAATTACCGCCTTTGCGGGACAGAGTGGAAGACATTCCTCGTCTGGCGCACCATTTCCTACAACAAACGGCCAAAGAGTTGGGCGTTGAAGCCAAAGTGCTGCATCCTGATACTGAACTCGCTTTGATGCGTCTGCCGTGGTCGGGCAATGTCCGCCAGTTGGAAAACGTCTGCCGCTGGCTGACCGTGATGGCGGCAAGCAAGGAGGTACTGGTACAGGATCTGCCCGCTGACCTGATTGGCAACCAACCGACAGGACAGACAGGGAACTCCTCTATTGCACGCTCCACTCTACCTGAAAACTGGTCACAACTGCTGGCTGAATGGGCGAAACATGCTTTAAAAGAGGGAAAAACTGATCTCCTTGCCGATGCCTTACCACTGCTGGAACGCACTCTGCTTAATTGTGCACTAGAATATACCAATGGACATAAACAAGAAGCCGCCCGTTTGCTGGGTTGGGGAAGGAATACGATAACGCGGAAATTGAAGGAGCTGGGGTTACAATAAGCTTCACAACAGTCAACAGAAATCCTTTTATACTTCGGTGGCGCAAGTGTTCTATAGCAGAATATCTTCCTTTCAAGGATACGTTACTACCTTACAGTCCGGATTTGAATCTTATCAACCCAAATAGGCGAAAGCAAAAACGATAAGAAGACGAAAAAGGGGCTCAATTGATGAATTATTTATTTCGCATGTGAAATGTGCCTAATTTATTGATTCACCGATACTCATATCACCCGCGAAAATTGCCGCTGTCGCATCTGATTACGCAGATAACGATCAAAACACATACAAATATTACGTATCAGCAATCGCCCTTTCGGGGATACCTGAATCTGCGATTCGGTCACTTCAACCAACCCATCTTCGGCCAACGGCGCCAATAATTGCAGGTCTTCGGCAAAGTAATCCGCGAAATTCAGCCCGTAATACTGCTCAATATCTGCAAAATTCAGCCGGAAGTTACAGATTAGCGCCTTAATCACATCACGACGAATGCAATCATCCTGTGTCAACGCTAAACCACGCCACAAAGCATGGCCTTGTGCTTCCACCACAGCGTAGTAGGTTTTCAGGTCTTTCTGGTTCTGAGCATAGCTATCCCCCAGCATACTGATCGCGGAAACGCCCATACCCAGTAAATCGCATTCCCCCTGCGTGGTATATCCCTGAAAATTTCGGTGTAAGATGCCCTTTCGTTGGGCAACGGCCAATTCATCATCAGGACGGGCAAAATGATCCATGCCAATAAACTGGTAGCCATTACCTGTCAGGGTTGCGATCGTTGCTTGCAAGATATCCAGCTTTTGCGTCGCAGTGGGTAAATCCTGTTCCTTAATCTTGCGTTGTGCCGCAAATAAATCCGGTAAGTGGGCATAGTTGAATACACTTAAGCGATCAGGAGACAAGGCCAATACCCGCTGTAATGTAAAAGCAAAACTCTCAGGTGTCTGTTGCGGCAGGCCATAAATCAAATCAATGCTGGTGGATGTAAAGCCAATTTCACGGGCACGTTTGATCAGTTCGAAAATAAATGCTTCATCTTGCTCTCGATTCACCAAACGCTGCACATCTTTATTAAAATCCTGCACGCCCATACTCAGGCGGTTAAAGCCTTCGTGATGCAAATGATCAATGACATCAAGCTCAATTTCACGCGGATCAATTTCAATGGAAAGTTCAGCATCGGGCAGAAAATGGAAATGGCTGCGCAGCATCGACATCAATCGGCTGATCTGTGTTTTGTCCAGATAGGTTGGCGTCCCTCCACCCCAGTGCATCTGGCTGACTTTCCGCTGGGAAAATAATTTTCCACGAGCAGCAATCTCTTTTTCTAACACATTCAGATACTCATCCGCTTTGTGCTTTTGGCGCGTCACCAGTTTATTGCAACCACAGAAATAACAAAGCTTATGGCAGAACGGAATATGGATATAGAGGGAAAGCGGGCGCTCAGGATAACGGGCGGCAGCCTGTGCAAAAGCGGTCGCATCGTACTGTTGGTTAAACTCCAATGCTGTTGGATATGAAGTATAACGAGGCCCTGAATAGTTGTATTTTTGGATCAAAGGCAGATCCCAAACAATGGCTTGCTCTGACATGCTTATTCCTTCCGCTGTTTTCGCCCATCAAAACGCAACATGATTGCCGCCATAGTTTACCCAATAACCACAAAAAATAACACACTGATACTATGGTTATTAATACCGTGGTTATTAATATCGTGGTTATCAGAATGAACCCGCCTTTTACGATCACAATTCATTGATGAAGGCGTTACTTACCCTTCAACAATTGCATGATATCTTCCTGTGATTCTTCTTCGCTATTTTCTTCATCCAGTTCGATGCCCAACTCTTCCATCAGGGTATCAATGCGATCGAGCGTATTGTCGACATAAGCATGGTCTTCCTGGGACAGTTTTTCACCCTGCTCAAGACGTGCCAACAAGTCATCCAATCGTTCATCATTTTCCAGCATTTTCAGCTCTTCCTGTGGTGACAGGCGCGGTTTTTGTTGCTCTATAGTCGGTTTAACGGCTGGTTTCACCGTCAGTGCTTTTTCACTTGCGGCTTTCCCATCAACCAACAGAGGAACCGGAACTTTACTGCCGATACGTGGATCTTTTTCCTGTTTGACTACTGAACGCTTTTTATTACTGCCATTATCGCTCTGACGGCTACCGGTCGGATTACCATTACCACGGCGTTTTTTCTGGCGCTTACGCTCGCGCCCTTCTGCATCCAGCTCTGCGCGACTTTTTCTTTTTTGCTTTTGCTGACCAGCGGAAAACTTCGCTGGTGATTTTTTCTTTAACGGGCTCATAGCTTGTGACTCAACTCATTTTTATCAAGATATTTTCGGCGGAATCTAACAGAAACTCCCATTAACATCCAATGCCATTCACCTATAGTTTAAATTTCGTCTAGTATTCTAAGTAATTTTAACTCAAATAATATGATCATCTGATTACCATGCGTTTTTTTGATACTCCTTCTTATCGCATACCATTGTATCTTTGGGTCACTGGTTATGCCGTTTTGTGGATAATAGCAAGCTACTCTCTCGATCCCACCGTTCCTTATGATGCCGTAGAAGCATTAAACTGGGGCATTAATGGGGAATGGGGTTCGCCCAAAAATCCATGGCTAGTGGGAGCCATCATGCTACCCGCTATTTCTATCAGCGATATTTCTCTCAGTTTTTATTGGTATTTCAGCCACTTTGTCGCCATTGCCATCGGTATGCTTGGGGTTTGGCAACTGGCTTTCCGACTGACAGGTAAAGTTATGCTCGCATGGCTTGCCATGCTGACTCTGAATCTATCCGGTATCATCAATTTTGATATCATTCCTTATAATGATAATTATCTTTTGGTTATGCTCTGGCCGTGGTCATTGCTGTTTTTCCTGCGTGCCATTGACGATCACCCCAAATGGTGGCTGGCATTCGCCCTCACCACCGGTCTGGCAACGATGGCAAAGTATTCTTCACTTGCTATAGTCGGCTCGGTCTTTTTGCTCTCCCTGTTCGTACCTAAAATACGCCGTAACTATCGGGAGCCACTATTTTATCTCGCCATTGTCATCTGGCTCCTGCTGGTACTGCCGAACGTTTGGTGGTTGGTGCATAACGACTTTGTTGCCTTTAAATGGGTAGATTCCCAAATTCAGAAAGGATTTAACCTACATACCACACGGGCTATGCTTTCCGTGTTCTACCCGTTAATTATCGTCAGCGTTATTATTTATCTGCTGGGTGGCCGGATTGGCTGGCCTAAGCAGCAATCCAATGCGCTGGCTAATATCGTGATCCTGCTGCCTCTGCTGATTATTTACGGCTGGTTCTCCTTCAATCAGGGCGGGCGGATGACCGAATGGGTGCAACCTTTTATGGTTGTTTCGACGGCATTGTTGGTGGGATCGGTCACAGTATTCCCCAACAAACCTTTGCGAGGCACATTACGGGGATTGACTGTGTTTGGTGTATTGGTGTTGATCGGTTACGTCGGTGTAATGATGGCAAATGCCCGTGATGCAGGGCAAAAATTTGTTGGCATAAAAACCCTTGCCAACCAACTTGATCAACGTTGGAACGAACTGTATCCAACACCATTGCATTATGTGGGTGGAGCATATCTGCATCAATGGCTGACATTTTATAGCTATTATCACCCTGAAACGATACAACCCTGGGAATTAGATAATGGTGTGCCACCGAATATCTATAACCGCCATATCAAAGAGGATAATATTGTGAAATACGGTGCCTTGCTAGTAGGAGAGCGAGGAAAGAGCTGTGCAGAGGAAGATTTCCAACATACACTGGCACAATGGCCATCATTGGTGCTCAGTCACAAAGAAGAGTTCGCCTTCCAGGCTCAACCAAGTGCTAAGGTAGATACTGTTTGCATTGGCTTTATTGCACCTAAAAATATTCAATAAAATACCCCATTAAATAAGCAAGCCTGACATAACCTGCTGTCAGGCCTGCTCTTACTCACTGTTTCAATCGTGCTCAATGGGCATCCACAAACACCATTTTTAATACAAACAATAGCGTCACGACAAGAACACATGGGCTAATTTCACGCCATTTGCCAGTGCCCAATTTCATAGCACAGTAGGCGATAAACCCCAGAGCAATACCTTCGGTAATGGAGAAGCTAAATGGCATCATCACTGCGGTAATAAAAGCAGGGACGGATTCAGTCAGATCGTTCCATTTCACCCTTGTCAGGCTAGAGGTCATCAAAACGCCCACATAGACCAAAGCTCCCGCTGTAGCATAAGCAGGCACCATGCTTGCCAGTGGAGAGATAAACATGACCAACAGGAATAAAATACCCACAACAATTGCTGTCAAACCCGTCCGGCCACCAACAGAAACGCCCGAAGAACTTTCAATATAGGCGGTAACCGAAGACGTTCCAATGTAAGAACCCGCCACCGAACTGATACTATCCACATACAAGGCTTGTTTCATGCGTGGGAATTTGCCACTACTGTCAGCAATACCCGCTTTATCCGTCACGCCAATCAATGTGCCGGAAGAATCAAACAAGTTCACCAACATAAATGAGAAAATAACGCCAGCCAAAGCAATATCCAGAGCACCTTTTACATCAACGTTACCCACTACGCTCATCACACTGGGCGGCAGATCAAAAATACCGTGATATTCCACATATCCCATCATCAAACCGATGCCCGTTGTCACGATAATTGAAACCAACACCGCCGCATGGAAATTACGTGCCGCTAAAATAGCAATAATGAAAAAACCCAATGTCCCCAACAAGACATTGTGAGAAGCAAAATTGCCAATTGAAACAATCGTGTCAGGATTAGGCACGATAATGCCTGCATTTTTCAGCCCCATCATGGCAATGAAAAGACCGATACCACTGGTAATACCCACACGCAGGCTCAATGGAATATTGGCGATCATCCAATAACGGACACGAAAGAGAGTCAATATAAACAACCCCACCGCCCCCCAGAAAATTGCCCCCATCGCAACTTGCCACGAAAGCCCCATCGCACCGACCACAACAAAGGCAAAAAACGCATTTAGTCCCATTGCAGGTGCAACGGCAACAGGCAGATTCGCCAACAATCCCATCAGAATGCTGCCAACTGCGGCGATTAAACAGGTTGTAACAAATACCGCTTTAATATCCATGCCTGCAACCGCCAGAATTTGCGGGTTAACAAAGACGATATAAACCATCGTTAGAAAAGTCGTCAGCCCGGCAATTATTTCAGTACGAACTGTTGTGCCATGTTCCCTTAATTTAAACACGCGCTGAAACAAGCTCTGACGATTAGCAGAGCCAGAATTTATTGTGCTCATATAATATTGTTTCCCCAAAAAAAAGCGAAGTTTTCGACCTATCCTACAGGAAACCCATCTAAATCGTTATCCTGAAACGACAAAAAGAAAACGTTTGCGACAAGTGTAATCAATAAGTTACATAACATTATGATTGTTAGGGAAATTTAGGGTGATAAAGCAGCAAGAATGTTCCGTCTGATATGAGCATATACTTTTATTATTATTCTTCTTAAAAACGTTATAAATATAACCAAATAATATTTGGTGTATTCTTCATAAGCTATCATACTATAAATAATAACGTCATTTTATTATATCATAATAAACAGTTTCATCTTAACACAATAATAGGCGGAATTGTTATTCCATCGCCCTATGAATCCTCATACAGAAATATCCATTGTTATTATTATTTAAGTAAAATAATAAGATTCATACATTTTAGATATTATTTTTTCTCTATATTCAATAAATTATAAAAGAGGTAATATTATGAACGAATTAGAAAAAAATGAAATTAAACTAAAAGTTATTGAAAATTTTAAACAAACTATGCAGGGGAAGCTAGACTCCAAACTTATTGATGAAGCGACAAAAAGAATGGCTTCTTCAGGACTAGATGCATATTCAGCGGGAGGTCAAGTAGAAAGCCTCGTTTTTTATCTGAGGTTTTCCCTGCTCTTGGATTTTGCTGGTAACAAAGTTTTTCACGGGCAGGCAGGAGGGTTTACGACTCCTGGCATTGCAGCTATACAAGGATTTATTTTTACAGACGATTTAGATGCACTTTGTTCTAATACGGTAAGTTTCTCGTTTCAGTCAACGCCCGTGAGCTTTGGTTTGCAATTCTTTGATTCAAATAGCTATTTGCTTGGTTCCTTCGGCGGTCTCGCAATTTCCCTTATAGTAGGCGCAGGTGGTGGATCGGGTTCATGGAGTTAATTATTTTTTATAATAAATAATTTCAGCCGGAGTACAATGATTAACAGAATACTACGCCCTTGCTGGGTAATATTTTACACAGCAAGGGTTATTGTTATGAATTAATTAACATTAAACTGAATTAAAATTATGCTTTTTAGCTTTTGCTCTGAATTTTATGAAAGATGCAGCGGCTATTGCCGAGGCGAGATTTGTGGCAACGACTGAACACACCAGATCCTATGATTGTTTGCTTGCCTTGGAAGATACAACCTCACTGGAGTTTACTCATCGGGCAGTTCGGGAGGAAATGGGATACCCCATTATCAACCCGTTGATGATGGGATATTTACTGTCCAAGTCTCTTGAGCTATAAAATATGATCAAGAGACAGGCCTCGCAGCAGGGAATGAATGCAATAACGAAAATATTTGTCAGATATTAATTTTGAGGAACCACGGTCAACGTTTTTTTACGCCAAAACCCGAAGATGGCGGTTCTTTTTACGCCTCACTGAGAAACGACGGGCAATGTAATTAGCCACTAACTCCAGTGATAAACACATCACAAAATACACCAGCGCAACGAATAAAAAGACTTCCATCGGATAGACCATACTGCGGTTATTCACTTGGGTCGCCAAAAATGACAATTCCGCGACGCCAACGATATAAGCCAATGAGGTATCCTTGATTAACGCAATCCACTGATTGATAAATGAAGGCACCATCATGCGCAATGCCTGCGGCAAAACGATATGCCACAACACTTCCCAACGATTGAAACCCAGCGATAACCCTGCCCGCCATTGACCATCACCAATCGCTAAAATTCCCGCTTTGACGCCATGTGCTAAATAAGCCGAAGTAATCAATGCCAGTGCACAAACAACGGTCGTAATTTCAGGGATCTCCATTCCCAATACGACAGGTAACAAGAAATACGTCCAGAAAATCAGCATAATGACTGGAATGGCGCGGAAGAAACCCAGCACTGCCGCCAATAAGTTGGCCCAAAAGCCACGCAGCATCGCCAGTGCAACGCCACCCAGAATACCCAATACGATGGAGATCGTCCCCGCTATGATACTGATTACCAGCGTCAATGCCGCCCCTTCCAGTGGCCCATCGGGAAAGGTTCCCAAGAGCAAATAACGCCAGTTTTCTGCAATAACCGTAAAGTCCATATCAATACCCTCTCATCAATGTTCTCTGTTGGCGCCATTGTCCCCAACCTTCCATCATGGCAATAATGGCGATGTAGAGTACGGTCGCCACACCAAATGCCTCAAAGGTTTGTAAGGATTGAGTTTCCACCTGACGAGAAGCATAGGAGAGTTCTGCCACACCAATCGCCATAGTTAATGATGAATTTTTGACAATATTCATGTATTGCCCCAATAAAGGTGGCATGGCTATTTTCAGTGCCTGTGGCAACACAACGTGACGCATGGCCTGCCAACCCGTTAAACCCAATGCATGGGCAGCATATTTCTGCCCGCGTCCGACTCCCTGAATGCCCGCACGTAATTCTTCCGCAACAAACGGGGCTGAGTAGAGAGTTAATCCGATAAATCCTGCCAGAAATTCAAAAGACGGCCATTCCAGTGTCAGACCGAAAATCATTGTGTCATGGGGCGTGTTCAGCCATATCATCGCCGCTTGTGGCAAAATTTGCCCGGATGCGAAGTACCAGAAAAACAGTTGTACCAACAGAGGCGTGTTACGAAATACTGTCGTGTAAGCCGTAATCAACCAGCACAGCGGCTTGATTTGGCTATCCCGTACCGCCGCAATCACAAAACCCAATAAAGTGGAGGAGGTAATAACACAGGCAGAAAGCCACAAGGTGATCAGAAATCCCTGCCAAAGCCATTGCAGATATTCAGGAGCCAGTAAGTGCTCGGTAATAAATTGCTCAAACATCTCGTTCACCACATAAACAAACAGCAAAGCCCCGAAATAACGGGGCTAATCAATTTGTGTTTTAAAATAGAGGCACTAAACAGAAACGGCTAAACGAACATTACTGTTTTGCCTGATCCTCTAACGGCGCAAATTTAAAATCACCACGCGGTTGAGCGGATTTAGTGTCTGGGCCAAACCAGCGGTTATAGATTTTCTCTGCTTCACCCTCTTTTTCCAATTTCAGTAAGGTTTGGTTAACCGAATCAACCAATCGCGTTTCCCCTTTGGAAGCTGCGACTGCTTGATATTCACGAGTAATACTGAAAGGGGAAATTTCAAAATCGGCTTTCTGGGCTTCTGGTACGTTTGCCAGCAAACCAACCAGTTTCGCATCATCCTGCGTGATCGCCTGAACATTACCATTTCTCAGAGCCGCAAATGCCAACGGTGTATCATCATAAGAGATCACTTTGGCTGTAGGATAACGCTCACGCAAGGTAATTTCCTGTACAGTGCCCTTGTCTGCACCAATACGCAGTTTGGCAATATCGTCCGGCTTGGTCAGAACACCTTTGCGGGCAATAAATTTCTGACCAGTCGCAAAATAAGGGATGGAAAAATCAACTTGTTTTGCGCGTTCGTCAGTGATCGTGAAGTTAGCAGCAATTAAGTCAATTTTCTTGGAAGAAAGCAGAGGGATGCGGTTTGCTGGATTCGTTGGACGCAGTTCCAGCTTTACCCCCAAATCATTGGCAATCGCATTGGCGATATCGACATCATAGCCTGCCAATTTTTTCGTTTGGGGATCGATAAAACCAAAGGGTGGGTTACTGTCAAATACCGCAATACGTACCGTGCCCGCTTTTTTAATGTCATCAAGTTTATCTGCTTTTGCCACCCCTGAAACCAATGCCAAGCTGGTCAGCAGAGCAGTAACCGCTACGCGAGAGTTGTTGCGAATCTTCATTGTATACCCCTGTTGGTTATTAATTTTTATATATCAACAAAAGCTATCAATTTCGATATAGCACATGAAATAATATAAAATACTATATTTATTCATTTTTGGAATAAAAACTATTCCTTTTGGGTCAGTAATTTTTCCAGATTATCACCACCAATATGGCGGAAATCCTGCCCTTTAACGTAATAGAAGATAAATTCACAAATATTCTGGCAACGGTCACCAATGCGCTCAATAGAGCGGGCACAGAAGAGAGCTGTCATAACATTTGGAATGGTTCTGGGATCTTCCATCATGTAGGTCATTAGCTGGCGGATAATACTTTCGTATTCCTGATCCACTTTTTTGTCTTCATGGTAGATGCGGATAGCTTCTTGCAGATCCATACGGGCAAAGGCATCCAACACATCATGCAACATTTGGATCGTATGACGCCCTAATGATTCCAGACTAACCAGCAAGGATTGTTGTTGATGTGAAAATCTTTCAAGCGCGGTCTGGCAAATCTTATCGGCAACATCGCCAATACGCTCCAGTTCAGCAATAGTCTTTGAAATAACCATGATCAGACGCAGGTCACTGGCCGTCGGTTGGCGTTTTGCAATGATGCGGACGCACGCTTCATCAATCGCCACTTCCAGCATATTAACCTTCTGGTCATCCTCAATCACTTGCCGTGCTAAGACTTCATCCTGGTTGTGCATCGCCAGAATCGCCTTACTGAGCTGTTCTTCCACCAGCCCGCCCATTGTCATCAATTCTGTACGAATATGTTCCAGTTCAGCCGTAAACTGACCGGAGATATGTTTGCTGAGATTCAAATTGTCCATACGATGCTATGCCCCATACCTTCTATGCCCCCGCATTAACCATAACGGCCAGTAATATAATCTTCGGTCTGTTTCATTTTCGGCGTGGTGAACAATCTATCGGTATCACTAAATTCAATCAGTTCACCAAGGTACATAAACGCCGTGGAATCCGAACAGCGAGCCGCCTGCTGCATATTGTGAGTGACGATCACTACGGTATATTCCGATTTCAGTTCACTGATCAACTCTTCAATGCGTCCTGTAGAGATGGGATCAAGTGCCGAACAGGGTTCATCCAGCAACAAAACTTCAGGACGAATAGCAATACCACGGGCAATACACAGACGTTGTTGTTGACCACCGGAAAGGCTATACCCACTCTGGTGCAATTTATCTTTGGTTTCATTCCACAATGCTGCTTTGGTCAACGCCCATTGGACTCGTTCATCCATCTCTGCTCTGGGCAGTTTTTCAAACAAGCGCACCCCGAAAGCAATATTGTCGTAAATGGACATCGGGAAGGGTGTTGGTTTTTGGAAGACCATCCCAACTTTGGCACGTAGCAAGGCAATATCTTGCTTATCTGTCAGGATATTGGTGCCATCCAGAATAATTTCACCTTCAGCGCGCTGATCACCGTACAATTCATACATTTTGTTGAAAGTACGTAGTAACGTGGACTTGCCACAGCCCGATGGTCCGATGAATGCCGTGACCTTATTTTTTGCGATATTCAGCGTAATATTTTTCAGTGCGTGAAACTTGCCGTAATAGAAATTCAGATCACGTACCTGAATTTTACTTACTGCGATTTTATTTACTGCCATGTTGTTGACTGAAATAACGTCATTCGCCTTATTCATCAATATTTATCTCTTTAATACCATCTGATTTTGTTCCTTTGAAAAAATATTAGTGCTTTTTCTGCGCAAACAGCGCACGCGCCACAATATTAATTAGCAGTACGCACAGGGTGATCAGCAATACCCCAGCCCATGCCAACTGCTGCCAGTCAGAGAATGGACTCATAGCAAACTTGAAAATAGTAACAGGCAAGTTTGCCATCGGCTGGCTGAGATCGGTGCTCCAGAACTGGTTAGAAAGCGAAGTGAACAACAACGGAGCCGTTTCGCCAGCGATACGGGCAATAGCCAGCAATACACCGGTAATAATGCCTGATATCGATGCCTTTAAAGTAATGGCTGAGATCATTTTCCATTTCGGTGTACCCAAGGCATAAGCGGCTTCACGCAAGTTATCCGGCACTAATTTCAGCATGTTTTCCGTCGTGCGAATAACGATGGGGATCTGCAACAGTGCTAACGCAATTACCCCTGCCCAACCCGAAAAGTGTTGCACCTTTGCCACCACAACCGTATAGACAAATAATCCGACGACAATCGAAGGTGCTGAAAGTAGGATGTCATTAATAAAGCGGATAATTTCTGCCAGCCATGAACGGCGACCATATTCCGCCAGATAAATCCCCGCCATAATCCCCAATGGCGTACCAAACACTGTCGCCCAGCAGATCAGCAAACCACTGCCAACGATGGCGTTTGCCAGCCCGCCACCCTCGGTATTGGGAGGTGGCGTCATTTCAGTAAATAACGCCAGCGACATTCCATCGATACCTTTAGTGACGGTAGAGATTAAAATCCAGCCCAGCCAGAATAAACCGAATGCCATCGTCATCATGGATAGCATCAGCGCCAGCCGATTTTTCTGGCGACGCCATGACTGCATACGGCGACGGCTTTTCATCTCCGCGTCGTTTACTGTATTGACTAAATGTGGAGGTTGCTTATTGATGGTTGTCATCTCAGCGCTGCCCCTCATTTTTTGCCAGACGCATAATCATTAATTTTGACAACGCCAATACGACAAAAGTGATGACAAACAAAATCAGTCCCAGTTCCATCAATGCGGCAGTATGCAAACCAGATTCAGCCTCAGCAAACTCATTTGCCAATGCAGAAGTAATACTGTTCCCTGGCATATACAGCGACCAACTATCAAGTTGGTAGGTATTACCGATAATAAAGGTGACCGCCATTGTTTCCCCCAATGCCCGACCAAGCCCTAACATTACACCACCAATCACACCATTCCGGGTATAAGGCAAGACGATATGCCAAATCACTTCCCATGTTGTACAACCGATACCATAAGCAGACTCTTTCATCATCACAGGGGTCTGTTCAAACACATCACGCATGACCGAAGCGATATAGGGGATAACCATGATGGCAAGAATGACCCCCGCAGCCAGAATGCCAATACCAAAGGCAGGACCAGAGAACAGCGCCCCCACGATGGGAACGCTGGAGAGCACGTCACCAACGGGTTGCTGGAAATAGGTGGCAAATAGTGGAGCAAAGACAAACAACCCCCACATGCCATAAACAATGCTGGGGATCGCCGCCAATAGCTCTATCGCCACACCTAACGGGCGTTTCAACCAGTTTGGGGACAACTCCGTCAGAAACAGGGCAATACCAAAACTTACGGGAACCGCAATGATCAGGGCAATCAATGACGTCATCAATGTGCCATAAATCGGTATCAATGCACCAAACAACCCTGCCGGTGCATCCCACTCTTTGCTCCATAAGAAAGCAAAACCAAATGTTTGTATACTCGGCCAGGAAGCAATGAGCAGCGAAATGATAATGCCTCCCAGCAGAAATAAAGTTAACAACGCCGCTAATCTGACCAGGGCGCTGAAGATAATGTCACCCTTTTTGCTCGGTGCTTTCAGCGCCATTTTACGTTCGGCCATACGCTTCATTCTCATTTTTGGTTATCTCCCCCTCTTAATAAAAGGAGAGATTGCTCTTCCATGCAGCACGTATCTGGCTGACCACTTCTTCCGGCAGGGTGGCATAATCCAACTCTTTCGCCTGTTTTTTGCCGTTGTTATAAGCCCAATCGAAGAATTTCAACACTTCGATACCTTTGGCGGTATTTGCCTGTTGTTTGTGGATGAGAATGAAGGTAGTAGAGGTAATTGGCCACGCATTATCGCCTTTCTGGTTTGTCAGATCCTGTGCAAAGCTGCTGTTCCAATCCGCACCTTTGGCTGCCGCACTAAAGTTTTCTTCGGCAGGCGCTAGCACGGCACCATCTGCGGAGACCAATCTGGTATAAGCAAGGTGATTCTGCTTCGCATAGGCATATTCGACATAGCCAATCGAACCCGGCAAACGCTGAACAAATGCAGCAATCCCATCATTGCCTTTACCACCCAATCCGGTAGGCCATTTGACGGTCGAGCCAGCGCCAACTTTTTGCTTCCAATCGCGGTTAACTTTGGACAGATAACTCGTGAAGACATAGGAAGTCCCTGATCCATCAGCGCGACGAACCACGGCAATATTCTGATCCGGCAGTTTGAGATCCGGATTCAACTTTGCAATTGCCGGATCATTCCATTTCTTGATATTACCCAGATAGATATCACCAAGGGTTTTACCATCCAAAATCAACTGACCAGATTTAATGCCAGAAATGTTCACTGCCAGCACAATCCCACCGATTACCGTTGGGAACTGGAACAAGCCATCAGTCGCCAATTTTTCATCAGAAAGCGGAGCATCAGATGCACCAAAATCAACGGTATTGGCAATAATCTGTTTTACACCACCAGAAGAGCCGATACCTTGATAATTGATTTTGTTACCTGTTTCTTTTTGGTAAGAATCTGCCCACTTGGTATATATCGGTGCAGGAAATGTCGCACCTGCCCCCGTCAAGCTGGCTGCCGCAAATGAAGACAGTGATGTCATGGCAAATACAGTCACCATGATGCTCGCCACAGTGGTACGCATTGATTTCATACAATCTCCTGTTGGGTCTTCTACTGAGATACGCGTCATTAATGAAAAACAAATGACAGGTATCACTGACAATCTGATTTTCAAGTAATAAAAAGATTCGATAAGGAAAATAGGTGAATTTAATGACAATAAAATGTAGGAATTATGACATTTTTATGACAGGGCATTTCAGGAATACCTTACGCTTCGTGCAATGATGTTTTCATATTGCACTCAACGGAATAGATACGCGAATGGATAGTCCCCCTTTTTCACTGCTCCCCACCTGAATATTTCCCCCGTGGGTTTCAATGATACGACGGATGATCGCCAGCCCCAGCCCCACGCCATTATTTATTTCATTTCTATTTCCCTGCGTAACCGTTCCCTGCGTAAAAGGCTGGAATAAAATAGTGGCTTCTTCTTTCGTCATTCCAGTACCGTTGTCCTCAACCTGAAACCAGCCAAATTTTTCTGTTGATCCACTACTGATGCGTATCCACCCATTGCCATAACGTCGGGCATTAGTAAACAAATTGATCAGTACCCGTTTGATGGAAAAGGGATGAGCTAAAATGAAAATCGAACTTGTCGTTAAGCAATTTTCAATATCTGTATCTCCCGTACAGCGCTGCTCTGCTGTAATCACCTCTTCAAGCACCCCATTCAATTCACAGCATGTCATCGGCATATCCTGCCCTGCCCGCTGATAATCAATGAATTGATCAATCATGACATTGCACTCTTCAATATCCTGATGGATAGATTCGGTCAGAAAATCATCTTTTTCTGCCATCATTTCCATCGCCAAACGAATACGGGTAAGTGGCGTGCGCAAATCATGGCTTACGCCAGCCATTAATACCGCCTGATCGCTTTCCTGTGATTGCAGCTCCATCGACAATCGGTTAAGCGCCCTAATCACAGAACGAGTAGCGGGCGTCCCCATTTCAGGCATTAATGAGCCTCTTCTGCCTTTTCCTATGTCGATAACAACTTTTTGCATCACCTTCAATGAATGTTTCTGGATAGCGGAATATCGCCAGAACATCATGAGCACGGACAATGCCACCACCAAGACACTGATAAAGAGATAGGGAAATATCGCGTTAAAAGGGAGCTCTTCTAGTACCACCAGTAGTAAGGTAACCAGAGAGCTGAACAGCAAGCTGCCCAGCACTGAGTACAGGACACGGAAAAACAAAGTACGCGGAGAAAGCCAAAACTTTTTCACACCGGACTTTTTCATGCCTTGTTTCCATCAGGAACAAAAACGTATCCCAGCCCCCAAACTGTCTGGATATAACGAGGATGGGCAGGATCTTCTTCAACCAGGCGCCGCAGGCGGGAAATCTGGACATCAATGGAACGCTCCATCGCACCATACTCTCGTCCGCGAGCCAAATTCATCAATTTATCCCGTGATAATGGCTCACGTGGGTAAGAAACCAATACCTTCAACACGGAAAATTCGCCACTGGTCAACGGTAATAATTCATCTTGATGAAACATTTCACGCGTTCCGAGATCAAGTTTAAATTTCCCAAACTTGATCACCGCATCATCTGACGTCGGCGCTCCCGGCAATTCATTAGCTCGTCGCCGCAGGACAGCCCGCATACGTGCTAACAATTCACGCGGGTTAAAAGGCTTGGCAAGATAATCATCAGCGCCAATTTCAAGCCCAACAATCCGATCAACTTCTTCCCCTTTCGCGGATACCATGATGATCGGAATCGAATTATGCTGGCTTCTCAGCCGTCGACAAATAGACAATCCATCTTCTCCAGGCAACATTAAATCCAGGATAATCAAATGGATGGATTCTCTGGTTAATAAACGATCCATCTGCTCTGCATTTGCTGCGCTACGCACTTGGAACCCCTGTTCAGATAAGTAACGTTCCAGTAGCACCCGCAAGCGCATATCATCATCAACAACAAGGATCTTATAACTCTCTTGCATGTTTCAGCTCCCAAGATGCTCCATTGCCCGCAACATCCATCACTTTCACAGAAAAACCATAACGCCAATAGAAACTTAACCGCATGTCTTTTAAGGCCGCTAAACAAGCCCTGTGACTTATACCAAAGGCTGGTAGCTAATTTCCAGTATCCAGTAAGTCACCACGCCATTTGGTGTCATCACCGTGACTTCATCATCAACCTGCTTACCCAATAATGCTCTCGCCACCGGAGAATCAATGGAAATCCACTTTCTGGCTGGATCAAATTCATCCGATCCTACCAAACGAAACATGTGCTCTTCTTCATTTTCGTTTTCAACTTTTACCCATGCCCCAAAAAAGACTTTCCCTTCTTGTCGCGGGTCAGGATCGACAATTTGCAGTACATCCAAACGCTTGGATAAAAAACGTACTCGGCGGTCAATTTCTCTTAACCTTTTTTTACCATAAATGTACTCTGCATTCTCTGAACGATCCCCCAATGCAGCCGCATCTGAAACAGCCTGAGTGACTTTGGGACGTTCAACTTTCCAGAGATATTTCAATTCCTGATCAAGCGTATGCCAACCCTCTCGGGTAATATAATTACTCTTGGCCATGAGAAAACTCACTTGAGAAAAGATGATTAATGGCGGAGTACTATATCTCATCAACTCTCATCAACCCAATCCCAACCTAGAAGATATTTGATGAATTCTGTTACAACATGACCAAAATATCGCGCTAAACTGGAAATTATTGCGCTCAGCACGTATAAATGGAGCCAGTTTGAACCATGCCGATACTGTTTCAGATGAAATTTGATCTTATCCGGCTCTGTCTGACGATGTCTCAGAATATCTACAGACCCTAAAGAAGTTGAAGAAAACAGACCATGAATGAATCTTTAAATCGAATCATTGCCGGTGAGCTACAGGCTCAACCACAGCAAATCCTAGCTGCCATCTCCCTGCTTGATGAGGGAAATACGGTTCCCTTTATCGCCCGTTACCGTAAAGAGGCCACCGGTGGTCTGGATGACACACAGCTCCGCCAACTTGAAAGCCGTCTCGGCTATCTGCGTGAACTGTCCAACCGCCGTCAGACTATCCTGAAATCGATTGAGGAACAGGGAAAACTAACCGTTGAGCTGGCAGAAGCGATTAACGCAACGCTGAACAAGACTGAGTTGGAAGATCTGTACCTACCTTATAAACCTAAACGCCGTACCCGTGGACAAACTGCCATCGAAGCCGGATTGGAGCCTTTGGCCGACCTGCTATGGCAAGATCCGCAGCAAGAGCCAGAACTGGCAGCGGCTGCCTATGTCAATGCTGACAAAGGCGTTGCTGATACCAAAGCCGCATTGGATGGTGCACGTTATATCCTGATGGAGCGTTTTGCCGAAGATGCAACCCTGCTGGCGAAGGTACGTGAATATTTATGGAAAAATGCCCATTTGGTCTCCAGGGTTGTCGAGGGTAAAGAGGAAGAAGGGGCTAAATTCAGCGATTATTTCGATCACCATGAAGCTATCGCCACTGTCCCTTCCCACCGTGCCCTTGCCATGTTCCGTGGACGCAATGAAGGCATCCTGCAACTTGCTTTGAATGCTGATCCACAATTTGAGGAAGCCCCAAAAGAGAGTCACTGCGAACAAATTATTACCGATCACTTGCAGTTGCGCCTGAACAATGCACCGGCTGACCATTGGCGCAAAGCCGTGGTGAGCTGGACATGGCGCATCAAGGTGCTGCTGCATCTGGAAACCGAACTGATGGGTACACTGCGTGAGAAGGCTGAAAATGAGGCTATCAACGTCTTCGCCCGTAACCTGAATGACCTGCTGATGGCAGCCCCAGCGGGTATGCGCTCAACAATGGGTCTGGACCCAGGTTTGCGTACCGGTGTAAAAGTTGCCGTTGTTGACGCGACGGGCAAACTGATTGCCACCGATACTATTTATCCGCACACCGGACAGGAAAACAAAGCGGCAGCAATCGTTGCAGCCCTGTGCACTAAACATCAGGTGGAACTGGTTGCCATTGGCAATGGCACCGCATCCCGTGAAACAGAACGCTTCTTTGCCAACGTTCAGAAACAGTATCCTGACGTCACAGCACAGAAGGTGGTGGTCAGCGAAGCGGGCGCCTCTGTCTATTCCGCGTCTGAATTGGCTGCACAAGAATTCCCTGATCTGGATGTTTCCCTGCGTGGTGCGGTTTCCATTGCCCGCCGCCTGCAAGATCCACTGGCTGAACTGGTGAAAATCGAACCCAAATCCATCGGTGTGGGTCAATACCAACATGATGTTAGCCAGACTCTGCTTGCCAAGAAACTGGATAACGTGGTTGAAGATTGCGTAAACAGCGTCGGCGTTGACCTGAATACCGCCTCTGTTGCCTTGCTGACTCGCGTTGCTGGCCTGACTCGCACCGTTGCCCAAAATATTGTTAACTGGCGCGACGAAAACGGTCGTTTCGGCAACCGTAACCAACTATTGAAAGTGACCCGTCTGGGGCCAAAAGCCTTCCTGCAATGTGCGGGCTTCCTGCGCATCAATCAGGGCGATAACCCGCTGGACGCTTCAACCGTTCACCCAGAAGCCTATCCAATCGTTGAGAAGATCCTGGCAACAACTCAGCAAACCTTGCCTGAACTGATGGGTAATCCGGCTAATTTGCGTAACCTGAGCGCACAGGAGTTCACGACCGAAAAATTTGGTATTCCGACCGTCACCGATATCCTGAAAGAGCTGGAAAAACCAGGTCGCGATCCACGTCCTGAATTCAAGACCGCCACATTTGCCGATGGGGTTGAAACCATGAACGACCTGCAAGTGGGTATGATCCTGGAAGGTACGGTCACTAACGTGACCAATTTTGGTGCATTCGTAGACATCGGTGTCCACCAGGATGGGCTGGTTCATATCTCCTCTCTATCCGACCGTTTTGTGGAAGATCCACACACCGTCGTCAAAACAGGTGATATCGTGAAAGTGAAGGTGATGGATGTTGACCTCAACCGCAAGCGTATTGCATTGACCATGCGTCTTGATGAGCAACCAGGTGAAACACAAGCACGCCGTAGCTCTCAGGGAGGTCACCGTCAGGATCGCAATAATCGTAACGGCAATGGCAGAAACCGCCCTATTTCACGTTCAGGTTCTGCACCTTTAGCTAATAGTGCTATGAGTGATGCATTGGCCGCTGCCTTTAATAAAAAACGTTAGTTGACTTAAAATGATTTCCTGAACTGGCTCAATTGAGTCAATTCAGGATCTTTAATTTTGTATTTATGCATCATATTAATAGGATTCGAAAACACCTTATATTTTTCTAATTGCATTTAACGCAATCTCAATATCATGAATTGATAAATTTTTATCAAAAGAAGCCCGCACAAATTTACTGTGTAATATATGAGGGGATAAAAACGGTGTATGTTGAGCAGTTCCTTCCCATAAGTTAATTCCTTGATCTCTTAATTTTTTTACTCCATCAGAAGCGGAACAATTTTTAAATTGAAAGGCTGCTATACCTTGTATATATGAATCAGGAAAAAGTATTTTAATACTTTTAATTTTCTTTAATTCCTCAAGAAAAAACACGAAATTTTCATTATTATAATCACTATCATTAATTCTTATTTTCAATGCATTATTGAAACCACAAATAGAAACAAGACTCCTTTCTGATCTTTCAAAACTCTTCGCTGTATTTACAGTCAAACATTTATTAAAATTATCTGTATAACCTACATGAAGATCAAAAAAATCGTAACTAAGTTTGCTTGATAATTTTTTTGAGACAAATGCAAACCCTACTCCTCTAGGACCACTAATAAATTTACGACTAGCACCAGTTAAAAGATCACATTGTATTTTTTTTACATCAATGGGTAATTGACCTATTGATTGGCATGCGTCAACTATATAAGCAATGTCTTTATTTTTTAATAGCTCACCAATTTCCTCTATGGGATTAATAATACCACAGCATGAAGGCATATGCGTAATACTTACAATTGAAACATTATCAGATAAATTATTTCTCATCCATTCCAAGTCAATAGTAAAATTTGAAATTGAGGGGATTCGTCGTAGTTTTAAATTATACTTATTGGATAAAAATGAGAAATATATTACATTAGCTGCATATTCTGAATCACTAATCCATATTTCCGATTTTTCTTTAACACGTAACATTCTAATAATACTAACCCATGCATCTGTTGCACTAGTAAACAATGCCACATTTTCTGGATCACAATTCATCAATTGTGCACAATTATTATAAACTTCACTATTTAAAATAGATTCATACTTCAACTCAGTTTCATAACTACCTATTTTGAATTCAGAAAATAAATAATTCTTCATAATTTCATGAGTTGAATCATGAATTATTCCAGAGCCGGCTGTATTCATGTGAACTCTCATATCAAGCATTATCCTTCCATAAAATTTTGTTCTTCTTTATTAAAATCAAAAAAACAGAAATAAACAATAAAAACATTCCAACAAATAACCAAGGTGAAATCATTTCATTTTCCATCATATAAAAAGCGATAGATGGTGTTATCATCACCCCTATATTCACACCAGCAGAATAAAAACCCAAATTTCTATCAACATTTTCACTAGAAGATATACCACTAATATAATGCGTTATAGCAGGAAATATTATCATCTCCCCCAAAGACCATAATAAAGTCGCTATTATTAGAAAAATAATACTATGGCTAGCAACCATTAATGCGAATCCTCCTGCTGCCAACAAAAGTCCCCAAATTAATGAAACCCTACTATTTATATCATTCATTCTTTTATTAATAGGAAGCTCAAACAAAATAACAAGAAACGCATTAACAAAGAAAATAACACCAACAAAATAACTTGGAAGTGATGTATAATTTATTATATATGCAGAAAGAAATGTCGGTGGAAGAGCATATGCAATATGTATAGGCAAAACAGAAGAAAGAATAAAAGCTAATCTTGGATAATGATATTTTTTATCTTCTATAATTTCACATTCCTTTTTTACACAATTATTTTCATTATCGCTATCAAGCTCTCTATTCAGAGCATTTTTAATATTCATAGAGAAAATATAAAAAGCAAGAGAGAACAAAGCAAAGACTGAATTAACTAAAAAAACAAATATAGGACTAATGGAAAATATAATACCACCAACAAAAGGACCAATAGCCATACCTATATTTATAGCAAGTCTATTACATGAAAAAGCAACTTTCCTTGTTAAATAATCTGAATTTGAAACAGTTTCAGAATATGAGGCTGGAGTAAAAGATTCATAACTAATCCCCCAAAGAAAAGAAAAGAAAATTATTGTATGATAAGAATCCAAGAACGGGATAAAAAATAATATAATAGATGTAAATAATAATGAAAAAACAATAATCTTACTGGAACCAAATTTTTTAATGAAATATCCTATAATAAGATCACAAAGTAACGCACCTGCACCAAAAACACCAACTAATACACCAGCTTGAATCGCATTTAATGATTTCTCCTGTATAAGATACGCTGCAAAAAATGGGAACCCCATAGTTCCCATTCTGAATGAAAGAGTTGCAAAAAATAATGATCTAAGCTTTACGTTCAATTCACGTATAGTTGCTATTGTATCAAACATTTAAATCATACACCCCATCTTTGATTGAATCAATTTTTTGATAATCTAATTCTATAGCAGTTATTTCATCAGAATAAACAAATATTCTTAGAGGACTTGATAAGAGATCAATAGTTGGTGTTATTTTCCTACCAACACCATATTTTACAACCAATTTAAAAACCGTATCCAATTCTTTAATTTCATTAACTATCCTTTCATTAATCTCTGTTATTACTCCATTAAGTTTAGTTGATGTATTTAGAACACATGCCTCTTTTAATTTTACATATGTTTTACCAGAAAAATTCTTCAAAAACCTATCAGGTGAACAATAAGAAATGTAAGTAATTCTTGCCTGATTGTTGCCTAAGACAATATCATGAAAATCAGGTTCCATATTTCCATTTAGACGGGCCCCTATTTCTACTAGAGCAGGCCCTCCATTAGTCAATATAACTTCTGCATGAGCTGGACCATTCATTATACCTAGTGCTGGTAAAACCTTATAGATATAATCAACAAGTAATTTTGCCTCATAAGTGCTTTCATCAATCAACACATCTCTATCATATATTTTCTTTCCTCCATAAACCATTTTTTTAACATATTTCCATATTCCACAAATATAAATATGGCCACCACAACTTACTGTATCAACTATATATTCGTCACCATCAAGAAAAGATTGAACCAATATCTCTTCATTATCAACACCAAATATATCTTTATTTTTCAAAACAACATCACAAGCATCAATAACATCCCTTTCATTAAAACAAATGGTAACACCATCAGTTGAAGCTGAACTTAATGGTTTTACTACACATGGATATCCATTTTTATTATTAACCCAATTAATAATATCACTCTTGTCTGATGACTTAATTTGATAAGCTGCTTTAATGTTATTTTCATGAAGTGTTTCAATCATATCATACTTATTTCTCCTAGAACTTGACAATCTAGTTCCATTTGAATTTTTTAAGTTAAGTGATTCACTTAATAAGTCAGCTAAAGTTACCCCTGGCTCCTGTCCAGCAATAACTGCAATTACTTCCTTTTCTTTCAACGAATTTATAATTTCATTTAAATTATAACCAGTATAAACTAAATTTAGCTCATATTCTGACAAATTAGGTCCCAACATTGATGGCATCAATTCAGGTGTACTTTGTACGTGTATGAGAGAGATCCCATTTTCTTTAAAAAAACGAGGTAAAAAATTACCACTAGAATAAACATCAACTAAGGCAACATATTCTTTCATTCATTTTTTCCACTTATTTCTAGTACTGGTGATTATATAAGTTATTGATCCTACCATTTAAATATATATCATTAAATGCCTGATAAATATTTTCAGGGGATTCTGCTAAACGATGCATAAAATGCAAATACCAATTGTAACCATAAACACATGCAATTCGTGGTTTAATGGTAAAAAAGTCTCTGGAGCTTTTTATCAACTCAGGCCTCACTCCATGAAGCATTTCATGTTCTCCTTTCTTATGTATACCTTCTCCTCTAATCATCTCTACCAGCTTTGGATCCTGAGTTGCATAAGCAAATATATTATTATTATTAGCTATATTTGTTAAAATTTCCAAGTATCTCTTATCAAGTTTGCTTCCCCTAGGGAGAGAGATCTTTCTAGATTCATCATAAACTCCCTTTACTAATCTAATTTTACATCCAGTTTTAAGAACATCTTTTATATCATCATCAGTTCTATTTAATTGTGCCTGTAATGTTATCCCTAAGTTACTAAACTTCTTCCTAAGTGCGAAGAAAATGTCAAGAATTATATCAGTCCACTTAGACCTTTCCATACTAATAATTATTGATATATCTTTTTTTATAGCTTTTTCACAAATTTTCTCACAATTTAAGATAGCAATTTCTTTTGAAATTCCTGAACCCAAATTAGATAAGTCAAATCCTAACTGAGGTTTACTCTCAATTCCATCTTCTATGCGGTCAATCAAATTAAGATATTCATTAACTATTGTATTTACTTCAGATATTGAGGAAGCTTCTTCTCCTGCAAATTCTACTCCCGTGTTATATCCTATATTTTCTAAATTTTTTAATCTTTCAAACAATTCAGAATAATTTCCTCCTACAATATATCTATTTGCTGCTGGCTTTAAAAAATCCTGAAAAACTTTTGATGAAATAAATAATTCTCTTAAAAAAGAGTCTGCTGCAAGACTCTTAAGTGCCTTGGTCGTCATTTCTTTTTTCTCAAAATCATTCATAAACAATCCCCTTTTTAATATAATTTATTGAACAGATAAAATATATTTTGCAAAACTGTTATTCACTTCACATTTTTTATTTAACCTTTTATATTCTCTATATTTTTTAGAATAACTAAGAAGTGTTTCTTCATTTTTGCTTTTACGTGTAAATATCCCCCCCCATAAACGATCCCACTTGGCGTAATTAGTATCCTTCATTAAAAGAACATGTGCTTTTTTCATATTCCAATGTGGAATACCTGGATGTAAATGATGAACCAAATGATAGTTATCATTATGTCTACCAAAAAAGAAATTTTCCCACCATGCTCCTTTACGATTTCTAGTTAACAATAGAGCTTCATCTTCAGATTCAGGCAATGGATAATGCTCGGAAAGCTCTACTATCCAACCTATTGCAACTGCAAATGTAAATAATGGCACTAACCAAAAAGCTAAAAAATACAATATAATATCAAAATATATACAAACTGATAAAATAACAATCCAATATAATATAAATGGAATTGATTCCTTTTCTCTTTTTTCGTTATTTTTTATCTTTATTCTATCTTTTATTATATATTGTATATATTTTAAAGTTCTGTACCCTGTTAGAGCTAATAGAATGTTTTTAATAAAAAATTCCTTTGAACTTTTATTTGCATCATACAATCCACATTGTATATGAAAATTATAATCTGGATCTTTATCTTTATCCCCTAAATAAACGTGATGATATTTAATATGCGAATAACTATAAGAATTATAAAGATGAAAGATTAAATAACCAGACAAGTAAGTTCCAGCTACATAATTCAATACCTTGTTTTTAGCTAATATATTGTGAGATGACTCATGCAATATATTAGATAATGCTCTTTGTGTCGAACCAATCACAAACAATGAAATAGGATAAAACCAATAACTGATACCAAGTGTTAGATATATTGATATGGCTATAAGAGAGTAATCCTTTAAGATAGCTAACAACCAGTGATAATTATCTTGTTTACATAAAGGTTTTAGTTCTCTAATTACATATTTTGATATTCTATATCTATTAGATATCTCTATGTTTTTTGAACTCATAATTCCTCCTTTGCTACTAAGTAAAAATCACACCATGATATTAATAATATATTTTCACTAATAAAAGCTTCACATAATTTTTACTAGCATATCTAATTCCGCGGCGAAATTAGATATATATTCATAACCACAAACATTTACTTCAAAGGCAAATTATAATTATCTACATTAAACAAAATTTCATTATTACACAAAGATATAATCACTCTTATAAAACTATAAATTCATATATAATATATGTGTAAATATTTAATTGTTAGTTTATAGTTTCACCACTAAATATTTTTTATAGTTTCATTAAACAGACACTAAGTTTATAGAGCAAAAAATAAAATAACAAATACACCACATAAACACAACAAGAATCATAAAAAATCAACATTCTAATTAAGTTTATTTTTTATCACGCTGCATAACGAATTTAGGTATAGTGTAAAAAGCATACAATGTGTTTCTCTCTTCTCTGTAACTTCCTGAGATGGCTTTTTACCTTTCCTTTTAATTCCTGCTAACTTATTACCGTTGACGAACAACGAATGACATTTTTCAGTTCACCATCAAGATACTCAACTGGATTCAATTTCGGTGAATTTTAGCAGGGCATTTACCCTGACGATTATTTCCAAGAGGCTTACTTTTTATTCCTTCCTTAATAAGCTCTTAGCTAAAATCATCAATGTTTTAACTTATTGAGTTATTGAGCTATTGAAAATCATTATCACGTGATAACTATTTTTAATAACGCAAAAATAAAATACATCACTATTATCACAATAGGGTTAACTCCGTGTTATTTAGGATTATTTAATATGAGGTGTGTGAATATGTTATCATATATTGGTAAAGTCATATTTTTACTCTTTTTTCTTTACTCGTTATTGATACCCTATACGATAACGAACTCCTTTGCAGAAGGGGATCTTAGAACTGAAAGATATACGAAAAAAGCAGATGAGAACGATAATATTGGCGTGCGAGTGAATGGATCAGGTAAAAAATATCTGAATTCGGATACGCGTAAAAATAGCGTAAAAGAAAACAATCACACCTCATATGCTGATACACAAAATGTTATTGCTAAAAACCTCCAAATGGCCGGTAATTTCCTGTCATCTTCACCTTCAGAATTGGCCGAACACGCCAAATCCTATGCGTTAGGCCAAGTTAACGGCCTGGTAACGTCTGAAGCACAAAAATGGTTATCACAGTTTGGTACGGCCAGAATTAATTTTGGACTGGATAAAAAGGGAGCGCGAAAAAACGGCTCACTCGATCTTTTACTGCCACTTTATGATAATAAAGCGGATTGGCTGTTCTTTTCCCAGCTTGGTTATCGCAACAAAGACAGTCGGGATACCATCAACGTAGGATTGGGTGGTCGTTATTTCTATCAGGACTGGATGTATGGCCTGAATACCTTTTATGACAATGACCTGACGGGCAAAAACCAGCGTCTTGGGCTGGGTGGAGAAGTGTGGGCAGACAACATTAAACTGGCTGCTAATACCTATTTTCGTGTCAGTAACTGGAAAAACTCACGGGATTTTGTCGGTTATTACGAACGCCCCGCCAACGGTTATGACATTAGTGGAGAGTTTTTCTTACCTGCTTACCCTAATCTGGGCGCCAAGCTGACTTATGAGCAATATTTTGGCGATGAGGTGACTTTATTCGATCGTGACACCAAACAGAAAAACCCCGTCCTGGCTACCTTGGGGCTGTCTTACACCCCAGTTCCGCTATTTACTCTGGGTGTGGATTATAAACAAGGAAACGGGCACAACGAAACACAATTTTTGGCGAACTTAAGCTATAGATTGGGTGTTCCCCTGAGTGTGCAGTTATCGCCAGAAAACGTGGCGACGGCAAGGACATTAGCGGGCAGCCGTTATGATCTGGTAGAAAGAAATAACCATATCGTGCTTGAGCATCAGGCAAAGCCAGCCGCTCAATTGTCGCTGCCGGAGGTTATCACCGGCTATAGTGGAAGTCAGCAGGAGATTACCGCCAAGTTCTCTTCTGAGTCTCCGCTTAAGCAGATCCATTGGGCAACCAACAAAGATTTTGAACAACACGGTGGGAAACTCTCTTCCAAGACCGGCAACACCATCAACGTTACCCTGCCAGCCTATTTATCTGGCGATAACCAAAATAACAATTACCCCATTTATGCTGTTGCTGAATGGGAAAATAACCAAAAATCAGCGCCTGCTGAAATGCGTGTCATTGTCAGGCCGTTTATGCTGAAAAAACAGGAAGGCGCTAACTTTACTCCAGCAGGACCACTGCCTGCGACAGGAGATCAAAAGGACGGATATACGTTTGACCCTGTGATTACCTTTGATACGGACGCTAATGCACCGATAAAAAATGTCACCATCAATCATGTTCAGTGGATAACCGATCCTAAAATCGGCCCAGAGAGTGGGTTGAAGTTACTTGATTGGGGAACGTCGGATTCTGTGGTGCTTGATGAAAACGGGCGTTTCAAACAAAAACCGGTCTTAGTGAGTACAAACCCACATAAAGATGTCAAGGTGTACCTGCAAATAGATAGCCAGCCTCCAGAATTAGTGGGCGAAGTTAGCTTTGGTGACAATCCAGCCAATTCCAAAGATTACAGTATTGGTCAGTCTGGTATTACGTCCGAGAAATTGAAGTCCTTATCGGGCGGTGGTTACCAACAATATCAATTTATGGCGACTATCCTGGGTGGTGATGGCAAACCCGTTAAAGAGGGTACAGTCATTAGTGATGCACATTGGAAGATAGATAAACCATCAGACGCCGGTAAAAATGGAATAATACTCACCCCAGATACTAAAACAGATAGCAAAGGAAACTTAAAGGCAATCATCACCAGTACTAAGGCATTCAAAGGGGATGTAGTGGTTTCACTTCAGGTTGGGAAATATAAGTCTGTTCAATCACCAACGTCTACGGTAAATTTCGGACTAGCAGGGATATCGCCAATAACATCGGACGTACCAAGCCCTATAGTGGTAGGTAGAACTTATAACCTGACAGTCACCGTTACGGATGGCGAGGGTAACCCGTTGCCTAATAAGACAGTTAACTGGCATACAGAGGTTGAGAATGGTGGTGACAAGAACGCGGTAAAAATCCCCGTAAGTAGTACAACCAATTCAAGCGGTAAAGCTACCGCAATATTGACCAGTAGTACTGACCAAGACGTTACAGTAACAGCTTCAGTGGATGGCATAGGAACAACGCAGCCTTTAACGGTGAATTTCGCATGGCCAACGTTCAGTCGCCCCATACCGACCGGCCAATCCCCTCAGGCACCCCAGCCAGTTATGCATGGTGGAACTGATTTTTATACATTTACTACGACAATGTATGCTCCTGACGGGAGGCTTTTTGAAAATCCGTCAGAAGGCTCGCTGGGGCATGTTCCTATTAAATGGTGGTCAGAACTCGTTAATAACACCCCCCTAACTTTTACACCTCAAAAGAACACCCAACCATCTAGTGGAGAGGTGACAGTTCAAGTGACGAGTACTGAGAAAATTAAGATTCATATATGTGTTGGCATAGGTATACCCCTAAAGCCAGGAGATATCCCTCCATCACGGAAATGTGTAGACCCTAACAACATGAAGGAGTTTAATTAACTTCAATTTTAACTTTGCTTAAGCATAAGGACAGTTATTTTATCATCACGTAAATGTAGACTCGGCTTTTTAGGTTCAGCAAAAAGCCGAGTCTGTTTCATTTTCTGCAACACAGTGTTTTCTGCATAGCCGCTTATTTCAAAGTAATTTCCTCTCTTAAATAAAACCCCAATAAATTAGCAGTAAACTTTGAGTTTACACGCCAGCGCATCACTCACTCGACGAATAGAGAGATTTTATTATGCTAAACCCGATTTTAGTGTGTATTCATTGCTATATGATTACCGCTTATTGCGATAAAAATTTAACTTAAGTAATATGGTTTGGCGATTTAGTCGTAGGATGAAATAACCTTAAACTTTAATGAAGATCAGCGAGGTGTTTATGTCTAACGTTAATCAGCAAGAAAAACAGGTGCTAGATTCCACATCGGATCTCAATGTGAAAATTGAAACGTACCCAAAAGGCCCAGTACCGGCGACTGGGATTTATACTATAAGAGTCAACGTTACAAGTGATAATAATAGTAAAGAAATATCTAACCAAAGAATTAAATTGAGCGTAACCGATCCACAGGGGAACCCCGTATTGGGTGAGGATGGCAACCCTCAGGTATACACCAATGCTGATGGGCGTGGTGATACATTAACCGATAGTCATGGTGTGATTTTCTTTACACCGTATCTTAGGCTTAACAAGCACCAAACTCAAACTGGCATATACACAATAAAGGCCTCTGTGGAAGGCTCAGGAATAGAACCTGCGCAACTGCCGGTGGAATTCCAATAGCTAACAATCCAAAAATCTGCGGTTATCTAAAAAATGGGAATAGTTCTTGCGGTATTTGACTTTGATGCTTAAACACCTTATCAAAGCCAAAGAAAGTGACTATTCAAACTGATTTATTATCACGTAAATGTAGACTCGGTTTTTATTAAAAAGCCGAGTCTGTTATAATTTCCATCACAAAATATATTACTTTATTACTGGTTCGAATTATTGAGTATCTTTTTTTATGCCAATATGATACATGCTCTGTTTGTGTGTATACACCGCATTAATATTTATTAATAACGTTATAAATTTGAGCAAGTGATAATATCTGCATATTTTAATTGACTTGCTTACATTCAAATAATAAGTTAATTTAATTTTAATATATGGATTTTTATCTATTTGAACTTTTTGTTTATAAAAAACAAAATGAATCACACATTAAATAATGATATTTACGATAAATGGAAGTTATTATCACTGTATTGTGCATTTAGGAAAATATCAGCAGTAAATTTTGAATTTACAACCCAGCAGATTATTCACTCTGAGAGTAAACAGATTTTATCATGTTACTTTAATGATCAATAAGTGAGGAAATTATGTCAGTAATAAATAAATTAGACAGTAATATTGCTCAACAATGTTCATTTACCCCTGATCAATTCAAGGTTAACGTCACAACTAAAATTGATAATGATATCACTGCACCTATTGGCTCTTCTCCGTGGGCACTAATTCAGGTGTATTTAGGCAAGAAAGTGTGTAGACGTAATTGGACTTATCCTTTTGAATACATACATCTTGTACCTGATAGCTCGCCGTTAATTGAGAAGCGTCAACAAGACAATATTACCGCTTGGCAGCCAACACCAGAAGATTTAACAGCTTGTGACTGGGAATTACAGGGCCCCAATCTGGAGTTTGATCTTGAAGTGGGAGAAGGAACGCTTTACGGTAACCAAACCTTTGGATATTTTGATACAGATACGCCTTCTCCATCTACTCACATTGGTACCTTAAAGCCAATCAAGAATAATCCAGATATTAAAAACATAACAGCGTTCTATTTTAGTGATACACAGTTAATTATTCAAGCCTCCTCTAATAACAACCAAGAGAGTCGTCAAAAAGTAAATGAATTCTTTGGTAACAATCTCACCGTAATTGTTGATGATGTTTATTATGTTCTTGGAGATACAGGCCGGTATGGAATGGATGAACAGTTCTCCCGAACCTATTATAATGATAGCAATAATGGCGTGCAAAAATTAGGTGACCTGTTGCAACAAAACGTAGGTGAAACACTTCGTCTTCGCTTATTGTGGAGTGATAATTAATTTATAGTCTAAATTCAAGGCTATGCTTCCGGCATGGCCTTTTTGTTTTTCTGTAATAAGGTAAGCAAGTTATAAACGAGAAATTAACCGTGACTATTTTTGGTTTAGATTAAACTGCATGTTGTAATTATTGGTTATCCATCCAACAACCAATGTCAGCAGTAAACTTGGTCACGTATCCAATTTGAAAAATTATATACCAATTTAATTTCAAAATGTAGGGTTGTAATGATTATTTATTCTATAACATTAATAACATTAGTCTCATATAAATTTCTAATCATGTATCTTCAACCTTTCCACCTATGATCCAGATGAAGATTCAGTCTGGAGCCAGCACCAGGATGATGAGAGTATACAGGTTCCATTAAATGAACGGCTTTATCCTCCCAAAAGCCAATTCAAGCCTATCATTTGTTAAATTAATAATGAAATAAAAATCAATAAGCTCTGTTTATTAACAGAATTTTATCAATAAAGAATTTTTCCAAATATTAAATAATCTTGACAATGACTTATTTTCAATAAAACCACCATTAATTTGATAAATATCAATTCATTCCCATCTTATCCAATATAAATAGCCGATATCGCAGTTGCGTATTATTATCATTAGCAACTATAATTCAGAGGAATTACCATACTTTTTTCTTGTGGTTCTCCCATTATTGAGGATAATAATTCTTATAATCACTTATTTTTTCAGTTAGAGCGGAGATTTATATGGTTCTTATTCCAGAACGTAGATATAAAATTCTGGGATTTTCTCCAGAAATTACCCCAGCTTACCGACAAAAATTATTGTCACTCGGTATGTTACCTGGCTCAACATTTCAGGTCATTCGCTTCGCTCCATTGGGCGATCCAATACAAATCGAAACACGCAGAGTTAGCCTTACCCTTCGTAAACAAGATTTAGCATTTCTTATGTTGCATGAAGATCTGAATTAACAAAGCCCTAAGACGATTTGGTTAAGAATAACCATCGACCATACACTTTTTATAACCCGATGTAATCAGAGTACTGAACGTATAGCTAAGGTACGAAATTCGCTTTCCTGATTGGCAGAAAGTATGATGAAACAATTAACTATTGGCCTGATTGGTAATCCCAATGCCGGCAAAACGACGCTTTTTAACCAGCTTACAGGCTCCCATCAACGAGTGGGAAACTGGGCTGGCGTTACTGTAGAACGCAAAACCGGCCACTTTATCACTGATAACCATCAGGTCGAACTTGTCGACCTCCCTGGCACTTATTCGCTTACCACCATTTCTGAGCAAACTTCCATTGATGAACAAATTGCCTGCCACTATATCCTCAGTGGTGAAGCGGATATGCTGATCAATGTTGTTGATGCGTCTAATCTGGAGCGTAACCTTTATCTCTCACTGCAATTGATTGAACTGGGTGTTCCCTGCATCATTGCACTGAACATGTTGGATATCGCCCAAAATCAACGCATCAATATTGATATTCCTGCACTGGAGAAACGCCTTGGCTGTCCGGTCATCCCGCTGGTTTCAACCCGTGCCACAGGGATAGATACACTAAAAAAAACCATCGACAATTACCCACAGAAATCTAATCCTGTACAGGTTAATTATCCTGATGCGTTATTGCAGGAAATTTCCCACCTTTCCAGCCAGATCACAGAAAAATTCACGCCACAACAGTGCCGCTGGCTGACTTTGCAAGTCCTGGAAGGGGATATTTACAGCCGTGAGGTATCCGGCCTGACTCCCACACAATTGGCTGAAAGCAAAGAACGCTTGCAAAAACAACAAATTGAAGAACCCGACCTCATCATTGCCGGTTCACGCTATCAAACCATCAGTGAAATTTGTCTGGCGGTCATTGATACCCGCTCAGCCACACCAAACAAACTCACCCAAGTGTTAGATACCGTTATCCTGAACCGCTGGTTGGGTTTGCCTATCTTCCTGTTTGTCATGTACCTGATGTTTGTGCTGGCTATCAATATTGGTGGAGCCTTACAGCCTATCTTCGACGGCGCTTCCGCAGCCATTTTCATCGATGGAATGCAATGGCTCGGCCATACTCTCCATTTCCCACATTGGTTAACAGTGTTCCTTGCTCAGGGAATTGGCGGGGGCATCAACACGGTACTGCCGCTGGTTCCCCAAATTGGCATGATGTACCTGTTCCTCTCCTTTCTGGAAGATTCCGGCTACATGGCGCGGGCGGCATTTGTTATGGACAGGTTGATGCAAGCCATAGGGTTACCAGGTAAATCCTTTGTGCCCCTGATTGTTGGCTTTGGTTGTAATGTGCCTGCCGTGATGGGTTCAAGGACTCTGGATGCCCCTCGCGAACGCTTGATTACCATTATGATGGCACCGTTTATGTCCTGCGGAGCAAGGCTGGCGATCTTTGCCGTCTTTGCGGCGGCGTTCTTCGGCAAAAATGGGGCAAGTATCGTTTTCTCCCTGTATATCCTGGGGATTGTTATCGCCATCCTGACAGGGCTGCTGCTCAAGTTCACGCTAATGCGTGGTGAAGCATCGCCATTTGTTATGGAATTGCCGGTCTATCACGTTCCTCATGCCAAAACTCTGCTGCTCCAGACATGGCAGAGGCTGAAAGGTTTTGTCATACGTGCAGGTAAAGTGATTGTCGCAGCGAGCATGTTGATTGGTGCCCTGAACAGTTTCTCCTTCTCCGGTAAGACCGTGGATAACATCAACCAATCGGCACTGGCCTCCGTCAGTAAAGTGCTCACCCCTGTCTTGCAACCTATCGGTGTGCATGCCGATAACTGGCAAGCAACCGTCGGGCTTATCACTGGCGCGATGGCAAAAGAAGTGGTTGTAGGAACCCTAAATACCCTCTATACCGCCGAAAATATTGCTCAAGAGCCATTTAATCCAGATGAATTTAATTTACTGGCTCAACTCAAAGATTCTGTCGCAGAAACGTGGGATAGCCTGAAAGAAACCTTCACCTTGAGCGCACTTTCTAACCCCATTGAAGCCAGCAAAGGCGATGGCAACATGGATCGCAGCTCTATGGGAACAATGAGCGCCCAATTTGGTTCAGCCATTTCCGCTTACAGTTATCTGATTTTCGTGCTGCTGTACGTGCCTTGCGTTTCCGTGATGGGCGCCATTGCCCGTGAAACCAGCCGTGGCTGGATGACGTTCTCGATTCTGTGGGGATTAAACGTTGCTTATTCTCTGTCAGCACTGTTTTATCAAATCACAACGTTTTCAGCCCATCCACAAACTAGCCTGATCACCATTCTGGCCGTGATCCTGTTTAACATTCTGATAGTTATTGGCTTACGCCGCGCACGCAGCCGAGTCACTGTGACATTCAACAATACCGCTGACCGCAGTTGCAAATGCTCAGATAATAGCTGTCACTAGCTGGAACCATGAGGAACCATAAATGATTAACCTGCTAAAAATCAGAGATGCTGTTGCCCTCAACGGGCGTACTGATGCCAGATCATTAAGCCATCAGTTTTCAGCACCGCTGCCAATGGTGGAAGCCATGCTCAAGCAGCTTGTCATAATGGGTAAACTGGAGGAAGTGGATGCTTCCTCCTGCCTCAGCGGGGGCTGCAAACAATGTCCTGAAACACAGAAATGTGATACTAAGGCATATCAGCTTGCCGTAAAAGAATAAATAGATTAATTATCGCTATCTCTTTATTATCTGATAAGCGGTATCCCTACATTAATAACCTGAGGATAGTAATATGCCTAAAGAGTTATTCACTGCAAAAGTTGAGTCGGTTGGCAAACTCAAAATGAAATGCTCATCGCGAGATTTTACCTTTCATGTAGACGAACCCAAAAGCCTCGGTGGAACCGATGAGGCGATGAATCCAGTGGAAGCGTTACTTTCTGCATTTGGTGCATGTCAGTGCATTGTGGCAAAAAGCTTTGCCCGTAAGCATAAAATCAATTTGATCGATATTCAGGTTAAAGTGGAAGGAGAACTGGATACCGATGGCTTCACAGGTAA
Source organism: Xenorhabdus eapokensis (assembly GCF_001908105.1). Next base: position 68,990 of record NZ_MKGQ01000008.1, read on the forward strand.
AAATAAAAACGCCAAAATGGGATTTTCAAAAATCACCTCCAAATTTTATATTAAAGCCGATAATACCGAACAAGAGATCCGTGATTTTATTACCTTTGTTGAAAGTAATTGCCCTGTTCTCGATACTATCGTGAATACGCCGGAAATTGTAACTGAGGTTTATCCGAATAAATAAAGGGTGATAACAAGGCGGTAAACATTTTTATTACCGATTGAATTGCCTCAAGAATGGAATAAACCTATAAGGTGAGTAGTTTATTCCATTTATTAATCTGATAAGCGACTGACTTCCTTCTTGTTAATATCCGGCCTCTTTTTGATGCCGTACAGCAAGAATTGTTGCTGTTTCACCCTCAATGCGGTACAAGGCGATATAGCCACTACTTCCAAAATCAATAAGCCATTCTCGGAATGCCGGATCCATATCGTCAGCGGGGCGTCCTGCTTCAGGCTGGTGTGCCAGTGTTTTCACGCCAATCCGTATTGTTTTAATAGCTCGACGGGCAGTGTCTTTGTCTTTTTTGGCAAGAAAACCATAGTAGAGCCGCTGTATATCAGCGAGAGCTGGCGGAGACCAAATCAAACGTGGCATTCAGGTAACTCCGCATCTTCTCCTGCTTCGAGCTTAGCTAACCAGTCGTCTGCTTCTTCAAGCGTCAGGTGTAGTCCATTCTCTTGATACGCTTCCCAGGCACGCAAAGCATCCTGTTTGAAAGATTCACGTTTTTCTTCACGCTCTACATAGTCACGTATAGCTTCACGCATTATCCAATGCGCTGAACGATGTCGCACTTTTGCCAAATATTGGATCCGGCTTTTCAAATTATCGTCAAGTTTTACTGAGGTTGCCATTTTCTTCCACCTTAATATTAAAAGGTAATACCTTTTAAGTTTGTCATTACAATGTTTCTTTATGACCGGATTTATCGTTTAAGATCCCTCCCTGCTATTGCTCAAATTACCCATAGTTTATATGTAACACCAGAGAGAGTAGTTATCGATAATTACCATCCAATATCCGAAGCAAAATTCGTCAACACGTCAACAAACTCATCAGGATGGGAAATAAAAGGGGCATGGGCAGCGTTGCGCATAATAACGGAATGCGTATGTGGCCATACTCTGTCAAGCTGTGAAGCGATATTACGTGGCACCAAACCATCAAGATAACCATACAGACGCAGGAACGGTAATTGAAGTTGGGACAATTCTCCCCTTAAATCATCGGTGCGCAGGATTTCCAAACCGGCATTAAGTACTTCGACTGTCGGCATCGGCTGATTCAGGATCACAGATTTCAGTACACGGGCATCCTGGCGTGCACTGTCTGTCCCCAAGGTCTGCAAAGCCAGAAAACGTTCGACAGTCTTTTGAAAATCAGCACTCAATTGATACTCAAATGCCCTCAAAACCTCTGGCTTAATCCCCGGCCAGTCGCCATCAGCACTAAATTTTGGCGAAGAAGCCACGGTTATTAACCCCGCAACTTGTGATGGATGATCTAAAGCAATCCGGCTAGCCACCAATCCGCCTAAAGACCAACCTAGCCACAAGGCATTTGCTGGCGCTTGTTGCCATACAATGTCTGCCATGTCCGCCAATGACATAGCCGGATACGATTGGCTACGCCCATAACCCGGCAAATCCACCAGATGCAAACGAAAATGCGAAGCCAATCGCGTTTCCATTGAGCGCCAAACCTCAGCGTTTAGACCCCATCCGTGCAGCATCACAAGATCACGTGGTGCATCCCCAATTGTCTGCCAAAATAACTGATTCATTGTTATTCTCACTTTATTTGTCGCCAAGGAAGGAAACTATGCTAACAATGGTTGGATACTGTTGGCTATGCCAGCAAAATTTGTATTTTGCCCATCATGGGATCTGTTACACCTGTCACAGTCACTTAAGGCGGCTGCAACATGTCTGCCCGCGCTGTGCACTGCCTTCTGAGTCCGGCAATCTTCCCTGTGGACAATGCGTAAGGCATCCCCCTGTGTGGCAACATTTGATCGCCATTACAGATTACACTCCACCATTGAGCCAACTTATTCAACGATACAAATATTACAACACTCCACAACTCGCACCAGTGCTGGCACGTTTGTTCCTGCTGCATTGGTTGCAAGGCTATCGTGAAGGCCGCTGGCATAAGCCAGACCGCATATTTGGCATTCCTCTGCACAGCAGAAAACGCTGGCAACGTGGTTTCGATCACATTGAACTGATTACCCGATCCCTATCACATTGGCTGCAATGCCCATATCAGCCCAATTTTTTGCACCGCTCACGTGCTACACTCACGCAGCGGAGCCTATCTGCCGCCCAAAGGAGAACCAATCTTAAACAAGCCTTTCAATTACAGGGCGATTTTACTGATCAACATGTCGCGATTTTTGACGATGTGATCACCACGGGCACAACGCTGCATGAAGCTTCACAGTTGATGATTCGTGCTGGTGCTCGCTCTGTACAGGCTTGGGCAATATGCCGAACCTTGTAGTTCCTTTATAAATGGGCGTATTATAACCAACTAGAACAGTCAACTATTGAGCAAATGACATGATTAATATTACTGAAGCAGCGCAAGCACATTTTGCCAAGCTACTGGCAAATCAAGAACCGGGTACACAGATCCGCGTCTTTGTTATTAATCCAGGAACGCCGACCGCTGAATGTGGTGTTTCCTATTGCCCACCGGATGCTGTTGAAACCACTGATACTGAATTGAAGTTCGATCAACTCTCTGCTTATATTGATGAAATTAGTGCCCCTTTTCTGGAAGAAGCCGTCATTGATTTTGTGACCGATCAACTGGGTTCCCAACTGACCCTGAAAGCTCCGAACGCTAAAATGCGTAAAGTGGCAGATGATGCCCCACTGATTGATCGTGTTGAATATGTCCTGCAATCGCAGATCAATCCACAACTGGCAGGGCATGGTGGTCGTGTCAGCCTGATGGAAATCACCGATGAAGGTTATGCTATCCTGCAATTCGGTGGTGGATGTAACGGCTGTTCCATGGTCGATGTCACTCTGAAAGAGGGGATTGAAAAACAGTTATTACAGATGTTCCCTGAATTAAAAGGCGTGAAAGACCTGACTGAGCACCAACGCGGTGAACATTCATATTACTGATTTTTCATTCTTGTTTTGACAATTTTTAACCATTTTTCTGTTTCTAACGTTTTCTATCTCTATATTTCTACGCCTTCCCAATGGCTATATTGGGAAGGCGGTCAGGTCATACCAGACGGCTATTAAGAAATGAATATATTGAAAATGAAAATTTAGGAAACTTACGTTGAGTATTTATGGACCATTTTCAAACAATAACGCCTGAACAGGCTTACCAGCTTTGGCTCGATAAAACCGCAGTCATGGTTGATATCCGCGATCCACAAAGTTTCCATGCCGGACACGCAACCGGTGCGTTTCACCTGGCAAACGAAACGCTCAATAGCTTTCTACAGGAAGCGGATTTTGACCAACCGGTTATGGTGATGTGCTACCACGGCCATAGTAGTCAAGGAGCAGCACAGTACCTGATCAATATGGGTTTTGAGACCGTTTATAGTGTCAATGGCGGTTTTGAAGTCTGGCAGAGAGACTACCCTCACGCTGTCCATACTCAATAAACCTTTAACGCACTGATTCCAATGTAATTAGCCCCAATACAGTTAACCCCAGTGCAATTAACTTCAACTTAAGGCAGAGATAAGACGAGCAATGATCCATATAACCTCAATATCTAACCCTCGGCTGGCTCAGGCCTTTATTGATTATATGGCGACGCAAGGCATTCATTTGACTATGCGACCCACCCATGAGCCACCATTAGTTGAACTTTGGTTAGAGGATGATAGCCAACTAAGTCGGGTTGAAGAGGAGCTTCGCCACTTTGCTCACGAGCCACTCAATGAACGCTATCAAGCTGCCAGTTGGCAAACAGGCAAATCTGTCAGTTTCTTCAAGTATCATAACAACCTGAATTTAAGTACGCTTAAAAGCCAGTCTGGCCCACTGACTATTGCCATCACCCTGCTCTGTATCCTCATTTACTGCTGGATGGCAATAGCGGGCATACCGGATGTTATGAACTGGCCGGCCAACAGTGATCAGTATCTGGAGTTATGGCGCTGGATAAGCCCAACGCTATTGCATTTCTCCCTGACACACCTACTCTTTAACCTTGTATTATGGTGGTATTTCGGTAGCCAGGTTGAGCAGAAGATTGGCAGCGGCAAACTTTTTGAAATCACGATAGTATCCGCAATTTTCAGTGGTTGGGCGCAATCATTGTTCAGCGGATCTCATTTCGGGGGGCTATCCGGTGTCGTCTACGCCCTGATCGGGTATGTTTGGCTAACGGGTGAAATCTCTCCCAAACGTGGGATCAGTGCTCCCAGAGGGTTAATTGCTGTCTCTGTCATTTGGCTATTGGTTGGTTATTTCGATCTATTTTCATTGAACATCGCCAATGCCGCCCACGTTGCAGGATTAGTCATCGGGTTATTAATGGGGTTATGGGATAATTTGCGTAAACAAAAAAACCAAAAAATGCCAAATAAACCCCAATAGATTTCAAGTTCCAGCATCGGCTTGAAATAGAGGGGATAATTTTGGCCAACTATAATCCATCTATGCACATATTAGGGGAATTTTGTGAAGCAAACTCAGCGACATGATGCAATAATCGAGCTGGTGCGCCTTCAAGGTTATGTCAGCACTGAAGAGCTGGTTGCACATTTTGATGTTAGCCCGCAAACTATTCGACGTGATTTAAATGATCTCGCAGATAAAAATAAAATCCAGCGTCATCACGGCGGAGCCGCTTTGCCATCCAGCTCCGTCAACACAGCCTACCATGACCGCAAGATCATGTGGTCGGATGAAAAAGCCCGCATTGCACAACAAGTTGCCACCCAAATTCCAAACGGCGCAACCCTTTTCATCGATATTGGAACAACACCAGAGGCTGTAGCACATGCCCTACTCAACCATCGAGATTTACGGATTGTCACCAACAATCTCAACGTCGCAACTCTGTTTATGGGCAAAGAAGATTTCCGCCTGATTTTAGCGGGTGGTGAAGTACGCTCCCGCGATGGCGGCATCATTGGTGAAGCAACGCTAGATTTTATTTCCCAATTCCGCCTTGATTTCGGCATTCTTGGGATCAGCGGCATTGATAGTGATGGTTCACTGCTGGAATTCGATTACCACGAAGTTCGTACCAAACGCGCCATTATCGAAAATTCCCGCTGTGTCATGCTGGTTGCCGACCATTCAAAATTCGGCCGCAATGCTATGGTGAATCTCGGTAACATGAACCTGATTGATTTTTTGTTCACGGATAAAGCACCTCCTCCCAGCGTCCAGAAAATTATCGAACAGCACAACGTCAAGCTGGAATTGTGTTAACTACTTGGAATGGTGTTAACCACTCTTTAGGCAAGAGTGTCGCAATAATATCCCCACCTGATATTCTGGTGGGGTTCATTTCCGTCAATATTTCTTCTCAATTCCCGCTCAAATTTGTATCCCCCAAAATCCTTATTAATCTTATGTATATAAGAAGGTTTTGTTACCTCTATCACGTGAATATGTTTTTTCTGAGTTAATGGTTGGCGGCTGATGAATTTTTGATTACAATTCTTGAGCGAAAACGAACATTAAAGAACTCTTTCGAACATTTCAGAGGGGATGCGATGGAAACCAAAGACTTGATTGTAATCGGCGGCGGAATTAACGGCGCTGGTATTGCGGCAGATGCTGCTGGCCGGGGACTTTCTGTCCTACTGTTGGAAGGTCAAGATTTGGCCAGTGCAACTTCGTCTGCCAGCTCCAAGCTGATCCACGGTGGCTTACGCTATCTGGAACATTATGAGTTTCGTTTAGTCAGCGAAGCATTGGCAGAACGTGAAGTGCTTTTAAAACTGGCTCCCCATATTGCATTCCCGATGCGTTTTCGCCTGCCACATCAACCACACCTGCGCCCAGCGTGGATGATCCGCATTGGCTTATTCTTGTACGATAACTTAGGTAAACGCGTCAGCTTACCAGGCAGCAAGGGGCTGAAATTTGGCACAAACTCAGTATTGAAGTCATCTATCACCCGTGGTTTTGAATACTCCGACTGTTGGGTTGACGATGCGCGTCTGGTGGTTCTGAACGCACAGGAAGTGCAGAAACACGGCGGCGAAGTACGTACCCGTACCCAGGTAACCCGTGCATGGCGTGAAAATGGTTATTGGCTGGTTGAAGCCACAAACCTCAAAACTGGCGAAACCAATACATGGCGCGCAAAAGGTTTGGTCAACGCAACAGGCCCGTGGGTGAAAAATTTCTTCGATAACGGCCTGCAACTAAAATCACCTTATGGCATCCGTCTGATCAAAGGCAGTCATATCGTTGTGCCTCGCGTTCACGATGAACCGCAGGCTTATATTCTGCAAAATGAAGATAACCGCATCGTGTTCGTTATTCCATGGAATGACGAATTTTCGATTATCGGTACAACGGACGTTGAATACAAAGGCGATCCAAAAGAAGTCAAAATTGACGATAAAGAGATCGGCTATTTGCTGAAAGTCTATAACGACCACTTTAAGAAACAACTTGGTCGCGATGATGTTGTCTGGACTTACTCTGGCGTTCGCCCCCTGTGTGATGATGAATCCGATTCACCACAAGCAATCACCCGTGATTACACGCTGGATGTGCAAGATGAGCAAGGCCAGACGCCATTACTGTCCGTATTTGGCGGTAAGCTAACAACTTATCGTAAACTGGCTGAACACGCTATGGATAAAATGGCGCAATACTATCCTAACGCGGGCAAGGCATGGACCAAAAATGGCAAGTTATCCGGTAGTGAGCTGGAAGGCTGTGATCGCGATGGTTATGCGCGTCTGCTGCGTCAGCGTCACAACTGGCTGCCAGAAGGCGTAGCATTGCGTTATGCCCGTACTTACGGCAGCAACAGCCAAATCATCCTGAAAGGTGCAGAAACGCTGGCGGATCTTGGCGAATGCTTCGGACATAACTTGTATGAAGCTGAACTGCGTTATTTGGTTGAACATGAATGGGTAACACAGTTAGATGATGCTATCTGGCGTCGTACTAAACTGGGTATGTGGCTCACCGATGAGCAGAAACAGCGTGTAGCTGACTGGCTGGCACAAAACGCCAAAGCCGCTTAATTACAAGATTGATGTTGAAAATGGCGATAGAAATTATCGCCATTTTTCATTTCGATTTATTTTTATCATATAAGTTTTTTCCCGCTCATCAATATCCGCAAACGACCATAAACTTTCGAAATCAATCATCGCTTTTCTATTGCCGCAATCTCCGATTCATAAATCAGAAACCTAGACCGCAGATCCTGCAACGCGGCTAATTTCTCTTTTGAGGGTAAAAAAGAGTATCGAAGACTATTAAACACGGTTTTTTTGATATTGGCATATGATGGCTTGTAGTTTGTGGCAAAAATGACAAATTCATGAGTTAAGTCACCACGAGAAACCCCTGGATCATCACTGGATATCACAAAAGGCACGCCATAGCGCTGGTAAAGTTTTATCGGGTGCTCATTCCCTTTAATGCCAAGAATAAAATCATTACTTGTCAGGTTAATTTCAATCGGAATAGCCTTTTTTCTCAGTACCTGGAGTAATTCCAATGCGTTCGTTTCCCGCGCAATGTCAACGCCGTGGCCGATCCGATCGGCTCCGGCGATCTCTACGGCATATCGAATATGATTTGCCAGCACCTCTGGCGGAACCATGCCGCTAGCCAACTCTCCCGCATGCAAAGACAAATGCACATCAGGGAAACGCCTTTTTAGATACCGCAGCATCGTCATGTGCAATTTATAGTCACGAATGGCAATATCACCGTTTTCCGACCCAACAATATTCACACCGACAATCTTTTTGCTGGTATGTGCTGCCAAAAATGCCGAATATAAACCTGAAAATACCGTCGCGCGTGACGCATTACGCACAACATAGGATTGGAGCCGAATACGAAATTTATCATCGTCCATCCCTGAGACCGCAGCTTCTTCAGTTTGGATGTAATGAGAGATGCCTTGCATAACAACTGGGCTGTGAGCCATGAAGTCCGCATAGGGTGCCAGTGCTGCGAAAACGGTATTTTCATCGGCATTCGGATCTAATTCGTCAAGTGCCTTAGACAAATCTGGATACTGAAAAGAAGGGGCTTTTTTTAACATCATTTCCAAATACTGGACATTTTCATATTTGGCGCGATTTTTTAATTTAGCAATTCCCTCCCTTAAAATTTGATGTGATAACGGTCTGAAATAACTAAAGGTGTCAAAAAATTGCTGATCCGGTGCTTTCTGTATGTGATCATGGTTATAGAAATCTTTGTCTGACCATACCTTCAACAAATTTCGGTAGAAAGCATCGTTTGCAATGACCGCACTTTTTTCGAGGCAAAATTGCTGGCTCTCCGGCGGAAGCTGATCTTTCTGACGCGTTTCAATTCGATATATTTCGATCTTGAGTTTTGGATCAGAGCGATCATAAATGCAATATCCTTTATCCCCCACCCAATCAAGATAGGTTTCTGCGTATATTGCACCAGAATAATGAAGGTGGATATCGGCTCCCTTAGGCATCATTTCCATTGCCATCGTCAGTTCTGCAATATCCGGATCGTCGGTTTCAATTCGATCACGGAAAAAATGTGCAGTCGCTGTTTCATTTTTTCTGGCTAAAGCCGCATTAATTTCCCCTGAATTGACCAGACATGGAAGTAATATCAATACAATAATGGCAATGGATAAGATATTCATAACGTTTTTCCTGGTTTCAATGTTTGTTAATGTTTTATCTGAATGACAAATAAGGAAATAATAGGATTCGTCTTCAACTTTGACTGAAAATATAAACCTAAAAAATATAAACCAGAGATAAACAAAAGTTATTTTTGGATATGACAACAGAAAAAACTAAATTTTAATGTTCTTAAATAAGCTACCTTCATAAGATATTTTATTGATTCATGCAAAAATAAGATGCAGAATATAGCCTAATTATTCTGTCGCGTGATAAATAGCGTAGAAAAAATCACCATCCATACAGAAAAATACAGTGAGTAATCATCAATAACACTCTCACTTTCCCTATATTCCCCCATAATAGTCATTTTTATATCTTCAATGAAAAATTAAAATATATCTTCAAAAGATTGATAATATTAGACTTTATCATTTTTTAAATTTTCATTTTTTTTGTAATTGTGATATTAATCCCCTTTCTTTAATTCACTTATTGCGATTTATGTTCAATTTTATGAATATAAACGCGAATGGATAACAACTTGTAATGATGAGCCAAACATTCATTAAGAAAGAGGGGATAGCACAGTCATTCTTGGCTCGTTACCTCCTCGCTGAACAATGTGGTAGCCGCCTGAAAACTATAGAGTTACTGGCTAAAGAATGTGGATTGTCCGTGGGTTTGATGCAAGCAGCATTAAAATCTCTCGAACAGGCACAGGTGGTTGGAATTAAGCGTCGTGGCCGTAATGGCAGCTTTCTTGTACAGATAAACCACAAATTACTGTTGCAGTATGCCGATATTGGCAATGTGGTTTGTGCGATGCCGCTCCCATATACCCGTGCTTATGAAGGGCTGGCTAGTGGTTTAAAGGCGTTGTGTGCAGGCGTACCCTTTTACTTTGCACACATGCGTGGCTCAGATATCCGTATTGAATGTTTACTGAATAGTGTTTACGACTTAGCAGTAACATCAAGACTTGCCGCAGAGCAGCATCCAGAAAATAAAGATCTATATATTGCGCTTTCACTAGGGACACAAAGTTATACAGACAGGCACAGGTTAATCTTTCGTAATGGCGAGATGGAATCAATTCGTCGCGTTGGGTTAGATAGCACCTCAGCAGACCAAAAAATAATGACAAAGGAATACTTTGCTGACAAAGAAATTGAATTGGTCGAGGTTTCCTATCATGAATGCCTGAATCAAATCATAAAAGGTCACATTGATGCGGCCATCTGGAACGTTGGACAAGGCTATGAACTAATATCACAAGGCCTGATGACCCAACTTCCTGACGACAATTCAGAGTGTTTTATCAAAGCGTCTGAGGCCGTTATCCTGACCCGAAAGGATAATATCCCCATCCAGCAACTCCTGCATACTATGGTTGATCGGGAGCTATTGTTGACCCATCAACAAAACGTAGTAACAGGCATCATCGAACCCGTTTATTGAACCAAAATAAACTGTTGATTAACACCTACGTATAACAAAAAGCAATGATAGAACAACGGTTAACTATCCTGCTACAAGGTGGCGTTATCGATCAAGATATCTACGATAACATGCTGGAAGTTGTGCATGTTCTGGAAGATATCTGGCTCATCCCTATCCGTCACCCACAAGGTGAAATGGCGCTTACCCATATGGCAAGTGCTTTCATGCGTTCGCGCCGTGGTGAAATAGTCTCCCCGTTGGATAAAAAAATATTGGAAGAACTTGAGCAATCTGAATACTACGATCAATTACTCACAATGCATCACTCTCTAATCAAAAAATTTACCGTGGTCTTACATCCCAATGAGGAAGGCTATCTGTTGGCAAATTTATATGGTTTAATCTTTTCACTCGAAAGAGGTTAGCTTTTGATTCTCATAAAAATATTCAAAAAAATGAAAACTTAACTGCGAAAAATTTCGATTTCACACAGCTTTGCTGCCATGAAGGGAGTCCTATGTTTATTGAGGCACTAAAAAAACAAAACCCCAAATTGATTGAAGTTGCAAAAGAGCTTTGGCAACAAGGGGCAATTTTGCCAGATACCTACGTGATTGACGTCGATCAGGTTTTAGACAATGGTCAGCGTTTGCTGCAAACTGCGGAGCAATATGGCATTGAGCTTTATTTGATGACCAAACAAATCGGACGTAACCCATGGCTGACCAAAAAATTGCTTGAACTCGGTTATCGTGGTGTCGTGGCTGTCGATTTCAGGGAAGCCTATAGCCTGAGCCAACATGGTATTCCACTGTGCCACATCGGCCATTTGGTGCAGACACCAACCCATTTAATAGAAACCATGCTCAAACATAATCCAAGTGTTATTACTGTATTCTCCCTTGAAAAAGCCCAAGCCATCTCAGATATTGCGGAGAAATTGGGACGAATTCAGCCCATCATGCTGAAAGTATATGATAAACGGGACATCGCCTTTTCCGGCCAAGAAGCAGGTATCACCTTTAATGAACTAGACAGCGTCGTCGATGCTTTAAAGCGTATGCCAGGCATAAAATTGAGCGGACTGACGCATTTTCCTTGTCTGTCATGGAATTCACGGTATCAAATAACCTTACCCACCACCAATTTGCTCACCCTCATTCGGGCGCGGAACCGACTGGAACAACTCGGCATCAAACTTTCACAAATCAATGCTCCTGCAGCCTCAAGCTGTAACACCATACCCTTACTGGCTAAATACGGCGCTACCCATCTGGAACCAGGACATGCCTTGACCGGAACCATTCCCGCCAATGTCTGCGGCCAAGAGCCGGAACATATTGCGATGGTCTATCTCACCGAAGTTGCCCATCACTATGATGGTAATAGTTACAGCTATGGTGGCGGATATTATAAACGTGGGCATATGAAACATGCATTGGTTCTTCCTGAACGCGCCATCCCTTCTGGTATCATCTCGGCTAAAAAAGTGCGCATACTGCGTCTGGGTGAATCCTGCATTGACTACCACCTCCCCTTGGCAGGCACTTATCCTATTGGTAGCCCAGTGATCATGTGTTTTCGTCCCCAAATCTTCACAACGCGCAGTGATGTAGCCCTTGTTTCAGGTATTCAATCTGGCTCGCCAAAACTCGAAGGCATTTATGACAGTCAAGGAAATTGGAAAAATAGTGGTTATTCTCGTTAATCCCTCAACAAGGGTATTACAAATAATATTATCTCATCATTAAATAATATTATTTTCGCTATAACGGAATTACCGCATGATCCGGCCGTTTGGCAATAAAGGCAAATAACTTGATTGATGTTTCAGGCTACACCTATGTACATGAGCACTTGCATATCGATCTCTCTGATGTGAAAGGAAGCCTAGATTGTCGATTAGATCAATACGATCTGATCGTAGAAGAACTTCGTCACCTCTACGCCCTTGGGGTAAGAAATATCGTGGAGATGACCAATCGTTATATGGGACGTAACGCGGCTTTTCTGCTGGATCTGATGCGTGATACTCACATCAATATCATTGCCTCGACTGGCTATTATAAGCAACCATTCTTCCCTGCCCATTTCAGTGAGTTAAATGTACAGGCCATTGCCGATGACATGATCGCTGAAATTGAAGCGGGTATTGATGGCACGGTATTAAAAGCAGGGATAATTGCAGAAATTGGCTCTAGCCTCGATCAAATCACGAAAGATGAGCGAAAGGTGTTTATAGCTGCGGCATTGGCACATCAGGCAACAGGCTGCCCCATTTCCACCCATACCACATTAAGCACAATGGGACGTGAGCAGTTGGCGTTACTAAAGGAGTTTGGCGTTTCCCCTGAATATGTGTCTATCGGTCATTGTGATCTGAGAGATAACCTGAACACCATTATTCCGCTGCTAGAAGCCGGAGCATGGGTACAATTCGATACAATCGGCAAGAATAATTATTATCCCGACAGTCGACGCATTACCATGTTACAGGAGGTTGCCAAGCGTGGATTGCTTGATCGGGTAATGCTTTCCCAAGATATCACGCGTCGATCTCATTTGAAAAACAATGGGGGAAATGGCTTCGATTACTTGCTAACTGTATTCGTTCCCATGTTGCTGGAAGCTGGTTTTTGCCAAAAACAGATAGACCAAATGCTGCGTGATAATCCTGCACAATTCTTCCAAGGCAAGATTAAATCAAGAACAAACCTATAAAATAAAAAATTAAAATACGTTAATTCTAAAAACATAACCTTTAAAAACATAGATTTTAAAAACATAGATTTTTCAAAAAGCAATCCGATATGAAGATACAAAGAGAGGGATAACAGCATGAGATTTGTCATTGGTGGACAAATAGAGAAAGAGGCAATAGCCGAAGGTCTTCGTCAACTGGCAGGCGACAAAGCCACCGCCATTACCATCATGAATGATATTGACGCGGCGATGGCAATTAAACATGGCGAAGCAGATTACTACTTTGGCGCATGCAATACAGGTGGAGGAGGTGCGCTGGCAATGGCAATTGCCCTTATTGGGCTAGACCAATGTGCCACTATCGGAATGCCGGGAAAAATCTTGTCTAATGACGAGATCATCGCCCATGTAAAAGCAGGTAAGAAAGCATTTGGTTTTACAGGCCAGGATATTGATATCGTCCTACCTGTGGTCATCAACGCCATCATCTCACTATAAGGAGGAAATCATGCAACATTTCCATGATTTTCTGCTGAGATTGATGGAAGTCGACCCTTTTAAAGCCGGATTATTAGCAACCATTGGTGCCATTGCTGCTATGATGGCAAACCGTGGTATCGCCGTTTTCCATGATGGTTTGCGCCCACTTTTGCCGGAATACCTTGAAGGCCGCATGAGCCGCAAAGCGCTTGCCGCAACCAGTTTCGCCCTGAGCATTGGTTTGGTTGTTGGCTTCGGTATCCCTTTTTCACTCACAGCCCCAATTGTATTGGTTCACAGCCTGTTACTCGGTACAGACATGATCGGGATTTGGTGTGCTAACAGCCGCAGAGGCTTTATCGCCTCTGGCATTATCGGTGCCCTATATGCCATCGCGTTGCTGGCTGGCCTGCGTTCAGTGGTGGAACTGTTCGCCATGTTGCCCGTCAATTTTACCGATGACCTCAAGAAAGTGGGTGACCCGATTGTCGCTTGCTTTGCCCTGTTTCCTGCGATGGTTGTCGGCTATCAATATGGCTATCGCAAGGGGCTTTTGGTCATGTTCACCGCCCTGTTCGGCTATCTGGCAACCAAGGCCATTGGCCCGTTGAGCTTTGGAGGGATGATCGAAAAACCCGTCAGCATTGACCCTAACGGAGCTGCACTATTGCTATCGATGATTGCCATGTTTTACTTTGCAATGCGTGAACGGCCAACACAGTCAGCGGAGCAAAAAGGCAGCAATGAAGTCTTGGTCGGCTTGTTTTCCACCCGTATAGAACGTATCCAGAAAAATAAATGGTTGTTAATCCTGTGTGGTGGATTGACCGCCAGTGCCGCTACTATGTCTTTTAGCCTGCTGGCGGAAGGACCTGTTTCCCTGCAACTGATGGCGCAAGGTGAGCAGACCAATGCATTGCTGGTAGCACTGGCACGTGCCATCGGCTTTATTCCATTAGTGGGCACGACGGCGATAGCCACAGGCGTTTATAGCCCAAATGGCATGAAATTTGTGTTTGTGGCTGGGCTGGCAACCAACAACCCGTGGATTGCCTTTGTCGCAGGCGGCATCACCATGTTCATTGAAATCCAGCTACTGGCAAAAATCGCTATCTGGTTGGATAAATATCCAGGAGTGAAAGCATGCAGCGGACATATTCGTACCGCGATCACCAAAATGCTCGAAGTTGCCTTGTTGGTTGGTGCGATGATTGCCTCCAACGCCATTCTGCCAGGCATGGGCTTTATGATCGTGGCAGGTGTCTACCTGCTTAACCGTACATCCAAACGTCCTTTAGTGGAAATGGCTATCGGCCCAATCGCAACAATCATTGTGGGCATTCTGGCAAACTTGCTCTTTCTGCTGGGAATAAAATAAGAAATGAAAACCTATCCATTGCAAAGCATGACGATGGCACAAGCGCAACAACAACAATTCAGGCTGGTTGATATTATCTGTCGTTACTTTCCTGGTGCTGATTTTCTTTCGCAAGGTGATCTGGGCTTAGTTCCAGATTTTCACCAACCGCGGATGACCCGACGCATTGAAGCGGTAATTGCAGAGTTTTTTGGTGCTGAAACCGCCGCTTTTGTCAATGGAGCAGGAACAGGTGCACTACGCGCGGGGCTGGCCGCTTTGGTCAGCCCCAATTCAACGTTACTTGTGCATAATGCACCGATTTATCCCACAACCAAGGCATCAATTGAACAAATGGGGCTTCGTGTCGTTCAGGCAGATTTCAACCACACAGAGCAAATTGTGGCCGCCATTCAGCAATATCAACCCGTAGCCAGCCTTATCCAACATACCCGCCAGAAGATGTCTGACAGTTATTCCCTACAAGAGGTTATCGACACCCTGAATCAATATGACATACCTTCATTGGTCGATGATAACTACGCGGCGATGAAAGTGACCCATATTGGTTGCCAGTATGGCGCAACCCTTTCCACGTTCTCTTGCTTCAAATTATTGGGACCACAAGGCGTTGGGTTAATTGTAGGAAAGCAGGCAATCATTGATAATCTACGCCACAGCATGTACTCCGGCGGCTGCCAGATCCAGGGTTATCAGGCAATGGAAGCCCTGCGTGGTATGGTATTCGCGCCGGTTATGCACGCAGTACAGGCCGAAGTGAATAACGAACTGGTCACTCGTTTGAACCAAGGAGAGTTACCACAAGTGAAACACGCCTTGCTCGCCAATGCTCAATCAAAAGTGTTATTAGTGGAATTCCACGATCCCATTGCAGAAAGAGTACTCGCCACAGCCCATACCCTCGGCGCACTACCTTATCCGGTAGGTGCAGAATCAAAATTTGAAATCCCCCCCCTGTTTTACCGCATTTCCGCCACCTTTCGTCAGGCAGATCCTACCCTGGAACAACGCATGATCCGCATCAATCCTAACCGTAGCGGCGCAAATACCGTCATGCGCATTTTACGGGAAAGCTGCCAGTTGAAATAACAGGGCACAGACCAGTGGTAAATCGCATACTTTCAAAAAACATCGGTCATGTATTCAAGACGTTGTTCTTCATCTAAATGCCTATTTTGCAAGCTGCTTATCGCGATCTAAAACGAGATTAAATGCAGCCCTCTGGTTTTCATATTGGCCAGAAACAAGTAGACAGATACACTACTTTTATATGTGGTTTACGTTCACTTTATAAGCGGCTATTATATAGACACAAATAACACACTAAAGTGATTTAAACGTACATTTAAATGAACCAAATTACAGCCATTCAGTGCCTAAATAAACTCGATCAACAAGGTCATTATGTTTTTACTCATAAAGATCTCGCCAAACTGTTTTCAGAAGATAGCAAACGGGCTTTTGAAGCTGGATTGAGCCGCCTCGTTAAACAGGGTGTACTATTACGAGCCTGTAAGGGGGTTTATGTGTATGCGTTATCCCGCCATAAGGGGCTTCATACCTTAGAATTAATTGCCAAAGCGATTCGACGAGGTGAATACAATTATGTCAGTTTAGAATCCGCACTATCTGAATATGGCGCTATTTCACAAATCCCAATTGATCGATTAACCGTGATGACTACTGGCCGTAAAGGCGAATATCACACACCTTTTGGTACGATTGAATTTACACATACTAAAAGATCAGTATCAGACATTATTAACCATATCCATTTTGTCGGCCGGCCGCTCCGTTTGGCGAATAAACAGGCCGCTTATCGCGATCTAAAGCGAGTTGGCAGAAACACGCACTTGGTTGAAGAGGATATCATCTATGAAAATTGAAGAGGCCGATTTCGTACATCCAGCCTGAATTTAAACTTTAATAAACAGCCTGAGGATTACCGCTGCCCTTGCCTTTGACAAATCCCCTCAGGCCACTTTGTTTCCTTGACTTAACAACGCTTATCCTAACCGTAATTATACCGACGCCGCAAAATCACTTTGCTGCCGTTCTACCAACGTCAGGATGCTATAAAGTGCCACCGGCTGTTGTTCCTGATTCAACACCTGCACATCCCACATCACCACACCATGTGGTTTATCTTCTGGCGTCTTCTGGACTTTCTTAATCTTCTTCTTGCAGGTCAAACGAACTTGGATAGTATCGCCAATCTTAACCGGCTCAATGAAACGCAGGTTTTCCATACCGTAGTTGGCAAGCACCGGCCCTACCGCACCATCAACGAACAAGCCCGCAGCAGCCGATACAACAAAATAACCATGTGCTACACGCTCGCCAAACAAGGATTCAGCCGCGCCGATTTTATCCACGTGGGCGTAAAAATGATCGCCACTCAGGCTGGCGAAATTTACGATATCCGCTTCCGTCACCGTCCGGCGAGCAGTCAGTAAACTTTCACCAATTTCAATTTGTTCAAAGTACTTGCGGAATGGATGAATCGGTTCTTCCTTCACTTTCGCGCCACGCACCCACTCACGACCAATCGCTGCCAGCATACTTGGGCTGCTTTGAATCGCTGTACGCTGCATATAGTGTTTCACGGCACGCAAGCCCCCCAACTCTTCTCCACCACCAGCACGCCCTGGCCCACCATGTACCAACATGGGTAGCGGGGAGCCGTGCCCCGTGGATTCCGCAGCAGCCGCTTCATCCAGCACCAACATACGACCATGAGCACATGCTGTCGCACGGATCACCTGAACTGCAATCTGTTCATCTGCCGTCACCAATGACCCAGCCAAACTACCCTGTCCCATCATCGCCAATGCAATCGCCTGCTCAGTATCCTGATACGCCATTAATGTGGCAACCGGCCCAAAGGCTTCCGTGCTGTGTACCACCTGATTAGTCATTGGCGCAGCGCAGTAGAGCAACGTCGGTGGATAGAATGCGCCATTACTGTTGCTATCGCCTGTCAGTACGAGTTTATCCAGTGAACCGCCACACAAAACCTCGCAACCACTATTGCGCAATTCGTTGACTTTCACCTGCACCTCATCACGCTGTTCCAGGTTAATCAACGCTCCCATGCGCACTTCTGGCAAAGTAGGATCGCCAACTGCCACGCCAGACAGCCGCTTGAGCAGCGCTTGTTTGACCGCTTCCATTTGGCTGGCAGGGACAATAATGCGCCGGATAGCCGTACACTTCTGACCGGCCTTCGCCGTCATTTCACGAGTCACTTCCTTGATGAAAACGCCGAATTCCGGCATGTCAGGTGTCACATCCTCGCCTAAAATGCAGCAGTTAAGCGAATCGGCTTCCATCGTAAAAGGAATGGATTTTTCTATCAGTCTAGGATGGACACGCAACTTCTGCCCTGTTTGTGCCGAGCCGGTAAACGTCACGGCATCCTGATAATCGAGATGAGCAAACAGATCACCAACGCCACCACAGATCAATTGCAATGCCCCTTCCGACACCAAACCGCTATCGATGATCATTTTCACCATCGCCTGTGTCAGTTGGGCAGATGCCGTAGCAGGCTTGATAATCGCGGGCATGCCAGCCATCCACGTTGGAGCCAATTTTTCCAGCATCCCCCAACAAGGAAAGTTAAACGCATTGATATGCAATGCAACACCGGAGCGGGAAGTCAGCACATGGCGTGCCACAAACTGGGATTGTTTAGACAGCGGGATCATCTCATCTTCCGGCCACAGGGTATCATCCGGCAATTCACGCCCTGCTAATCCGGCATAAGAGAACAATGTTGCTACGCCCCCCTCAATATCCACCCAACTATCCGCACGGGTTGCACCTGTTTCTGTGGAAATGGCATACAATGCTTCTTTATTGGCAAGCAGGTGTTTTGCCACTGCCTTCATCATCTGCGCACGTTGCTGGAACGTCATCGCAGCCAGCGCTCTTCCCCCTTTTTCACGGGCGTAAACTAAACTTTCTGCCAATGGCAAACCTTCTGAAGATACCTGATACAACGCTTCGCCGCTGACTGCATGATGGATAATTCTGGGATTGCCTTGCCCATAAACCCAGTCACCACAAATGTAACTCGTTAACTGTTGCATTTTTTTCTCCACCGATTTAACCAATGAAACAATCATTAAGTAATGGAATGCCATTTATGTATCACATATACGATTAACAAAACCAGCCATATAATTAACAAAATACAAACATTTGCACCCAGTCACTTGTTAATATTTATCCCACTGCTAAATAAAAATAATTAATCTATTGTTTTATAAAGAATAAAAATTCATATTGTGATGTGAACAACAAATAAACAATTTTTGTATTTGCTATTTTGTTACCATTTTGTAGATTTGCGGTTACATAAAGTGATTCATTTTTATTTCTTATATCAAAAAATAAGAATCATAATGGAGTCGCGCATGACAATTGATCTACTTCAGGCGAACTTTGAGGCAAAAATAGCAGCAGATCTCTCTGTTGAGGCTAAAGATTGGATGCCCGAAGCCTATCGCCAAACCCTGATACGCCAGATCGGTCAACACGCACACTCGGAAGTCGTCGGCATGTTACCGGAAGCCAATTGGATCACCCGTGCCCCGACATTGCGTCGCAAGGCTATATTGCTGGCGAAAGTACAAGATGAAGCAGGGCATGGGCTGTATCTCTACAGCGCTGCTGAGACATTGGGTTGTTCCCGTCAGGACATCTACCAAAAGTTGTTGGCTGGCAAGATGAAATATTCCTCGATCTTTAACTATCCCACCCTCAGTTGGGCAGATGTTGGCGTGATTGGCTGGCTGGTGGATGGTGCGGCGATTGTCAATCAGGTTGCTTTATGCCGTGCCTCTTACGGTCCCTACGCCCGCGCGATGGTAAAAATCTGCAAGGAAGAAAGTTTCCACCAACGGCAAGGTTATGAAGCAGTAACAGTGCTGGCGAATGGCAACGAAGCCCAGCGTGCCATGTTACAAGATGCCATTAACCGCTTCTGGTGGCCGACATTGATGATGTTTGGTCCCAATGACAGTGATTCTCCCAACAGCGCCCAGAGCATGGCATGGAAAATTAAGCGATTCAGTAATGATGAACTGCGGCAAAAATTCATCGACAACACCGTGCCCCAGTTGGAAGCCCTGGGTATGACAGCTCCCGATCCGGAGCTGGCTTGGGATGAAACAACAGGACATTACCGTTTTGGTGAAATTAATTGGGATGAATTCTATCAAGTGCTGAAAGGGCAGGGGATATGCAATCACGAACGTCTGGAAGCCAAACGCCAAGCCTGGGAAAACGGGGGCTGGGTACGGGAAGCGGCTGTTGTTCACGCCAGAAAAATAGCAGCCAAACATCGCGCCGCTTAATGCTTTACGTTACCTGAATTACGTTACCTGAACAGCAGCGAAGGGAGAACTCTAATGAACGATACCGATTGGTCACTGTATGAAGTCTTTGTCCGCAGTAAACAGGGATTGGCGCACCGTCACGTCGGCAGCCTCCACGCGGCAGATGATCAAATGGCACTGGAAAACGCACGTGATGCCTACACTCGGCGCAATGAAGGTTGCTCCATCTGGGTAGTGAAATCCATCTATCTGGTGGCTTCACAACCGGAAGAGCGTGGCGCTTTTTTCGCACCCTCGGAGGACAAGATCTACCGTCATCCGACTTTCTACACTATCCCTGATGGTATCAAGAATATGTAAGGGATGAGAATATGAATATACACAGCATCTCATCACCCAACCATTCCTCGTTCAACCATGCCCTGTTCAAATATGTACTTCGTCAGGGAGATACCCCGCTGATTCTGGCACAGCGCCTGTGCGAATGGTGTGGACATGCGCCAGAACTGGAAATTGACCTCGCCCTGTCCAATATCGCACTCGATCTATTGGGGCAAGCACGCCATTTCCTCAGTTATGCCGCGACCCTTTCAGGAACAGGACAGGATGAAGATCATCTGGCGTTTTGGCGTCATGAGCGCGAATTCTGCAATCTGCTGCTGGTGGAACAACCCAATGGCGGCTTTAACGACACCTTGGTACGCCAGTTTTTTATTGATGCCTATCACGTCTTGCTGCATCAGGCTATGGGACAAAGCCGCGATCCCCAATTGGCGGCCATTAGTGCCAAGTCGTTGAAGGAGGTGAAATATCACCTGCGATTTAGCCGAGGCTGGATGATCAGATTGGGGGATGGAACAAAACTGAGTCACGAAAAAATCCAACAGTCCGTTAATCAACTGTGGCGCTTTACCGGCGAACTCTTCCATTGCGACGAAATAGAGCAGCAATTGGCAGAAGAAGGCATTGCCGTTGATCCCAGCACCCTGTATGAACCGTGGCGGCAAATCATCAACGCAACGTTTACCGAAGCCACGCTAGAAATGCCACAGGAGACACCTTATCGGCAAGGTGGAAAACAAGGGCTGCATACGGAACATTTGGGATACATGTTGGCAGAAATGCAACACCTGCAACGCACTTATCCCAACTGCAACTGGTGACAAAAACGGATAGAAAACAAAGGGTAATGGGAGAAGATCATGGAACAGCGATGCAATACTCACTTTTCTTCAGAGATACAGCCGCCGGAAATTCATCAAATCTGGCAATGCCTGCACCAAATTGCTGATCCAGAACTTCCTGCACTCTCCATTACTGATCTCGGCATGATACGGGCTGTCACATCCTGGCAAAACGGCTGGCGAGTGACATTCACCCCAACCTATTCCGGCTGTCCTGCGACGGAATACCTGATCGAAACTATTCAGGAAATGCTGGCGCAAGCAGGTTTTTCTCCGGTGCATATCGAAGTAAGCCTACACCCTGCGTGGACCACCGACTGGATAAATGCAGAGGCTAAACAACGTTTGCGGGGATCCGGCATTGCTCCGCCTCAGGGATTAACTTGCGAAAGGACGACAGACATGGCCTCCATCATCTGCCCGTACTGCGGCAGCCATGAAACAGAAAAAATCAGCGAATTCGGTTCTACTGCCTGCAAAGCCCTCTATCGCTGTCGAGATTGTTGGGAACCATTTGATTATTTCAAATGCATTTAACGAGGGTGCACTTAAAGAGGAAATAAGATGTCCACTTTGCATCAAACACGCTCACATGGCTTTCACCGCTTAAGCATTGCCGCCATCGAAAGGGAAACGCCGGATGCTGTGGTCGTTACCCTGCATATTCCTGCTGAGCTGAAAAAACAGTTCTGCTATCACCCTGGTCAACACCTGACACTCAAGGCGAAGGTAAATAACGAAGAACTACGCCGCTGCTACTCCATCTGTAGCTCACCGTTGGATGATGTATTACAAATTGGTGTCAAAGCCATTCACCAAGGCCGCTTTTCGACTTTCATCAATCAACAATTAAAAGTCGGGGATGAGCTGGAAGTCATGCAGCCACAGGGCAATTTTGGTCATCATCCCAGTACCGACCAACAGGGGCATTATCTGGCTATCGCTGCCGGTTCGGGTATCACTCCCATTTTATCGATCATCAAAAGTACGCTGGCACTAGAACCCAATAGCACCTTTACGCTTATTTATGGCAATCGCACCAGTCGCTCTGTCATGTTCAAAGAAGCACTGGCTGATCTCAAGAATTGCTACCTGAGCCGTTTTCAGGTGCTGTACCTGTTTAGTCAGGAATCCACGGATAGCCCACTGTTTAACGGACGCATTGATACTGAACACCTGAACCGCATTGGCAAAACCCTGCTCAATTTTATCCAATTTGACCATGCTTTTCTCTGTGGACCAGAAGCCATGTTGGATGACGCTCATTCTGCACTGGAACAGGCGGGGATACCTGTTGAACACATCCATAGTGAACGTTTCAATACCGGACAAGCCACAATAAAGCCCCGCTCAGCCAATCCCGCAGAACGCAGTAAGACTCGCGTTGAGATCCATCTGGATGGCCGCACCCTCCACATTGCCATGAACACCGAAGATGACAGTATCCTCGATGCTGCATTGCGTCAGGGCGCAGACTTACCCTACGCCTGTAAAGGAGGGGTATGTGCTACCTGTAAATGCCGGCTTAAATCCGGTGAAGTGGACATGAGGATGAACTACAGCCTGGAACCTGATCAATTGGCTGCCGGTTATATCTTAAGCTGCCAGTCATGGCCGAAAGGCGATGGCGTAGTTGTCGATTTTGATATCTAACCACTTTCATATGCTTGTGAGGAGCTACCATGAGTCAGGAATGGATTTTATGCCACCAGCAGCAAAAAGTACGCACATTGACCCTAAATCGGCCAGAAGTGCGCAATGCCCTCAGTAATGACTGTCTGGAACAACTCGTGCAGCAATTGGAATTCGCGGATACGGATAGCGGAACAGGCGCCATTGTTATTACGGGATCAGCGCCCTGTTTCGCGGCAGGTGCCGACCTGAAAGAACTACAACAACAAAACATTGCTACAGCTATGACTGATCGCCGCCCACAACTTTGGCAACGTTTAAATAATATCAGCAAGCCCCTGATTGCGGCTGTCAATGGTTACGCACTTGGCGCGGGTTGCGAACTGGCATTGGCTTGTGATTTGGTGATTTGTGGAGAAAACGCCCGTTTTGGTCTACCAGAAATCACCCTAGGGCTGATGCCAGGGGCGGGGGGAACCCAACGACTCATCCGTAGCGTCGGCAAGGCATTAGCTTACCAGATGATATTGACCGGCGAGGCTATCGATGCCCATCGCGCTCTGGAAGCGGGGCTGGTAAGCGAAGTCTGCACTGATGCTGTGACATTAGAGCGTGCACAGCAAATCGCCCAACACATCAGTGAATTTTCCCCTCTGGCATTGCGGGCAGCCAAAGCCGCCCTCAAAGCCGCACAAGAAACCAGCCTGTCACAAGGGCTACTCGCCGAACGCCAACACTTTGTTGCTTTGGCAGGTACAACCGATCGTCAGGAAGGCATCTCCGCCTTTTTAGAAAAACGTAAACCAACATTTAAGGGGTTCTGACAGATGGAAAACATGTCAACGGTACTGACTGATATACAAGCAGGTGTCCTTAGCATTACTCTCAACCGTCCAGAATGCCTCAATAGCTTTAATGAGGAACTACACCAACAATTAAGTCAGGCAATGGATATTGCTGAACAGGATGAATCCGTGCGCTGTGTCCTGCTCACCGGAACCGGACGCGGCTTCTGCGCCGGACAAGATTTAAATGATCGCAATGCCATCATTTCTGATGGCAGCACTCCTGATCTCGGCCAATCGGTTGAACGCTACTATAATCCGCTGATCCGGCGTATGACTTCCCTGCCTAAGCCTATTATCTGCGCCGTCAACGGCGTGGCGGCGGGTGCGGGTGTCTCCCTTGCTTTGGCCTGTGATATTGTTATTGCCTCCCGCACTGCCAGCTTTATTCAGGCTTTCTGCCGTATTGGCCTGACACCCGATTCTGGCGGTAGCTGGTTTCTGCCCCATAAGATTGGACAAGCGCGGGCGATGGGGATGGCACTGTTGGGCGACAAAATCAGCGCTGAACAAGCACTGGATTGGGGCATGATCTGGCAAGTCGTTGCGCCAGAAGAGTTGGAAGATAAAACCCAGAAGCTCGCCCTACACCTTGCTACCCAACCTACTTTGGCTCTTGCCTGCATCAAGCAAGCCACCTATGCAGCCGCAACCAATACACTGGAACAACAGCTTGCTCTCGAACGAGATTTACAACGCCAGTGCGGGCATAGCGAAGATTTTCGTGAAGGTGTCAATGCGTTCATTGAAAAACGCCAGCCGACGTTCAAGGGGAAATGATCATGAACACGCCTCACCTCTGCGGTTCCATAGCCGTTATCGGTGCGGGAACAATGGGAATCGGCATTGCCCAGGTTGTAGCTCAGGCAGGACATTCCGTCCTGCTGTTTGACCGCAATAGCGAAGCGATCTGTCAGGCACTGGACAATTTACGCACCCGTCTGCATCAACGTGTAGCAGCAGGTAAAGCGGAAACCAGTGCAACAGAAGCCCTGTTACAACGCATCACGCAGGTGGATTCGTTACATGCGCTGGCACCGTGTGGTCTGGTGATCGAAGCCATTGTCGAACAACTGGAAGCGAAACAGGATCTCTTCCAGCAACTGGAATCCATTTGTTCACATCAAACCCTATTTGCCAGCAATACTTCATCATTGTCGATTACCGCCATTGCCCGTGTTCTGTCTGCCCCGCAGCGCATGGCAGGGCTACATTTTTTTAATCCCGCCCCCCTAATGAGGCTGGTGGAAATCGTACAAGGTTTAGAAACATCTCCTCAAACCGTGGCAACACTCAAAACCCTCGTGACGAGCTGGAAAAAACAGCCTGTGATTTGCCGTTCTACGCCGGGGTTTATCGTCAATCGCATCGCCCGTCCATTCTATGCTGAAGCCCTGCGTGCACTGGAAGAACGGATTGCGACACCCGCCACACTGGATGCAGTCCTCAAAGAATCGGGTGGTTTTGCAATGGGACCATTACAACTGATGGATTTGATTGGCCATGACATTAACTATACTGTGACCGAATCCCTGTTCCAGGCCTTCCATTATGACCCCCGCTTCCAGCCTTCACTACTGCAAAAAGAGCTGGTGGATGCCGATCATCTTGGGCGCAAACGCGGTCGTGGTTTCTATTCCTATAATATAAAAGGAAACAACAGCATAAGAAGAAACGGTGGAACAAAGGAGATCCCGCCACAACCTAAAATAGAGCCGAAACACGCCAAAGCACAAAAACAGCCAGTGCGGATCAAGGCGACAGGAAATTGGGCAGCATTACCACACTTTGTTGCCCTGCTACAACAGCCTAAGTTACAACAATATGGGATCATCTTCGAAGAAATTAAAAATGACCGATTCCACTCCCCGACTTTACAGATTGATGAAATTCTGTTGATTCTGACTAAAGGGAGAACCAGTGCGCAGATTGCCGACGAAGTCAGGATACCCGTGATGCAATTTGATCTTTCTGCCAACCACCAATTGGCTTCTATCATGACTCTTAGTACCGCCTGCCAGAATACGCCCCAACAAACGGCAAAGGTGATCGGTTTTCTGCAATCCCTCGGTAAGCAAATTATTCTCCTGCCAGATTATCCCGCCCTGCTAACCATGCGTACCGTGGCTATGTTATGTAACGAGGCACTGGATGCCATTCATAAAGGGATTGCCAGCATGGAAGATATCGATCTGGCGATGCGTCATGGTGTGAATTACCCCATCGGTCCACTGGCATGGGGTGAACAGTTGGGTTGGAAACATATTCTCAGTACGTTAGAAAACTTGCAGAAGTTTTATGGTGAATCCCGTTACCGCCCTGTGCCCTTGCTGCGCCAACTAGCGGCAGGACATACCAAACTCCCTCTCCAGCAAGTCCAACAACACAAGGAAAGGGGATAACCATGCAAGATAATGGTAACACAGCAAGCCAACTGGCTCGCCATCACGTTGAAACCATGTATGCCCAGGATGCCTGTGCCCAAAATATGGGAATGCATATTGAACATATCGATATCGGGTTCGCCCGACTCAGCATGAAAATCGTGCCCAATATGCTCAACGGTCATCAACGTTGTCACGGTGGCATTCTGTTCAGTCTGGCGGATACGGCTTTCGCCTATGCCTGTAACAGCGAGGGGAAGGCAACCGTCGCTTCCAGCGGCAGCATAGATTTTATCCGTCCGGCATTGGTGGGTGATCGACTCACCGCCACCGCTTCTGTTCGGCATCAAGGCAAAAATACTGGCCTGTACGACGTGGAGATCATCAACCAGAACAGCAAAATTGTCGCTTTTTTCCGCGGTTACGCCTATCGTTTCAGTCACCCTATTTCTGATAATACGGTGGAAAAAACCCAGCCAAACCGTCAGGGAGAGTAATCATGAACCATGCATTTATCTGTGATGGTATCCGCACACCTATCGGCCGTTATGGTGGTGCACTATCCAGCCTGCGGGCTGATGATCTGGCTGCCCTGCCGCTACGGGCATTGATGACTCGTTATCCAGCATTGGATTGGGAACAAATTGATGATGTGATCCTCGGCTGTGCTAATCAGGCAGGAGAAGATAATCGCAACGTCGCACGTATGGCACTATTGTTAGCAGGGCTGCCAAATTCGCTCTCTGGCACGACAGTCAATCGGTTGTGTGGCTCAGGTCTGGATGCACTGGCCTTCGCCGCTCGCAGTATTAAATCCGGCGATGCCCAACTGATATTGGCGGGGGGTGTTGAATCCATGTCCCGTGCTCCTTTCGTGATGGGTAAAGCGGACAGTGCTTTCAGCCGACAGGCTGAGATCTTTGATACGACTCTTGGCTGGCGCTTCATTAATCCTTTGATACAACAGAAATTCGGCACAGATTCCATGCCAGAAACGGCAGAAAATGTGGCCGCCCAGTTTCAAATTAGCCGTGATGATCAGGATGCCTTCGCCCTACGCAGCCAACAACGTGCCGCCATAGCGCAACGACGTGGAGTATTAGCTGAGGAAATCAGCCCTGTTACTCTGCCTCCAACCAACAAAAAAGGCGTAGCTACGGTCATTTCACAGGATGAACATCCTCGACCAGAAACGACGCTCGCACAATTACAACAGCTCAAAACCCCATTTCGTGCAGACGGCACTATCACCGCGGGTAATGCTTCCGGTATTAACGATGGTGCGGCGGCACTGATTATCGCCTCAGAAACGGCAGCCTTACACCAGGGGCTGACACCACGGGCACGCATCGTCGCAACGGCAACATGTGGTGTTGAGCCACGTATTATGGGGATCGGGCCATTGCCTGCGACTCGCAAGGTACTGGAGTTCACAGGCTTAACCTTAAATCAAATGGATGTTATTGAACTGAATGAGGCTTTTGCCGCACAAGCACTGGCTGTGATGCGCCAACTGGGATTACCGGATGATGCAGGGCACGTAAACCCGAACGGAGGGGCGATTGCTCTGGGGCATCCCCTCGGTATGAGTGGTGCCCGTCTTGCACTGACCGCAACCCTTGAACTGGAACGACGTGCCGGACGTTACGCCTTATGCACCATGTGCATTGGCGTCGGACAAGGCATCGCCATGATTCTTGAACGTATTTCATAGTCATCATTTTTACAACAACGAATTTCACAACAACAAAACTGATACACGATTAACTGACTTAACCAACACCTGCATATCACTACGTGCACATAACGACAAAAGCAACCTGTTACAAACAAATCAATAAAAGGACAGGAAATGATGAGCAACAACGGACAAAACCTAAAAAAAACCTCTGCACAACCCCAGGACGCGATTGAATTTGCTTCACGTGATGAGATTGAGGCGTGGCAATTTGAACAGATGGCATGGACCCTCAACCACGCCTACAACAACGCTCCCATGTATCGTCGCAAATTCGATGCAGCAGGTATCCATCCAAGTGATTTCAAGCAACTCAGTGACATCACCAAATTTCCTTACACCACCAAGCAAGATCTGCGGGAACACTATCCTTTTGATGCCTTCGCCGTCCCGATGGAGCAGGTCGTGCGCATCCACGCATCATCTGGCATGACCGGAAGCCCCACTGTTGTAGGTTATACCCAACGGGATATCGATACATGGGCGAATATCATCGCCCGTTGTCTGCGCTTTGCCGGAGTCAGTGCCAAAGATAAAGTGCATGTTGCTTACGGTTACGGACTGTTCACGGGAGGTTTAGGAGCACACTATGGCGCCGAACGGCTGGGAGCAACAGTCATTCCGATGTCTAGTGGCAATACCATCAAACAAGCGAAACTGATTATGGACTTCGAGCCTGACGTCATTATGATGACACCGTCTTATTGCCTGACTTTATTGGATGAGCTGGAGCACCAAATGGGTGGAGATGCCAGCATGTGCTCCTTACGTATTGGTATCTTTGGCGCAGAGCCGTGGACAGCCGCTTTGCGTACTGAAATTGAAACACGCATGGGCATCAAAGCATTGGATATCTATGGTCTGTCCGAAGTGATGGGGCCAGGCGTTGCCATGGAGTCACTGGAATACGCCGATGGCTCTACCATTTGGGAAGATCATTTCTACCCGGAAATCATTGATCCTGACAACCTGAATAACCTGGCAGATGGCGAAACCGGAGAACTGGTTTTCACTACCCTGAGCAAAGAAGCCATGCCCGTGATCCGCTATCGCACCCGCGACCTGACACGCCTATTGCCTGGTACAGCACGTAATATGCGGCGTATGGACAGGCTCACCGGTCGTTCCGATGACATGCTGATTATCCGTGGCATCAACGTCTTCCCATCACAAATAGAAGAACAGATCATACGCTTTAAGGAGCTTTCCCCTCATTATCAATTGGAAGTCAACCACGAGGGTAACCATGACTGTTTGTTAGTCAAAGTTGAACTGAAAGAACCCGATCTGCTGAACCATGAACAACGTTGCAACCTCTGTCATCAATTGCGCCATCACATAAAATCGACAGTAGGACTTATCACCGATATCAGCATCGTCAATTATGGAGTCATTCCACGTTCAGAAGGTAAAGCGGTACGGGTAATCGACAACCGACCGCGCGAATAACTTTCTGCCACCGCAAGTTAAATGCGATGAAACAGCGGTGGCACCTTTTTCAATAGTATTTTCCCAACAATATGTTGCTCCGAAGGGTTTTCTCTAAGCGTATCGATTAAGCTTATCGATACAGTTATGCTAACGTTATGACACACTTTTGAGCAAATCACAGAAACTATGGCACATAAACTTGACGATTTTATCCAACACGCTCTCAATGCACAGCCTGTCAGCGGAACATCGCTGATCATCTCCCTATATGGGGACGCTCTGAATCACCGTGGCGGTGAAGTTTGGCTTGGCAGTTTGAGCCTCTTGCTGGAGCCGATGGGGTTTAGTGACCGTTTCGTGAGAACATCCGTATTCAGGCTGCAAAAAGAGGGATGGCTTACAGTAGAAAAACTAGGGCGACGCAGTTATTACCGCATCGCCGAGCGGGGAATGCATCAATTTCGTCATGCAGAGAATAAAATCTATCTCAATGAGCAGCCAGAATGGGATGGCAAGTGGGATCTGCTGCTACTGGAAGGCACCGCCAAAAACGAACGTAACCGTTTAAGAAAAGAGCTGGCTTGGTTCGGGTTTGCGCAATTTAACAGCACCCTGATCGCCGCACCAAGCAATACCCAAAGAGACATTCCTTCCCTGTTGGGGGAGCTTAACGCCAGCGATTCCGTCATCTATTTCCGTGCTGATTATCCCTACCCACGTTCGCAACAGAGCTTGAAAGAACTCGTCTCTATCAATTGGTCACTGGAGCAGATATCACAACACTATCACGAATTTATTGTTTCCTTCCGCCCATTGATGACACTACTACGGGATTGTCATGAGGCCGATCTGACACCAGAACGCTGTTTCCAATTACGCCTGCTGCTGATCCACTTTTACCGCCGCATAGCCCTGCGCGATCCACTGCTGCCTGATGCACTGCTGCCCGCACAATGGGAAGGGAAAATTGCCCGTAATTTGTGTATAAATATTTATCAGCACATTGGCCTTGCTACGACACGCTACGTCAGTGAACGTTGCGAAACGACCATTGGCCAATTACCTCAACCCACCGCCGCGTATTACCGACGTTTTGGCGGATTACACAATGAAATAAATACCCTATGAAAAACTATTTCGACAGTCCCTTTAAGGGCAAAACATTAGCGGAACAGGTTACCAATCCCAATATTCAGGTTGGCCGTTTCAGTTATTATTCCGGTTACTATCACGGCCATTCATTTGACGAATGTGCCCGTTATTTATCACCTGATTTAACCAATGTCGATAAGCTCATCATCGGATATTGAAGCTCTATATCAGTGGTGGAAAACTCAAAAAGGCTAATCATCTTTTTGCTCGCCTGCTAAAGTAACTAGGGCGTATATAATCATTATTTATCTGATCAGGCATCATAACCTTCCCATGATTAATAGCCCTATGTACAAAAATAAGGAAAATCCATGTCAAAACTCATCTATTATGTCGCCGCCACAATGGATGGTTATATCGCTACTAAAAACCATGAATTGGGTTGGTTATATGATTTTCCGCCAGGCGATGATGCCACTCCTTATGATGAGTTTTATCAAAATATCGGAGCCACAATTATGGGAGCTGAAACCTATGAGTGGATTATGAAAAATGCTGCGGATGAATGGCCGTATCAAAATATTCCTTCCTTTATCCTCTCCTCAAGAAAATTAACGATTTCTGCCAACATTAATGCCGTTATCACTCAAGATAATCCCCAAAATATTGCCGTCAAGGCAAAAGTCGCAGCTAAAGGGAAAGATGTTTGGGTCATTGGGGGAGGTAAGACTGCCGCAAGTTTTGCCGATGCCGGAGAGTTACAACAACTGTTTATTACCACCATTCCAGTCTTCTTAGGCTCTGGTATTCCTGTCCTGCCCGTTAGCCAAGCTGTTAATGTAACGCCTAATAAGCAAAGATGCTTACGAAATGGCGCGATTGAAACAATTATGGATATTAAAATGATATGACTGACTATTTTGGCGTATCTGCTGACTAAAAACCCGATAATAATAAGCACCATGAATATAAAAATCCTTTAATTTCAAATCAATAGCCTAAAGTGTGATCTAAAACTCAAACAAAGCAACTTTTCATATTCAAAATATAAAAATCTGTCTACGATTGACCTGCTATTATCTCAGTCTATTTCATTATCTCATCACGAGAATAATCATTCTGTTAATCGCAAAACTCCATTATTTATAACTCCTGCCATACCAAGGAGAAAAGGCATGAAGAAAAAACAAATAAATCAAAAGGATATTGATAATCTTATTACCCTGATTGGTGGTAAAGAGAATATCGCTTCCGTCAGTCATTGTATCACCCGCCTCAGATTCGTTCTTAATACACCAGAAAATGCCGACGCCAAAGCCATTGAAGAGTTACCCATGGTCAAGGGATGCTTCACTAATGCCGGACAATTTCAGGTCGTGATTGGGACAAATGTGGATGTTTATTACAAAGCGCTGCTTGAAACCACAGGAAAACAATCCGTTAATAAAGAAGAAGTTAAGCAAGCTGCTCGCCAAAATATGAAATGGTATGAAAATGCAATTTCACATTTTGCTGAGATCTTCTTCCCCCTACTGCCAGCCCTGATCAGCGGCGGTTTAATCCTCGGTTTTCGTAACCTGATCGGCGATATCCCGTTTAGTGAAGGCAAATCGCTCGCGCAGCTCTATCCTGTCTGGCAAAGTGTCTATGATTTTCTCTGGCTAATCGGCGAGGCCGTATTCTTCTACCTCCCTGTCGGTATTTGTTGGTCTGCCGTCAAAAAAATGGGCGGAACCCCCATTCTGGGGATTATTCTCGGCATTACTCTGGTTTCCCCGCAATTGATGAATGCTTACCTGCTTGGGCAACAAACGCCCGAAGTCTGGAATTTCGGCTGGTTTACCATTTCTAAAGTCGGTTATCAGGCTCAGGTTATTCCTTCCCTATTAGCCGGCCTGACGTTGGGATGGATTGAAACGCGACTGAAAAAATGGGTACCAGACTATCTCTATCTTGTGATTGTCCCTGTGGTTTCTCTGGTACTGGCGGTTCTCCTTGCCCACGCCTTGATAGGCCCCGCCGGACGTGCTATCGGGGATGGTGTTGCCTGGGTTGTTAAAAGTCTAATGACGGGTAGCTTTGCGCCTATCGGAGCCGCTTTGTTTGGTTTCTTCTACGCACCGTTAGTCATTACAGGTGTACACCAAACAACACTGGCCATCGATTTGCAAATGATCCAAAGCACCGGAGGAACACCGATTTGGCCTATTATTGCGCTATCTAATATCGCCCAAGGTTCTGCCGTTCTTGGCATTGTCTGGGCAAGCAAGAAACAAAAAGAACGCGAAATTTCTGTTCCTGCGGCAATTTCAGCCTATCTGGGGGTCACCGAACCCGCCATGTATGGTATCAACCTTAAATACCGTTACCCCATGTTCTGCGCGATGATTGGCGCAGCTCTGGCTGGGCTGGTTTGTGGGCTCAACCATGTAACCGCTAATGGTATCGGCGTTGGCGGAATACCGGGGATTCTTTCTATCAAGCCGCAGTTCTGGATGGTTTATCTGATTGCCATGCTCATCGCGATT
Source organism: Xenorhabdus eapokensis (assembly GCF_001908105.1). The sequence goes on from NZ_MKGQ01000008.1 coordinate 101,986, forward strand.
GCTGTGCCATTCATGCTGACCGTTCTGGCTTATCGCAGAAATGAACGCAAAGCGATCTTATCCAATGAACAGGCCAATTAATTTTGTAGGTATCTATTTATGACGGAACAAAAACCCTGGTGGATGGATAGCGTTATCTACCAAATTTATCCAAAAAGTTTTCAGGATAGTACCGGTAGCGGTACAGGAGATATCAACGGGATCACCCAACGGCTGGATTATTTACAGCGACTCGGCGTTGAGGCCATTTGGATCACGCCGATTTACCCCTCTCCGCAGGTTGATAATGGCTATGATGTCGCTGATTACTGTGCCATCAATCCTGATTATGGCTCCATGGAGGACTTTGACAATTTGGTGCAAAATGCCCATCGCCGTGGCATTCGCATTATTTTGGATATGGTTTTCAATCACACTTCAACTCAACACCCGTGGTTCCAGGCGGCACAAGACATTAATAGCCCCTACCGTCAGTTTTATATCTGGCGCGATGGTTCTGAAGGTTCCCTGCCCAATAACTGGAAATCCAAATTCGGTGGTAATGCGTGGCAGTGGCATGCAGACAGTCAACAATATTACCTCCACCTGTTTGCGGTTGAACAAGCCGATTTAAATTGGGAGCATGAACCGGTTCGCGCTGAGCTGAAAAAAATCTGTGAATTCTGGGCTGATCGTGGCGTTGATGGCTTGCGTCTGGATGTCATTAACCTTGTCTCAAAACAGCAAGATTACCCGAGTGATGATCGCGGAGATGGCCGCCGATTCTACACCGATGGCCCGCGGATACATGAGTTTCTGCAAGAAATGAGCCGTGAGGTTTTCCAGCCTAAAGGATTGATGACGGTTGGTGAAATGTCATCCACCAGCCTTGAGAACTGCCAACGCTATGCTGCCTTGGACGGAACAACGCTGTCTATGACGTTTAATTTCCACCATCTAAAAGTTGATTATCCAAACGGTGAAAAATGGACGCTGGCAAAACCAAATTACGTTGAATTGAAAAAGATTTTTGCAACATGGCAGCAGGGTATGCACCAAAACGCCTGGAATGCGCTTTTTTGGTGTAACCATGATCAGCCGCGTATTGTCTCTCGGTTCGGGGATGAGCACCAACACCATAAAACATCCGCTAAAATGCTGGCGATGGTGCTGCATGGTATGCAAGGCACGCCTTATATTTATCAGGGCGAAGAGCTGGGCATGACAAATCCTCACTTTACGCGCATTGAAGATTATCGGGATATCGAAAGCCTGAATATGTATCAAGAGCATATTGAAAAAGGTATGCAACCAGAGGATATACTGGCAATTTTGGCGCAGAAATCCCGTGATAACAGCCGAACCCCCATGCAGTGGGATAATTCAGCAAACGCTGGTTTTACCACAGGAACGCCGTGGATTGCGCCTTGCAGTAATTACTCAGAGATCAACGCCGAAACCGTATTACAGGATGAAGATTCCGTCTTCTATTGCTACCACAATTTGATTAAGTTGAGAAAGCAACAGCCCGTTCTGACATACGGTGATTACCTGGATCTGCTGCCAGAACATCCGTCGCTATGGTGCTATCTGCGTCGTTGGCAGGATCAAACCTTGCTGGTTATTGCAAACCTTAGCGATGAAACCCAACTTTGGTCTCCAGAATCTTCGCTGTTAAACAAAAAGTGGCAAGTATTGATGAGCAATTACTCATCACCTGCAATGGTAGATCATGAAATTAAAATTAAACCTTATGAATCAATATATTTAATATCCAAGTGATAATATTATTTATATTTTCATTTGGCATAATGAATTATTTATAAAACACTTTAAATACCCTACCTTGCTAAAAATAAAGCGAGGTAGGGTATATTCTTTCAAAGACTCATGCATGCCAGTATATTAATGGCTCATCCACAAAATTTATGCCATACTTTTTTAGTCTCAAACAAGGAGTATGCCATTATGTCTTACTCAAGATATTTAATTTATTTGGGGATCATCAGTCTGCTACTATCTGCCTTTGCACAAGCACAAGTGCCATCTCAACAATTATCTCCAGACCAGAAAAAATACCTACAACAGCTAATTAATGAACAAGTTACAGATAAATCTGCATTGCCAACGGTAGAGAGTTGGTCAGATACTAAAAAAGTAGCAGAGTTTATTTGTCGTCCTTTTGCCTTATCCACCATAAAAAAATATCACAAAAACGCTGATAAAGTTTTCCTCGGTGTGGGTTCAGAAGAGAGTATCAGACTCAAACCCCTTTCTGAGTTGGTCGGTATCGGTATGTATAGGACGGATGAAGGTTGGCACGACATTCGATTTTCCTGCAAATTAGATGCAACGGGTAAAGCCCAATCATTCAACTTTTTCCCCATAGAGGAGAATTAAATGAAATATCTCTGGCTTATGTTACTTATCTTCTCCCCACTCAGTTTTGCTGCCAGTTTTGACTGCGCCAAAGCCAAGGCGCCGGATGAAAAAGCAATTTGTGCAAACCCAAAGCTAAATGATTTGGATGTGGAATTAAGTGTGAAGTATCACTTTCTGCGAGGGTTGTTTGCTATGGGCGTATCTGGCGAAATGTATGATGAGCAAACTGCATGGCTGAAACAGCGCCAAAAGTGCAAGGGCGATACAACCTGTTTACTGCAAAGTTACCGCCAACGCATTCATCAACTTGACAAACTGTATAATTGGATAGAGAAACCGATTTGATAATAAATAATTAGAGCACCAAGGAAGGTCTTTCTTTCAATACATAAACATTACATAGATAGCCAAATGTTACAAAATCCGTTACGAGTCTGGCAAATCCTATTTGGGTTTTATCTTTATACAACCCAAATGTCAGGCTGTTTTCAGAATGCAGATGAAGCAGGGCATATGCCTATTTGTTAAAAATGCATGGCGTGAATATTATTTACTGGCTGTATGAAAACAATATGGAATACCTGAGTATTCTGAAAAAGATATCAGCCATTGAAAAACTTGATGACATATATCCTTAAGGGAAAATTTCATTTTTCCCATATTAGCCTTATAAATTATGAAATTTAAGGTAATAAATAATTCATGGTTAATAATATCCACTTAGCTAAAAATAATTGTAGTATTACAAGTTTAACTCCCGTGTTATCGATACAGGCTGCGCCGCCCTAAGGAAGCGCGGCCTATTGCCGATAGCGGTGATGGATTACTTATAGTGGCGTCATTCATCATTACTGAGTTTCACTGGTCGGCTGAGTTTTAGTCTGATTACGTTTTTCATCAGACAAGGTTTCATAACGGGTTATTTCTGTATTCAGAGAATCAGACTGATTGCGAAGTTCGTCGAATTACTTATCTTCATCAGCATTGAGTGAGCGCTTTTCGTTTTCGGCTTTGGTGAGAAGCGAACGCATTTTTTGGGTTAAATCGGATTTTTGTTGGCATAATTCGAGTAATTTTTTCATGATATTTCTATAATTAATTTATTTTTTCAGCAAGCAAATCTTCAACACAATGAAAAATAACAATAAAGAATTCTAACCATGATGTTTGAATATACAAAAAATTAATGTTTGTTGTTTAAAAAGAAAATGGGATTAAGCACTTTTGTTAAAAATCAAGTAGAGTAAAATAAGTAACACAGTCATTATTACCTGTGTATCTCAAGGTAAAAAGCTAATAATCAGAGCAAGAGACAGTCTTTCTTAAAAAGTTAAATCAACTAATTATGATTTTTCAAGCAACTAATAGGAGTATTAAAAATGTCTGATAAAGACTCGTTAAGATCGTATATAGATATAATCCGATCAAATAAAATAAATAATTATCAATTCAATAATATAAATATGGATATATCAAATTGTGAAATAATATTAAAGCATTTAAATACAACATCTCGTATGAATGCACATCCTACTATTATGACTGCGCATGAATTCACTAGACATATAAAAGAATTAGATAAATCAAATAAATTATTTAGTAATGAACACAAGCGATTTGTGATTAACGCCGGTGAAGATAGAATGCATTTTGCCTCAGCTAATGTTTTTAAAGATGTAGATAATAATATTTCTATCATTTTTGTTGATTCAAGCCGCGGAAAAAATCAATTTATTTTTTTTATACTACATCATTTTCTTAATAATATTCCCAACATAAAAACCCTTTATATTTATAACCAAATACAAAATAGTAATGCAGATTGCCTACTCTTTTCACTCCATTTTTTGAAAAAGATGCATAAATATAGTGATCACTTTGTAAAGCTTCATCAAGATCTTTTCAATAATAAAATAGAATTTATTAGAGAAAAACACTCACCTTACAAACCAGAACTTGATGATGATTCAATAAAAGAAGCGCGGGTTGTATTTTTCGATCAAGCAATAAAATTATTGCCTATTGATTTTTTTAAACACGCGCAGTCAATGAGTTTAATGAATACTTATAATGATTACTTCAAAAGTCATTTTGGTGAAATCAATAAGGATATGAAAGCGAATAAGCAACCAGGAGGAAGAGAGACATTGATAGACAGATATAAGCGCCATGAAGTAACCCGCACAATTGACGAAAAAAAACGTACCTACAGTAACTCTATTGAAGAAAAAAGACTTAGCCTTGCTGAAGCTGCGCTACATTGGCTCGATGAGTCATGAATAAAAATAAGCTATATCAGTAAGATGATAACCTTCTATCGCTTCTTCTCGATAGAAGGTTATTTAGGGCTATCGCAAACCCAAATTTCAAGCGGGGTTTATATCCAGTAAAGCCAATTTCACCAAGGGTGAAAATAAAATTGTCCCTGCTCCTTACACTTTTATATTTACTTTATCCAGTTTCTCTAATTTCATTTACCTGCTGAAGGGTCATGTATTTATTGAAATAAATACATTTTATTGAGGTAAAAAGACGACACCAGACAATAACTGGAGGAAGATCACAGGAATCGAACCTGCCGAGGGTCGCTGGCGGCTCCCATCTGGATTTGAAGCCCAGCCGCCCCACCGGAGGCGATGATCTTCCATTAATGAAACTGATGAAGAGCGGGGATTATAGCGCGTCGCCAATAATATCTAAACTTCTCCATGACTTCACAGATCCCTGATAGAAAAAGAGCCTAATTATTCGCATAAAAGTGCAGCATTAGCATTGAACTCACGATATCTTATCCCCATCTATCGTCAACAACCCATTGGGATGCGGGGCTGGTTTCAGCCTATACCCAAATATACATATAAGGCGCTCATTATGACTAATCCGCTACTGACATCTTCTGCATTGCCTGAGTTCTCTGCAATCGAACCAAAACATGTCGTGCCTGCTGTGGAAGAGACGTTAGCCAATTACCGCCAATTAATTGAGAAGATTTTATCCGAAAACTCCGCTTTTACCTGGGATAATCTGTGCCAACCCATTTCAGAAGAGAAAGATCGGCTTTCCCGTATGTGGTCGCCAGTCGAACACCTGAATGCGGTTAAGAATAGTCCAGAGCTTCGCGAAGCCTATGAGCAAAGCCTGCCCCTGCTCTCTGAATTCGATACCTGGTTGGGGCAACACAAGGGGTTATATCAAGCCTACAAATCCCTGAGAGAGAGCCAAGCCTTCACAACCCTTTCCCAGCCACAGCACAAGGTTGTTGAAGATACTTTGCGTGATTTTGAATTGACCGGCATTGGCTTGCCAGAAGAGAAACAGAAGCGTTACGGTGAAATTACTGCCCGTTTATCTGAGCTGGGTGCAAAATTCGGCAATAATTTGCTGGATGCCACTATGGGGTGGACCAAGCTGATTACCGATGAGAGCGATCTGGCCGGTCTGCCTGAAAGTGCCAAAGCCGCCGCCAAGGCCGCCGCTGAAGCCAAGGAGCTGGATGGCTGGTTGCTGACACTCAATATGCCAAGTTATCTGCCAGTCATGACCTATGGCGATAATCGTGAGCTGCGCAAAGAAATGTATTACGCCTATACGACTCGTGCTTCTGATCAAGGGCCAGATGCCGGAAAATGGGATAACAGTGAAGTGATGGCGGAGCTACTCGCATTGCGTCATGAACTCGCCCAATTACTGGGATTCAACAATTATGCTGAAAGTTCGCTGGCAACCAAAATGGCTAAAACACCTCAGCAAGTGCTCGATTTTCTGAACGATCTGGCCAAACGCGCCCATCAACAAGGTCAAGAAGAGTTGGAAGCACTTACTGACTTCGCCAAATCTCACCACGGTGTTGATGGGCTGGAAGCGTGGGATCTGGCATATTACAGCGAGAAGCAAAAGCAGCACAATTTCTCCATTGATGATGAACAACTACGTCCTTACTTCCCTGAACAGCGGGCACTGGAAGGGCTGTTTGAAGTGGTTCGCCGCATTTATGGCATCACCGCCAAAGAGCGCCATGATGTAGATACATGGCACCCTGATGTTCGTTTCTTTGATCTGTATGATGATAAGCAGGTATTGCGCGGCAGTTTCTATTTAGATCTTTACGCCCGTGAACATAAACGCGGTGGCGCATGGATGGACAGTTATGTCGGCAGAATGCGTCATGCATCTGGCGAGTTGCAAAATCCAGTCGCGTATCTGACGTGTAACTTCAACAAGCCAGTCGGTGATCAGCCTGCTCTGTTTACGCACGATGAAGTTACCACACTATTCCATGAGTTTGGGCATGGCCTGCACCACATGCTGACCGAGATCGAAGCCTTGGATGTTGCTGGCATCAGTGGCGTACCGTGGGATGCGGTAGAGTGTCCAAGCCAGTTTATGGAAAACTGGTGCTGGGAGCCGGAAGCATTGGCCTTTATCTCCGGTCACTATCAGACTCAGGAACCGCTGCCACAAGAGATGCTGAATAATATGCTGGCCGCCAAAAACTATCAGGCCGCAATGAGAATTCTGCGTCAGCTTGAGTTTGGTCTGTTCGATTTCCGTCTGCATGCAGAATATGATCCCACTAAAGGGGCGCAAATCCTGCAAATGCTGCAATCAGTGAAAAAACAGGTTGCGGTTGTACCATCACCAGATTGGGGACGCTTCCCACACTCCTTTAGTCATATCTTTAATGGTGGCTATGCAGCGGGTTATTACAGCTATCTGTGGGCGGACGTTCTGGCAGCCGATGCCTATTCTCGCTTCTCGGAAGAGGGGATTTTCAATCGCACAACAGGCCAGTCATTCCTCGACAATATTTTGACCCGTGGCGGCTCAGAAGATCCCATGACTCTGTTTGTCCGCTTCCGTGGTCGTGAACCAGAACTGGATGCAATGCTCGAAAGCTACGGCATCGGCGGATAAAACCAGTGAAGATTTGTTTGATTTGTGAAGAAGGCGCGGATCACCGCGCCTTATCGCGATTGGCTGAACGTTGGGATCTGATCCACGATGAAGAATCAGTCATGGCATTGGTATTGACTCCCGAACGGCTGGAATTGCACAAACGCGATGAGCCTAAACTGGGCGGGATTTATGTCGATTTTGTCAGCGGGACAATGGCACACCGTCGCCGTTTTGGTGGTGGCCGTGGCGAAGCCGTTGCAAAAGCAGTCGGTATCAAGAAAGATTATTTACCCGATGTTGTGGATGCTACCGCTGGATTGGGACGCGATGCTTTTGTGCTGGCTTCTATTGGCTGTCATGTCAGGATGCTGGAGCGCCACCCCGTGGTAGCCGCATTACTGGATGATGGTCTACAACGAGGCTATCAGGATGAAGAGATTGGTGGCTGGCTGAAAGAGCGCATGACGCTGATCCATGCCTCAAGCATTACGGCTTTGACGGATATTACACCGCCGCCAGATGTGGTTTATCTCGATCCTATGTATCCACATAAACAAAAAAGCGCGCTGGTTAAAAAAGAGATGCGGGTTTTCCAATCGCTGGTCGGGGCAGATGAAGATGCTGATAATTTGCTGGAACCTGCCCGAACATTGGCAAAGCGTCGTGTTATAGTGAAACGGCCAGATTATGCAGAACCGCTGGCAGGTGTTAAAGCTTCCGCCGCCATTACCACCAAAAATCACCGTTTCGATATTTATCCTTGTTAGAAAAATTAAACCCCATGTTCTGAATGGGGTTCTTAGCGCTACAATTCCTTATTACACAATTCCTTATTACACAATTCCTTATTACACAACGCCTTGTGACAACATCGCATTCGCCACTTTGACAAAGCCAGCGATATTCGCGCCTTGTACGTAGTTAGTCTGTTTCTGTTCTCCGCCATATTCTACGCAAGCCTGATGGATATCGAGCATAATGTGATGTAAGCGAATATCCACTTTCTCCGCTTTCCAACTCAGACGCGCAGCGTTCTGTGCCATCTCCAGACCCGAAGTTGCCACTCCACCCGCGTTAGCCGCCTTACCTGGTGCAAACAAAACGCCTGCGTCAAGGAAAGCCGTAGTCGCTTCAATCGTCGCCGGCATATTGGCGCCTTCCGCAACCGCTTTTACACCATTTTTTATCAATGTTTTTGCTGCTGCTAAATCCAGTTCGTTCTGTGTGGCACAAGGCAAGGCAATATCCACAGGAATAGACCACGGATCCTGGCCTTTTAGGAAGGTCAGTCCACGCTCTTTAGCATACTCTTCCACACGTCCATAACGTTGGTTTTTGATCTCTTGAAGATGAGCCAATTTCTCTGGTGTAAAACCATCGTCATCCAATACCGTCCCACCTGAATCCGATACTGTGACGACTTTCGCTCCCAGTTCCATACATTTCTCAATAGAATACTGGGCGACATTTCCCGCACCGGACACAGATACCCGCATACCTTCAAGTTCCATACCATGCCGTTTGAGCATTTCATGGGTGAAATAAACCAACCCATATCCGGTGGCTTCAGGGCGGATCAGGCTGCCACCAAAAGACAGATCTTTACCCGTAAAAACGCACGCCGTATTGTTGGACAGTTTTTTCATCATACCTGCCATAAAACCAACTTCACGGCCGCCTACACCAATATCTCCGGCAGGTACATCGGTATCAGGCCCCAGATGGCGGTATAGTTCTGTCATCAATGCCTGACAGAATCGCATAATTTCACCGTGGCTTTTCCCTTTGGGATCGAAATCAGAACCCCCTTTGCCGCCTCCCATCGGGAGCGTCGTCAGCGCATTCTTCAATGTCTGCTCAAAGCCTAAAAATTTCAGGATAGAAAGATTAACAGAAGGATGAAAACGCATCCCACCTTTAAAGGGTCCAATAGCAGAGCTGAACTGAACCCGCCATGCGCGGTTAACCTGTACTTTCCCTTGATCATCCACCCAACAGACACGGAATTGGATAACCCTTTCCGGCTCCACCAGACGTTCCAATAATCCTTGCTCACAATATTGCGGGTTTTGTTGCAGAAAAGGCCAGAGAGAGGTCAACACTTCTCGTACTGCCTGTAAGTATTCTACTTGATGCTGATTACGGAATTGAACCGAATCGAGAAATGAAACTAAAGATAGTGAAACATTCATTTGGGCTTCCTTTTTGTCATTCAGATGTGATGACCCCCTGCCATTTTCCATATTATTTTTTTGTCGAAAATGTGAGGTAATTACGGTTTGCTTTCTGAATATAGCACTGTTCTATGCTTAAATTTCAACAACTATTTTTTAGATATTTTCTCAAAAATAGCTTTGACAATTTCTAAACCAGTTTCATTATCTTTTTTGGGGATAAAAAAATCGCCTGCATAAGCAGGCGATTTTACGGAATAAAATATCAACCGAAGATTATTCTTCATCACGCAAAGGTACAATCAACATATCAACATGAACGGTGTTAATAAGCTGGCGAGCTGAAGACATCAACTTACTCCAAAAGTCTTGATGGTGACCACATACAACCAAATCCATATCGTATTGTTTAATCGCATCCACAAGAACTTGCCCCAAATCACCGCTGCCACTCAACGTTTCCTGAACGGGATAATCTGCACTAGCAGAGAGTTCTTTCAGGGAATTACGGGTTTCATCCGCAATACGCTCCTGCATATCGCCAAGGTTTACGTCAATCAGGCCGGTATAAAGATCAGAGTAGTTGACATCAACATGGATCAGGGAAACTTTGGCATTGTACGGTTTCGCCAATGAAACAGCTTTTTCCACCAAAATCTGACTTTCTGGAGATAAATCAACCGCAACAAGGATGTGTTTGTAAGCCATAAGAGCTCCTTCCATAACGTCAATTAAATGGATTGGCAACATTAAACGCCATGATTCGATGCTTACACTATAACCGCTCAATGTGTCTTTTGAGTGTTGTTTTGATCACAACTTATTGTTTTACTTTCTTTCCAATAAACCTGTCACAAAAGCGGATTATATGCCCTACGATAATACCTGCTGATCACTGTATTTTTAACTAAGATTTAATATAGTTAACGCGATGCTCGACTTTTAGGGTGAGTTGAAATGACATAGCCGCTCCTTTATAACTTTAAGTCGTCAAAAATAGAGAAATAAAGGAACAAAAGGCTATGTCACAGCAAGATTTTATCAT
>NZ_MKGQ01000008.1:112561-149312 GCF_001908105.1 Xenorhabdus eapokensis
CACACGTTGGGTATTTTTGCCAATTTTCAACAAGGTAAAAGTCAACGGGACTGGCTTCAACAAGCCAATGTTATAGGATGTTAAAGTCGAGCATCGCGTATAGTTATTATTCAAATAAAAACTTTTCCGATTGGTTTCTTCTTTGACTAGCAACGTTTGCTACCGCGATCAGGAGGGGGGAAGTATGTTCAATACCACGGCACTATTTTGGGCGGTTTGCCTTATCTGCATTATTAATATGATTCGCTACTTTTCTTCGCTCCGTGCACTTTTGTCAATTTTACGCGAGTCAGACCCTCTGCTGTATCAATCCGTTGATGGGAATGGTTTTTTTAAAACTAATGGTCAGTTTAATAAACAGATTCGTCTCGTGCGTTACATCAATTCACAAAGTTATATCAATCATCATGACCCTGATGTCGTCTTGTTGTGCGAAAGGATGAGGAAACAATTTAGATTAACAGAAAGGTTATGTGGCGTTGTCTTGCTATGCCTGATAGCGATGATGATCTGAAATAAAAAAGATTGGCTTGCAATGACGCGCAGCCAACCCTTTTTCTAGAACGTCATTAGATCAGTTTCAGGGCGATCCAATAGAGTAAGCCTGACAAGGCAATGGAAATCGGCAACGTCAAAACCCACGCCAACATGATATTTTTGATGGTCTTGCTCTGCACGCCACCACCATCAACCAGCATCGTCCCCGCTACCGCAGAAGAGAGCACTTGTGTCGTAGACACTGGCATACCCGTATAGCTGGCAACACCAATAGAAACCGCAGCAGTCACCTGAGCAGAAACACCTTGGGCATAAGTCATGCCTTTTTTGCCAATCTTCTCACCGATAGTCACAGCAACACGTTTCCAGCCAACCATTGTGCCCAAAGAGAGGGCAAGAGCCACTGCAACAATGATCCATAATGGCGCATATTCCACTGTACTTAGCAGATCTTTACGCAGCTTATTCAGGAAACGCGCATCTTCAAGGCTGGTTTCTGGCAGTTTAGCCACAGCATTGGCTGTATCAGCGACGCACATCAACATACGGCGCATGCTGTTACGTTGATCCGGCGTTAATTCATTGAAATTATGAATACTCGCTAACATACTTTCAGCTTTGTTCAACACCACCAACGCGCGTGAGCTATCGCAATGGAACGTCATATCAAGCTGATCTTCAACAGCAGGAGCGGTTGGACTCAGCTCAATCGCATGAGTCAACGCAGGTGCATGCTGCCCATAATACTGCTGCAAGTGAACAACGGCATCACGAGTGCGCGCGATATCATAACTGGTTGAATTCATATTGACGACAAAACCCGCAGGCGCAACGCCAATCAGAACCAGCATAATCAAACCGATACCTTTCTGACCATCGTTCGCTCCGTGGGAGAAACTCACACCAACCGCAGAGAGGATCAGGGCAGTACGTGTCCAGAATGGGGGTTTGCGTTTGCCATCCTGTTTTTCACGCTCAACAGGCGTCATATGAATACGACGACGTTTTTTTGTACCGCTCCAATAGCGACGCAGTAAAAACACCATCGCGCCGGCAATGACCAGACCAACAAGAGGAGACAGGATCAAGGACATGAAAATCTGTATCATCTTCGGAATATTCAACGCATCAACCACTGAAGAGCTGGTCACTATCGCATTAGTCAGGCCAATACCGATAATAGAACCAATCAACGTATGGGAACTAGATGCAGGAATGCCGAAATACCACGTACCTAAATTCCAGATGATCGCCGCCAGCAGCATGGAAAAAACCATAGCCAAGCCGTGGGCTGAACTGACATTTAGTAGAAGATCCGTTGGTAGTAGATGCACAATCGCATAAGCGACACTCAATCCACCAAGGAGAACACCCAAAAAGTTAAAAACCCCTGCCATCACAACGGCAAGCTGTGAACGCATTGCCCGGGTATAAATAACAGTTGCTACTGCGTTTGCGGTATCATGAAACCCATTGATGGCTTCATAGAAAAGCACAAACAACAGAGCAAGCACTAACATAAGGCCGGTATAAAATTCCAGGCCAGTAAACAGATGTAGCATATACGTTAAGCCAGTTAGTAGGACATGAACGCGCGCATTATCAGTGACAAACGGTAGCGGGAAAAGAGAAATATGACCTTTTTTTGATTTAATGATGGTCAAATGACATAAAAAATCTTGCATTTACTAAATATATCAAATAGTTATTTAATTTTAATGTCTTGATATTTTTTTGATGAAAAATAATTTTTTATAGCAGAAAGTTAAACCAAAATGCCTATTTTTCTCCGTAGTTCGTGAACAGAACCCCCACAATGCAGTGAATTCCTACAAATAAATCGGCCAAAAGAGACAGATGAATGGAAAAATTTGATGTAGTTATTATTGGTGCTGGCGCTGCTGGCTTATTTTGTGCTGCGCAAGCAGGGCAAGCTGGATTAAACGTTCTGGTACTGGATAATGGCAAAAAAACAGGCCGCAAAATTTTGATGTCCGGCGGAGGGCGCTGCAATTTCACCAACATGTATACCGAACCGGCAGCATACCTTTCTGCCAATCCCCATTTTTGTAAGTCAGCACTTGCTCGCTATACCCAGTGGGATTTTATTGATCTTGTACAACGCTATAGTATCCCTTACCACGAAAAAACATTGGGGCAGCTTTTCTGCGACGACTCAGCGCAACAAATTATAGACCTGCTTTTGAAAGAGTGCGAAATAGGACAGGTAACAATTCGGTTGCGTAGTGAAGTTGCTGATGTCGAGAAAAAAGAACAGGGTTTTGTCATTACGGCAGCAGGAATAAAAGTAAGTGCATACTCACTTGTTGTGGCATCCGGTGGTTTGTCCATGCCTGGCTTGGGAGCCTCTCCTTTGGGTTACCGTATTGCGGAACAGTTCGGACTCAACATCCTGCCTACACGTGCTGCATTAGTTCCCTTTACCCTGCATAAGCCACTACTGGAACAACTTCAAGCCCTTTCCGGCGTTTCGGTTCCTTCTGTCGTGACTGCAAAAGATGGCACCGTATTCAGGGAAAATATTCTATTCACCCATCGTGGCCTTTCTGGCCCAGCTATCTTGCAGATCTCCAGCTATTGGCAGCCTGGTGAGTATGTAAGCATTAACTTACTTCCTGACATAGATTTTGAGAATTTCCTGGATCAAGAACGGGAAGCTCATCCCAATCAAAGTTTGAAAAACACACTGGCTAAATTACTGCCTAAACGTCTGGTGGAATGTTTGCAGTCTCTTGAGCAATTGCCGGAACTGTCCCTGAAACAACTTAATTCCACACAGCAAAAAGCGCTGATCACAACCCTACAATGCTGGCAGGTGCAACCAAATGGTACGGAAGGTTATCGCACGGCAGAAGTGACTCTTGGCGGCGTGGATACTCATGAGTTGTCGTCAAAAACGATGGAAGCCCATAAAGTGAAGGGATTGTATTTTATTGGTGAAGTGGTTGATGTAACCGGTTGGCTTGGTGGGTATAACTTCCAGTGGGCATGGAGTTCGGCGTGGGCTTGTGCGCAGGCTTTGGTGAGTAGTCGCACAAAAGTTTGTGTAGAAAATCACATTATTTAGTAAAAAATTTTAGTCCGCCTCCTTCGGAGGTGGTAGCTTCATCCTTTATATCAACATATGAATCCATGTAACCATCCATAATAATAGCCGGACTATGCGTAACAACGACAATTTGGCATTGATTATTAATTTCTAGAATATTTTCTATTAGCATTACCTGCCAGTTCAAATGTAAGGAAATGTCTGGTTCATCCATTAATAAAAATATTGGCCTACCTTGTGTATTAGCAATTTTAACCAAAATATAAATAAGCTGACGCTCACCAGAAAACATTCACACACCAAAAGAAACCCCACTCAACCCATAATACATAAAAATAAATAATGATATATGTATATCAAACAATGATTACATCAAAGACAAAACATTAGAAAAATAGTTTGATTGTTATCATTTGGTTTGAAATAATGCGCCCCGCAAACACAGGGCTATCATTAACTACAAAAATAGCAAAAAACAGCAACAATCATCCAATAAATTACAGATTATCAATAAAATAAACTGAAATTTTGTCAAAAAAATACATTACACCACCAAAAAATCCATGTTTAAAACTGAGACAACCATTTATTTTATTAAAAAAATCAATAAACAAAGACTATAAAAATTGATTGTTCTAGATAACACAACAAGCATTTAATTTAAAATTTTTAACTCAATCCCTTTATCGCCGTTACTGAATAATGAGTGCTGATATGCAAAACTTACCTCATGTCAAGGCACTGTGTGCTATCACACATCCTTACCGTGCTTGTGCCGAATATGATGCATTATTTAATAACGCCATGTGTGAACTAACACTATATCACTGCGAACATACCCCTGGTTATGCGCAGTGGTTGGCAGAGCATGGTTTGGATAAACAGGCGCTAATGACGCTGGATGATTGGTCAAATCTGCCGTTGCTATTTGCTAATTATTTCAAACGTAACCTAATACTCAGCGATAGTGCACAAGATGCGTTGGAACTGACTTCCTCCGGCACCACCGGACAAAAAAGCCGTATGCGCTATGACTCTGTTAGTATTGCGGCTGCCCAACATATGGTGGACTGTATTTTTGACTATTATGGCTGGAACACCCCTGATCAACCCTGTAATTACCTGCTGCTTAGCTACGAACCCGCTGGGGCTGTCACTCTGGGGACAGCTTATACCGATCAATTTCTGTGTAAATATGCTCCGGTAAATCGGGCTTATTATGCTTTGCGCCATAACGGACAAGGTAATGAATTCGATCCCTTCGGTACTATTACAGCACTCCAGCAATTCGCTCAAGAAGGGTTGCCAGTGCGGATTTTCGGTTTTCCTGCTTTTTTGTGGTTCACCCTGCAAAGAATGGAACAAATGGGACTGCCTGCACTGAAATTACATCCCGAATCGCTGGTTTTCCTTGGTGGAGGCTGGAAAACACATGCCGATAAATCCATTCCTAAAAAAGAACTATATCAACGGGTAACTGAGCAATTGGGTATTCCTGCTATTCGCTGTCGTGATGGTTATGGTTCCGTTGAACACCCAGTCCCTTATGTTGAATGTTCTCACCATCATTTCCATGTTCCGGTCTATGCCCGTGCTTATGTACGCCACACACAAAATTTAACCTGCCAACCCTATGGGGAACCAGGATTTCTGCATCTTACATCACCTTATATCACTTCCTGCCCAGCCCACAGCATCGTGACAAGCGACCTGGCTGTACTGCATTGCGGTGAAAGCTGTGGTTGTGAACTTGAAGCAGATTGGTTTGAACTGCTTGGCCGCGCTGGCACTAGCAAAAACCGTAGTTGTGCGATTGCCGCTTCAGAATTGATTAAGAGATCTTGATATGTCTTCCGTGAATACCGTTTCCGTAAAAATCATGAATAATCCGATATCTTCAGAACAAGTGGCAGGACAAAAAATCGCAAAATTACGTGAGCGTTTACCTGAGCTGTTGGCTCACCCCCATACCTCTGAGCAGGTACTGAATTGCGCCCAACGCTTTGCCGAATATCTTTCCCATCTGGGCGAACACCCATTATTTGATGCCCAAACTAAGGGATCACTTATCGCTTTTTGCCAACGTGAAGCTCTGGAAGCCAAACTGGAGCGAGAACTTGGGCAAAACCCTTTTTCACTGCGTCGCTTCGATTATAACCAGAACCGATATGAAACCTGGAAACCATTAGGCTTGGTCGTCCATATTACGCCTTCCAATGCTGAACTTCTGCCCTTTATGGCCGTAATAGAGAGTTTGCTGGTGGGTAATATTAACTGGTTACGGCCAAGCAGCAACGATAACGGGTTTAGTGCGCAACTGCTGACAGAATTTTTGTCTCATGATATTTCCGGTAATTTAGCTAATCGGGTAGCCGTCTTACCGTTGCCAGTGACGCAATTGACAGAGCTGTTCAGTCAGGCTGATGCGGTTTCTGCCTGGGGAAGCGATTCCTCCCTGACATCCATTCGTGCTCAACTCCCCGCAGGTTGTCGCTGGATAGATTGGGGTCATCGTATCAGTGTTGCCTGGTTAAGCCCTGACGCCGCCGACGATGCCCAATTGGATGCATTAGCTGATGATATTTGTCGTTATGACCAACAAGCCTGTTCCAGCCCACAATGTTTGCTGGTCGATAGCGATGATCCTGGTGTTTTACAACATATCGGACAACGCATGGCAGCCGCGCTACAACGCCGTGCCGGATTATACCCAGCCCTGAAACCGGATATTCAGGAAGCCGCTGAAATTACGACTCAAACGGCTTTCCAACAACTCGATTTCGCATTTACACAGGTACACGGTGAAATATGGCAAGCCGACGGCTGGCGAGTGATATGGCGACACGAAGAAGAATTAGCGGCGTCCCCTTTGTTCCGCACACTGCAAATACGCCCTGCTCCACGTCAGCATCTGTGCGCCATTTTGCTGCCTTGGCGTAACTATCTGCAAAGCTGTGCTTTGATTACCCATCAAGAGCATATCACCGAAATGAGTCATACCCTGTTTGCTGCGGGTATCAACCGTATCACGCCAGCGGGACAGATGCATGACGGCTATCATGGTGAGCCACACGATGGAGTCTACGCACTATCACGTCTTACCAAGCGAGTATCTGTCAGCCTTGCGCCTGATCTAATGGCAGGTTGCGCCCATCTTGATGTACCCCCATCACGCCCACGCGGATTAGAAAATTTGCCTGTCATGAGTAAAGCAGATTTTCAGGCATTGGTTCCTAACGATAAAGCTCGCCTGTTTTTCCGCAGTGGCGGTAGTAGTGGTACGCCCAAGTTGGCGGCTTATAGCTACCATGATTACCACAGGCAGATGCTGGCCGCAGCCGATGGCGTATTTGCCTCAGGGCTTGAACCTGCAACCGATCGCGTCATGAACCTGTTGTATGGCGGCAAGTTGTACGGCGGTATGATGAGTTTCTTTACCATTCTGGATAAATTGGGAGTGATACAATATCCAATGGGCGGCCCTGCCGATAATGATTTTCGTGAAATTGCTGATTTTATCGTACATCAACGCATTAATACGCTGGTAGGTATGCCAAGCACGATACATCGGTTATTTCTAAATGAAGAAACCAAACTACGTCAATATGGCGGCATTCGTAAGCTGTTTCTGGGAGGGGAACCCCTCAATATGAGCCAGCGGAATTTTCTGGCGGGTTTTGGCGTTACCCTGATCCGTTCAACTATTTACGGTTCAGTCGATGCAGGGCCGATGGGTCATGCGTGCGCCGCCAGTGAAGACGGCGTTTTCCATTTAATGGCTGATACCCAATGGCTGGAAATCCTCAATCTGGAGAATGATCAACCAGTGGCAGAGGGTGAAACGGGGCGTCTGATATTCACTTCTCTTCACCGCGAGGCTCAACCTGTCTTGCGCTACGATTTAGGCGATCTTGGTTGTTGGATTAATCAACCCTGTTCTTGTGGCCTGACTTCACCACGTTTTCGACTAAAGGAACGCCACGGTTCTCTGCTACGGGTAGGCAGTATTTTTTTCAATCTGGCTGATTTGTCGGAACAACTGGCATTACCCGTGCAATGGATCATCAATCATGACAGTGATGGGATCGATAACATTCAACTCTTGGTTGATCATGCCGAACCACTCTCCATACGTCAGCATTTATTAAAAGATCCCAAAATTGCCGAAGTTGTTGAAGGAAATCTGCTGAATTTAGATGTTATTTCCACCTCAAGTACTGAATTCCACCGCAATGAACATAGTGGGAAAACACCATTATTCATTGACTTGCGTAAATATTAATTGAGTAAAACTAAAATGATGACCAAAACGATATTGACGGATTTGCTCCATCATACGCGCGTGCATTCTGCTTATTACCGAGAACTCTATAAATCCATCCCCGATAATTGGGTTTTGGAAGATTTACCCCTCGTGGAACCCAGCCATTACTGGGCACATTCAACTCACTTTCCAACCTGGCCAGTGCTGACCGCCCCACTGGAAGGCGGCCATGTGTTTAAAACAGGTGGCTCAACCAGTAATGGGCGATTGTCGGTTTTCAGTCAGCAAGAGTGGAAAGCATTTATTCATTCCTTTGGCCAGGGCATCGCCCGCCAGTTAAAAACTGGGGATCGGGTGGCTAATCTGTTTTTTGCCGGCGATCTGTATACCAGCTTTATATTCATCCACGGTGCATTATCTAATGCACCAATCCCTATATTGGAATTTCCTTTCACCTGTAAGGTGGAAGATCAACCGTTGATTGACAATATCCGCCTTCACAATATCAATGTGCTGGCAGGTGTACCCGTGCAGTTAACCCGCCTGGCTCACTATTTGCAAGAAACGGGACAAACATTGCCGATGGTGGAAACCATTCTCTATGGTGGAGAAAGTTTGTTTGATTCACAGGTCACTATCATACAACAAGTTTTTCCTCACGCCCGTTTAGGTTCAATCGGTTGTGCCAGTGTTGATGCTGGTTTGATTGGCTTTGCTGATCCCGACTGCAAACAGGGAGAGCATCGCGTATTTTCTGACGACACAATTATCGAAATCGTCGATGAAATAACTCACCAACCCATTACGATGCCAGGGAAACGTGGCTTATTAGTTGTCACTAATCTGCAACGACAGCTTATGCCAGTGATCCGCTATCCTACTGGTGATATGGCTTGCTGGTGCGAGGCAGAACAGCCAGGCCGCAAATTCGCTCTGCAAGGACGTGCTAATCAAGGCTATCGTGTACGAGTTGGCTTCCTATCATTATTCCCAGACGACTTAGCGACACAGCTATCACAACAAACCGAGCTTTTGGCCTGGCAATTGGAGCTCAGTCAGAAGGCAGGGCAAGATCAAATCCGATTGTTGGTGGCAAGCCAGCAAGCGGTAGATATCGACAAAATACGCCAGAGCATTATGGCTGCCTTCCCAAATCTGGAAGAGGCTTGCATACATCAAAATATACTGGAGATCGTGCAAACCAATATCGATAGCATGTACACGCACCCACGATCAGGAAAATTGCAGCGAGTTGTGGATCTACGTCGTTATAACTAAGGTTGAAATCGATGACTCTCTTCCAATCCACTATTCAGCTCCGCAGCTATCAATCAGGTGATGATAAAAAAATCAGCCAATTATTCCGTCAGGTTTACGGTGATTCGTATGTCTATCCTGACATCTATTTGCCAAGGCTCATCAATGGCTACCAGTCCACAGGGCAATGGTATTCTGCCTTGGCATTCCATCAAGGTAAACTCATTGGTCATGCCTCTCTGGTTAAAGATACGGTACATAAAAATCAGGCAGAGCTGGCACTGATTGTCGTTTATCCTGATTTTCAAGGTCATGGTGTGGCTAAGTCACTGGGTCGTTACTTATGCGGCTATGCGAAAGATCAAGGCTATAATTTATTAACGATGAAACAGGTGTGTTCACACCCTAAAAGCCAGTACATTGCCCGAAATTTGGGTTTCTATTCTACGGCATTGCTGCTGGATTATGTTGATTCGCCATTTGGTTTACCAGAGCCAGAAAGTATTGTTCAAGGCATCTTGCCGCTTAAATCATTGCCATTACCTAAACTGAACTGGCCCCAGCCTTGGCAGAACTGGGTTGCCCGCATCCGTCAATATGTTGGCGAATCATCTACAAATCCGCTATCAGCGGATCGGCGTTCCATAGTCTCTGAGCCATTTACCATGAAAAAATCTGGTCGACGTTTGGAAATCACACTCTACGAGGTTCATGCTGATTTTTTATCGGAGATCATCGATCTTCCCTCTGGACAGTTAATCTATTTGAAACTGCCTGCAATTGAAGAAACTCTGGGATTGTGCTCATTACTTAAAAAAGGCGGATTTCGATTCGCCGGACTTTGCCCAGACACGCATGACGGCTGGTTTTTGCTGTGGCTACGCGGCTATCAATCAACACCATATCAATTTCATGATATGGGCACTCAACACCTCTATCAGATGGAGTTGGGGGTTAGCTAACAACTAACTAACTTGACAAAACAGCATCTTAAGCAATACCTCAAATTTGATTAAAAAAACACTTTACAAATGATATTGAGAACGATTATCATTCTTAGCACTTTCAGTGCACCACCTTCAGGGTCCATGTGAAAGTACGACATTGCTCACATTGCTTCCAGTGTTTACTTTTATAGGCCAACTTTATGTTGGCTTTTTTTTTGCCCTGACATTGCCTTATTTTTGTTCAAAAATTTTGAAAATTTAGATTAAATTTCCCGTCTTTTCTATTTCACTCCTTCAACTAGACTACAAAAAAATATTGGGGGATTTTGCAATGATCTACTTACGTCAAGCTTCAGAACGGGGTCATGCCAATCATGGCTGGCTGGATAGCTGGCATACTTTTTCATTCGCCAACTATTATGATGCAAATTTCATGGGATTTTCTGCTCTCAGGGTCATTAACGAAGATGTGATTGATGCTGGGCAGGGATTCGGCATGCACCCACATAAGGATATGGAAATACTGACCTATGTGCTATCTGGAACAGTAGAGCATCAAGACAGTATGGGGAACAAAGGGAGAGTGTCTGCGGAGGAATTCCAGATTATGAGTGCAGGAACGGGTATCCGTCACTCAGAATATAACCCACGGCATGATAGCCAACTGCATCTTTACCAGATCTGGATCATGCCGGAAAAAACAGGACTCACTCCCCGCTATCAACAACACCGTTTTGATACGACCGGAGGTCGCCAATTAATTCTTTCTCCTGATGCCCGTGCGGGTTCCCTGAAAGTTTTTCAGGATATGACATTATGGCGTTGGGCATTAAAAAATGGCGAACATGGTGAATATGACATGGAAAAAGCACGTAACATCTGGATTCAGGTCGTTCGTGGTGAAGTGATGATCAATGGAATTCGGGCTACCACCAGCGATGGCGTTGCTATTTGGGATGAGCCCCAACTTCGGCTAACTGCAAATCAAGAAAGTGAGATCCTACTGTTTGACTTGCCATCCAACTGATATTGGGTATTAAGAAAGAACTCTACCTAACCAAATAGAGTTCTTTCATCGAAAACTTAAATTGACACTACAGCTTAGGGCCTGCTTTCACTAATGCGGCACCCGCAGCGGTATCAGTATATTTATCAAAGTTATCGATAAAACGCTGTGCCAGATCTTTTGCTTTCACATCCCATTCGGATTTATCGGCATAGGTATTGCGTGGGTCCAAAATGTTGGTATCCACATCCGGCAATGTCGTTGGTACGGCCAAATCAAAAATCGGCAGTTGAATGGTATCCGCCTCTTCAATGTCACCACTGAGAATTGCATCAATAATCGCACGGGTATCTTTGATGGAGATACGTTTGCCCGTGCCATTCCAACCGGTATTGACCAGATAGGCTTGCGCGCCCGATGACTGCATACGCTTCACCAGCACTTCCGCATATTGCGTTGGATGCAATGACAGGAATGCCGCGCCAAAGCAAGCAGAGAAAGTGGGTGTAGGCTCCGTCACACCACGCTCTGTTCCCGCTAATTTTGCCGTAAAACCAGATAAGAAATGATATTGAGTTTGTTCTGGGGTTAAACGGGAAACCGGAGGCAGTACACCGAAAGCATCTGCGGTCAGGAAAATGACTTTAGTCGCGTGCCCTGCTTTTGAAATCGGTTTAACGATATTTTCAATATGGTAAATCGGATAAGAAACACGGGTATTTTCTGTTTTGGAGCCATCATTGAAATCAACCGTACCATCTGCCAGTACAGTAACATTCTCTAACAGGGCATCACGGCGAATGGCGTGATAAATATCCGGTTCCGCTTCTTTGGACAAATTGATGGTTTTTGCGTAACAGCCACCTTCAAAGTTAAACACGCCATCATCGTCCCAGCCATGTTCATCATCACCGATTAGCTTACGTTTCGGATCAGTGGAAAGTGTGGTTTTCCCCGTTCCAGAAAGACCGAAGAAAATAGCAACATCCCCCTCTTCACCCACGTTGGCAGAACAGTGCATAGAGGCAATACCTTTTAGTGGCAACAGGTAGTTCATCATTGAGAACATCCCTTTTTTCATTTCACCACCGTACCAAGTACCACCAATCAACTGCATACGCTCTGTCAGGTTAAAAGCAACAAAGTTTTCAGAATTCAGCCCCTGCTCTTTCCATTGCGGATTCGTGCATTTAGCTCCGTTCATCACAATAAAATCAGGTGTGAAACCAACTAATTCTTCGTCTGATGGGCGGATAAACATATTTTTCACAAAATGTGCCTGCCATGCCACTTCAGTAATAAAACGCACTTTCAAACGCGTATCTGCATTGGCTCCGCAAAAAGCATCAACGACAAACAAACGTTTGCCTGATAGCTGCTGAGTAACCAAACCTTTTAGATGAGACCAGATTTCCTGACTGAGCGGTTTATTATCGTTCTTTCCTTTGCCCTGATCAGCCCACCATACGGTATCGCGGGTAACATCATCGCGGACAATATATTTATCTTTCGGGGAGCGCCCCGTGAAAATACCGGTATCTACCGCGATAGCACCGAGATGAGTCAATGTGCCACGCTCATACCCTTGTAGTGAGGGCTGAGTTTCTTCAGAGAATAACAGTTCATAACTTGGGTTATAAATAATTTCACTAACATCACGAATACCATAAACCGCAAGTTCCTGCTCAGTAATGCCTGTAACGCTCATTTGTTGCTCCTGGTCAGTTATACTTTATCTCTGTGGGGGATAATAAATAATTATGACTAATTAACCGCGATTGTTATCAAAAAATTGAAATCACACTACTTTTTTTAAGTTTATATGAGACACAGGGCACGGAATGGCAGAATGATTTGGATAAAAAAGGGCGTGTATACGCCCTATAAGAATTCATTGCTAATCAGTGCAACTGCTCTTTATTGTACAGCTTTTATTTCGTTGATATCTTTCTCGTCGAAAACATAGTGCATACCACAAAATTCACATTGCATGTCGATTTTGCCATCGTTGTGCAAAATTTCCTGAATATCAGCTTCTGGTAACGTCACCAACGTATCAGCACAACGTTGTTGGGAACAGGTGCAACGAAATGCGACTGGCTGAGGTTCATATAGCGTGACATCTTCTTCATGATAAAGGCGATGCAAAATCTCTTTCGCATCCAGCGTAAACAGCTCTTCTCCCTTAATGGTCGCGGTCAGTTGCACCAAATGATCCAGCATTTCTTCGCTGCCTTCTTGTGCCCCAGGCAAGATCTGCAATAACATGCCACCTGCCGCTATTTTTCCATCCTGCATACCAGAACGGATAAACAGGCGAGTTGGCAACTGCTCTGACTGTTTGAAGTACGCATCCAGACACTCTGCCAACGTATTACCTTCCAGTGCCACAACACCCTGATAACGCTCACCTTCTGTTGGTGTCACGGTGATAACCATATAGCCATTACCGATCATATCGCGTAGGCTACTTGCCGCATTCACATCACCATCAATGCGAGCGGTGCCACGCATCTGTTGCAGGTTGTTTCCGTTAATCACCGCCAGTTTGACTGGCCCGTCTCCCTGTATCTGTACCGTGATATCTCCATTGAATTTCAAGGTGGCGGTCAACAGGCTGGTTGCGACCAACAATTCACCCAATAGCTGCTGCACCGGTTGAGGGAAGTGATGATTCTCCAACATCCGTTGGTAAGTCTCACTAACGGAAACAAGTTCCCCTCTGACAGAATGGTTTTCAAATAAAAAGCGGTGTAATTGGTCATGCTTGGTCATAAATCTCTCTCATTTCACTGAGACGGTTGTACCCTTCGTTTTTCAAGTTGCCTGTTTTTATTGGATGCAGCTTAAAATCGATTAAGTATCTCCCGACTCATTTAATTTTGCGTTCTTGAATTTTATCAGTGTACGCCGTTCTTTTTTG
Organism: Xenorhabdus eapokensis; assembly: GCF_001908105.1. The sequence continues at coordinate 126,527 of NZ_MKGQ01000008.1, forward strand.
TCTGGACGGCGATCGGGATGTGGCATTGTGAGCGCATTCATTTTACGAGCCAATGCCATTTTTTCCCGATTGATAATACTTTCTGCCGTTTCCTGATAAAGCTGCTGGGCTTCGGTCGCACTCCGTCTGTGACTGCATAAGGCCAAAACAATCACCGTTTTTTCATCATTTCCCTGACGCAGTTTAATCTCTGCATTCAACTCAACCAACTTACTCGGCTTACTCCGTTGCCCATTATAATGAACTTTTCCCCCTTCAATCATTTCACGCGCGATGGAACGGGTTTTATAAAAACGGGCAGCCCACAGCCATTTATCAAAGCGAACCGTCTGATCTGTGTCTGAATTCTGCATGGATATTTCTCTCATTAAAACAGTTATCGTAGTATTGAGTGATATGTTGGAGACGCTGCCGGTTTTTCTGCCTTTTCTTGATAATCAATATGACGTTGATAATCAACGTTACCAGCAAGATCGTCAGCAGCAAACAACTCCCCAAATAACGAATAATCGACGTGGAATCCGGCTCACGATGCAGCATAATATGTCGAGTCCCGTTGGGATCTTCTGACAATTTGGTCACAATTCCCTCTGTTTCAAATGGTGTCTTCATCAACAGCTCTAAAAGCCCTTGTAATTCCCGCCACCGCTCTAAAGCAGAGTATTCATATATGTATTGTGTCTGCATCGGGTATTCAACTAATGCTCTTCCCTCATCACTCAGCAGTAAAACCCCTCCAGGAGACGGGCTGTTTATAAGAATGACCATTCTATCGATTTCCCGATAAATAAATGATGCCGTAGTAGCATCAACCAATTTTTCCAATGCATCGACACTGATAGAACGCAACAACACCTTAGTTCCGTTCAGCTTGCCGCTTTCAGTGTCTTTCAACAGGTTGTCCCAATTTTTGGCATTTCCCAAATTGACCAATGCATTTTTCAAACGGTCACAATCACCATCGTTTTGGCACAACTTCTGTGTTTTTAAAATGATTTGTGAAAAATTGTCGAGCAAGGTCATACCTGATTTGGCAGTAGTTGCACTCAGGGTAGGGTTAATTTTACGTTCAACGGGATGTAATTGCTCACTAACAACTGTAACCAGTGCTAAGGCATTTTCGACAACTTCAGATTCCAGCATCGGTAATGGAATTTCACTATTCCAATAGATACCCACACAATCAAATGGTGCGAATATTGTAATATTCGCTTTAGGTAGGATATTGGGGGGAACATAGCACATCCCAACACCTTTAACCTTTAATACATCCCCTTCCTTCAATGGTATATTTTGTAGTTCATGGAAGCTGGTAATGACCTTGGTATTACTGCCATATAGCCAAGCAAAACTCAACCGTATGGATAAGTTCACCGGCTGGTAAAGGTAAAGTAACAGCATGACCAATACGGAGAAAACCACCAGCATTACATTCTTTTTGCTACGCTGATAAGGATAGTGCTTCTCTTCTTCATGCAAAGAGAGATAGCGCCCCTGCCGCACAACATAGCAGTTGGTATAAATGTCGATATCGGTATTCTGATCAAGATCATGGGAAATATAAGGCTCCCAATGTACGGGATAAACCAGATCAATGCCGCCCAGAGAGATATTCTTTCTTTGCTCCGGCTCAAATTCGCTAAATACTCCCCATCGCTTCGGAATACCATTAAAACAATGGATACTGGCTAATTTACGACCAGAAGGCATTCGAAAATATGACCAAAAACTGCCCAGAAGAAACAAAAATGCCCCCAGCATTAACCACGGCAACATCGGAATGGGCACAAAAAGAGCCATAAACCACAGCGATAAACCAACACACATCAGAATGCTTGCCAGAATGCCCGTGGATTTCCGCAGACGATATTCTTCCAGTGTCTCCTTACGGACATAGCGTAATTTAGCACTCGAATTGCCATTTTTTTGAATGGAGGCATGTTCAGTTTTTGCCGTTACTCTCGTGATGGACAGATCTTGCTGATAATCTTTCAGAAAGTGGCCATTAACTGCGATGACAAGCGGTATGGATGCGGTTTGAACAAGCTCAATCGTATTCTGCTGCTTGATAAATGGTTCAAGCAACGCCGGAAAATGTATTTCCGTTTCGCCAAGATAATAGCGCCAATAGCGTATCCCATCCGTTGCGGCAGAAAAACGGGTAATAGGGTGTGTAATGGTATAAACATTATCCTGTTTAACAGGGAGTACTGGATAATCAGCCTTATATCTACTATGCGTCTTCATTGGAAGAAGGGCATTTCGCAAATAAGATTCTATGGCTTGATATTCATCGGTATTCAATTTACGGCTGGCTGTTTTAGTCATTAACTGTGAATAACACGCGTTACCAAGCCGCCTCCATCTGAAAATCAGAAAGGAAGCCATTATAATCAGGCTAATGATAAAAATAGCCAATATAATGACCAATAAGTTCATTTTTTCCCCATGCTCACAACAACAGTACAGAGATCAGCAGAATAACAATCCCATGAAACACCCAAAATCAGGCTATTCTTATTCTTGTCTTCTATTTTTAATTTTATTTACAAAAGGTTATATAATTTTTCTCATACCTTTCCATAAACTATGGTCTTTTTACAAGGGTAAGATAGCAACAAAAATACATTCAAGCGATAATCGCTATCATTTACTAACATAATCCGCCATATTAAAGCAAAACCTGAATGCGTCACTATTTCATCACAACACTTAAAAAATACAGTAATATTTAAGTGACTGGGCGCATTATTGTTTTTAATTATCTGGTATATGACAACCATCAGGGGCAAGCATGATTGATCTAAAAAAACCTAAGATACTGAATATAATTGACGTTGCCCGCTCACGCTTATTCAATATCCAATCAGTTGATCTGGAATTCAGCAATGGGGTAAAACGAGTTTATGAACGAATGAAACCCGCAAATCGTGAAGCAGTTCTAATTATTCCAATTATTGGGGATGAATTAATTCTTATTCACGAATATGCCGTTGGTATCGAACAGTATGAACTCGGTTTTCCCAAAGGAGCCATTGATGCTGGTGAGAGTATTTTTGAAGCCGCCAATCGTGAATTGAAAGAAGAAATTGGTTTCGGTGCAGGAAAATTGGAATTGTTGACGAAATTGACAATGGCACCGTCCTATTTTTCCAGCAAGATGAACATCATGATTGCTCATGATCTTTACCCAGAATGCCTGGCGGGAGATGAACCAGAGCCATTAGTACAGAAACGCTGGCCAATCTCTGACATGATGTCACTATTGGAGCATCCCGATTTCAACGAAGCCAGAAATGTCAGTGCCCTATTTTTTGCCCAGCGATATCTACAAACAAAAAAATAAAGGGAGGCATGAATTCATTCTTTAAAAACGGGTATGCAATTGAAATCCCAATACCAATTTTATACTCGTTTTAAGTAAAATACGGAGATAAAGAATAAACACCTAAATAGAGTAAGGTTTAATTTGATACGTGTAATAATTTTAATGATATTTATGAAAAATAACGCAGTTTATTAAAAATAATAAATAAACAAATTAACTACACCCTCCAAATTAATTCATATCATAATCATATCTTTCTCCTTAAAATAGTCGCTCATTAATCAATGACCTATTTTTTCAGATAATCTATTTCTGTAAATGAAAGTAAGCAGTTTGCCAATACTGTATCAAAAAATAACAAAAAACCTTGCCAGTTCCCCAGCAAGGCCTTTTTATCTTTCATGTCCGTTATCCCGATGACGGAAAGATCAATCAGAATAATTCACGGCTTTCACCATTCTCAGTGACTGTCGTACCTACATCGGGTAAGGCATATTCCGTCGGCTGAGTACCATCAATGAAATACTCTTTACGGGTATTGCTACCACCGTTAGATAACTTACCTGTAGCCCGATCAATCGTGACAGAAACAATGCCGGCAGGGGGTTTCATGACGTTCTCAGGAACACCTTCCAACGCTGTTTTCATAAAATCATCCCAAATTGGCTGAGCTGTTTTCGCACCACCTTCCCCTTTTAATGCCGGAGTACGCCCCAAACTTCTGCTATGTTCATCGAAACCAATCCAGGCTGTTGTCACCATATCTGGACCATAACCGGAGAACCACGCATCTTTTGAGCTGTTGGTCGTCCCAGTTTTGCCGCCAATATCACGGCGCTTCAAATCACGGGCAGCCCGCCAGCCCGTTCCCATCCAACCTGGCTCACCAAAGATATTGGTATTCAAGGCATCATGAATAAGGAACGCCAACGGTGTACTGATAACGTGAGGAGCGTACTGTTGATCATTCACATTAATATTTCCTGATACGCTCTCTAACTCCGGTTGAGGCGGTAAGGCTGGATTTTGCGGAACATCAGAATGAGCCACGTTCTCAATAGAATCTTCAGACAATTCAATGGAGCGTGCTGTTTCACCATAAATCACCGGAATATTTTCACACTGTGGACAAGCAATTTTAGGTTTCGCTTCAAACAGTACCTTCCCTTCATCATTTTCAATTTTGCTGATGAAGTAAGGATCAACCAAATAACCACCGTTTGCCATCACGGCATAACCGCGTACTAACTGTAGGGGGGTAAATGAAGGGGAACCCAGTGCTAAAGATTCCGTGCGCACAACGTTTTCACCCGGTAAGCCAAAACGCTTCAGGTAATCAGCGGCGTAATCAACCCCCATCGCACGCATGGCACGAACCATCACTACGTTTTTGGATTGCCCTAACCCCTGACGCAAGCGAATTGGCCCATCGTAAGTCGGTGGTGAGTTTTTGGGACGCCAATCCGTCCCGGCGCCGGCATCCCAACGGCTGATTGGCGCATCATTCAGCAACGAAGCCAACGTTAGCCCTTTATCCATTGCTGCGGTATACAGGAATGGCTTGATATTGGAACCGACCTGACGCAACGATTGCGTCACACGGTTAAATTTACTCAGTTCAAAATCAAACCCACCTACCAACGCTTCTATCGCACCGTTCATTGGATTGATGGAAACCAGCGCCGCGTTAACGTCGGGAAGTTGAGCCAACCACCAAATATCATTAACTTTTCTGATCCAAATTTGTTCACCTGCCCGAATAACGTCACTGACACTACGTGGTGTGGCTCCTTGTAAGCTATCGGTTTTAAATGGACGTGCCCAGCGTACACCTGCCATTGTTAACTCAACTTTGCTGCCATCCACTAATATAACTTGTGCCTGATTAGCGCTGGAGTTTGTCACAATGGCCGGCACCAGAGGACCATATTTGGGCAAGGTTTTCAGCTTATCGATAATCTGCGTTTGGCTCCATGCCGGCTGACTGGCTTTCCATAACACTTCTTGAGGGCCGCGGTAACCATGACGAACATCATAATCAATCACATTAGAACGAACCGCATTCACAGCCGCTAACTGGGATTTTTGCGTAATAGTGGTATAGACCTTATAACCGTCTGTATAAGCATTTTCACCATAACGATTGATCATTTCCTGACGAGCCATTTCCGTCAAATAAGGCGCAGAAAAAACAATTTGGGGCGCGTGGTAACGGGCAACCAATTTTTCTTCTCTGGCTTGGTTATACTGACGTCGAGTGATATATCCTTCTTCCAGCATCCTTCCCAGTACCACATCGCGGCGACCGATTGCTCGCTCATAAGAATAAAGTGGGTTAAACGTTGAAGGTGCCTTCGGCAAACCGGCAATCATCGCCATTTCCCCCAATGTCAGCTCGTTAACGTTCTTGCCAAAATAGACATGAGCCGCCGCGCCAACGCCATAAGCACGGTAGCCGAGATAGATCTTGTTGAGATACAACTCCAGGATTTCATCCTTAGTTAATAATTGTTCGATCTTAATCGCCAGAAATGCCTCTTTCGCTTTACGTATCAATGTCTTCTCTCGGCTAAGAAAAAAGTTTCTCGCAAGCTGCTGAGTGATGGTACTTGCCCCCTGGGAAGCATGACCAGACGTGATAACCACAGAAGCAGCACGGATAACCCCGATGGGATCAACACCATGATGTTCATAAAAACGGCTATCTTCCGTCGCAATAAAGGCTTTCACCATTAGGGGAGGTATTTCTGACAGGGTAAGGGGTAAACGACGCTTTTCACCATATTGGGCTATTAATTCGCCATCAGCACTGAACACCTGCATAGGTGTTTGTAATCGGACATCCTTTAGCGTCGCAACATCAGGAAGCTGTGGCTCGATATATTTGTACAAACCAAAAATCGAGGAGACTCCCAATAAAATGCAAACAACTATAAGGATCAAAAAATACTTTATGAACTTCACCTGAAATTTCTCACGCCATGTTAATTGGGCAGTTTATAAACGATCAGTACGTAGTATAAAAGGCTTAGTATAAAGGGATTAGTATAAGGGTTGTACAACACTATATGTGCAGTAACTATATGTACAGTAACCATATGTACAAATATAGATATCACCTTGACCAGTCCCGCTTTCATGTCTCATTAGGTTTTCATTAAGTTAATGTTTTCGTTGATAGTAGATAAGGAGATCTCTATATGTATCCATCTAAATGGTATATCGGACTGGATATCCAAGATCATTACATTCGCGCTCTTGCCGCCATTAAACGCCGTGATGGTTGGCAACTTCGACATTGCTGGCAATATCAATTATCCAGCGAGATTATTTCAGGAGGACGGCTACAAGATCCCGAAAAATTACTCCGCATTTTAATGCAATGGAGAAAAATATTACCTAAGAATATTAGCCTAAGATTAGCACTCCCTGTTCAGCAAACCTTACAGCGACAGATCGCCTTGCCTAACCATACGGCTTTGCAGGAGCCAGAACTTGGCTGGTTTGTGCACGCCAATGCTGAAAAACAATTTCCTGTCAGTGAGCTGGCGTTGGATTATCGTGTTCATGATCAGCAGATTTGCATCAGTGCAACTCGCCAAAAAGATCTCAACCTTTGGCTGAATCTGTTCGCAGAGATCAATTTATCTCTTGATGCCATTGATATTGCACCCTGTGCATTGCGTTATGTCGCTAAACTTGCGGGTGTGCCTGACGACAGTTGGTTGGTTCACAAACGTATCACAGACTGGCTATGGGTCGCTCCTGCCAACCGACCTTTCGGTTATGGCCTGATAGCTTCACAACCGGATTCTCATCGACTCCAAATCATCAACCAGCTCCCTATGACTCCAGAAACAGAAGATTATGCAATTTATTACAGCGATGAAGAGCAATCGACATCAGTAAAAGCGATAGCAATATCAACAGAATCGGCCAATATCTGGCAACTCTTAATGGCCTTCCGCCACTATCATCCCCCGCTGCCAGACAAAACGAATGCATTCATTATTGCCGCAGGTTTAGCGCTCAGGCCAGGTGATCAGTGATGCATCAAGTCAACTTCTTACCTTGGCGGCAGAAAAGGCTAAAACGTCAGTGCCAAACATGGGGAGTAATACTTTGCTTACAACTTATATTGTGGGCAACCGTATTGGTGTTTATTTCTACGCTACAAACAAACCAGATTAAACAATATCGCGGACAATTAGCGGAAATTGCCCACCAATTAGCGCAATTACAACAAACTATCACTGCAACAGATCAAGCAGTGCAACAACACCAACAATTGTCACAACAATTACGGAAAAAACGCCTATTCATGGAACAGAATCAACGTTATTTACAACTATTTCGCCAACTTCCTCATTTATTACCAGAAAATAGTTGGCTGACTACATTTAGTGACGACAGTGGACAGTTAATTTTTACCGCCCGCAGTCAAAACTATACAGATATCTCCCATTTGTTGGATAACCTGACTGACGATACTTCGCTTAACAATGTACAGCTAAGAAAAATGACCACGACAGAAGATCATTTCAAGGTCTTTACCATTGATGCAAATTGGTTGATGGGAGAATCCGATGAGAAATAATTATCTTGAATGGTTTTATCGCCCTGTCTGGCAACAGCTTATCTTGCAACAATTGCTCATCATCTCACTGCTGTTGGGATTCTACTTTTTGGTCTGGCAGAAAAATCGGCATGAAATTCATACCCTCCAGAGCGATATTAAGCAACAGCAACACAATGCAGTACTATCTGAGCAAAGGCTTGCTGCACTACCATCCCTGCCTGAAACTCAACAGCAGATCCAGCACATGACCACAAGCCTTGCCCAAAACAGCTATCCCTCATCCTCAAAAAATATTCCGTCCCAAAATACGACCATACTCAAACAACTGCATATACCGCTGACTCACTCTGGCAGCCAGTTAATGGAGTGGAAAATCCACAAAGAAAATGAACATGTTTTCTGGCATATCATGTTGTCACTCAATTACGGCCAATTTCTCCATTTCCTGAATGAAATTCAAAAGTTGCAACCACCGTTACTGATTAAGCACATCACAATTACTCCCACCGACGATAACCTAATGGTTCGCCTCGTTTTTGCAGATGAGGAGAAATCATGAACCGCTATCCTTTGATTCTCCTAATCTGTCTCTTATTCCCCCTATTCGGTTTTACCGGAGAAGAGCCAAATTTTGACATGCCAATAAGAGATCCGTTCCAGCCTCCTATATCTGCAATGGAGGATAAAACTGATTTGTCTCCAACAGAGCAAAATGAGCAAGAACAAGAGATCGAATATCAGGCAATTACTTTGCAATACGCCGATGCAGGGCAAGTAGCTGAACAATTACAGCAAAATCACCCTGCGCTGCTGACAAAATGGGGAAAGGTTGAACATGACCCCTTAACCAACAGTCTGATCCTGGAAGATAAATTTGATGCTATTACCCGTATCAAAAACTGGCTGAAAGAAGTCGATACTCCACAACAACAAGTACAGATTACCGCCCATATTGTTACCAGCAGTAGGGAAGCCCTGCATGAATTGGGGCTCCACTGGGGAGTAAACGCCGATCCACATAATCAATCAATAGGTCTAAACCGCTTAAATCTACATCAACCTGCCGGCAACCAGCGCCATAGGTTGGTACTGAATACCGCCCGCATTCACGCAAATTTGTTAGAGTTAGAACTCAGCGCACTAGAGCAGGAAAACCAGCTCGATATCATTGCCAGCCCACGGCTAACCGCTTCACACCAGCAAGCAGCCAGTATCAAGCAAGGTTCTGAAATTCCTTATATTATTCAGAACAAGAATAAAACAACTGTCCAATTTAAAGAGGCAGTATTGGGTATGGAAGTTACTCCCCATATTTTAAGGCAAGGAAAAATCCGGCTCGCGCTAAAAATCAGCCAGAACGCCCCTGGTTTTTCCATCAATCAAGGAGGAAATGAAAATCTGGCTATTGATAAACAAGAGATAATAACGCAAGTTACGATCAGAAATGGAGAAACCTTGATTCTTGGAGGGATTTTTCAACAGAAAAAAACCGCAAGTTTACAAAAAGTTCCTTATCTGTCCGACATTCCCCTATTGGGGGCATTATTTAACCAAAAAGGAGAGCAACATAGCCGCCGAGAACTCGTCATTTTTATCACACCTCAACTGATTGATATTTAATCAATTAAAAAATATCAAATGTAAATCAATAAATTAATAACAATAACTGTGTTTTTTCTGGCAAATAACCTACTGTTTTTCTTAGCCTGACCTATTTATGGATTTGACGCTGAGAGTAATTTAGCATACAAGGATTAACTAATTGAGTGAGCAGATCTAACGTCACAAGCAGGAGTCCATACCCAATAGATTTCGAATTGCAGCACAGCAACAATTTGGAAAATGACAGGTAGATACAGTAGGCTCTCAATCGGCCAGTAAAAACATAAATCTGATGGCTCAGGTTCGTGCCAGATTTATATAGTTGCAATACAGGCTGATGTGCTGAGATAATTTTCTTATCTGATCTCACATTCTCACTCATGAGGTTTCAGTTTAGGTCCCGTGGCTAATCTGATTGGCGGGGCGGGTTATCATTAACAAACAGTCTTAGAATACCAAAAACATGGCAGAGAAACGCAATATCTTTCTGGTTGGGCCTATGGGTGCCGGCAAAAGCACTATTGGTCGTCAGTTAGCTCAGCAACTCAATATGGAGTTTTACGACTCTGATCAAGAAATTGAGCGACGTACCGGAGCTGACGTGGGCTGGGTATTTGATGTGGAAGGCGAAGAAGGCTTCCGCGATCGCGAAGAAAAAATAATTAACGAACTGACTGAAAAACAAGGCATCGTATTGGCTACCGGAGGGGGATCTGTTAAATCAAAAGAAACCCGCAATCGCCTGTCTGCCCGTGGTGTGGTCGTCTATTTAGAAACAACCATCGAAAAACAGTTGGCTCGTACTCAGCGCGATAAAAAACGCCCTTTACTTCAAGTTGAAGCACCAGCACGAGAAGTTTTAGAGAATTTGGCTGATGAGCGCAATCCTCTTTATGAGGAAATTGCTGACGTGACTATTCGCACAGATGAGCAAAGCGCCAAAGTCGTTGCTAACCAAATCATTGAGTTACTGGAAAAAAACTGATTATAGCGAGTCCGCATAGCGGCAAACGATAAGGCGAAAGCTGATATGGAACAAGTGGCTGTTACGTTAGGTGAAAGAAGCTATCCAATTACCATAGCCGAAGGGCTATTTTCTGACAGTGAGGCATTCAAGCCTCTGCAAGCAGGTCAACAGGTCATGATAGTGACCAATGAAACCCTTGCCCCCCTGTATCTTGAACAGGTGAAATCCACATTGCAGAGAATGGATCTTCGGGTAAATGAAGTTATTTTGCCTGACGGTGAACAGCACAAATCGCTTTTTGTGCTCAACGATATATTTTCCGCCTTGCTGGAAAATAATCATGGTCGTGACACAACGCTTATCGCTCTTGGTGGTGGTGTAATCGGTGATATGACGGGGTTTGCTGCTGCTAGCTATCAACGCGGCGTTCGTTTCATCCAGGTACCCACCACACTGCTCTCTCAGGTTGACTCTTCCGTCGGTGGAAAAACAGGAGTCAACCACCTCCTCGGCAAAAACATGATAGGCGCTTTCTACCAGCCAGCTTCGGTTATTGTCGATCTCAATTGTCTGAAAACATTACCTGCTCAAGAGTTATATTCAGGTCTGGCTGAAGTGATTAAATACGGCATCATTCTGGATGGCGAATTCTTTAGCTGGCTTGAAGAGAATATTGAGAAATTACTGGCCCTCGACAGTCAGGCAATGGCCTATTGCATCCGTCGTTGCTGTGAACTTAAAGCATTGGTTGTCGCGGCTGATGAACAAGAACGCAGTGGGATGCGTGCACTGTTAAATCTCGGTCATACCTTTGGACATGCGATTGAAGCTGAAATGGGTTATGGTGTCTGGCTACATGGTCATGCCGTTGCGGCGGGTATGGTGATGGCTGCCAGAGCATCTGAACTGGTCGGCACATTCTCAAAACAAGACACTCAACGGATCATCCGCCTGCTGGAACGCGCAAAATTACCGATTAATGGCCCTGAAGCTATGTCCCCTAATACCTATTTACCTCACATGATGCGTGACAAAAAAGTGTCTGCCGGAAAACTGCATCTGGTACTACCGACAGCCATCGGGGAAGCAAAACTTCGTTCTGATATTGAGAAAGACGTTATTTCGGCTGCCATTCGTCTATCTCAGCCATCCCCCCACTAGGGACAGATACTCTCTAATTAATTCCAACTTATTGCTCTGGCAGTGAGTTTTGCTGCCAGGCTGAAATTTGGAAGATGAAGGGAATTTCTGGATATGACAAAATTTGCGCTGATAATATAAAGCGGCATGATGAATTATTCTCTAGCTGTTATGCTATACAACAGCTACATTATCAAATAAAGCATCATTGGTTTTAGTTAGGTCAGACTGCCAAACCTCTTCATTAATAATTGGCAGAACTATCTCTGTTGGGAGGGCATATGGACGAATTAAAATCAGAAAACAAACAAAAAACAGAAAATGAATTAAAGCCAGATACTTCTGATCGCAGCCCTCAGCGCTCCAGAAGCCAATTCAATCAACCTAAGCTCACAATATCCCGCCAGCAAATAATGATCGGTGTTGGCATTCTGGTACTTTTGCTTCTGATTATTGCTATCAGCTCTGCATTAAAATCACCCACTGAGCATGAAAAACAACAATCACAGCAAAATGCGGTGGAAAAGAGTATTAACCTTTCTGGTTCCTCTCCGCTTTCTTCCCATTCCCCTGGCAGCGAGCCAGAAACCCCGTCAGAGCCAACAATGCATGGCGCACGTGAAATCAGTCCACCGCCCATTAGTAGTACACCAAGCAAAGATCTTCCCCCCGCAACTGGAACTGGTGGCTATAACCAGCGCATAGAGTTGCCGGGTGATATTTCTGATGCTTTGAATCAACAACAAAGTAACATTAATAATTCTGTGCAAAACAATCTGACACAACCACAAGTTAAACCCACTAAGCCAGCAGTAATACCTCCTGCTGAACCAAACAAACCAGAGAAGGTTGCACCAACAAAAGTTACACCACCGAAAATAGAAAAACCTAAAACAGAAAATCAGGCTAGAGAAGGGAATTACGCCAAAGCGACTAGTCACCATCAGGCTAATAAAAAGAGCACCGATGCTGGTGGTGATCTGCTGAAAGCACCAGCAAACCAATTCACACTACAATTGAGTAGTGCCAGCCGTTCTGATACCTTAACCGCCTTCGCGAAAAAAAATAACCTTGCTAATCACAAGGTTTATGAAACCAAGCGCGATGGCAAAACATGGTTTATCTTGATCTACGGTGATTACAGTTCTGTTTCTGATGCTAAAAAAGCCATTGCTTCACTCCCTGCTGAAGTTCAGGCCAAAAAACCTTGGGTCAGAAAATTACAACAAGTTCAGCAAGATCTGAAAAAATAAAACTATTTTGATTAGGCGCTGATATGCTGTCCTAAACAGAGTACAATCTGCGACTCTGAAATTATTGAATAACTAATTTGACGGCATGAAAAAAAAACGCGCTTTCTTAAAATGGGCCGGTGGAAAATACCCCTTGGTAGATGATATTAAACATCATCTGCCAGAGGGAGATTGCTTGATTGAGCCATTTGTTGGCGCAGGCTCGGTATTTCTCAATACCGATTATGATTCTTACATTTTGTCAGATATCAATAACGATCTGATCAACTTGTATAATGCCGTAAAATCTCGTGCAGATGAATTTATTCATCATGTCCGTCCATTATTTTCATCGGAGTTCAACACTGCCGAAAACTTCTATCGCCTGAGAGAAGAGTTCAACAAAAGCAAAGATCCCTTTCGCCGCAGTATGCTGTTTCTTTACCTGAACCGCCACTGCTATAACGGACTTTGTCGCTATAACTCACGAGGTGAGTTTAACGTGCCTTTTGGGCGCTATAAAAAGCCTTATTTTCCTCAAGATGAGCTTTACTGGTTTGCAGAAAAATCTCAAAAAGCGACTTTTATCTGCCAACATTACGAAATAGCATTAAACAATGCCTCAAAGGGCTCGGTGATTTATTGTGATCCCCCGTATGCCCCACTTTCGGCTACGGCTAATTTTACAGCCTACCATACAAATAGTTTTAACCTTCTCGATCAGGAAAATCTGGCGCATATCGCCTACCATATCTCGTCTCAAAAAGGTATTCCGGTGCTTATCTCTAATCATGACACGCCGATGACACGGGAGTGGTATCATCATGCTTCCCTTTACATTGTTAAAGCCCGTCGGACAATAAGTAGAAATATTCTTGCCCGTAGTAAAGTTGATGAACTTTTGGCGTTATACTGCCAGAAGTGATTGAGGTTTCCAGCCCCAGAAATAACAGGGGATAAAACAATGAATTGGAGAAGATAACAATGAAGAAAGACTTTCTGATTGCCCCATCCATTCTATCCGCAGATTTTGCCCGATTAGGTGAAGATACCGCTAAGGTTTTGGCAGCAGGCGCTGATGTTGTGCATTTTGATGTCATGGATAACCATTACGTGCCAAATTTGACGATTGGTCCAATGGTCTGTCAGGCACTGCGCAATTATGGCATTACAGCGCCAATTGATGTTCACCTGATGGTAAAACCCGTTGATCGTATCATTCCTGATTTTGCTAAGGCTGGGGCAACTTATATCACTTTCCATCCTGAAGCTAGTGAGCATATCGATCGCACACTGCAACTTATCAAGGAGCATGGCTGTAAAGCAGGCTTGGTTTTTAATCCGGCAACGCCTCTTAGCTATCTTGATTACGTATTAGATAAGCTGGATGTAATTCTGTTGATGTCTGTTAATCCCGGTTTCGGCGGTCAATCTTTCATTCCAGAAACCCTGAAAAAAATGGGTCAGGTACGCAAAATCATTGATGACAGTGGATACGATATCCGTCTCGAAGTTGATGGCGGCATCAAACCCAGCAATATTGCAAAGGCGGCTCAGGCTGGCGCAGATATGTTCGTTGCTGGCTCTGCTATTTTCAGCCAGCCAGATTATAAAGCGGTTATTGATGAGATGCGCCGCGAATTATCGAAGGTCGCATAATGAAAAACGACGTCGTAAAAGGAATTCGAGCCATTGCATTTGATTTGGATGGCACCCTGGTAGACAGTGCAAGTGGTTTGGCTGATGCTTTAGATCAGGCTCTGGTTGCCAAAGGCTTACCCGCTGCGGGCAAAGAGCGCGTTGCTGTCTGGATAGGCAATGGTGCTGATGTTATGGTTGAACGCGCATTAAAGTGGGCTGGTGCAGAACTGTCTGCCGAATTGCATCGCGAAACACGTACGCTGTTTGATAAATTTTATGAAACTAGCGTAACCACAGGCAGCCAACTGTTTCCCCAGGTAAAAGAGACGTTAGCAGAACTGGTAAAACACAATTTGCCAATGGCGATTGTTACGAATAAACCAACTCCTTTTATTGCTCCATTACTGGAATCACTCGGTATCAGTGAATACTTTTCATTGGTACTGGGCGGTGACGATGTTAAAGAGAAAAAGCCTCATCCCGCCCCACTCTATCTAACAATGGGTATGTTTGGTTTGCATAAAGAAGAATTGCTTTTTGTTGGCGATTCCCGTAATGATATTTACGCAGCACAAGCCGCTGGTTGCCCGTGTGTTGGCTTAACCTATGGATATAACTACGGCGAATCGATAGCATCAAGCCATCCAAATTATGTATTGAACCATTTTTCGGATTTACTCCCAACTATTGGACTATCCACTTTGAAACCATTATCCGGTCTAAAAATACAGGAAGATTAATAAAATGAATGAACCCACTGCAATGAAACCAAACTCCCAAAAACCTATTGTATTCAGCGGCGCACAACCCTCCGGTGAATTGACCATCGGTAACTATATGGGGGCGTTACGTCAGTGGGTTAAAATGCAAGATGAATATGATTGCATTTATTGCATCGTTAACCAGCATGCCATTACTGTGCGTCAAGATCCCAATGAACTGAAAAAACGCACGTTGGATACGCTGGCACTTTACCTTGCCTGTGGTATTGACCCAAAGAAAAGCACCATCTTCGTTCAGTCACATGTTCCACAACATTCCCAGTTAAGCTGGGTGCTGAATTGCTACACTTATTTCGGTGAACTTAGCCGCATGACTCAGTTCAAGGATAAATCAGCCCGCCATGCAGAAAATATTAATGCTGGCTTGTTTGATTATCCGGTTCTCATGGCTGCTGATATTTTGCTTTATCAGGCCAATCAGATCCCTGTAGGCATTGACCAGAAGCAGCACCTTGAATTAACCCGCGATTTGGCGCTGCGGTTTAACGCTTTATACGGCGATATTTTCACTGTTCCAGAGCCATTTATTCCAACAGGTGGCGCCCGTGTGATGTCATTGCAAGATCCGAGCAAGAAAATGTCGAAGTCGGATGATAACCGCAATAACGTCATTGCTCTGCTGGAAGACCCTAAATCCGTCGTCAAGAAAATTAAACGTGCGCTTACCGATTCTGATGAACCACCTTGCGTACGTTACGATCAGGAAAATAAACCAGGCGTTTCCAACTTACTGGATATTCTCGCGGGTGTAACAGGTAAAACTATTCCTGAATTAGAAGCCGAGTTTGAGGGTAAAATGTACGGCCATTTGAAAGGGGCTGTTGCAGATGCCGTAAGTGAAATGTTGACAGGCTTACAAGAACGTTTCCACCACTTCCGTAACGATGAAGCCTTGCTTAACCAAATCATGGCAGAAGGTGCGGCCAAGGCTCAGGCTCGTGCTCAGGCAACCTTGGATAAAGTCTATGAAGTGGTAGGTTTGATCGCTCACCCGTAACAGCCGTTCTTATGTGAATGCCAAAGGGTATATTTCCCCCTTTGGCATAGAAATTCCGTTACTTACCGAATAAACGACGATTAAAATCCTCAATTCTTCCATGCAATATACGTTTTTGCATCGTCAGATTCCAACTGGCAGATAATCCAGCAGTGCCCATTAAGCGACGATACAACTCTTCATCGTATGGATTATGAAAAGCAATGGAAATGGCTTCCTTAACAGAAACATCGCTATTGCGGCTTAACAGTTTTATCGGTTCACCAGCACTAACTAAGCCAGGAGAGATAACACGATATAACCAACCACAACGCCCATTATTTTGCATCATTACAGCAAACTCACTGATGTTTGTAATAAAATTGAGTTTATAGCATGGAGAGCGTGGTTGAGTGACCTGAATCAGAGCTTCATCCCATTGGAAAATATCACCAATATAAACATTATCTTCTGTCATTCCTTCTGTAGATAGATTCTCACCAAATAAGGGAGAGACTAATAATTCCATCAAGTCAGGAAATTGCCTTTTCCAAAATAGGTAATGCTCTCTTGGATAATGACAAAGCGCCCGATCAACTCCACCATGAAAACGAGTTTCCGCTTGTTCATCGCCTTCTAGCCCAAGAGAAGTTAGCTGTAAACGACCATTCACCACCAGTTTATTGATCGCACTGAAACCCAATGTTTCTGACGATGATATTTTGCCTCTATATATTTGTGGATAATACATGTTTATTCCCTCTCAATAAGCTAGTGAAGATGAATAAGTATTATCCTGGCATAATAGCCAAGATTGCAGGCAATAAAAATGCTGGTCATTGCTATGACCAGCATTCTTGTAAAAATAATGGATGGATTATTTCATTTTTTCTTCGTAGCGTTTTGCCGCTTCATCCCAGTTTACTACATGCCAAAATGCTTTAATGTAATCAGGGCGGCGATTCTGATATTTCAGGTAATAAGCATGCTCCCATACATCCAGACCAACAATCGGGTAGCCAGAAGCACCAGCTATCTCTTCACCCATTAGTGGGCTATCCTGATTAGCTGTTGAAACAACAGCAAGTTTGCCATCTTCTTTCAGTACCAACCATGCCCAGCCAGAGCCAAAACGAGTTGCTGCCGCTTGTTCAAATTTTTCTTTGAAGCTGTCGATACTGCCAAAATCGCGTTCAATTGCGCTTTTCAAGGCACCATCCAATACTGTACCTAATTTTAAGCCTTTCCAAAACAGACTGTGGTTTGAGTGACCACCCGCATTGTTGCGAATAAAATTGCGTTTATCGGCTGGAATTTTATCAAGCTGCTGGACAAGATCATCAATATCAAGTTTGCTTAATTCTGGAAAGGCTTCCAGAGCAGTATTCGTGTTAGTGACATACGTCTGATGGTGTTTAGTATGGTGAATTTCCATCGTTTGTTTATCGAAATGAGGCTCTAGCGCATCATAGGAGTAAGGTAGAGAAGGCAATGAATGGCTCATATCATATCTCCAGTTGTTTAGAATTTAGAATATATAAAGCTCACACCTTGTGAACAGTATGATTATTATAGTGAATTGAACAATAATGAAAATGATTATCAATTCCATATTATTACTATGGTTTCCTCTATACGTTCATGTTTCATGTCTCTACCTAGATAAAAATACCAATAAAAAACCGAAATAACAGCATATAAAACCAATAAAGATAATAAACTCATTACTTAGTCTTGCTTAAATCTACAGCATTAAATGATCATTCCATAAAATTCACGCTCTTTATTGCGTGATCTTCCGCGCAAAAAAGAAACAAAAATGCTTTTTACACTTTAGTTAACCTTGTTTTGACATAGTATTAACAATTGCAAGGAGATAAAAATATGACTCAAATAATCAAGCATCTTATTCCTGCTGATATTGCAGATACGGCCCTGATAAGCAAGCAACAGTACCTACAAGACTATCAAAGGTCAGTTCAAGACCCAGAAGGCTTCTGGGGGGAAAAAGGTAAAGTTGTTGACTGGATTAGGCCCTACACCAAGGTCAAAAATACTTCTTTCGATCCTGGGCATATCAGCATCCGCTGGTTTGAAGATGGCACCCTGAACTTAAGTGCCAACTGTCTTGATCGCCATTTGCAAGAGCGTGGTGATCAAACTGCCATTATATGGGAAGGAGATAATCCCGCAGAGTCCCGCCATGTCACGTATCGAGAATTACATCATGACGTCTGCCAATTTGCCAATGTGTTGAAAAAACAGGGGATCAAAAAAGGCGATGTTGTTGCTATCTATATGCCAATGGTGCCAGAAGCCGCCGTTGCAATGTTAGCCTGTGCCCGTATCGGCGCGATCCATTCCGTAATTTTTGGTGGTTTCTCTCCTGATGCCATCGCTGGCCGAGTTATCGATTCCAACGCTAAACTCGTGATTACCGCAGATGAAGGCTTGCGAGCGGGTCGCACAATCCCATTGAAAAAAAATGTTGATGAGGCTCTGAACAATTCTGATGTTACTAGTGTGACTAATGTGGTTGTTTTCAGACGTACCGGAAATATTAAAAACTGGAATAACGGTCGTGACTTATGGTGGCATGAGCTGACCGAGAGTGTTAGTGCTGAATGTCCCGCTGAAGAGATAGGTGCCGAAGATCCATTATTCATTCTTTATACCTCAGGCTCTACAGGTAAACCTAAAGGTGTCCTGCATACGACAGGCGGTTATTTAGTCTACGCATCTTTAACGTTTAAGTACACGTTTGACTATCGCCCTGAGGAAATTTACTGGTGTACAGCCGACATAGGCTGGGTAACAGGACATAGCTATCTGCTATATGGGCCTCTGTCTTGCGGTGCCACAACTTTAATGTTTGAAGGTGTTCCCAACTATCCTGAAGTTAACCGTCTCTGTCAGGTTGTTGATAAGCATAAAGTTAATATTCTTTATACTGCGCCAACTGCCATCAGGGCATTAATGGCCGAAGGTGATAAAGCCATAGAAGGTACTAAGCGTACGTCATTGCGCATTATGGGCTCTGTGGGTGAACCCATTAATCCAGAAGCATGGGAATGGTACTATAAAAAAATAGGCAACAGTCAATGCCCTATTGTAGATACATGGTGGCAAACCGAAACGGGCGGATTCATGATCACACCGCTACCAGGAGCTACCGATCTCAAGGCAGGCTCAGCTACTCTGCCATTTTTTGGTGTTAATCCAGCATTGGTTGATAATTCCGGTGAAATTTTAGAGGGTGTGAGTGAAGGCAACCTTGTTATCACGGATTCCTGGCCAGCGCAGGCACGAACTTTATATGGTGATCATGAGCGTTTTGAACAAACCTATTTTTCCACTTTCAAGGGAATGTATTTCAGTGGTGATGGAGCTCGACGTGATGAAGATGGCTATTACTGGATCACCGGTCGGGTTGATGATGTTCTGAATATTTCAGGCCATCGTTTGGGAACCGCAGAAATTGAATCAGCTCTGGTTGCATACCCAAAAATCGCTGAAGCCGCCGTTGTTGGCATCCCTCATCATATCAAAGGACAAGCTATTTACGCCTACGTCACGCTAGTTCATGGTGAAGAGCCTTCCCCTGAACTGTATACCGCGGTCAGAGATTGGGTTCGTAAAGAAATCGGTCCAATTGCAACACCCGATATCCTTCATTGGACAGATTCTCTGCCCAAAACGCGTTCCGGAAAGATTATGCGACGTATTTTGCGCAAGATTGCTTCTGGTGATACCAGCAACTTAGGAGATACCTCCACGCTGGCCGATCCGGGAGTTGTTGAAAAACTGCTAGAAGAAAAACAATCCATCAACATGTCGTAATACATATGCGCCGCCCGCAAGGCGGCTTGAATAACGTATCACCAAAAGTATGAAGCCGTACAGGAACGTGACTAATCATCAAAAATTCCTTTGATAAGGCTATCAATATCTGGCATTTCATAAGATGGCTTAAGGTGTAACGTTTAAAATCAGCAAGGAGATACTCCAATGAGTGACGACATTTATCAAGAGATTGAAAATAATCCACGCTTTAAGGAGTTAGTTAAGAAGCGAGGGCGTTTTGCCTGGCTGTTATCCATCATTATGTTAGTGCTTTATGTGGGTTTTATTTTCCTTATTGCTTTTGCTCCTGAATGGCTTGGAACCCAACTTAATGAAAATACCAGTATGACGTGGGGAATTCCTGTAGGAATTGGGATCATCTTCATATCTTTTATACTGACCGGCATTTATGTGGTCAGGGCTAATGGTGAGTTTGATCGTCTGACGTCAATTATTCTCAGCGAGGTGAGCAAATGAAAAAAATCGTATTATTATTTTTCTCCCTCTTGCCCATCCTAGCCCAAGCAGATGCCATTTCAGGTAATGTAGAAAAACAACCTTTGAATATTCAGGCAATTATCATGTTCCTGTTATTCGTCGGGTTAACCCTTGGTATTACTTATTGGGCTTCAAAGCGGACTATTTCACGCTCAGATTACTATACTGCTGGCGGGCGTATTACTGGTTTTCAGAATGGTATGGCGATAGCAGGTGACTATATGTCAGCCGCCTCATTTCTGGGAATTTCAGCGTTAGTTTATACCTCTGGTTATGATGGGCTGATCTATTCCATTGGCTTTCTCGTTGGCTGGCCAATTATTCTATTCCTCATTGCCGAAAGATTAAGAAATTTGGGGCGTTATACCTTTGCTGATGTCGCTTCTTATCGGCTGAAACAACGACCTATCCGTACCTTATCCGCAATGGGTTCGTTAGTTGTTGTTGCGTTATATCTAATAGCTCAGATGGTCGGAGCTGGAAAACTGATCGAATTGCTATTCGGATTGAATTATTACGTCGCTGTTGTCTTGGTCGGTATTTTGATGGTGCTTTATGTATTGTTTGGCGGAATGCTGGCGACAACATGGGTTCAGATTATTAAAGCAGTTTTGTTGCTGGCAGGAGCAACATTCATGGCGCTAATGGTCATGAAAACGGTTAATTTCAATTTTCATACCCTGTTTAAAGAGGCCATTGCAGTACATTCTCTTGGGCCTGCCATTATGAGCCCTGGAGGATTGGTCTCTGATCCTATCTCTGCCCTCTCTCTAGGATTGGCATTGATGTTTGGTACGGCAGGATTACCCCATATTATTATGCGGTTTTTTACCGTCAGTGATGCTAAAGAAGCCCGTAAAAGTGTTTTCTATGCAACCGGCTTTATCGGCTATTTTTATATCCTGACGTTTATTATCGGATTTGGTGCAATTCTACTAGTCAGCGCCAATCCTTCATTCAAAGATGCCACTGGTGCATTAATTGGTGGTACAAATATGGCTGCTGTCCATCTGGCAAATGCCGTTGGCGGTGATTTTTTCCTTGGTTTTATCTCTGCTGTTGCTTTTGCCACTATTTTAGCTGTAGTAGCAGGGTTAACATTGGCAGGCGCTTCCGCAGTATCTCATGACCTCTATGCCAATGTGATTAAACGGGGACAAGCTAATGAGCGAGATGAGCTAAAAGTTTCAAAAATTACTGTCGTTATTCTGGGGTTAGTTGCTATTGGCTTGGGTATTTTGTTCGAAAAACAAAACATTGCTTTTATGGTTGGTTTAGCTTTTTCCATTGCCGCAAGTTGTAATTTCCCTATCATTTTATTGTCAATGTACTGGAGCAAGCTGACTACACGCGGAGCATTAGTTGGTGGATGGTTGGGATTACTGACAGCAGTTGTATTAATGATCCTGGGCCCTACGATCTGGGTTAGTATTCTTGGTCATGATAAACCTATTTATCCTTATGAATATCCTGCTTTATTTTCCATGTTTATAGCATTTATCGGGACTTGGTTATCTTCAATTACCGACACTTCCGCACAAGGAATGCAGGCAAGAGAAATGTTCCGCAACCAGTTTATTCGTTCTCAAACGGGTATTGGTATCGAACAAGGGAAAGCACATTAAATTTTGGTTAATTAACCCGAATTCTGCTTAAGCCATCATTGGAACAGCGTCTTCTGAATAGAAAACTTCCAGTGATGGTTTTTTCAATTTAAGGCAGTAAGCGATCAGTCCACCTAAAACGGTCAACATAAATCCTCTTATACTTCGGTGGCGAGAATGCTCTATCTGAGAAATTAATTTTAATTGTCCATTAATCGTTTCAATGATAAAACGCTTTTTTAACATTATCTTATCCCACTCAGCTTGCATACAGGCTTTCATGTTACGCCGTTTTTTCGTGATGAAAGTGACACCGCTTTTGGCTAAATCGTCCGCCAATTCCTGACTCAGATATAGCTAAATCATATCAATATGACATAATATCTAAACCTAAGATGACAAGGCATAAAATGAGATGGGCTACAGCTTAGATTTTCGAAAAAGAGTATTGGCATACAAAGACAAGCATTCGTTGACTTTTGAACAAACGAGTGCCCATTTTGAAGTCTCCATGCGCACCTTGTTCCGGTGGTGCAATCAGATAGAACCTTGCATGACCCGTAATAAACCCGCCACGAAAATCCCTGATGCAGT
>NZ_MKGQ01000008.1:149412-152569 GCF_001908105.1 Xenorhabdus eapokensis
CTGAGTTCGGCATGGGGTCAGGTGGGACCACCGCGCTCTTGCCGCCAGACAAATCCTGTTTTCAATCCCGAACAAGCTGTTTTCTCTCTCTGAAACTTTCTCTTCTCTCATGCCCAAAACACCTTCGGTGTTGTCAGGTTAAGCCGCACGGTTCATTAGTACTGGTTAGCTCAACGTCTCGCAACGCTTACACACCCAGCCTATCTACGTCCTCGTCTCGAACGCTCCTTCAGTACCCTCTAAGGAGTAAGGGAAGACTCATCTTAAGGCAAGTTTCCCGCTTAGATGCTTTCAGCGGTTATCTCTTCCGCACTTAGCTACCGGGCAGTGCCATTGGCATGACAACCCGAACACCAGTGGTGCGTCCACTCCGGTCCTCTCGTACTAGGAGCAGCCCCTTGCAATCTTCCAACGCCCACGGCAGATAGGGACCGAACTGTCTCACGACGTTCTAAACCCAGCTCGCGTACCACTTTAAATGGCGAACAGCCATACCCTTGGGACCTACTTCAGCCCCAGGATGTGATGAGCCGACATCGAGGTGCCAAACACCGCCGTCGATATGAACTCTTGGGCGGTATCAGCCTGTTATCCCCGGAGTACCTTTTATCCGTTGAGCGATGGCCCTTCCATTCAGAACCACCGGATCACTAAGACCTACTTTCGTACCTGCTCGAGCCGTCACTCTCGCAGTCAAGCTAGCTTATGCCTTTGCACTAACCTCACGATGTCCGACCGTGATTAGCTAACCTTCGTGCTCCTCCGTTACTCTTTGGGAGGAGACCGCCCCAGTCAAACTACCCACCAGACACTGTCCGCAACCCGGATAACGGGCCTACGTTAGAACATCAAACATTCAAGGGTGGTATTTCAAGGATGGCTCCATGCAGACTGGCGTCCACACTTCACAGCCTCCCACCTATCCTACACATCAAGGCTCAAGGTTCAGTGTCAAGCTATAGTAAAGGTTCACGGGGTCTTTCCGTCTTGCCGCGGGTACACTGCATCTTCACAGCGAGTTCAATTTCACTGAGTCTCGGGTGGAGACAGCCTGGCCATCATTACGCCATTCGTGCAGGTCGGAACTTACCCGACAAGGAATTTCGCTACCTTAGGACCGTTATAGTTACGGCCGCCGTTTACTGGGGCTTCGATCAAGAGCGTCGCCTTGCGGCTAACCCCATCAATTAACCTTCCAGCACCGGGCAGGCGTCACACCGTATACGTCCACTTTCGTGTTTGCACAGTGCTGTGTTTTTATTAAACAGTTGCAGCCAGCTGGTATCTGCGACTGGCCTCGGCTCCGGGAGCAAGTCCCTTCACCTGACGCCAGCGTGCCTTCTCCCGAAGTTACGGCACCATTTTGCCTAGTTCCTTCACCCGAGTTCTCTCAAGCGCCTGAGTATTCTCTACCTGACCACCTGTGTCGGTTTGGGGTACGATTCAATGTTACCTGAGGCTTAGAGGCTTTTCCTGGAAGCAGGGCATCTGTCACTTCAGCACCGTAGTGCCTCGTCATCACGCCTCAGCCTTAAAGCACCCCGGATTTCCCTGGGATGCCAGCCTACACGCTTAAACCGGGACGACCGTCGCCCGGATGACATAGCCTTCTCCGTCCCCCCTTCGCAGTAACACCGAGTACAGGACTATTAACCTGTTTCCCATCGACTACGCTTTTCAGCCTCGCCTTAGGGGTCGACTCACCCTGCCCCGATTAACGTTGGACAGGAACCCTTGGTCTTCCGGCGAGCGGGTTTTTCACCCGCTTTATCGTTACTTATGTCAGCATTCGCACTTCTGATACCTCCAGCAAACCTCACAGTTCACCTTCGCCGGCTTACAGAACGCTCCCCTACCCAACAACACCTAAATGTCGCTGCCGCAGCTTCGGTGCATGGTTTAGCCCCGTTACATCTTCCGCGCAGGCCGACTCGACCAGTGAGCTATTACGCTTTCTTTAAATGATGGCTGCTTCTAAGCCAACATCCTGGCTGTCTGAGCCTTCCCACTTCGTTTCCCACTTAACCATGACTTGGGGACCTTAGCTGGCGGTCTGGGTTGTTTCCCTCTTCACGACGGACGTTAGCACCCGCCGTGTGTCTCCCGTGATAACATTCTTCGGTATTCGCAGTTTGCATCGGGTTGGTAAGTCGGGATGACCCCCTAGCCGAAACAGTGCTCTACCCCCGAAGATGAATTCACGAGGCGCTACCTAAATAGCTTTCGGGGAGAACCAGCTATCTCCCGGTTTGATTGGCCTTTCACCCCCAGCCACAAGTCATCCGCTAATTTTTCAACATTAGTCGGTTCGGTCCTCCAGTTAGTGTTACCCAACCTTCAACCTGCCCATGGCTAGATCACCGGGTTTCGGGTCTATACCCTGCAACTTAACGCCCAGTTAAGACTCGGTTTCCCTGCGGCTCCCCTATGCGGTTAACCTTGCTACAGAATATAAGTCGCTGACCCATTATACAAAAGGTACGCAGTCACCCTGATAAATCAAGGCTCCCACTGCTTGTACGTACACGGTTTCAGGTTCTTTTTCACTCCCCTCGCCGGGGTTCTTTTCGCCTTTCCCTCACGGTACTGGTTCACTATCGGTCAGTCAGGAGTATTTAGCCTTGGAGGATGGTCCCCCCATATTCAGACAGGATACCACGTGTCCCGCCCTACTCTTCGAGCTCACAATACCAGTGTCTTCGGATACGGGGCTCTCACCCTTTACTGCCGGCCTTTCCAGACCGTTCTCCTGACACTGCTATCGCTGATGGCTCTGGGCTCCTCCCCGTTCGCTCGCCGCTACTGGGGGAATCTCGGTTGATTTCTTTTCCTCGGGGTACTGAGATGTTTCAGTTCCCCCGGTTCGCCTCCTTACCCTATGAATTCAGATAAGGATAGTGCAACGGATTGCACTGGGTTTCCCCATTCGGACATCGCCGGCTGATAACGCTTCATATCAGCTCACCGGCGCTTTTCGCAGATTAGCACGTCCTTCATCGCCTCTGACTGCCTAGGCATCCACCGTGTACGCTTAGTCGCTTAACCTCACAACCCGAAGGTGTCTTCGGACTGGAGTTTTTGAGAGACTCATCAATGTTATCGTTCAACAACATCGATTGTTTCAAATTTTCAGCTTGTTCCAGATTGTTAAAGAGCA
>NZ_MKGQ01000080.1 GCF_001908105.1 Xenorhabdus eapokensis
AACATTTTCGTGCAATAGCAACAAGATACGATAAGCTTGAACGGAATTACGCCAGTATGTTGGCTCTGGCGTTTATCATTGTCTGGTTGCCCATGTGGGTTGAATGAATTATGACCTTAAAACATCAACAGACCCTAGTGAAACGTGATTTGTGTCAAAGAAAAAAGCCACCTTGCGGTGGCCTTTTTTATTCCCGAACTCACTGTTTTACAGTAAGTTTTAATTTGGTGCCAGGGCGGGACTGGTAAAATAATATAACAAGTTGATTATATTAAATTTATTTTTATTTATTGAATTAATGCCCCTTTTTGTGCCCCTGAAATACTCTGCTACTGTATGCTTATATCTATTTGATTTAATGACTATTTTAGATATTAGTATTTTTTGTATTTCAAAATGTTATTAACTTTAATAACAATTATTCATTGATAACTGCTGTTATAGATATTCCTTATCTTTCATAATGAGGTAATTAGCCGTATAATGATAATGTTATCACCTCGGGCGTTCCCCTCTGGATCATTACCAGCCTGTAATAGGTACAGGGACTTCCGGCAGTAGCCGGTTCGTAAAAGGAAAGCCACATGAAACAGAAAATAGTTCCGGTTCGCCGGTATACTCGTTTTCGTTTCGGGCGCGTAGAGCATATGCGCTCGCTTCCGAACCGTTGAGTGAATGGTGCTCGCAGGTGGTAACATTTATAGTCAGTTCCTTAAGGTTTCGGAACTGCAATTCCCATCATTGTGTTATGATGCTCGATATCTTCAGTTGCCTCAAATATTTTCTTGAACAATCGGAAATAATTTTCTACATCAATAATACCAGTGCTCAGAATATTTCGCCCGTCAGAGTGCGAATGTCGGTTAATCGCTCGATAGAATGAGTCATATTCTCCAGCTGAATGCTCTTGTGCTAGTTTTTCCAGTGCGTGCTCTAGTTTTTCTTGTTTGCAAGCAAAGCTGAAATAATATTCCAATATATTCCGCATCGTATTGAGCAATACCACTGGTAGGCTCCTGCCATCTTGTACATCCTTGAGCGTTTGCCACAATGCCTGATATTCATTCAACATTTCGTGCATTGACAAAGCAACACAATCGCTGTGATGGCTTTTAACTATACGAAGTAGAGACCAGTTCTTTGGAGTGGAGGCACACGGATCTAACCTTCTGGCTGCTGAGAGAAGTATCTCCTGAAAGAAAAATATGCTATGTGTCAATATGACAAGATGACGAGCCAATTTAGTTGTAATGAACCTTCTCTTTATTAGAGATGCCACTTCATAAATAAAATTATGAGAAAGGCTTGATATCGGGTCGTCAATTACAACAAACTTTGAGTTTGTAAGACTTTTCTCCATAGCATGTCCAGCACAGGATTCAATGAAGTAAAGTAAAGCGATGATTGTTTTTTCCCCTTCACTCAGCGATTTAAAGACTTCATTATTCTGGGGTTGGCTTCTGCGTTGTAATCGGTACAGCTTCAGCTCTTCATCGTGGCAGGTAATACTGAAATCACTGATACCAAGCAAAATCAGATTGTTATTTATAGTGTCAATAGTGGGTTGAATAACTGACAGCTGACCTGTAAGGCGGTGGATTTCTTCCTCAAGTTTCTTTTTTTCTGTTATAAAATTGGATATCTCTGTATCCTTATTTTTTATTTGTTGTCTTATTTCCGTAGCCTGAATCTCACAACTTGAAAAATAGGGTTCGCATTTATTTCTGAGGTGAGAATGAACATCATCATTAAGCAACGCCATTTCAACATCAAAATTCGATGCTAGGTGGTTATTTTCCTGTATTTGGCCATTGAGTGTTTCCAGATTGCCTGCTAGTTTCTGCAACAGATCATCAATACTGTCAGGTTTTATGGACTTTGAGGGATATTCTACCTTATTTGCCATTGCCTGAATATTGGCACGATACAGTTGCTGAATCGCTCTCAGTATTCCAAATACTTCATTGTCATCTGTAACAACCGGATGACTTCTTAGCTGCTCATGAAAAGCATCCAGTGTTTCAATATCTCTGGCGATGACAGTTTCTGCATAGCAGATTGCAGCGATAGATTGTTCGTAAGATTGATCAAACATTCTGGTAATTTCTTCCAAGATATGCTGAGAATCAAATTTTTGATAACAAAACGGGCACACGTTATCACGGACATATTCTATACCTTTGCGAACCCAATCTGCATTCCCTAAATCCTGAATAAAAGCTGAGAACTGTGTGCTGGAAGCTGGCATCAGTGGTGTAGTCATAAGATCGATGATGTCCTCTGATAAACCCTGAAGTACTGGCTTACTTAACTCGTTATATCGTGTTCCTTTACTGCTCAGCAGTTGTTTAAGTCTGTTAGTCAGCACTTCTGTTGTATATGTTGCTTTTTTTGGAGAAATATTTTTCATACGATTATAAAAAGTGCTCCGCTGCTTCGCTCCATCTAAAAAATATTCGAGCTTTTTTCTTTCGCCAACGGTTTTATCAAATATGTCACTCATACACGTTTCAACAAGAGATTTTATAGTTTTTTCTTTATCTTGAATGAACGTATTCAATGCATCGAGTTTCACCTTAATTTGTGTCATGCGTGCTTTGTTATTATTTATTGTTGTGTTGAGTCCGTCATTTTTTTCATTCAACGTGAATATACCTGGTTGATATTCTTTATTGTGAAATTTTTTCTCCACATATTCCTGATTGAAAACGAAAAAATCAAAATTTTCATCACTCTTAAAACGGCAGTTTTTGTATTTTTGCGGATGATATTCGGTGAAGTAACCTGATATTGTGGATTTACCAGAACCATTCTGACCGTATATCAGCGTAATTTGGTTGCTGAGATCAATATTAACCTCTTTATCAGCAGAATAACTTTTAACATCTCTGAGAGTGAGTATGGCCATTTTTTCTTATCCCTGTCAGTTGTGTCGTATTCATGTAATGTGGTCAAAATGTTATTAGTAATGAGGGATTGGTCAATAGTTAAATTAACGCGATGCTCAACTTTAACATCCTATAACATTGGCTTGTTGAAGCCAGTCGCGTTGACTTTTACCTTGTTGAAAATTGGCAAAAATACCCAACGT
>NZ_MKGQ01000081.1 GCF_001908105.1 Xenorhabdus eapokensis
CTTTCCGGCCTCGCCTGCCGAAGTGCATGAACTGGTGATTGCCGCCCAACAAGTTGAGTCTGAAACAGGTGAACCGGTACGCCTGATTATTCTGGATACGTTAGCCCGCTGTTTTGGCGGCGCTGATGAAAATGATTCAAAAGATATGGGCGCGTTTGTCCGGGGTTGTGACGAGCTGAAAGCTAAAACAGGCGCAAGCATTCTCGTGGTTCACCATTCCGGCAAGGATGAAAGCAAAGGCGCAAGAGGTTCCAGTGCCTTTCGTGCGGCGCTGGATGTTGAATACAAAATCAACCGGGAGGGGAAAAAAGGCGGTGCGCTGGTTATCACCTGCACCAAAATGAAAGATGCCGAAGAACCGGAAACCAAAGCCTATGACATGCGTGTGGTTGAACTCTTTACCGATAAAGACGGTGAGGATATTACCTCACTGGTTCTGGTTGACAGTCCGCGTGATCCGGTTGAGGAGGAAGAAATTGAACGCGTTTCCAATAAAACCGATAATCATACGGTATTATGGCAATGCATCCGGTCTCGTACCGCCTTAAAAGAGCATTGCAGCATTGCCCTTGTGCGTGATGATTTAAAATCGATGGGCGTGAATGTGAAGAATTTCAGCCGTTGGTTAACCAAGTTAGAACAGGACGGGATGATTACCCGCCACGGGCAGGAACTCACGATTATTAACCAGAACAATAAAGATTAAAAAGTGAGTCAAAAAGTGAGGAACGGTGAGGAGAGAAATTTTACTACTCACCGTTTTCCTCACTTTTCTCGCATATATATGGAAAAAGTGAGGAGCACAAAACACGTTGATTTTTAAGGATAAAAAATTATCGATTCCTCACCTGTTTTCACAGTGAGGAAAATAAAAAGTGAGGAGAAAAATGAGGCGCAGGTGAGGAAATATTTTTTCTGGCAGGTATTTTTCAGCTCTCCGTGCTGCCGGGTTAATGTATTAGCCCGGTAACACGGAGATGACAAGCGCAGCGCGTCAGTATCAATCTGAACGATCAAAATGATTGTGCCACTTCACTTATCATATGAGTCCAAGTTCCCTTTCTAATTTTTTGTAAAAATTCAATATACTATTTAGATCTGTTTTCCATTCAGATATTTTGTTCCCATCCTCAGTTTCTGTATAGCGAGGCTCTATGAAATCATTTATTCTATCAGGAGAAAAACCGGGGCAATCATCTATAAATAAAGTTTGATTTTGTATAAAAATCTCTTGTTCTTTGAAATAAATTATCCATATAAAAATAAAATTGACACTACTAGGTTCATACATAGAGACAGCTAATGCAGCATGATCTTTTTTATATAGGCCTTCTTTAAGAGATTTCAGCCAACTTTTTTTATAATCATGTATATTCCAATAGGTTATTGGTAGATGGAATTCCTCTTTAAAATCATCAATAATGATTGACGATGGTAAAGCTGGCTCTTCGAAAAATTCAATAACAGAATTTTTTACTACAATGTCAAACATAACTTAATCCTATTTAGCTCACTACCAGATCATTATTGATAGTGATGAATGTTTAAATAATACCCTATGACCTTGTCATGTATTTCTATAGATTTTGAAAAAGACAACGTCTTGCGAGTCAGTCTTGCTAAGTGTTGACGAAGATTCAGATTAGTTCTCTCTATGCGTTGTGTATAATGCTTACTGACCACATGCAGTTTCCCCGCCAGATCGGTCATATAGATCACAATGTTGAAGGGAACCAGTAGCACCATCAGACGCATCAATGTCTTCTTTGTTCTTGGGCCAAAAACGTGAGCGGTCACTTTCCGTCTGATCCGGTCGTAAGCATAAAAGAGCCAACGGGGCTGATTCTTTGACTTCACGTCCGACCGCTGCTCATCTATTTCGCAACAGACAATCACTTCAGTGCCGGGAGCAATGGCTTCTGTTACCGATTTAGGTTTGAGCTTTTTAAATGGCGAAGGACAGTATTCAGACCAATCCCCATCACACGCGCTGTCGCCCTGCATCCCATTCCATTCATGACCATATCGACAATTTGCTGATGTGTACCGGGACGACAAGCGGCATAAGTGAATTCCCGTTGCCAAGAATGACGGCAGGACTGGCAAAGATAACGTTGATAACCAGAGCGAGAGTGCTAATTACGGTGGATCCCTTTAACGGCACAACAAGATGGGCAGGTCACATCAATCTTTGCCATCTGAATGTTCTCCAAATAGACATACTATACATGATTCAACAAATTGATGTTATGACCTAATGAGGCAATAAATTTAATTTATTGCCCGTCAGATAATTTAAATTAATAAACAATACCTTTATATTTCAACATTAATTCTCTTCCTTTATCATCTAATAATATTGGTAGTTTATGTAAAAAAACATAACCATCATCATTAAATTCAAGTAAGACTTTATCCAATGGTGAAATAAAAAAAGTCGCCCCATTGAAGAAACATTGAGAATTTAACTTGCGATAGAAATCAATAAATGAGCTAATGTTTTCTTTTTTTATAAAATAAACCTCATCCTTTGAATAGGAAAGATCGGTTATTATATAAACATCATTGTAAATGTATTCTTTAAATAAGGTTCTATTTAATATTTCATGATCATCCAAACGCTCCCAACCATCTACTTCATCTAATAATTTATATCTACCATCTTGAGGAAAATCAATATGTTCTAATACTGATATATCTCCACCTAATATAGGATACAAAATATCGTTAGCTTGTTTCATAGTATATTTTTTATGGTTTTCCATCATACTTATCTCTACCTTTTATAAAAATTTTATCTGTTACAGAATAACGAGTCCCATCAAAGTCCCTGACAGTAACATGTGGTCCCTCATTAGTGTTCTTATGTCCTACTGGGTTCCATTCTATTTTTCTCTGTCGATCAGGACTCATATACCAAAATTCTTTTTCTTCAGTATAATCATCTAAATAAGCTTTCAAAATAGTAGATCACTTGGAGGGAACTCAGTCCAATTTTTGCGATCTGATTAATCGCCAAATCAAAAAAAATCCCAAAATGGACTG
>NZ_MKGQ01000082.1 GCF_001908105.1 Xenorhabdus eapokensis
GTTTTATCACCTGGACTCAGGAAACCATGGAATATGAGATCAATACATTATTAGCTGGTTATGGTGACCAATTTGCAATTAATTTCTCTTGAGGACTTATGTTATCCCTGTAAATAAAGAAACAAAAACGAATCATACAGAAAATAGAAATAAAAATATCATTAATACAGTCAAAAATATTTTCTCTTCCAAGATATCTTTACCCATAGTTATACTCTATGTTAGCGCATCACTTTGCTTTCAAATATCAATACAGTTCTGGCAACCAATGATTGTCGGTGAAAATCTATCTAAGATTTCTGGTGGATTTTATGGCATTGCATTTGTATTAATTTTGTTGTCACAATCATTAGCCTCATATATAGCCCAACAAATGAAAGCTAAGATATCAACGTCACTATTCATTTCTATCATTATGATGATATCATTCGTCATGACATTTATCCTTTACAAGGAGTTATCAAAATATTTTCTACTCTTATTTATATGTATTAACTTTTTATTAATGAAATTAATAACCATTCATTCCCTATCTGTTTTTTTACAAAAACAGTCAGATAATCAGTGGGCGACATCAGAATCTTTTGTTTCATCTATGACAAGAGCTATTTTGTTGTTCGTTCTTCCTAGCCTTGGTGGTATTGGTCATCGTATTGGTATAGAATTCATTTTTCTTTCATTAAGCATAATATCTGGTATTTATGTTATTATTGTTTCAGTATTAATATGGTCATCCCTGAAAAAGAATAACACTTTATACGAAAAAGATGTTTAACTATATAAGGATACTTTGATATGAATAATTGTATTTTCTGTGAAATAGTTAATGGAAAGTCACCTGCACATGTTATTTGGGAAGACGATGATTATATGGCTTTTTTATCAATATACCCGAATACATTGGGTTTTACCGTAGTCATTCCAAAGAAACATTATGAAAGTTACGCATTTGAATTAAGTGACGATAGTTTGTCTGGTTTAATCATCGCTTCTAAAAAGGTTGCTAAACTCCTTGATTCGACCTTAGAAGATGTTGCTAGAACAGGACTAATATTCGAAGGTTATGGAGTTGATCATGTACACGCCAAATTATTTCCTATGCACGGGACAGGAAATAATAACCGTTTTAAAAAAATATCATCTTGTGTGGACAAGTTTTTTTATGAATATGAAGGGTATATATCATCACATGATAGTAAGCGGGCATCCGATAAGGATTTAAACATATTGGCTAAGAAAATTCGAGAGCATTCAGGAAATAAATAGATAGTTTCTTCAAATGAAAAACTTTAATTTGGCTTTTATTGAATGAATGCATACTACGTGGGATAGAATCAACAGCTCATCATGAACCACCATCTGATGAAGAACTCACACAGGCGCTGGTTGATGCAAAACGGAGAGCGTAAAAAAGTGCCCCACACTAATGAGATGGCCGCCCTCACCCTATTAGCGATATATTGACAGAGTGTGATTTATTTTTATTTAAGAGGCCACCATCATGAACACTATCGCATTGATTGGCATCGATCTTGGCAAGCATTCCTTTCATATCCATTGTCAGGATCAATCAGGAAAAGCGTTACTGCGTAAAAAATTCACCCGAGCTAAATTGATGGAATTCTTAGCTGGCTGCTCTCCGGCAATAGTGGTGATGGAAGCCTGTGCGGGCGTGCATTTCATGGCAAGACGGATCGCTGATTTGGGGCATGAGGCCAGGCTGATTTCACCGCAGTTTGTCCGTCCTTTTGTCAAAAGTAACAAGAATGATTTTATTGATGCGGAGGCTATCTGTGAAGCTGCTTCACGGCCATCAATGCGTTTTGTTCAGCCCAGAACAGAAGCCCAACAAGCCATGCGCGCCCTGCACCGTGTCCGGGAATCACTAGTCCGGGATAAAGTCAAAACCACCAACCAGATGCAGGCTTTCCTGCTTGAATTTGGTATCAGCATGCCCAAGGGGATTGCCGTGATAAAACGGCTCTCTGCTGTGCTGGCTGAACATGAACTTCCCCCTTATTTGGTGCAGGTATTACTGCGGTTACAGGCACATTATCACTATCTGGTTGAGCAAATCACCGAGATTGAAACTGCTCTATCACAGGAGGTTGCTCAGGATGATATCGGACAACGGCTGATGACGATCCCCGGCATTGGCCCCATCACGGCGAGTGTGCTTTCCTCACAACTGGGTGATGGGAAACAATACGCCCACAGCCGGGATTTTGCAGCCTCGACGGGATTGGTGCCCCGCCAGTACAGTACCGGAGGAAAGACAACCTTATTGGGGATCAGTAAACGGGGTAACAAGACACTCCGACAACTGTTGGTGCTCTGTGCCCGAACGTTCATACTGCATATCGAGCATAGAAAGGGCAAACTGGCTGACTGGGTTAAGCAGCAACTTGAACGAAAACATTCTAGTACTACAGTCGTACGCTCCATTGTGGCATGATAGCTCATGATATATTTTTCCTGAAAATAGGGGGAGGTGTTCAATGCACTTACCTGTTAACCTTTGGGAACAAGAACTGCTCTCATTACACACGCGTCTGACACCGTTATTTCACCATGCCAGTCCACAACAACGCAGTCTCGCCTATCTCAGGGGATTACTCAGTGATGTTGAGCGTAAAAATAGCTGGCAACTGGCGGAATGGTTGGGTGAACACTCGCCTGATGGCATTCAATATTTTCTGGAACGCGCCCGTTGGGATGCCGAAGCGGCTCGCGATATTTTACGCGATTATGTGACTGACCATCTCGGTGATGAGCAAGGCATCCTCATCATCGATGAAACCGGTTTTATCAAAAAAGGGACGCATTCTGCCGGCGTCCAACGCCAA
>NZ_MKGQ01000083.1 GCF_001908105.1 Xenorhabdus eapokensis
ACCGCTTGTATCCCTCCGTGTCCTCTGCCGCAATCACCAGCCCGAACTCATTGCGCATCAGCGTGGTTTTATTGCCATCCGGGGCAATAAAGCAGTCGGCATTACCGTGATTGTCGTATTGCTGCCACCAGACCCGCCCGAGCGGATCGGTCATGCTGATCAGCCGGTCAGCCTCATCGTAGTGATATTGCCATGTCGCACCGGTGGCATCGGTGAATTGGGTGACCAGCCCGGTATCCGCCAGATAATCTAACGTCAGGGTTTGCCCTGCCGGTAAAATCTGGTGGCGCAGGTTACCCCATTCATCATAGTCATAACGCGTGACATGGCCGCACGGGGTTTCGACCTGGGTTACCTGCTGCTGGTCGTTGTAATGCCAGGTGGTGGTATGGCCTTGCGGTGTGGTGGAACGGGTGATACCCGGTTCATAAGTCAGTTGCACCGGGTAAAACCCGCCACTGCCGATACTGTGGATACAACGGCCCTGCGTGTCATAGGCATAATCCACCGCGGTCTGGTCACCATCCGTCCAGCGGCTAATCAGCCCCTGTTCGTTATAGTCATAGAACAGGTGAAATTGTTGGGTGCTGTCCGCTTCAGCCAGCCAGCCGTTGACATGATAGCCATAGCAGATCATCACGTCATTCAGACCGTTATCCGTGCGGCGGATGTCAGCCAGCAGGCCATCTTCACGGTAGAACAGCCGCAGTTCCGGCCCATCGCTGTGGGTGACTTTTTCCAGTTGATGGGTGTCGTTATAGTGAAAACGCACAGTATTGCCATTGCGATCACGGTGTTCAGTGAGTAACCAGCGTTGTACCGTCTCCTCTTCTGTGACTGCTAAGCGGGTGAAGTATTTGCGAACCGGATTATTGCGCTCGGTAAGGACAAAGCCTTGTTTTTGACGGCTCAGCGTAAATTCCGGGTGATCCGGGTTGATGCTGTGGTCAACGCTCCGGGGCAGGGCGAAATGCAGGGAAGCCCCTTCCAGCGTCAGGAGTTCTACCCGGTCGTCGGTCACGATAACGGTCTCGGAGAAATTGTCCAGCCAGTTTTCGCCAAGCAGTCCCCGCAGTCCCGGTGACCAACTGCGGGTAAAAGTCAGGGGTATCGTTTGCCCCAGCTCAAACTCGGTGCGTTGGTCAAACAGGCTGCCGGTGGTGACGTCTATCGGGTCACCGGTGAAGAATTTTTTGGTGGCCTGAGTGAAACGTTTAACCCCTTTATTGGCTTTAAACGCGGCTTTGGCACAAATCAGCCTGCCTTTCAGGGCACGGCCGGCTTTTTGGGCTCCCAGCTTTGCGCCGGTCAGTAGAGTCTGCCGGCCGGTTTTGGTAAAGAGCTTGCCTATTCCCTTGGTTAACCCCCGTGAAGGGGGCACCACAAATTCGACCGCGATTAATAACGCCCGTTGCCAGCCGGAGAATTCTTCTTCAATCTCAAGGTAAGTCCCCTGACCGGAGCCGATAAAGACTTTGCCCGCCCCGCTCTTGATGGTGGCGCCGCACACCAGTTTGTCACCTTTTCGGGCCGCCGGTTGACCATTGATAAATACCGATTCACTGCCCTGGGCGATCAGCGGGGGCGGATGTTTGCTACAGGCGGCTAAATCCACGGTCGATCGGGCCGCCGCTTTGCCCTCAATCAGCACATTCGGTGAGCCTTGGCTGATGGCACCATCCGGCGACCCGATGCTGTCCACCATATTGGTCACCGCCGCACTGACATCGCTGATAAACCCGCCCAGCGCCATCGTTCCCGCCGTGCCTAATGCCAATACCGCTGCGGTCGCCAATCCGCCGGTGCCGACAATTACGGCGGAGGCCGCCGCAAAGACGGCCGCACCAATCAATGCCCCGACCACTACGCCCGCCAGCGCGCCTAAAAAGCTCGAATGCTGGATAATATCGCCCTCACGCGCGGCAGCCGGGCCGCGGGGCTGTGAAGGGGGCATGACTCTGCCCACCGCGTGGGTCGCCCCCACACGGGCAATCCGTGTGACAATATCGTCACCCAATCCCATGATGACCTCCTGTCACGCCGCCTGAAAACTGCTGATCACCGCCAGTAATGCTGTGCGTTGCCCTTCTTCAAAGGGGTGCGGTGACGTCAGGTTAAAGGCCAGTAACTGGCTGCCCCGGATCTGCAAGACCACCGTCTGGTGCATTTCCCCTTCCGGGCTTTGCCAGTGGTAATCCAGTCGCCAGGCGGGTTCACCACTGAGTACCAATTGTAAACGCTGGTGCTCCTGATAGCCCGGCAGGTGGGTCGCAAATTGGGTCAGCGTTTGTGCGTAATAGGTTGCCGGATCGCTGCCCTCAGGAACCGGTGTGCGGTTAATCACCAAATTAACGCCACTGTCATCCGGCAGGACAAACACCTGCATGGTTTCATCGCGCCAGTTGGCCGGGAGAGTCAGGGTGCCTTCATTCATCTGGTAAGGGTGTGTACTCATCGGTATTTCCTTTTTAACTTGTTGTTTTTTTAACATCACGAATGCGATCAGTTCAGGGTGATCACTTTCTGGCCATTGATAATGACGGTGTCACCGGTAATATGGATATTGCCGTCCTTGTCGATCGAAATGCTGCCTTTGGTATTACCGATGTAGATCCCCGCTTCGGTGGACTGGATAGTGATGGCTCCCTTGGCACTGAGCACGCTGGTTTTTTCCACTGTCACCTGTCGTGTCCCGATGCTGCTAACTTCCGTACCGATGATTTCCTTATGACGATCTTTGCGCACGGTAATCACCTGATTGTTGCCGACACTTTCTGTGTGGTCATGCACCACACGGGTTGAC
>NZ_MKGQ01000084.1 GCF_001908105.1 Xenorhabdus eapokensis
CCAGTCAAAGAAATAAACTCAAAAAAGCAGGCTGGAGTGATGATTATCGTGCACAAGTGTTCTTTGGATAGATATCAACCAAAGTATGCTCGCGCCCTGACCAACTACGCCTCCAGCTACTGCTCCTGCTACCTGATTTGTGTAACTAGGGCCTGTATCACCAGCACCAGAAACTAAATCAAATTCTTGAATTGTTAATTCGCGCATAATAAATGTCTCTTATTTAGTTTAGTTGAAAATTTTCATAATTAAATATAAAATGACGCTATAAAAAACAAAAAAGAATAGCTTTAATGAAAAGTCATATTTAATAATTACTGATAAGTATGAATATATAAAATAAAGAATTATAATTCCTGAAATTAAAATTAAAAATGTGAGGAATTTAAATGAATATACTGTTTTTTCATTTAGAAAATCATAATTTCTATATTCATATTTTAAAAAGTGAGATTCATTAATCACTTTAACAATCATGCTAATGAAACAAACCAACAACATTATCGCAATAATGTAGTCTATATATTCAAAAGCAGGATCGCCAATATCAAATATAGCCATAGAGAAAATATATATAAGAAAAAAATTTAAAAAGACAATTTCTTTCCTAAAAATATCTAAACTCTTTGCTTTAGAAAGGTTATTCACTTTGGCAAAAATTGATTTTTTACAATTATATTTTTTCATTAAATTTATAATAATCCATTTAACAAATAACTTACATCCACATCTATTTTGAAACAATACATTTAAAACCGTAACAAGTCAATACAATTTACATATTAAACTTGTTATTTTATTAAAGTAATATTGTAGGGATTAAATATCCACCAATCAATAAATCTCACTTATATTAATTGTTCCAAAAATTGGTCAGACCTCTAATTTTATTGATAATGATGAATGTTTAGATAATATACTATGGGGAACCTCTAAAAACTTATATGGACACCGACTCAATGCAAGTGGGCAATCTATTTTTCTTTTCTGACAAAAGTAGTCACAAACATATATTCGGCTTCAAAGAGCCCTGATGAGAATCCGTACTCTCTGCCCTCATTAGCCGTACAGCCTTGGTAAGCCATGGTTTTTTCCAGGTTCACAGAGAGTCGGTACTACCTGTCAGTACATCAACTCATGGACTTCAACAGCATGATTAACCCCATATTTTTATCTCACCGAGAAATATAAACCGATTGTTGATTCACTAATGCCCACGCTATCCGGGCATTCTTATTGAGTAACGCCACTACCGCCTTATTGATTCCGCTACGTTCTATTAAACCCTTTAGCCAGCGTTGTAACTCATTACACTGTTCGTCAGGTCGTTTACTGAGCTGATACACGACAGAACGGGCGCCATGGATCAATATTCCTCGTAAGTAGGCATCGCCCCGCTTATTGATACCGAGTGGGTGGATTTGCCCCCCACTGCTGTGCTCTTTCGGCACCAGCCCTAGGTAGCTGGCAAAATGGCGGCCATTCTTAAACTCTTGACTATCGCCCAGCGCTATCTTCAGAGCCGATGCCCCTAATGGCCGGATACCCGGTAATGTCAGCAGCCGGCGAATATCTTCATTTTGTGTATTCAGATGATCAAGGCGTTTATCCAACGCTTTCAGATGCTGCTGAAGGTCTTTCAGTTCAAACAGTAATTCCTGAAATAACTGACGGCTTAATACCGTCAACTCATTCTCGGCATTTTCCAGATGTTCCGGTAAACATTGCTCTACCTTGCGAGCACTTTCAGGCATAGCAATGCCATATTCCATCCCTAATCCGCGTATCTGATTAATCAACGCTGTTCGGTTTTTCATGACACGCTGACGACCCCGGTGCAAACATTGGATATCCTGTTGTTCTATCGTTTTGTCCGGCACATACCGCATGCCGGACGGCTGTCAGCTTCTACAATAGCAATTGCATCATTTTTATCGTTCTTGCTACCCATTCTGAAAGGCACAACATATTGAGGACTGTTTTGATTCGAGTACGATGAGTGAAATTCGTTCTCTCTATGCGTTGGGTGAACGTCTTTCCCGTAAGATGATCCTCTTCGGGAAGAGTGTCATAAACTCCATAATCATCCGTACAATGAAATCGAATATTAAAGGGGGATAAAAGGGCAAGCCGCTTGTCTAACGTTTTTCTGCTGCGATCACCAAAAACATGTGCCACAACTCGCTTGAGGCGAGGCTCCCAGGCATACCAGAGCCAGCGTTGATTATTTTTACTTCTCACAAATGACCATTGCTGGTGAGTAGACCTACCCAGTCACCCGGGCAGATCCCTCCTCAGAACCGGACATGCAGAACTACCGCATCCGGCTCCCGACAGACCCCAGTCGTCACACCTATTCAGCAAGAATTGAACATTGAATGGACTTTCCAGCTTGAAGGATAACCCAGCACTTTCAGGATCAAAGTCAGCTTTTCCCA
>NZ_MKGQ01000085.1 GCF_001908105.1 Xenorhabdus eapokensis
ACGTTGGGTATTTTTGCCAATTTTCAACAAGGTAAAAGTCAACGGGACTGGCTTCAACAAGCCAATGTTATAGGATGTTAAAGTCGAGCATCGCGTTAACTATATTTTTTCTTCATACCGGATTTCTAAGGAACCAGCCGAATGCATTTTCGCGCCATAACCCGTATTGTTGGACTACTTGTTATTCTTTTCTCTGTCACAATGATTATTCCGGGATTAGTGGCATTGATCTACCGTGATGGTGCAGGTAAGGCATTCAGCCAGACATTCATCTTTGCCCTTATCATTGGTTTAATATTGTGGGTACCGAATCGCGAACAAAAATCTGAACTCAAGCCAAAAGAGGGCTTTTTGATTGTTGTCCTATTTTGGACTGTGTTGGGAAGTGTGGGAGCATTGCCATTTATTTTCTCTGAAAAACCCAATCTTTCAGTCACAGATGCCTTTTTTGAATCATTTTCTGGCTTGACGACAACGGGAGCGACGACGCTTGTTGGCCTTGATTCCCTTCCCAAGGCGATTTTGTTCTATCGACAAATGTTGCAATGGTTAGGCGGCATGGGCATTATTGTTCTGGCTGTGGCGATCTTACCTCTGCTTGGTGTTGGGGGAATGCAGCTTTACCGTGCAGAAATGCCAGGGCCACTGAAAGATAATAAAATGCGTCCCCGTATCGCAGAAACAGCAAAAACACTTTGGCTGATTTATGTCTTGTTGACCATAACCTGTGCAGTAGCATTATGGGCTGCGGGGATGTCAGTATTTGATGCGATTTCTCATAGCTTTTCTACCATCGCTATTGGTGGATTTTCTACCCATGATGCCAGCATCGGCTTTTTTAATAGTCCGGCTATTAACACAATTATTGCCATTTTCTTATTGATTTCGGGCTGTAATTTTGGTCTGCATTTTGCGGTTCTTTCTGGACGAAGCTTGAAAGTGTATTGGCGTGATCCTGAATTTCGTATGTTCATTACTATTCAGTTGGCGCTATTGGTAATCTGTATGCTGATATTATGGCAGCATTCCGTTTATGAATCAGAATTGGCAGCATTAAATCACGCTTTTTTTCAAGTTGTCTCTATGGCGACAACAGCCGGATTTACCACTGACACTTTTGCCAATTGGCCTCTGTTTTTGCCTTTTTTGTTGTTATGTTCTGCCTTTATAGGGGGATGTGCTGGTTCGACAGGAGGCGGTCTCAAAGTTATCCGCATATTGTTACTGTTCTTGCAAGGATCTCGTGAATTAAAACGTTTAGTACATCCGAATGCGGTATACACCATCAAATTAGGGCGGCGGGCATTACCGGAACGCATCATTGAAGCGGTATGGGGATTTTTTTCAGCTTACGCGCTAGTCTTCATCATTAGTATGTTGTTACTGATTGCCACGGGTGTTGACGAGTTTTCTGCTTTTTCTGCCATCGCAGCAACATTGAATAACTTGGGACCAGGATTGGGAGTCGTTGCTGACAACTTTA
This sequence comes from Xenorhabdus eapokensis, assembly GCF_001908105.1. The sequence goes on from NZ_MKGQ01000085.1 coordinate 1,484, forward strand.
CAACTATGAATCCGGCGGCTAAATGGATATTAGTTGTCACAATGTTATTTGGCCGTTTGGAAGTGTTCACATTATTGGTTCTATTTACCCCCACTTTTTGGCGTGAATAGTCTTTATATGTGAATCTCTGTTTAATAAGGGCGTATCTATGAGTTATTTGTTGCTTTATTCCACCCAGGATGGACAAACCAAAAAAATTATTACCCGTATCGCAGAGAATCTCCGTCGTGCAGGTATTGAGTGTGAGTTAAGGGATCTTTCCACAGTGAAACAAGTCAATTTGATGCCTTACCAAAAAGTTATGGTAGGTGCGTCGATACGTTATGGTCGTTTCAATTCTGTATTGCATAATTTTGTCATTCGCCATCAAAAACAATTGAATCAAATACCAACGGCTTTCTTTGGTGTCAATCTAACGGCAAGAAAACCCGAAAAAAGAACCCCAGAAACGAACGCTTATGTACGTAAGTTTTTAATAAAAAGCCCATGGCAGCCTGATATATGTGGAGTTTTTGCGGGAGCACTACTTTATCCACGTTATCGTTGGTTGGATCGCATCATGATTCAGTTCATTATGCGAATGACCGGAGGAGAAACGGATACTACAAAAGAAATTGAATACACTGATTGGAAACAGGTAGACCATTTCTCTGAGAAATTCTTGCAAATATCGTGTGATAAAACGTCTTAAAAACAGTCTTTCTGCTGGTTATTACCTCGTTTTGAGGAAAAAAAACACGAACAGAAAAAAATTTAAAAAAAACTATTGTCACATCCGTAAAACTCCCTATAATGCGCCACCACTGACCGACGATGTGCTGAGACACGCCGCGACGGCAGCGGAGAAAGGCGAAAATAATCGCTTGACTCCGGAGGCAAAAAGCGTAAGATACGCAGCCTCGCAACCCGGAAGAGATGTCCGGTTGCCAACGCTCTTTAACA
>NZ_MKGQ01000086.1 GCF_001908105.1 Xenorhabdus eapokensis
TCCTGCCAATTTTGCACCGGCTATCGGGGGTGCCATTGGGTTTATTGGCGTAGAGAAGCTACGTGAGTTTGCTGTTCGTGCCATTAATAAACGTTTGGGGGATAAATAATGACAAGAGACCAAAATTACACGGATGCCGTTCTGTCATTTGATTTATTTTGGGGTGATTTTGGTGACGGTTCTGAACGCTGCCTGAAAGACAAAATCGGCATAACCCGCAAATCGGCTCGTTGTCATATCTGCGATGAAATCATCCCCCTGAAATCCATCGCCAGATTATCAACATGGGTATTTGATGGTGAAATCATACACTATCGTTGTTGTGCAGTTTGTTGTGATGCGATGGCGAAATTTAATGGCGATGATGACGAACTCATTGATGATCGGTATGAAATGGGTGAAACATCCCGAATGAAAAGGTAATCATGAACACTTATGACTTCCCTCCTTATGGAGTTAGTAGTCGGATGTATCCAACAACCGTTGTTTTGGAACGCATCACGCATTTTCAGCCCATTGATTACAACGGTAATAGCGGTACAGCTATTTTTCTGGATACAGGGGTAGAGGTTCGCACCAGTATGTACAGTTGGGATGTCGGCAACTTGCTGAACAACAACGAGGAATAAACAGTGACCAGAGGTATTCGCAACAACAATCCGGGCAATATCCGCCACGGTGACCAATGGCAGGGACTGTGCGGCAGACAAACTGATAAGTCATTCTGTCAGTTTATCGCGCCAGAGTACGGCATTCGGGCGATGCTTAAAATCCTGCGCAATTACGTGAAACTCTACGGTGATAATACGATCCGCCAGTTTATTTCTCGTTGGGCGCCACCGAATGAAAATGACACTGAGAGCTACATCACGTATGTGAGCCAAACAGTCGGTGTATCCAGCCATGCCGTGATTGATGTTAATGACAAATCCATCATGACAGCATTGGCTAAGGCGATGATCCAGATGGAGAACGGCAAGCAGCCTTATTCTGATGACATCTTCGTACAGGCGTTTGAACTGCTATGAGGAATTGAACGATGGGTATTATTCTGGCTCCAATAATTTTTTATGTTGTCGGTTTTATTGCGGCGTTCATTATTTTTACATTGATAGAAAAACGAGCTAACGATCCGGAAGAGTACGGTGTCGTTTTGTTCATGTCAATCATATGGCCGATAGTGGTTGTTTTTACGCCGATTGTTTTTGGATTCTATCTTTTAGGCAAGAAATACAATCAATTTGTTGGTAGGCGGCCATGAAATGGCAATTAAGATTTGGTGCTGTGATTGTAGTTATCGCGCTGATGGGTTCAGCCGTATATTCCATCTATTCGGTGTATGCAGAGAACGGGAAGCTGGCGGGTGCGAATCAATCGTTGACCACTAAGCTATCTGAACAAGTTGCTATCAACGCCACCCAGCAAGAAAGCATCAAGCACCTCACAGAGTTAGATACCAAACACACTCAGGAACTCGCCAATGCCAAGACTGAAATCGACACTCTTCGGGCTGATGTTGCCGCTGGTCGTCGCAAGCTGCGCATCAAAGCCGCCTGCCCCGTGTCTGAAACCGTTACCTCCGGCAGCGTGGTCACTCCAACCACCGTCGAACTCACTGGAGAAACTGGATCTACTGTTCTCGATATCCGAGAAGGCATCATCAACGACAGGGCAAAACTGAGATATTTGCAGGAATATGTGAAGACTGAATGCAGAGGAAATAATGGGTGAGATGATTATTGGCTATATGACAGGCGGCCTCATGGTAATTGGTTACCTGTATATTTTGCTTAAGGCGATGAACTGGTTGGGCGGCCTACTGGTCAGTGCCTATTACAATCGCCGCAAGGAAGAGCGAAAGCAAAAAGCTGTTAACGAACTGTACGACGCATTTAAACTCGACCAGCTACAGGATGGTCACACTATGAAGATAGCTACGAAAGGCGGCTTAGTGATTATGATGTATCGGCAACAATCAGATGGCAAATAATAACCTGCCACCTCAGAGCAAATGATACTGAGGTGGCAGGAGTAGGTTAAGGGCAGTGTCAAGTTAGTTGTGATTAAATTATCGGGGTGGGGGATATCCACGCATTACCCAATTTAATACATTTTGTTCTACTGGGGTGTTATGAGTTGGATAGTTAAGGTCATGAATTACAGCATCATTTATTTGGTTATGCACATACTGAGCATGAGCTGCTAGCCGCGC
>NZ_MKGQ01000087.1 GCF_001908105.1 Xenorhabdus eapokensis
TTCCGGCACACCGGCGATGTGGCAGGTAAAACGTAATCCACTTTTCATTTTTATTCCTTATCGGTTATGACATGCATGCCTTACATGGCCGGGCGTAATCCATCGACATGCCAGAACTGCCATAGCACCTTGTGACTGTCCGGGGTGAAAATCTCCAGCATGACAAACGAAGATTGGGTGATAAAACAAGCCAGTGCCTGATTGATTAACCGGCAGAAGCGATACATTTCTCCCTGATTACGATAACAATCGGGGTTCAGAGTCAGTGAGAGTAAATGCCCGCGAATGGGGCGCCCCCGCCGCATCCGGTCAGTCAGACGCTCTTCCACCTGTACAATGCCGTCAATGTGTTGGCGGAACTGGCGGCTCAAGGGGCGATGCGTGTCAGCATACGGGTCAAACAACCGGAGAAACTGTTTCAGGCTGTCGGTGGCAAACAGCATCATCGGTGGGCTGGAAAGACAGGAGAGCAGCGGCCAGCCGTTATTTTCCTGTAACAATGGCGGATAATCGGTCACCACCGGAATAATATTCTGCACATCAAGATGGGACGGTGCACTTTCCGGCGTCACAGTAATTGCGCCTTGTTCCAGCGTCAGTGCCTGCTCATGGTAGCCGATGAAAGAGCACGAGACAGCAATATCCGGCAGATTGTTTGTCGGATTGCCGGCCAAATCAAAAAAGCACAGCCGGTGCAGGGTTCTGCCCAGAAAATCAGATTCAGTCTGGAGCTGGTAGTAAAACGTATCGGGTTGCGCATCGTCATCGAAAAAACGCCCGGCGGGAACAAACTGCTCAATCGGCAGCCAGTGATAAGGCGTGCCACGCTGCTCACTGTCTTCGGGCTGCACCACCACCTGAACCTCCTGCAGCCGGTACAAGCACACCGATCCCCCCAATGGCAGCGGATAGCGGTGATTACCGGCTTCCAACCGGACAGGTGGGCTGGCCTGGTTTTCCAGATGGATCGCCGGCACACAACCCAACAAAAATGCCCCCTCGACATCCTCCAGTGGCAATTCACCCCCGAAACGCAAAATCAGCTCAAACGTGCCATCGTCATTCAGCGGGACTTTTGCACAACTGCTGCTGATATCCAGCGTGACAAAGTTATACAGTTGGGATAGTGCATAATATTCCACCAACGGTTGCAGGCCGGAATAGGGACTTTTGGCGGTGGGCAGCAACGGTTCGTCAAGCAAGCCATGCCAGCCATCAGGAAAACTTTTCATTGTTCGCCGCTCACCCTGTGTGTTCAGGCTGATATCACAGATATGTTGATCCAGCCACAGGCTGAGCTGGGCGGCCTTTTCGGTGTCAGTGCCGAGGAAAAAAGTTAATGCGCCACTTTGCCAGACCGGGGATGCCGTGCCGGTCTGGCACAGGGTCAGCATAATTTCACTGTGGGTGCCGGTTTTTTTCACCGTGCGTTGTTGCACGACCAATGGTTCGATATGCAGCGGACGACAGGTTTTAAAGGTCAGTAATTGCCCGTTCAGATGAGCAGAAACGGATGTGCCTGCCGGAATATCGGCGGTGCCCTGATGTTCGCCATCGGCAGGATAGAACTGCATTATCGTGGTGGGAGGAAGGGGACACAACGCCAGCGGCCAGATACGGGACAGAATACCGTGCGTGATTTCGGGAAGATCGTCTTCCAGTTTATCCCGCAAGTTGGCAATCAACAGAGCAAAGGCTTCAAAAATACGTTCAATATCGGGATCATGGAATGAAGACAGAAAATCGGCCAAATGCGGCGAGTCTTTCGCCACACGCTGCGCCAGTTCTCGCAGATAAGCGCGTTCTTGCAGGTACAGTGATTCCTTGTTGTTTTTCATTGAATTTTACTTATGTTTTATCTGTCCGGGAGCAGTTCTGTGCTGAATTTAAATAGGCACCCAGTCTGTAAAGGTGGTTTATTGTACACGCTAACCAATAAAATTAATTAACTAATTAAATCCAATTTTTGTCTGATTTTGGTGGAATATGGGGAGGTTGGCGGAATTTGACGTGTCCGAGATCCTTATACCATATATGGACGCCCCAGTCGTGCAAGCACTAAGTTATACGGTTTGCGACCATATATCCGGCGTCATAATGGAAAAATTATCCGCGCCATGATGTCATCCGCACCCTGCTTCCTTCTCACTACATCGGTATATCACTACCTTGTATAAGAACAGGCTATTACAGGAACGGTAGCCG
>NZ_MKGQ01000088.1 GCF_001908105.1 Xenorhabdus eapokensis
ACCGCTTGTATCCCTCCGTGTCCTCTGCCGCAATCACCAGCCCGAACTCATTGCGCATCAGCGTGGTTTTATTGCCATCCGGGGCAATAAAGCAGTCGGTATTACCGTGATTGTCGTATTGCTGCCACCAGACCCGGCCCAGCGGATCGGTCATGCTGATAAGCCGGTCTGAATCATCGTAGTGATGTTGCCATGTCGCACCGGTGGCATCGGTGAATTGGGTGACCAGCCCGGTGTCCGCCAGATAATCTAACGTCAGGGTTTGCCCTGTCGGTAAAATCTGGTGTGTCAGGTTACCCCATTGATCGTACTCATAACGCGTGACATGACCACAGGGCGTTTCAACCCGGGTTACCTGCTGCTGGTCGTTGTAATGCCAGGTGGTGGTATGGCCTTGCGGTGTGGTGGAACGGGTGATACCCGGTTCATAAGTCAGTTGCACCGGGTAAAACCCGCCACTGCCGACGCTGTGGATACAACGACCCTGCGCATCATAGGCATAATCCACCGCGGTCTGGTCACCATCCGACCAGCGACTGATCAGTCCCTGATCGTTGTATTCATAAAACAGGTGAAATTGCTGGGTGCTGTCTGCCTGAGCCAACCAGCCATTGGCGTGATAACCATAATGAGCCATCACATCATTCAGACCGTTATCCGTGCGGCGGATGTCAGCCAACAGGCCATCTTCACGGTAGAACAGCCGCAGTTCCGGGCCGTCACTGTGGGTCACTTTTTCCAGTTGATGAATAGCGTTATGGTGAAAATTTGCTGATGGCACTCGCACCATTAAGCAGCAGTACCAGCGCCAGCAAGACCAGCTCAGTGAGATTAAGCTCCGGATGCGGGAGTTGCTTGGGGATTATCAGGCAGGATAATGACAAAAAGCCGGAAGATCGCAAGGGTCTTCCGGCTTTTTCATGATGATATTGCTTCTATACCAACTATTGTTTTAATACCATTGGATTAAAAACGACTATTTTTTTATCCTTAGTAACACCACATGGCATAAAACCTTTTTTAAATATGGAGAATATTTCTTCTAATTTAGAACTCTCATTAAAAGAAAATAAATATCGATAAATACTAACCATATTTAGCATATGATGACACTCATCGCTAACTTCTTCTAAAAATGAATCATATTCGACATTATCAGCTAATCCTTGCTTCTTTCTCATCAGATATAATTTTCTTTTCCTAATATTTTCCTTTACATAATCCTCAGTTGACACCTTTGTTCTGTCAAGAATATCTTTATCTGCCTTTTTATAATCTTCATGAAGGTAAAATTCAGATATGAGATCGGAAAAAAAATCGCTCCAAATTGCATATGGACTTGGAACATCCTGATCAAAAAGGAGTTTTATAGCATCTTTTTTATCTTCTATAATTTCATATCCTTCTAATTTATCAGAAGATCCAGAAAGAAAATCAGAGCTTTTAAAAAAAAGCATTGGCTCCATATAAAAATCTATTGTTTCATGCATTGATATCACCCTAATATTTTACTCCAACGGTCAAACACTCTTTGTCTTCCTATTTGGTTAACATCCTTACCAAATATTTTCGTGTTATACATATCCTTAGATCTAATTATATTCCCATCCATCATGCCTTTTTTAGCTATATCTTGTATGTTAGCTACTTGTTTCGATATAGCTTCTTTAGATTGTTTAAGATCTATTCTATCTAAAGCATTTCTAACTGCATCTGTATATCCGTGATGGTTGCCTTGGTGCCTTGCCATTGCACTGACACCATTATCAGCTTTTCTCAAGAATATGCCGTTGGCAGCAACATCAATATCATATCCAATTTTTTTCAAAGCAGGATGGTTTGCCAATTCCTTCGGTATAACATGGTGAGCCTGATAACCACTCCATTTAGTTGAACGTGACAAGCCCATATCTTCCATCATGTTTTTACCCAGCTTAGTCGAACATCCAACCAATCCCAGAGGGTCTACCCATCCGGTAGGGTTATGAACGTAGCTGTAAGGATTTGTGCCACCCAGCAGTCCCAAGGGATCTTAGGGCCGGTTCCGGTGCGGTGATACGGTTTTAAGCGATTTTTTCCTTGATTATCAGCTTGTTAAAGAACCACTTTTACCCGTTTTGCCCATT
>NZ_MKGQ01000089.1 GCF_001908105.1 Xenorhabdus eapokensis
TACCAGATTGATGGAGTACATGCTACCCAATGCGTTTGTGATGCTGGACGCCTTCCCGATGTCCGCCAACGGTAAACTGGATCGCAACGCGCTGCCAGCGCCGGATAAGAGCGCTATCGTCAGCCGTGAGTACGAAGCACCGCAAGGAGCCACTGAGCAGCAACTGGCGGCCATCTGGCAATCCCTGCTCAATGTGGAACAAGTTGGGCGACAAGACAATTTCTTTGAACTGGGCGGGCATTCCCTGCTGGTGGTCAGCCTGATCGAACAATTACGCTCACACGGTCTGTCCCTTGATGTCAGTGCGGTATTCTCAGCGCCAACGCTGGTGGTCATGAGTTCCCTAATCCGTCACAATAACGCTCAGACCACAAACCTACAGAACGTTCCGCCTAACCTGATTAGAGAAGACAGTACCGTCATTACGCCAGATATGTTGCCACTGGTGGAATTGACCCAAAACCAAATAAACCAGATTGTTTCCCATGTAACAGGCGGTATTTCCAACGTCCAGGACATTTACCCATTGGGGCCATTACAGGAAGGCATCCTGTTCCACCATTTGCGGGAAACGAAAGGTGATCTCTATCTGGACAACCATTTGATGATTTTCGACAGCCGGACGCGGTTGGAGAGTTTCTTGCAGGCGTTGCAGCGGGTCATTGACCGGCACGATATTCTGCGCAGCGCCATTTACTGGGAAGAGCTTCTTAAATCAGTACAAATCGTCTATCGTCATGCCCCGTTGCCAATTATTGAACTCACGCTATCAACAGAAGAACCGCCAGAAACCCAGCTACGCCGTCTTACCGATCCCCGTTCAATGCGAATGGATATCACCAAAGCACCACTGTTAGCTGCTCATATAGCTAAAGATCCCGCCTCCGATCAATGGCTACTTTCCCTGCTGTATCACCACTTAGTTTGTGATCACATATCACTGGATATGATATTCAGTGAAATACAAACCTTGCTTTTGGGGGAAAGTGAAAAGTTACCAATACCATTGCCTTACCGAAATTTTATCGCGCAGATCCGCAATGTGCCGTTGGAGGTTCACCAAAACTATTTCCGCGAATTATTGGGAGATGTGGAAGAACCCACCCTGCCATTTGGGTTGCTTGATGTACAAGGTGGCAGTCTCAATGAGATAGAAGAAAACGTTCTCGCTCTGGATAGTAAGCTAGCCCAAAATCTCCGTGATTGCGCCCGTCAATTGGGTATGAGTGCCGCCGTACTATTTCATGTGGCCTGGGCACAGGTTCTGGCTCGATGCAGTGGACGAAATGACGTCATATTCGGCACTGTTCTGTTGGGACGGTTACAAGGTGGAATTGGTGCATCCGAAGTGCTGGGGATGTTTATCAATACCTTACCTATTCGCGTTAAGTTACAGGCCCGTACCGTTAAGCAAGCAATACAAGAAACTTATCAGCAGTTAACCGCACTACTGGAACATGAGCAGGCCCCTCTGGCTGTTGCCCAGCGTTGCAGTGGCATTCAGGCGCCATTACCGCTGTTTAACAGCCTGCTTAATTTCCGCCATAGCCCGCATGAAGATGAACAAGTGGCCTCCATCGCCTGGCAAGGTATTGACGAACTAGAGAGTGAAGAGCGCAGTAACTACCCCTTGTCACTGGATGTGGACGATTTTGACGATGGATTTGCGCTCACTGCACAATGCAGCCAGCAAATTCATCCGGCTCGTATTAATGCCTATATGAATACGGCACTGGAAGGGATTGTGGCAGCCCTGCAATCTGCGCCTGAGCAAGCCATTGAGTCAATTGACATCCTGTCACTGATTGAACGCACCCAACTGTTGGAAACATTTAATGATACCGCGGTTGAATATCCGCAAAACACCTTAATCCACCAACTGTTTGAACAGCAGGCTGCCCGTACACCGGATGCTATTGCGCTGGTATTTGGCGATAGCCAACTGAGTTATGCGGCACTGAACCGCCATGCCAACCAACTGGCTCACCAACTGATTGCCGCAGGTGTACGCCCCGATGATCGCGTGGCAATTTGTGTTGACCGCAGTCTGGATTTGATCATTGGCCTGTATGCCATTCTCAAAGCGGGAGCGGGTTATGTTCCGCTCGATCCG
>NZ_MKGQ01000009.1 GCF_001908105.1 Xenorhabdus eapokensis
GGTGATTTTGCGCTGCTCCGTTTCACCATAAAAAACCTGCAACACCGCTTCCTGCATCAGCAGCGAGGCCAAATCAATCTCCGCCTGTGGTTTAAACGGGTTCGCGTTACCGACCCTGACCAATGTCAGGTTGAGGGTAAACAGCTCAGCGAGTTGTTCTTGCAAAGAAAAATCGCCGACCGCAAAGGTGTCTTCCGGCACACCCGCGATACGGCAGGTAAAACGTAGTCCACTTTTCATTTTTATTCCTTATCATTTATTACATGGCAGGGCGTAATCCATCGACGTGCCAGAACTGCCACAGCACTTCACTGTTGTCGGGGGTAAAAATTTCCAGCATGACGAACGTGGACTGGCTGATAAAGCAGGCCATCGCCTGATTGATTAACCGGCTGAAACGGTACATCTCACCGGACGTGCGGTAACAACCGGGATCCAGCGTGAGCGATAACACATACCCACGAACCGGTTCCCCCCGCCGTAAGCGGTCAGTCAGGCGCTCTTTTACCTGCATAATGCCGTCAATGTGTTGCTGGAACTGGCGGCTCAGCGGACGGTTGGTCTCGTTATGCGGGTCAAACAGGCGGAGAAACTGTTTCAGGCTGTCGGTGGCAAATAACATCATCGGCGGGCTGGAGAGGCAGGAAAGCAGCGGCCAGCTGTTATTTTCCTGTAACAAGGGCGGATAATCGGTTACCACCGGAATAATATTCTGTACATCAAGATGAGACGGTGCACTTTCCGGCGTCACGGTAATGGCGCCCTGTGCCAGCGTCAGTGCCTGCTTATGGTAACCGATGAAAGAGCACGAGACAGCAATCTCCGGCAGGTTGTTTGCCGGGTTGCCGGTCAAATCAAAAAAGCACAGCCAGTGCCGAGTTCTGCCCAGAAAATCAGACTCAGTCTGGAGCTGGTAGTAAAAGGTGTCGGGCTGCGCATCGTTATCGGAAACACGGCCGGCGGGAACAAACTGCTCAATCGGCAGCCAGTGATAAGGCGTGCCACGCTGCTCGCTGTCTTCGGGCTGCACCACCACCTGAACCTCCCGCAGCCGGTACAGGCACACCGATTCTCCCAATGGCAGCGGATAGCGGTGATTACCGGCTTCCAATCGGACAGGCGGGCTGGTCTGGTTTTCCAGATGGATCGCCGGAACACAACCCAGCAAAAATGCCCCCTCGACATCCTCCAGTGGCAATTCACCCTCGAAACGCAAAATCAGCTCAAACGTGCCATCGTCATTCAGCGGGACTTTTGAGCAACTGCTGCTGATATCCAGCGTGACAAAGTTATAAAGCGCCGGCAACGCATAGTATTCCATCAACGGTTGCAGGCCGGAATAGGGACTTTTGGCGGTGGGCAGCAACGGTTCGTCAAGCAAGCCATGCCAGCCATCAGGAAAACGTTTAATTGTTCGCCGTTCACCCTGTGTGTTCAGGCTGATATCACAGATATGTTGATCCAGCCACAGGCTGAGCTGAGTAGCACGCGCTATGTCGGTGCCGAGGAAGAACGTCAGTGAGCCACTTTGCCAAAAAGAAGACGCCAAACCGGTTTGGCATAGTATCAGGATGATTTCACTGTGCGTGCCCGTTTTCCTGACGGCGCGTTCCTGCACAATCAAGGGTTCAATATGCAAAGGACGGCAGGTTTTAAAGTTGATCAACTGCCCGTTAAGGCTGGCAGACACCGATGTACTGATCGGGATCTCGGCAGTGCCCTGATGTTCATCATCCGTGGGCGTAAACTGCACTATCGTCGTCGGTGGGATAGGGGACAGGGCTAACGGCCAGATACGGGAGAGAATGCCGTGAACAATTTCGGGAAAATTATCCTCCAGCTTGTCCCGCAGGTTGGCAATCAAAAACGCAAAGGCTTCGAAAACGCGGACAATATCGGGATCATGAGAGGAAACCAGAAATTCAGCCAGATGTGGCGACTTTTTCGCGATGTGCCCAGCCAGCTCTCGCAGGTAAGCGCGCTCTTTTAGATAAAGCGATTCCTTTTCATTTTTCATTGAATTTAACTTATGTTTTATCAATAGGGTTTCGGTGTCATGCTGAATATCAGTGAGATAAAATGGGAGATTGATCAGCAAAGCACGTTTATTGTACATGCTTATAGGTCAAATTAATTAACCAATTAGATTCAATTTTCGTTTGATTTTGGCGGGATATGGGGATGTTGGCTGTTTTTGAGAAGAAATTCAGATAAAAATAGGGGCAACATTCCATTGCTGTACTGTATTGAATTGCGATTCTGATTTTTCCCATTTGGCACTAAAAAAGCAGGAAATGACCGCCAATTCTTAACGAAATGGCGGTGAAGATGGGTTAAGCGGATTCCGATAACTCTTTCAAATATTGGAAAATTTGACGGTAGGATTTAGGTGGCTTGTTAGCTGCCTTCTCCTTTTTCGCATTACGAACCAATGAGCGAAGTTGCTGGCGATCAGTATGTGGATACAGTGCGATGACTTCTTCAAAGGCATCCTCATTTTCAAGCAATTTGTCACGCAGTTCTTCTAACTTATGTAAAACAACGATTTGCTGGTTGTGACGGTTTTTCAGTTTATCCAACGCAACGGTGATAGGTTCAGGATCGCGGGCACGCAGCAGCTTACCAATTAACTGCAATTGACGGCGACGACCTTCTCGTTTGATTTTCTGCGCCAACTCAATAGCTGCCCGCAAATCTTCATCCAGTGGAATTCGTTCCAGTTGGCTTTTACTCAGTTCAACCAGTTCTGCTCCCAACTTTTTCAGGATTTCAGCATCCCGCTTGATTTCACTTTTACTGACCCAGATTATCTCTTCTTCTTCCTCTTCAGCAGGATAATTGTCGAGCCAATCTTCAGGCTGCTTTGCCATAATTGTTTTCCTTCTAAAAAGGCCGGATAAGGTACGTTTTGGAACATGACCTATCGTCCGGTGGGTGTTAACATCCTAATATTGTGTATTGTAACTGGGAAAATTGCCTGATTACCACTCGACATTCGTGTCATAAGCCGGAAGCAGGCATTTTTTCTGACTAATTCTCTCTTTAATTCATTGGATTACGTTAATTAATGATAGTCACTAATCAACAAATCGCGGAGCAGCGTAAGCTGTTGGAAGATGCGGTTGCCCATGCGCTGGAATTGGCTAAATCCGGTTGTGATGCTGCGGAAGTCGCGGTCAATAAAACGACGGGGATTAGCGTCAGTACCCGTTTTAGTGAAGTCGAAAATGTTGAGTTTAACAGTGACGGCGCATTGGGGATCACGGTTTATCACCAGCAGCGCAAAGGCAGCGCCTCCTCAACAGATCTCAGCCCAGAAGCGATTGCCCGTACTGTGCAGGCCGCCATTGATATTGCGCGTTATACCTCTCCAGATCCTTATGCTGGTCCGGCCGATAAAGCGTTATTAGCCTTTGACGCGCCTGAGTTGGATCTTTTCCATCCCGCTGATCTGGATGCAGATAAGGCCATTGAGTTGGCAGCCCGCGCTGAACAAGCGTCATTGCAGGCAGATGAGCGTATTACTAATACGGAAGGCGGAAGTTTCAACAGCCATTATGGTATTCGGGTATTTGGTAATAGTCATGGGATGCTGCAAAGCTACTGCTCCAGCCGTCATTCTATGTCAAGCTGTGTGATTGCTGAGCAAGATGGCAACATGGAACGCGATTATGCCTATACCGTGAGCCGCCATTTAGACGAGTTGAAATCGCCTGAGTGGGTAGGGCAAGAGTGTGCTCGCCGGACGCTTTCTCGTCTGGGAGCGCGTAAATTATCAACCATGAAAGCGCCGGTTATCTTTGCTGCGGAGGTGGCAACGGGGTTGTTCGGTCATTTGGTTGGCGCGATCAGCGGTAGCAGCATTTATCGTAAATCTTCTTTCTTGTTGGATAGCCTTGGCAAACCGATCTTGCCTTTATGGCTGACGATTGAAGAACAGCCGCATTTGCTGCGTGGGTTAGCTTCAACACCATTTGACAGTGAAGGTGTGCGTACAACAACACGTGATATTGTTAAGGACGGTGTTTTGCAGACGTGGTTGTTGACTTCCTATTCTGCCCGTAAGTTGGGAATGGTGAACACGGGTCATGCAGGTGGAATTCATAACTGGCGTATAGCAGGTCAGGGGCTGGACTTTGCTGGCTTGTTGCGTGAAATGGGCACTGGCCTGATCGTCACGGAGCTGATGGGGCAAGGCGTTAGTGCGGTGACAGGGGATTATTCTCGCGGCGCATCCGGCTTTTGGGTTGAGAATGGCGAGATTCAATATCCTGTCAGTGAGATCACCATTGCCGGCAATTTGAAAGATATGTGGGCGAATATGGTGACAATCGGTAATGATATCGAAACACGTAGCAATATTCAGTGTGGTTCGGTGTTGTTGCCGGAAATGAGTATCGCCGGTCAATAGGGATACTCAATTAACAGCAGCCAGTTCGGTGTAACTGAGCTGGCTGGAAATTAGCGGTGATATTCTCCTGCGGCTTCTGGCTGATAAAGTATTTCTAATACTTTTATTTGGGTTGTTTCACCGTTTGGCAACTTCCATGTTATTTCATCATTCACCCGCAACCCCAGAAGAGCAGCCCCTAAAGGCGCCATGACAGACAGATGTTTGGTGCTGTCCTGCAAGGAAGCAGGGTAGACCAGTGTGCGAACACGCTCTTCATTCGTGCCTTGATCAATAAAGCGAACTTCACTGTTCATGGTGACAACATCGGCTGGGATATCTACCGGAGCCACTATTTCTGCCCTATCCAGCTCTGCATTCAAGGCATCTGCGATACTGGTATTAGCAAAAGCAGGTTGTTCCAATAGAGAATCTAAACGTTCAGCATCTAATTCATTGATAATGATTTTAGGTTTTTTCATACCACACTCCAAATTAAGCTCAATACAAAATAACACCCCACATCGCAAGGAGGGGGGTGTTATTTTCAAAGTAATTAAAGTGATATTAGGCTGTTCTGTCGCGAAAATAAAGAGATCATGATCACGAACTGTTTTACCTTGCTAATGAAACAAGGCTTATCCACAATGGAGGAAAAGAACAGCCTGCTATTATTTGAAGCGCAAATTATAAGCCGGTGGTTACGATCCGTGGGTTGGTTTCACCCCAAATGGAAGAAAACTCAACAACATGCATTCCACCCCATTTCTGAATATCAGACTGGGTGATTTCGTCGTTACCTTGTTTACCGAAAATGACCACTTCATCGCCACTTTTCACTTCGGGTAGGTCGGTAACATCGACCATCACGGTGTTCATGGAAACACTACCGACAACAGGTGCACGGTGACCGTTGATCAGAACATGAGCTTTGTTTGACAGGGCAGAGCTAAAGCCATCAGAGAAACCCACTGGCAAGTTAGCGAGCTTGGAATCGCGTTGCAGAATGTAAGTGTTGTCGTAACCGACACCATTACCTTTAGGATATGTTTTAACAGAAGCAACACGAGTTTTCATTTGAATTAAGGGCTTGAACTCTGGATGGCTGGTGGTCAGGATGCCGTACAGCGCACTGCCAACGCGAGCCATGTCGAATTGGGCTTCAGGAATGCTAAGTGAGGCAAAAGAGCTTGATGCGTGCAGAGTGATTTCGTCTCTGTTCAGGTTTGCCGTTTTGATCAACCAAGAAGTTTGTTCTTTGAAGTTATTAATACTGTCACGGATGGCGTCCATATTAGTGAATGCATGGTGACTCATCATGCCGACCAGTTTCAGATTAGGCAACTGAGCAATTTTCAGGGCGTCTTGTTTGCCCTGCTCAGTCTTCATCTCCAATCCATTGCGGCTCATAAGACCTGTGTTCAGCATCAGATGAACGCGAATTTCTTTACCGTGTTTTTTTGCCAGCGCATCAATGGCTTGGGCATGAGCCAGATCGCCGATTATCTCTTCCATGTCATAGCCCAGTGTGCGTTCAATTTCAATCATGTCAGCCGTACGGACACGCATCAATTGTCCTTTAAAGCCGCTTTCACGCACGATACGGGCTTCTTCATTACTGGTAACACCTACACAAGGTACATCAGTTTTGATGATGGATGGCATCAGCAGGTCGATGCCATGACCGTAAGCATCGCCTTTCAAAACCGCACACATTTTGGTGCCTGTATTCAGTTTTTTTTGCAGGGTGTGAATATTATTTTCGAAAGTCGTGGTATTGATTTCAACCCAGGCGTTATTGGTTGCCGCGATGCTTTCTGCATGGGTGTTATCTAAAGAGAGCACAGGTGCTGCCTGGGCAACACCTTGAGAGAGACTCAAACCAAGAAGAATTGCCAGTGTGGTTTTATTAAAACGCATGAAGTAAATCTCCAGTTTTGGGGCTGTATGCATAATGTTCTGCATGTAATTGCGCTTTAATAATAAGTTTTTTTTAATTTAATTTCACATGGTTAACTTGTTGAAAGCTATTATTTATTATCTATGTGACACTATTTATAAATAGTTAGATTAATTATCTAAGTTAATGATTGTATTATCTTGATTTTATCCTCTGTGAATATTTAATAAACAGATTATATTAATGATTTTTTACCTTTTGTTGGTTTTAATAACTGATGTTGCGTTTACCTTGAAAATAGGATCAAGAACACACCACCCCGAAGCGCTCTCTAACTGTTTGCTCTGTAGCGTCAGATCGAAAGAGGTTTCTTTTTTGCAATATGGGATATTTAAGCCCAGTCCTGACATTGATTATGTGTGCTGTCATGAATGTTAGATTTTAGCTAGGAGGGAGTGATTGTCTCCAATAAGAAGCCATTCGAGACAATATCTTTAGAAGGAAGGTGTTACTCTTCGTCAAACCCTGCGTTGAAGAGTTCGATAATGGCCGCCAGCGCTTGCTGTTCATCCGGCCCGTTGACTTCAACGTCTATATAGCTGCCTTGTTCAGAATCCAGCATTAGCATGGCAATGACGCTACGGGCTTCGGCCTGTAAGTTACTGCTGTTGCGCAGAATCACTTCTGATTGAAACTGTTGTACCAAATCATGCAGTTTCATCGCAGGCCGAGCATGCATTCCAAGTCGATTTTTAATTTCAAGTCGTTGTCTGACTGTCATGGCATGTGTCATTCATATTATTATTTGCGTTTTTCCAGTGTGCGGTGGCGTGATTGCACGTTTTTGCCACGGGATCGAAAATAATCAGCCAACTGTTCTGCTACATAGACTGAACGGTGTTTACCGCCTGTGCAACCAATAGCGACAGTCAGATAGCTACGGTTATTGGTTTCCAGCATAGGTAGCCAAAGCTCAAGATAGCTACGGGTTTGATAAATAAAATTATGAACGTCTGTATGGCGATCCAAAAACGCTGCCACAGGGCGATCCAAACCAGTCATTGGGCGTAGTTTGGGATCCCAATGCGGGTTTGGCAGGAAACGCACATCGAAAACATAATCTGCGTCGATGGGAATACCATGTTTGAAACCAAAGGATTCAAACACCATGGTCAATTCTCGTTCCCGCTTGCCTAATAGACGTGTCCTGAGCATTTCCGCCAGTTCGTGAACGGACATTTCCGATGTATCAATGATCAAGTCAGCGCGTGACCTCAGGGGTTCAAGCAAATCGCTTTCTTGGTCAATGGCACTTTCCAATGACAGGTTTTTGCTGGAGAGTGGATGCAAACGACGGGTGTCGCTGTAGCGGCGGATCAGGGTATTACGATCCGCATCAAGAAACAGTAGCTGTGGCGAAAAACTGTCGGGCAATTGCGTCAGTGCTTCTTCAAAAACTTCTGGTGACTCCGGCATATTTCTGACATCAATGCTAACCGCCGCCGAAATATCACGTTCAGCCAGTGTGTTTGCCAATTCTGGCAGCAACACAACGGGCAGGTTATCCACGCAATAGAAGCCCATATCTTCCAGTGCTCGCAAAGCAACGGATTTCCCAGAACCTGAACGACCACTGACTATCATCAGCACCATGAGGTGACTCCCCCTAAATGTTTATAATTATAATCGCTATTTATTCAGTAATAATTTTATACAGTTCTTCATCACTCTGCGCTGAGCGCAGGCGACGGCAGAGATTTCTATCTGCAAGGCGCTTTGCAATCAATGATAGTGAGTGTAAATGGGTTTGACACTGGTCTGATGGCACCAATAAAGCAAACAGCAAGTCAACAGGTTGATTATCGATAGCGTCAAAAGTAATGGGCTGTTCCAGGTGCAAAAATACGCCCACGGCATTATTCGAGCACTCTTTATTCAATTTGCCATGAGGGATCGCAATCCCGCTGCCAATTCCTGTTGTGCCTACTTTTTCGCGCGAAAGAATAGCTTCAAATACGGTATTTTCCGGCACGCCAAGCTGTTTTGATGCCAGTTCACTGATAATCTCTAAGGCGCGCTTTTTACTCGAACAAGGTACATTGTTGCGTGTACATTCGGATGAAAGCACTGAGCTTAGTGGTAAATCTGTTTCGTTGTTCATTTCTTTATTCACTTAGGGCCTTGTTATACCAGATGCCTGATGAGGCATCCGGTATTAATGCACTGCTCTAAAACCGATCTATAGATCGACTAAGTACATAGAACAGTGATAATTTTATGACAGCCCCGTTGCCTGAAAGCGATTAATGTTGTCTCAATTTACTTTTGTGTTTGGTCAATTGACGCGCTAGCTTATCTACTAATACATCAATGGCCGCATACATGTCTTCATGTTCTGAGCTTGCATGCAACTCACCTCCATTAACATACACCGTAGCTTCGGCGATCCTTTGCACCTTTTCCACTCGGAGGATGACCTGAATGAGGTTAATTTTATCGAAATATTGATTCAATTTGCTGCATTTGGTGTTCACTATGTTGCGAAGTGCATCTGTGATTTCAATATTGTGGCCTGTAATATTGAGTTGCATGGTTTTGAGTTGCGTGGTTTGCATAGTGTTTTCCTTCTCTGTGTTGTTCAAACCAGTTTTTTACGTTGGTTTGAAGGCGGGATGGATAACGACTCTCTATATTTCGCGACAGTCCGGCGAGCCACTTGAATACCTTGCTCAGCGAGTATGCTGGTCAATTTACTGTCACTCAGTGGCTTGGCCGGGTTTTCTGCCGCGACCAGTTTTTTCACCAGAGCACGTATTGCGGTAGAAGAGGCTTCACCGCCACTGTCGGTGTTGACGTGACTGGAGAAAAAATATTTAAGCTCAAAAATCCCGCGTGGACTATACAAGTACTTCTGGGTCGTCACGCGGGAAATGGTGGATTCATGCATGTCAACCTGATAGGCAATATCAGCCAGTACCATAGGTTTCATGTGTTCCTCACCATACTCAAAAAAATCTTGTTGCCGTTCAACAATACAGCAGGCAACTTTCAGCAATGTTTCATTACGGCTTTCGAGGCTCTTGAGCAGCCATTTGGCCTCTTGCAAGTTATTGCGTATGAACAGGCTGTCACTCTCATTGTTGGCCCGTTGCCCCAGTGCTGCGTAGTGTTGGTTGATACGCAGACGGGGAATGCTATCGGTATTTAGCCGGACTTGCCAGCTTCCATTTTCTTTCTGCACCAATACATCAGGAATAACATATTCGGATTCACCGGTATTAACGACCAGACCAGGTTTGGGTTCCAGTGACTGAATGATATCAATTGCCCCTTTCAGGGTGATCTCTTTTAATTTGCTCTGACGTAATAAATTACGGAAGTCTCGGTTACCCAGTAGTCCCAGATAGTTGCTGACAATAAGTTTGGCATCCTTTAGATAAAGTGTCTCTGGCGGCAGCATAGAAAGCTGGATAAGCAAGCATTCGCGTAAGTCGCGGGCAGCAACGCCGATTGGATCAAAATGTTGGATGCGTTTGAGGACGGTTTCGACCTCTGCCAACGTCAGCTCATCATCACCAATACTGATAAGGAGTTCTTCAATGGAAATCGTCAGGTATCCGCTGTCATCAATGGCGTCAATGATTGCAGTGGCAATGGCAGCATCCGTTTCGGTAAATGGCGTCAATCTTGCCTGCCACATGAGGTAATCTTGCAGGGTTTGAGTGGTTTCTCCCTGATAGACGGGAAAATCATCAGCGCTATAATCACTGTGAGTTCCTGAAGGTGTGCCCGCAGTGTAAATTTCATCCCAACTGGCATCCAGTGGTAACTCTTCCGGCATATCCTTCTGTTCAAGTGCTTCACGGGTATCCATGATTTCAGTGTCAACATCAGAAAGTGCCTGATTCTCCACTTCCTGATGCAGGTCATCTTGTTCAAGCAGCGGGTTGGTTTCCAAAGCTTGCTGAATCTCTTGCTGAAGCTCAAGCGTAGATAGTTGCAACAAACGGATGGCTTGCTGGAGTTGTGGCGTCATCGTCAATTGCTGACTGAGCCTGAGTTGCAAACTTTGCTTCATAGCGTTACCACTTTCTCCTTAATCTAGCTTGCATAGTTCCTTGAATCGCACCTGATAGAAGGATAAGAGTTAAAGGCGGAAACCTTCACCCAAATAGACGCGTTTGACCTGCTCGTTATTCAGGATGTCATTCGGGGAGCCGTGGGCAATCAAATGACCCTGGCTGACGATATAGGCACGTTCACAGACATCCAGGGTTTCACGGACATTGTGGTCAGTAATCAGTACTCCCAATCCGTAATCGCGCAAGTGTTGAATGATCTTTTTAATATCCAGAACGGAAATGGGGTCAACGCCGGCAAAAGGTTCATCTAACAGAATGAATTTGGGATTGGCCGCCAGTGCGCGGGCAATCTCCACGCGACGGCGTTCACCACCGGAAAGTGATTGCCCAAGGTTATCACGCAGGTGAGAGATGTGAAATTCTTCCATCAACTCTTCTGCACGCGTTTTTCTCTGCTCCTGAGTCAGGTCCTTGCGGATCTCCAGTACTGCCATCAAATTGTCGAATACACTCAAACGACGGAAGATAGAAGCTTCCTGCGGCAAGTAACCTATCCCACGGCGTGCACGTTCATGCAAGGGCAGCAGGCTGATATCTTCTTCATCAATGGTGATCGAGCCAGCATCACGTGGAACAATACCAACCACCATATAGAAAGTAGTGGTTTTCCCTGCTCCATTGGGGCCAAGTAAACCAACAATCTCCCCTGATTTCACGTTTAGGCTGACGTTTTCAACGACCTTACGGCCTTTATAGGCTTTCGCCAGATTTTCTGCGTTTAATATTGCCATCGGTCGTTATTTACCCTTTTTCTGAGTGTCAGCGCCGTTAACACTTGAGCCTTTTTCCTGTAGCTGGGCAGGTAACAGGATGGTAGTGACATGTTTACCTTTATCGCTAAAGGCTTCCATTTGTTGTGTCTGTACCAGATAAGTGATTTTATCGCCTTTGATATTGCTGTCTAATTGTTCAAGATAGGCGTCTCCCGTTAGGGTGACCAGCTCTTTATCCATCTCATAGCGCATCTTTGATGCATGACCTTTGAGAGGCTTACCATCATCTTGCAATTGGTAAAAAGTGGCAGGATTACCGAATGCTTCAATAACTGTCTTGTCAGAATTTCCTTCCGGGCGGCTAACAACGACTTTATCTGCATGAATGTCGATCGAGCCTTGTTTTACGATGACATTATCCGTAAATGTGGCAATGTTTCCGGTTAAATCCAGCGACTGTCTTTCTGAGTTAATGGTAATGGGTTTTTTTGTATCGTCTTTTAAGGCCAGTACGGGCAGGCTGACGGCAAAAAGAGTACTGGCAATAACGGAATTACGGATTAGGTTGTTCATGTGGGATCTCATATTGAGTGGTCACCTTTTCAATCAGTTCAGCAGTTTTATTTCGCAGATTGCCACGCATTTTCATGCCAACAGATTTCAGACCGACACCGATAAGCGTGACTCGGTCATCGGATGCGACGTCTTGGGTTGTCAGATTGACGATCGCATTGTCTGTTGTGATCCGCTGTAATTGCGACGCATCGTTCAGGCTATCCACCTGGACATCCCCGTACAGATAGAGCATCTTATCTTGGGTCAGTTTGGCCTTATTGGCGCGTACTGTCCATGTCGCTATCGGGGTTCCAGGGGCGCCATTAGGGTCAAATGTTGTCAATACCGGATTGGTAAACCAGGTCAGTTTGGCTTCCGTATAGTTTTTAACATCGTCAGCAAGCAGTTTGTAAGTGAGTTTACCTGCCGGATCATAAACAAAAGTGATGGCTTCCTGGGTTTGATAAGTCGGATAACCATCATCCACAATGGCCGACGAGGTATCATCATTTACATTCGAGAAATTCCAGCCGATCAGCGCAAGCGCGATCAGTGCCAGTATTGCGATCAGCCAGGATTGAATTTTGCTCATTCTTTTTTCAATTTTAATTTATATGGATAACCCTTTGGCCTCTTCGAGCTTATTCTGCGCGAAGAGCACCAAATCACAAAGTTCCCTGACTGCACCACGACCGCCGGCAATCTGAGTCACATAATCTGCTTTTGGCAACAGTAATGGATGGGCATCAGCAACTGCAACAGATAATCCAACTTGTGCCATGACAGGCCAGTCAATAAGGTCATCACCAATATAGGCGACTTGCTCTGGCTGCAACGCTAGTTTATCCAACAGTTCCTTATACGCCAAAACCTTATCGTGTTGTCCTTGGTAAAGATGTGTAATACCTAGGGTTTCTGCCCGATTTTCCAGCAATTTTGCGTTACGGCCAGTAATGATGGCGACTTCAATACCGGAAGTGATTAGGCAACGGATACCATAACCATCACGAACGTTAAAGGCTTTCAGTTCTTCGCCTTCATTGCCCATGTAGATAAACCCATCAGACAGCACGCCATCAACATCACAAATCAAAAGACGGATTTGACGGGCTTTTTCGATAATTGCTTTATTAACTAGGCCATAACAGGTGTCCAGGTACTCTTTTTGACTCATTAAAAAATTCTCTTAAGATTGATGTTATGCTTATGTTTTAAACAACGCCAGCCTGCAAAAGATCGTGCATGTGTAGTACACCCAGTAATTTGTCACCTTCCGTGACCAAGAGTGAGGTAATGTGGCGTGATTGCATCAGGTTTAAGGCATCTACTGCCAGTGCGTTGGGTTTGATACGAATACCTCCGGCAGTCATGACATCAGAGATTTTTGCATTGTTTAAATCGATACCCATATCGAAAACACGGCGCAAATCGCCATCGGTAAAAATACCATTGATCTGCATGTCATCATCACAAATCACCGTCATGCCCAATTTTTTGCGGGTGATTTCCACCAAAGCCTCGCGCAGGGTCGCTGTACGAGGAACACGGGGAATGTCATTACCTGTGGTCATTAAGTCACTGACCAGTAACAAAAGTTTGCGTCCGAGTGCTCCACCAGGATGGGAAAGGGCGAAGTCTTCAGCCGTAAAGCCACGGGCTTGCAAGAGTGCAAGGGCTAATGCATCTCCCATGACGAGTGTAGCGGTGGTGCTGGTCGTCGGGGCTAACCCCAATGGACAGGCTTCTTGTGGCACTTTGATGCATAGGTGGATATCTGCGGCTTTGCCCATATTGCTGTTGCGATTATTTGTCATGCAGATGAGCGGAACTTTTTGTCGCTTGAGTACGGGAATTAACGCCAGAATTTCATTTGATTCACCGGAATTGGAAATAGCCAGTACGATGTCTTTTGCTGTTACCATGCCAAGATCGCCGTGGCTGGCTTCGCCAGGATGGACAAAGAACGAAGGTGTACCGGTGCTGGCAAATGTCGCCGCGATTTTTCGCCCAATATGACCGGATTTGCCCATCCCCATCACAATGACTTTTCCTTCACAACTAAACATTAATTCACAGGCTTGGCTGAAATCGTCATTAATGTATTGCTCCAGGCCAACCAGCCCTTCAAGTTCAATCTGTAATACTTGCTTACCTGCTTGCTGAAAATCGATTTTAGGCATTTTTACTTCCCACTCTTTTCCCATTCAATCGGCAATTACTCAGTACCGTAATAATTAGACACAAAAAGTACGACAAAATAAGCGATAAAACAGCTTAGTAGCAAGATGCCGTTCAATCGGTTCAATCGATGCTTTCTTCCCAGACAAAATACCGTAAATAGTATACTCGCCGCCATCATGACCCAAAAATCACGGGAAAATGCTTGCGGTGAAAAGGCGCTAGGGGAAAGTATGGCGGGAACACCCAAGACAAGGGTGATATTGAATACATTCGAGCCAACAATATTGCCCATTGCCATATCATTTTCACCTTTTATGGCTGCTGCAATGACGGTGGCAAGTTCAGGCAAGCTGGTGCCTACGGCAAGCATTGTCAGGCCAATCACCAGTTCGCTAACACCATAAATACGCGCAATAACGGTTGCATTATCAATCACCATACGGGTAGAAATGGGAAGAATAATTAACCCCAGAACAACCCAAAGAAGCGCAATGCCTTTGTTGCCTTCGACAGGCAATTCAGAATTTCGCTCCTCGGTATAGCTATCAACCCTATTGTGTCGGGAGAAAGCGGTCATTTTTATCATCAGTGAGATAAAAAAGAGGGCTGCAAGCACTAAAAGGATACCATCCTGTCGGCTCAGGTATCCATTGGACAGCAAATATCCTGCAAATGCCGTGATCGCTAACATCAGGGGCACTTCTTGTCGCAGAATTTCTGATTTTACCTTGATTGGCCGAATAAAAGCTGCGGCTCCCGTAATTAGCAACAGGTTAGTAATATTAGAACCAATGGCATTGCCGATGGCCATGTCTGGTTGTCCATCCAAAATTGCCGTGACAGAGACCATCAGTTCTGGCAGCGAGGTTCCTATTCCCATAATAACCAAGCCGATAATGAAAGGGGGTATTTTCATTGCACGGGAAAAAACGGCCGCACCATAAACTAATCTATCGGAACCATACACCAGTAAAATCAACCCGGTTATGAGCAGTACAATTGTCAGAAACATGGAGTGTCCCTTAAATAAGTTTTATTCCGAGCATAATGCTAATAATGGTTGATTTTTAAACATGGAATGTTTATTCAGCTAGACTTATACATTCTGACGATCAAGCGATAAAAAGTAAAATTTGTCACCACTTTGCTAACGCAAAATTAGGCAATTTTTTGTAGTATGCATTATTAATTACTTAAATACAGTCATGAAGACAGTTCTATTAACGGTTAGGGGCTATCAATAATGAGTCAACAAACAGCAAATCTTATTGAGATCTGCGAAATGCATTTCACCCGAGGCCAACGCCCAATTTTTGCTGATATTAATCTGACTGTTCCGAAAGGAAAAATTACCGCCATTATGGGACCCTCTGGGATAGGAAAAACCACCTTGCTGCGTTTGATTGGGGGGCAAATTCGCCCTGAACGTGGTGAAATTTGGTTTGATGGCGATAATATTCCGGCATTGTCCCGCCCACGCCTTTATGCTGCCCGCAAGAAAATGAGCATGTTATTTCAGTCCGGTGCCTTGTTCACTGATCTGAATGTTTTTGACAATGTGGCTTTTCCCCTGCGTGAGCATACCCAACTGCCTGAAGTGTTGATTCACACAACAGTGATGATGAAGCTGGAAGCGGTGGGATTGCGTGGTGCTGCACACTTGATGCCATCGGAACTTTCTGGCGGTATGGCAAGGAGAGCGGCATTAGCAAGGGCGATTGCACTCGATCCTGACTTAATCATGTTTGATGAGCCGTTTGTCGGCCAAGATCCTATCACGATGGGCGTTTTGGTGAAGCTGATCGATGAGCTGAATCATGCGCTTGGTGTTACGTGTGTCGTTGTTTCCCACGATGTGCCTGAAGTACTGAGTATTGCCGATTATACTTATATTGTGGCTGAGAAGAGGGTGATCGCAGAAGGTACTCCAGATCAATTGAGAATGAATCAGGATCAGCGGGTACGTCAGTTTCTTGATGGTATTGCTGATGGGCCTGTACCTTTCCGTTTCCCTGCCGGGGATTACAAAACTGAGTTATTAGGATGATGGAATGTTGATGTTAACACGGGCATTAGCAGCAATGGGCCGGCGTACGATTGAGGTTACGGCTTCATTCGGCCGTGCGGGTTTTATGCTGTTCAATGCAATCATGGGTAAGCCAGAGCCTGCCAAACAATGGACACTGTTGCGCCAGCAACTGTATAGCGTCGGTGTTCAATCCCTTCTGATCATTGTGGTTTCAGGATTATTTATTGGCATGGTGTTGGCCTTGCAAGGCTATCTGGTTTTGACCACATTTAGTGCGGAAGGCAGTCTTGGCATGATGGTGGCGTTGTCACTGCTGCGTGAACTGGGGCCAGTGGTGACTGCACTACTGTTTGCGGGGCGAGCAGGTTCAGCTTTGACCGCAGAAATTGGTTTGATGAAAGCCACTGAACAGATTTCCAGTCTGGAAATGATGGCAGTTGACCCGCTACGCCGAGTTATTGCTCCGCGCTTTTGGGCGGGTTTTATCAGTATGCCTTTGCTCTCCTTGATCTTCGTTGCTGTGGGGATCTTGGGCGGTGCAATAGTGGGTGTTGATTGGAAAGGTATTGATGGTGGCTTTTTCTGGTCATCTATGCAATCTGCGGTAGAGTGGCAAAAAGATTTGCTCAACTGTTTTCTCAAGAGTGTTGTTTTTGCTATTACAGTTACCTGGATTGCACTGTTCAATGGTTATGATGCTATCCCGACATCGGAAGGGATCAGCAGGGCGACGACGCGCACAGTAGTTCATGCGTCGTTGGCGGTATTGGGTTTGGATTTTGTGCTGACAGCACTGATGTTTGGGAACTAAGTCGATGCAAAGCAAGAAAAATGAAATTTGGGTGGGGATTTTTGTCTTGATTGCGTTGGCTGCAATCATTTTTTTATGCCTCAAAGTTGCAGATATCCGATCTTTCGGTAATCAGCCAACTTATCGTGTCTATGCCGCATTTGACAATATTGGTGGCCTGAAAGTACGTTCACCGGTGAAAGTTGGCGGAGTTGTGATTGGTCGTGTGGATAAGATCTGGCTGGATCACAAAACTTATACGCCACAAGTTGAATTGGATATTTTCACGCAATACGACAATATTCCCAATACCAGTTCGCTTTCTATCCGAACGTCAGGGTTATTGGGAGAGCAATATATTGCTCTCAATATTGGGTTTGACGACCCTGATTTAGGCACTGCCATGTTGAAAGATGGCGATCGTATTGAAGATACCAAGCCGGCGATGGTACTTGAAGATTTGATTGGTCAGTTCTTGTATAAAAGTAGTAGCGGCAGTCAGGAAAAATCCGCTTCGGCACCTGAACAAGCACACTAACCAGCAACTCACTATTTAGGAGGAACAACATTTATGTTTAAGCGATTACTTATGGTTGCATTGCTGGTGGTTGCGCCATTAGCCAGCGCTACAGATCAAACCAACCCTTACGCCTTGATGAAAGAGGCAGCGGAAAAAACGTTTAGCCGTTTGAAGAACGAGCAACCGCAGATTCAGGCCAATCCAGACGTTTTGCGCCAGATTGTGCGTCAAGAATTGCTGCCTTATGTGCAGATAAAATATGCAGGAGCTCTAGTTCTGGGGCCTTACTACAAACAAGCGACCCCTGAGCAGCGTGATACTTATTTCAAGGCGTTTGAATCCTATCTGGAGCAGGCATATGGTCAGGCCTTAGCGATGTATCACGGACAAGATTATCAGATTGCACCAGAGCAGCCGCTGGGTGATAAGACGATAGTAGCCATTCGTGTCACGATTACCGATCCTAATGGACAGCCACCCGTTCGTTTAGATTTCCAATGGCGTAAAAACAGTAAGACAGGTTATTGGCAGGCTTATGACATGATTGCAGAAGGTGTGAGTATGATCACGACCAAGCAGAATGAATGGGCGGATATCCTGCGTCATAAAGGCATTGATGCTCTGACAGAACAATTGGCTATCAGTGCGAAAGCCCCGATCACTTTAGAAAAGAAAAAGTGATATGGAAAAAGCGACTTTTGATAACGCTATGAGTAACGAAAACGACAATCAGGGAACTGTTAGCTGGGAAAAAGCCGGTAATACATTGTTTCTACAAGGTACATTGGATCGTGATAGTTTGCTGCCGCTTTGGCAACAAAAAGAGCAAGCTTTGGCGGGCATTGACAATATTGATGTCTCCCAACTAAGCCGTGTGGATTCGACGGGATTGGCTCTGTTTGTCCAATTCAAGGGGGAATGCCAGAAACGTGGCAGGACACTGACCTTTTCAGGCGTAGGTGAACGGTTGAGCACGTTGATAACGTTGTATGGCCTGCAAGCTCTTCTGGACGATAATCAGCCTAAGGCGTAATTCTGTTTGATCATCAGCGCCCTTGTAAGCTATCAACTTACAGGGGCGTTTTTCTTGGTTTAAGAGTTGCCTGTATTCCATTAGGATAAGCATCTACTATTATTTTTTTAATTTAGTGTGAGCAGATTTATGGATACGAATGAAATCAAAAAAGTGCTGATGGAAAAATTGGCACTTGAAGAAGTTATTGTTAGCGGTGACGGCAGCCACTTTCAGGTTATTGCCGTTGGCGAATTTTTTGATGGCCTGAGTCGGGTTAAACAGCAGCAAGCGGTTTATGCTCCTTTGATGGAATACATCGCTGATAATCGCATTCATGCGTTGTCAATCAAAGCCTATACGCCGGCACAGTGGCAGCGTGATCGTAAGCTTCAGGGACTTTAAGGTTGTTTGCCTCGCCGCGAACAGCACACTTTGAATTAAATAAGAGAATCATGACAGATGGATAAATTTCGTGTGAAAGGGCCTACCTGCCTGTCGGGAGAGGTGACTATTTCTGGGGCAAAAAATGCCGCCTTACCAATTATGTTCGCAGCGTTACTGGCAGAAGAGCCCGTTGAATTACAGAATGTTCCTGAATTGAGAGATATTGATACCACGATCAAATTGCTAAATCGCTTGGGAACGACAGTGGAGCGCAATGGCTCTGTTTTTATTGATGCCAGTGGCGTCAATGAATATTGTGCCCCTTATGAACTGGTTAAGACAATGCGAGCATCCATCTGGGCATTGGGACCGTTGGTGGCACGTTTCGGTCAGGGGCAGGTTTCTTTGCCAGGCGGCTGTGCTATTGGGGCTCGCCCTGTTGATCTCCATATTTCTGGCCTGGAGCAGCTTGGTGCGAAAATCGTGCTGGATGAGGGGTATGTCAGCGCCACGGTGGATGGCCGTTTGAAAGGTGCCAGCATTGTGATGGATAAAGTCAGTGTTGGGGCAACGGTTACGATCATGACGGCGGCAACATTGGCAGAAGGCACAACCATCATTGAAAACGCTGCGCGTGAGCCTGAAATTGAAGATACAGCTAATTTTCTTAATATGCTGGGAGCAAAAATCAAAGGTGCAGGCACCGATCGCATTGTGATTGAGGGAGTTGAACGTTTGGCTGGTGGTGTTCATCGTATACTGCCTGATCGTATCGAAACGGGAACCTTCCTGGTCGCTGCGGCGGTTTCACGCGGTAAGGTGGTTTGTCGTCATGCGAAACCTGATACTTTGGATGCTGTTTTAGCCAAGCTGCGTGAAGCAGGGGCGGATATCAAAGTGGGAGAGGACTGGATTAGCCTTGATATGCATGGTCAGCGGCCGAAAGCAGTGACATTTCGCACGGCACCTCATCCGGGCTTTCCAACTGATATGCAGGCACAATTTAGCCTATTGAATATGGTTGCAGATGGCGCAGGTATGATCACCGAAACCATTTTTGAAAATCGGTTCATGCATATCCCTGAGTTGATTCGCATGGGAGCACGGGCTGAAATTGAGAGCAATACCGTGCTGTGTCATGGTGTTGAAAAACTATCTGGTGCCCAGGTCATGGCGACGGATTTGCGTGCTTCTGCAAGTTTGGTCTTGGCGGGTTGCATTGCCGAAGGAACGACAGTTGTAGACCGTATTTATCATATTGACCGTGGTTACGAGCATATTGAAGATAAGCTGCGTGGTCTTGGGGCCAATATTGAGCGCATTAAGACGACTGGCTAAACGGAATTAGAGATTCTTTTTCGCCCATCTCGCCCACCTTGTGGGTGAAAAAATGGTGGGCGAGAAAAGATTAGTAGCCATCAAACTCATTGATTGTGACGTTAAGTGTGAGGGAAGTTCCATCGCGTAGTACCGTGACAGGAACAACACTGCCCGGACGAATTTCCGCAACCTTATCCATTGTTTCCACCGGTGAGATGGCTGGTTGGTGATTAACACTGGTAATGATATCTCCCACTTTGATCCCCGCTTTTTCAGCAGGACCATTGGGTGCGACCTGGAAAACACGTAATCCCTTAATTTGATTGATATTACTGCCTGATGAGCGAATATAGGGTAATTCTCTGGCAGTGATGCCTATATATCCCCTGATAACTCGGCCATCACGGATCAATTTCTGCATAATTGTGGTCGCCAGTTTTGTTGGAATGGCAAATCCCAACCCTTCCGGTGTTGAACCAAACTCAGATTTATCGAACGTCAACGTATTGATGCCAACTAATTCACCTAGCGTATTGACCAAAGCACCACCAGAGTTGCCTTGGTTAATTGACGCATCTGTTTGCAGGAAATTCTGGCGACGTGTTGGGCTAAGGCCGACGCGCCCAGTTGCGCTGATAATGCCTTGTGTAATGGTTTGTCCCAGATTGTACGGATTGCCGATAGCCAACACGATATCCCCTACGTGAGCTACTCGTTTAGAATTAATTGGGATCACAGGAAGGTTTGTGGCATTAATTTTTAAAACCGCCAGATCTGTGGGGCCATCTGAGCCAACTAGCAGTGCATCATAAAAGTGCCCATCTTGTAAGGCGACAATAATGGAAGTGGCTTTATTGATAACATGTCGGTTAGTGAGAATATAGCCCTGTTCACTCATAATGACACCAGAACCCAAGGGAAATAGCTCCCGGCTTTCTTGGGAAAAACTGCCCATGCTGCTGCTGTAAATATTGACTACAGCAGGAGCAGCCCGACGGACGGCTTTGCTAAAACTGGATACCTTATCGCTACTGTTAGTATCGCTCAGGAAATTTTTCAAACCACTGGGGCGCAGGGAGGGGATAGCGACCAGCAAAATAGCGGCAATCAATAATCCTATGAGTATAGAGCGCAATAACTTGATCAGCATGACATTATTCAGAGTAGTAATTGATTGAAAGAAGAATAGCATAGAAGTAGACAGACACAGCATCCTGCGTCTGTCGTTTTATCTTGCAAGTTGCGGCTTGCTTGTGCCGCAACTCGAAATCTATTGGGTATAGGTTGTATTTTTCACACTCAATAGATTAATTACGCAGTAAGAGATAAACATTATCGTCACCACGCAAGACGTTTAAGGCGATAACAGAAGGCTTCTCTTCAGTGATCTGGCGTAATGCACTGATATTGCGGACACGCACATTATTGGCACCAATAATTAAGTCATCCTTCTGTAAGCCTGATATTGCAGCAGGTGAGTTCGGAATAATCGAATCCACTTTGATGCCTTGGGTATTTTTTATCGTGCTATTGCTCAGGGTTGCGCCTTGCAGGGCGATACTCAGTTTTTCGGCTTTAGTTGGCTCGCCGTCACTGTTATCCAGGATGACGGTGACTTCAAGTGGCCTCCCTTTGCGCAGCAGGCCAATTTTGACTTCTTTGCCCGGCGCGGTTGTACCAATCTTCGCCCGTAGCTCCGCAAAGCTGTTAATTTTCTTGCCATCAAAGGAAATCAGGACATCTCCTGATTTAATGCCCGCTTTAGCGGCAGCCGATTTAGGGATCACTTCGCTGACAAATGCCCCTTTCTGTGCTTCAATGTTGAGCGCTTTGGCAATGTCCGCTGTCATCTCGGTGCCTTTGATACCAAGTATGCCGCGTTTCACTTCCCCGTGGGCAATAAGCTGTGCGGAAAGGGTTTTGGCCATATTACTTGGGATGGCAAAACCAATACCCACATTACCCCCGCCAGGTGCGATGATAGCGGTGTTAATACCGATCAACTCCCCTTTCAGGTTAATCAATGCGCCACCAGAGTTACCCCGATTGATAGGGGCATCGGTTTGGATAAAGTTTTCCAGACCTTCCAGATTCAGACCGCTACGGCCAAGAGCAGAAATGATCCCAGATGTGACGGTTTGCCCTAATCCGAATGGGTTACCGATGGCAATCGCGTAGTCTCCAACGTGCAGTTGGTCGGAATCGGCAAACTTGATGGCCGTCAGATTCTTGGCATCTTGCGCTTGTAAAAGTGCAATGTCAGTTTGTGGATCTCGTCCAATCAATTTCGCTGAGAATTCACGACCATCATTTAATTGAACGCGTATTTTATTAGCATTATTAATCACATGGCTATTGGTTAATATATAACCTTTGCTAGCATCAATAATCACTCCGGAGCCTAACCCCGTGAATGGGCGGCTTTTTGGTTCTTGAGGAGGAAAAGCCGGCCCAAAGAAGAACTGGAAATCTTCGGGTAATTGAAGCTGTTGGCTTTGCACTTCTGTACCAGAAACATGAACAGTAACAACAGAAGGAAGCACTTTTTCCAGCATGGGAGCGAGACTAGGTAATTCTTGAGAGCTCATTGCAGCAGGTAGGGCTGCATTACTGACCATGGGAATTGAAGCTAAAGACAGTCCGATACTAATAGCGAGTGCGTTAAGCAATGTATTTTTTCTTTTCATGAAGACGTTCTCTTAATACCTAAGCCAGAAAAGGAAATTGTACTTAAGAGGCCTATCCTGCCAGAGCGTTTAGCTGCTTTGGAAATGATGTTTCCGAAAATTAGGTTTAGCTGGATAGGTTTTAAGCATAATTGTTTCAATGCTGTTATGACTACCAATGGTTCAGCAAAGTTCACTAATAAAGTCGTTTGAATAAGTTTCTTTACAGGTATTTACGTGGATTAAAATTAAAAAACAAAACTTTTTTCATGGGATGAAAAGCATCACAGAAAACCGTGGCAGCCATCGCTACCACGGCAAAGTCCATTATTATTTATCTTGAGTAGGACGAAGTAGGCCTGATGCACCCTCAGAATAATCCCGTGGAGGCATATTAGCCGTTACTTTCTGTGTCTTAGTGTTGGATTCACCCAGATGATAATTGAAAGGATTATCCTGTACGGGCATATTGGGCATCAGTTCATTGGAACTTTTAGCCATGTGTTGATACAACTGACGGTAATCGCGTGCCATATTGTCAAGTAATTCAGCACTACGGGCGAAATGGCTGACCAGCTCTTTGCGATATTCTTCCAATTCAGCCCGATTTTTCTCCAATTCAGCTTGTAGTGCATTTTGTTGGCGTAGCTTTGAGCTGCCAAAGCGGACAGCCAGCGCGCCGACGATAAAACCGATGATTAATCCGATCAGGGCATATTCCCAAGTCATGGCAACTCCTTTAGTAACATCGTTATTCTGCAATACTGTTTTTGCAATGTTCTAGAGCTTTATCCCATTAGGCAGTTCTGTTTGCAAGGATATACAACTATTGGGATAGGCTCTTGGTTCATAACAAACACTATAACCGTTAATTTAGTCAGAGTGGAATATTGATTATTAATTAATTCATTTATCTGTAACCTAATATATTAATTTTATACAGATTTATCAAAGTACGTAGGCAAGGTTCTTATTTAAAAGTATATATCTCAATTCAAATAAGTAGGAATTGGCATAGTTCTTACCCGTAAATTACGATACATACTGAAAATAAAAAATTTTAAGGATTGTCATTTTCATGTCACCGATTACACCTTCATCTCTCTATCAATCAGCGCTGTCTGAGGGGCAGTATCAACCTGACGAAGTACAGCGTAAGACTGTTGAACGCCTCGATATTATTCATCGTGACCTTATCAATGCTCAACCGAATCACACTCCGCAAGCCAGTGGACTGAAAGGTATATTGGGCAAGTTGTTTGGTCGGCCATCCTCTGAGCGATGCCAGCCTGTACAGGGACTTTATATGTGGGGAGGTGTTGGGCGTGGCAAAACATGGCTGATGGATATGTTTTACCAGAGCTTACCCACTGAGCGAAAATTGCGTCTCCATTTCCACCGTTTCATGTTACGGGTACATGAAGAATTAACAACGTTACAAGGACATGAAGATCCTTTGGAGATAATTGCTGATGGTTTCAAGGCGCAGACGGATATACTCTGTTTTGATGAGTTTTTTGTGTCCGACATTACGGATGCTATGCTCCTCGGCACATTGCTGGAAGCCTTGTTTGTCCGGGGAATTGCCTTGGTGGCGACATCCAATATCCCACCGGATGAGTTATACCGAAATGGGTTGCAGCGTGCGCGATTTCTGCCAGCCATTGAGCAGATCAAAAAATATTGTGATGTTATGAATGTCGATGCCGGTATCGATTATCGCCTACGGACACTGACACAGGCTCATCTCTATTTGACGCCGTTATCAGAAAAAAATCGCCAAGAGATGCACCGTATGTTCCTGCGTTTGGTCGGGCGAGAAGGGGAGCCGAATCCAATATTGACGATCAATCATCGTGATATGCCTGTCATCAGGAGTGTTGATGGGGTATTGGCAATCCATTTCAAAACATTGTGTGAAGATCCGCGCAGTCAACTGGACTATATTGCCTTGTCGAAGATTTATCATTCTGTTTTGTTGCACGATATGCCGATCATAACGGCATTAAATGAAAATGCCGCTCGGCGTTTCATAGCCTTAGTAGATGAATTCTATGAGCGTCAGGTGAAACTGATCATTAATGCGGATGCGCCGATGGAACAGATTTATCAGGGGGAGTTGTTGACATTTGAATATCAACGTTGCCTGTCTCGATTGCAGGAAATGCAAAGTGAGGAATACCTGAAACTGCCTCATTTGCCCTGATTTCTTTGTCCGTTGGCATAATTCTTGAATTTGGGGTCGATTTTTTATGATGAGTTCTCTATAATCTTGCGACCCCACGTTACAGCAGGATTTTTTATTTCCCAAAAAACTTGCATTAGTGCCGGCATAGGCTATTCGAAGGGGTAGGTTTGCTGGACATGAGTCGTGTGAACCTCAAAAACAGTTTCTGAACATCGAGTGTTCACCAACGTGTAACTTATAATTGGGTAAGCTTTAATGAAAACTTTTACAGCTAAACCAGAAACCGTAAAACGCGACTGGTATGTTGTTGACGCAGATGGCAAAACCTTGGGCCGTCTTGCAACTGAAGTAGCTCGTCGCCTGCGCGGCAAGCACAAGGCGGAGTACACTCCGCACGTTGATACTGGTGATTACATCATTATTGTTAACGCAGAAAAAGTTGCTGTCACCGGCAACAAACGTTCTGACAAAATTTATTATCACCACACTGGCCACATCGGTGGTATCAAGCAAGCGACCTTTGAAGAGATGATTGCCCGCCGTCCTGAGCGTGTCATTGAAATCGCGGTTAAAGGCATGCTGCCAAAAGGGCCACTGGGTCGTGCAATGTACCGTAAACTGAAAGTTTACGCGGGCAGCGAGCACAACCACGCGGCACAGCAACCACAAGTTCTGGACATTTAATCGGGATTATAGGCAATGGCTGAAAATCAATACTACGGCACTGGTCGCCGCAAAAGCTCTTCCGCTCGTGTCTTCATTAAGCCAGGTAGCGGTAACATCGTAATCAACCAACGCAGCCTCGAAGTTTACTTCGGCCGTGAAACTGCACGCATGGTTGTTCGTCAGCCACTTGAGCTGGTTGATATGCTGAACAAACTGGATCTGTACATCACTGTTAAAGGTGGTGGTATTTCTGGTCAGGCAGGCGCAATCCGTCACGGTATCACCCGTGCACTGATGGCTTATGACGAGACTCTGCGTTCTGAACTTCGCAAAGCTGGCTTCGTTACTCGCGATGCTCGTGAAGTTGAACGTAAAAAAGTGGGTCTGCGCAAAGCACGTCGTCGTCCACAGTTCTCCAAACGTTAATTTATTGCCACAACTGTGGCAGTGGGTTAAAGTTAAAAACCCGCCATTTTTATGGCGGGTTTTTTATCCCTTCAGATTGTTCACTCTCCGATAATTCGCTATTTTTTGCAAAAAAAGAGCATTTTTGAGAAATTAATTCCCAGACTCTAATATTTCATCATTAATTCTCAATGTACTTCCCCACAAAATGTGCAAAATCTGGTAAACTAGTAACAATTTTTTGCCTTATCCATGAGTTTGCCCGATTTGGCAGAGGTAAGATGTAATATCCCAAGATATTTTCTCGTTACAGCCAATAAAGCCGTTACCAGGAGATAAAGGGGATAACCTCGGATAATAAGTGCGAAACAGGATGAGAATATGAGCGAGAATAGCCGCTGTTTATTGAAGGGCTGTTCGTTCCTTTTTTTAGATAAACTTGGAGGTTTTCATGGCTGTCGCTGCCAACAAACGTTCGGTAATGACTCTGTTTTCCGGCCCGACCGACATTTTTAGCCATCAAGTGAGAATTGTGCTGGCGGAAAAAGGGGTCAGCGTAGAAATTGAACACGTTGAAGCGGGTAATTTGCCTCAGGATTTGATTGACTTGAATCCTTATCAATCTGTTCCTACTCTCGTTGATCGTGAGCTGACCCTGTATGATTCTCGCATCATTATGGAATATCTGGATGAGCGTTTTCCGCATCCACCACTCATGCCTGTGTATCCTGTCGCACGAGGCTCCAGCCGTCTGATGATGCATAGAATTGAAAAAGACTGGTATTCCCTGATGTACAAAATTCAGGAAGGCAGTGTTCAGGAAGCGAATGCTGCACGTAAACAGCTTGCTGAAGAATTGCTGGCGATTGGGCCAATTTTCAGAGAAATGCCTTTCTTCATGAGTGAAGAGTTCAGCTTGGTAGATTGTTATTTATCTCCGCTGCTGTGGCGTTTGCCTGTCTTGGGCGTTGAGCTATCAGGACCAGGTGCCAAAGATCTTCAAGTCTATATGCAGCGTGTATTTGAACGTGACGCATTCCTGGCTTCGTTGACGGAAGCTGAACGTGAAATGCGTTTACAATCACGGAGTTAATATATGGAGATGACTCAAATGTCTCCACGCCGCCCCTATCTATTGCGGGCACATTATGAATGGCTGTTGGATAATGACATGACCCCGCATATTGTTGTGGATGTTAACTTTTATGGCGTTAACGTCCCGATGGAATATGCACAAAATGGGCAAATTATTTTGAATATCTCGCCGAGAGCGGTTGGCAATTTGCAATTGACGAACGATGAAGTGAGATTCAATGCTCGATTTGGTGGTGTTGGTCGTCAAGTAACTGTTCCAATGGCGGCAGTGATTGCGGTTTATGCCCGTGAAAATGGCGCCGGAATGATGTTTGAGCCAGAATTAGCCTATGACGTGGATAATACCGAGTCAGAAGAAACGGATATACCAGCAGCGGATAATCTGGTGCTTATCCATAAGAGTAAGCATAATAGAAAAGCTTCTTACGATGATGATTCGCCAGATGACGAACCACCTCAACCGCCAAAAGGCCGCCCAGCCTTGCGCGTCGTAAAATAATTGTTCAAATCTTATACCTAATAGAGTTCAAATTGCAGTCAGTAAGACCGCAGCCTGAAAGGTGAAAGGTTTCGTTAGAGATGAAAATAGAGGAGACATTGATCTCCTTTATTTTTAGCATATTAGTCTTACATGTAACTAAGCGTTTTCTCAAATTGCCATATACAGGCTTCGATATTATATTGGTTTGCTCCCTGATTAGATTTTTCCGCAGCTCTTAGCCTATCTATCATTTTCTTGGCAAATGCTTTTTGTTGACTTGGTCCTCTGATCGTTGGCGGTATATTGCAGATATCAGTAAATGAGAGAGTGCGATGTGATTTTATCAGTGACAATACCTCTACCGGATTTTCAGTTAAAGCAACCGATAAAGCATAAGTAATTTGCCGCGAAAATTCTGGATGGATATTGGGGGATAGCTTAAAGGCAACTTGCAGCCATTGTTTATCACCGGTTGCAATATTCTGGATAATCTTCTCCCCGTTATGTTCTGCGTTTATCTCTGCTACAACAGAATTTACTCCTCTTTCTCGCACTTGCTGCATAATTTCGGCAGGAGTAGAGAATCTGGCCAGTGAGGGCAAACTTGCCAAGGATATAAAAGAGAAGCAGAGTATCTGGGTGAGTAAGCGCATATATTTCTACCTGTTATTATCACTGTAATCGTTTTTTATTTCATTTCTATTTAATCAGTTTTGCTAAGCAATTTTATTGCCGAAAAAAATAAACCTTATTGCTGTATTACGGTATTGCACTATCGCTGTATTGCTATAATGAGCAGGAGGTTAAATCGATATATTTAACTTTAGAGTATAAGAATAGTCGCATAAATGCCAAAAATACAAGTAATCTGGTAGTAAAAGAAAATAAAAAAAGGTTGGTATTTTTATTTTGGGAGAACTTCCCCGACTAAAAGGTCGGAGAAGCTATTAGAAAAAAGAATGAAATATTAGATTTCAAGGTAGTCGAGGAGACTGAAAGCGGCTTTTCTGCCTTCATCAATGGCGGTCACTACCAAATCAGAACCACGTACAGCATCCCCACCTGCGAATATTTTAGGATTACTGGTTTGGAAAGGGAGTTCACTGGATTCAGGCGCTATAATGCGGCCGTTTTGATCGCACTTGACGTGATGTTCATCCAGCCAGCTCATGGTGTGAGGTTTGAAACCAAATGCCGTAATCACCGCATCGGCTTCTATCAAAAATTCGGAACCTTGAATAATTTCAGCCTGACGACGGCCTTTTTCATCGGTGGCACTCAGTTGTGTTTTCACCACCTTGACACCACAAACCCGTCCTGCGCCATTAATCTCAACGCTGATTGGTTGCAGATTAAAACGAAACTCAACGCCCTCTTCTTTAGCATTTTTTACTTCACGACGAGAGCCGGGCATATTTTCCTCATCCCGCCGATAGGCACAGATAACATGGGTTGCACCCTGGCGAATTGAAGTACGGACGCAGTCCATTGCTGTATCACCGCCGCCCAGTACCAGAACACGTTTACCCTTCATATCGACATAAGGTTGTTCAGGCAGAGAAGAGTAACCCATCAAATGACGGGTGTTGGCGATTAAGAAAGGCAAGGCATCATATACTCCATCCGCGTTTTCGTTCTCCAGTCCACCGTGGATGGATTGATATGTACCCACCCCAAGAAATACGGCATCAAATTCTTTGGCGAGTTCGGCCAGAGTGATATCTCGGCCTATCTCTGTATTTAGCCGGAATTCAATACCCATCCCGGAAAATATTTCACGACGGCGAATTATCACCTCTTTTTCCAGTTTAAAGGCGGGAATACCAAAGGTGAGCAAGCCGCCAATTTCAGGATGGCGGTCGTAGACCACCACTTGTACGCCATTACGTGTCAGGACATCTGCGCAGGCTAATCCTGCTGGCCCTGCTCCAACCACGGCGACACGTTTACCGGTTGGGATGACATGCGACAGATCCGGTTTCCAGCCCATTGCGATAGCGGTGTCATTAATATAGCGTTCAATGTTGCCGATAGTGACAGCACCAAAGTCATCATTCAGGGTACAAGCACCTTCACACAGGCGATCTTGCGGACAGACCCGCCCGCAGACTTCCGGCAGACTGTTGGTCTGGTGGGATAATTCTGCTGCTTCAATGATGCGCCCTTCATTAGCGAGTTTCAGCCAATTTGGGATGTAGTTATGTACCGGACATTTCCATTCACAGTATGGATTACCACAAGAGAGACAGCGATCTGCTTGTGCCTGTGCCTGAATCTCAGAAAATGGCTCATAAATCTCAACAAATTCTATTTTTCTGATTTTCAATGATTTCTTAGGAGGATCGACACGTTGTAAGTCGATAAATTGATAAACATTTTGGCTCATTATTAACTCCTTACTGTGCCTGAACCCGCAATTCGGCAGAAGAACGGCTACGGTGCCCTAACAACGCATTGACATCACTGGATTTCGGTTTCACCAAAGCAAACTTATTGACCCACTGAGACCAATTTTCCAATATGCTTTCACCGTGTTGAGAGTTTGTCAGACGGACATGTTCGGTGATTAATCCCCGCAGATGTTCTTTATGAATAGCAAGGGTATCTATTGAGAGTACTTCTACTAGTTCTGGATTGACGCGTTTGCGGAAGTCAGCAAATTCATCAAGTACGTAAGCAAATCCACCAGTCATGCCTGCGCCAAAATTTACGCCAGTGCTGCCCAGGACACAGACGATCCCGCCAGTCATGTATTCACAACCATTATCGCCGATCCCCTCAATAACGGTGATGGCACCGGAATTACGTACTGCGAAGCGTTCACCGGCATGTCCAGCAGCAAAGAGTTTCCCGCCGGTTGCACCATAAAGGCAGGTATTGCCGATAATAGTGGTTTCATTGCTTTTAAATGCTGAGCCGGCAGGAGGAAGGATGGCAATACAGCCGCCAGCCATACCTTTACCAACATAATCATTGGCATCACCAATTAAGGTCAGTTCGACACCGGCAGCATTCCAGACGCCGAAACTTTGTCCAGCCGTTCCATTGAAGTGCAATTTGATCGGATCGGTAGCCCGCCCTTGATCGCCATACCTCGCCGCAATTTCACCGGAGAGAGAGGCGCCAACAGAACGATCGGTGTTGTAGATATCAAAATAGAACGTCTTGCTTTGTGCGTTTTCTACATAAGGCATCGCTTGGGCGACGATCAATTTATTTAGCGTACCCTGGTCAAAAGGTGGATTACCTTCTGTGCAATGTAACGCTTTGCCGATATGAGGTTCTGCCGTTTCCAGTAATGGTTCGAGATTGAGCTTGCTTTGTCTGGCAGAAATGCCCTCAAGTATTTCCAGCAAGTCTGTTCGGCCAATCAAATCGGTCAGTTTTTTCACCCCTAATTGTGCCATCAGTTCACGTGTTTCCTGCGCAATAAAGCGGAAATAGTTAATCACTCTTTCTGGCAGGCCGTGATAATGAGATTGGCGTAGTTTTTCATCTTGTGTAGCGACACCTGTGGCACAGTTATTTAAGTGACAGATGCGCAAATATTTACAGCCGAGGGCAACCATTGGGCCAGTACCAAAACCGAAACTTTCTGCACCTAAAATAGCCGCTTTGATGATATCCAGTCCCGTTTTCAAACCACCATCAATCTGAAGGCGGATTTTATGGCGTAGCCCATTGGCAACCAGCGCTTGTTGGGTTTCTACAAGTCCCAACTCCCACGGACAACCCGCGTATTTGACAGAAGAGAGAGGGCTGGCACCTGTTCCGCCATCATAACCAGCAATAGTGATCAAATCGGCATAGGCTTTGGCGACACCTGTGGCAATAGTTCCTACACCAGGCTCTGAAACCAGTTTGACGGAGATCAGCGCCTGCGGATTCACTTGTTTAAGATCGAAAATCAATTGAGCCAGATCTTCGATTGAATAAATATCGTGATGTGGGGGGGGAGAAATCAGAGTAACCCCAGGAACGGAGTAGCGCAATTTGGCAATATAAGGCGTGACCTTATCTCCTGGCAATTGACCGCCTTCCCCGGGTTTTGCCCCTTGGGCAACTTTTATCTGGATCACATCGGCACTGGCTAGATACGCGGGTGTAACCCCAAATCGGCCTGAAGCAACTTGCTTGATACGGGAAACTTTATTTGTATGATAACGCGCGGGATCTTCGCCACCTTCTCCAGAATTAGAAAAACCCCCTAGTGTATTCATCGCTTCGGCCAACGCTTCATGAGCTTCGGGGCTAAGTGCACCAATGGACATGGCGGCGGTATCAAAACGTTTGAATAATTCTTCTACGGGCTCAACATCGGCAATATTGATGGGATCACCTTTAGGAGCAAGGGCTAGCAGATCCCGCAATGTTGTAATGGGGCGCCCATTGACCAGTTCGGAATATTTCAGATAATCACTGTAGTTGCCACTGTGAACGGCGGCTTGCAATGTTCCGATAACATCAGGGTTATAAGCGTGATATTCCCCATTATGGACATATTTCAGCAGTCCCCCTTGATCGATGGGATAGCGATGCAGCCAAGCTCTTTTAGAAAGATTACGCAGATCTTGTTCAAAATCGCTGAAATCAGCCCCGCCAATACGGCTGACAACACCATTGAAACAGATATTTGTTACGTCGGAATGCAGGCCGACGGCTTCAAATAATTTAGAGCAACGGTAAGAAGAAATAGTAGAAATGCCCATTTTGGACATAATTTTATACAACCCTTTATTAATGCCATTGCGGTAATTCAACATCACGCGGGCATAGGGCGCATTGATTGTGCCATCATCCACCATTTTTCCCAGTGATTCATAGGCCAAATAAGGGTAAACAGCGGTAGCGCCAAAACCAATCAACACGGCAAAATGATGTGGATCACGTGCACTGGCGGTTTCTACGATCAAGTTGGTGTCACAGCGCAGTTTTTTTTCAACCAGGCAGTGTTGGATCGCTCCGACAGCCATTGGCGCAGGGATGGGGACGCGTTCAGGTGAAATATTGCGATCGGACAATACCAGCAACACAGCCCCATTGCGGGCGAGTTCTTCTGCCCTTTCACATAAAGCTAACACAGCCTGTTTCAGGGGGATTTCCTGTGGATTGAAGGTCAAATCCAGCGTATCCGCGCGATAATAGGATTCCTGATGTGTTGTCAGTTGTACGAAATCAGAGTAGAGCAGGACGGGTGATTGAAAGCACAACCGATGAGCCTGCCCTTCCGCTTCACAAAAGACATTCATTTCTCGCCCAATGCGGGTAGCCAGAGACATCACATGGGCTTCACGTAATGGATCGATGGGAGGATTAGTCACTTGGGCGAATTGCTGGCGAAAATAGTCGTAGATAATGCGAGGACGGCTGGAGAGTACGGCAAACGGTGTATCATCGCCCATTGAGCCGGTCGCCTCTTGAGCATTCTCACCGAGGGTACGGATAACTTGATCCAACTCCTCATTACTGTAGGTAAACTGCTTATGATAAGTTGCCAACAGGCGATCATCTAAATTTCGCTGTCCGACCTGTGCTTCCGGCAACTCTTCAAAGGGAATCAACCGTTTGACGTTTTTTTCTAGCCATTCTTTATAAGGGTGACGGCTTTTCAAATCATTGTCAGTTTCCGCTGAGTGGAGAATACGTCCTTCATAGGTATCGATAACCATTAACTCACCTGGCCCGACTCGGCCTTTCTCGACGACTTCATCGGGTTGGTAATCCCAAATACCGACTTCCGAAGCACAGGTAATCAGCTTATCTTTGGTAATCACATAGCGGGCAGGGCGCAAGCCATTGCGATCCAAATTACAGGCGGCATAACGCCCATCAGAAATAACGATGCCGGCGGGACCATCCCAAGGTTCCATGTGCATGGAATTAAAATCGAAGAACGCCCGCAGATCATCATCCATATCAGGATTATTCTGCCATGCCGGTGGAACGAGCAGACGCATTGCGCGGATTAAATCCATACCGCCATTGAGAAACAGTTCCAGCATGTTGTCCAGTGAACTGGAATCGGAGCCGGTTTCATTAACAAAAGGCGCAGCAGTATGTAAGTCAGGGATCAATGGCGTGCGGAATTTATAGGCGCGTGCTTTCGCCCATTCGCGGTTTCCGGTAATGGTATTGATTTCCCCATTGTGAGCCAGATAGCGAAAGGGTTGTGCCAGTGGCCAGCGGGGAACGGTATTGGTTGAAAAGCGTTGGTGGAACAAACAGATGGCAGACTCCATGCGCAGGTCAGCCAAATCGGGGTAGAAACGCGGTAAATCCGCAGCCATGCACAATCCTTTATATATCGTGACCAGATTGGACAGGCTGCAAATATAAAAGTCGTTGTCGGTGATACGTTTTTCTATGCGGCGGCGGGAAACGAACAGGCGGCGTTCCAGATCTTGCGCTCGCCATCCGGCAGGTGCATTAATAAAAACTTGCTCAATGCGAGGTAAACTCGATAGGGCGATATCACCTAAGATAGCGCGATTGATTGGAACTTCCCGCCAACCCACAATGGACAGGGTTTCGTGCTGTAATTCCTGTTCAATAATATCACGGCATAATTGGGCGATTTTGGCATCCTGACTGAGAAACAACATGCCGACGGCATAATTTTTAGCAAGCCGCCATGATTGCTCACGGGCGACCATTTGAAAGAAATGGTCAGGTTTTTGCATTAACAAACCACAGCCATCACCCGTTTTTCCATCTGCCAGAATTGCGCCGCGGTGTTGCATCCGAGCCAGTGCGTGTATGGCTGTGCGTACCACCTTGTGGCTTGGCTCTCCTTCAATATGTGCGATTAATCCAAAGCCACAGTTATCTTTTTCCTGCAATTTATCATACAACATTGTAAAGCTCCCCAAGTTCTGTCCGACTCTCACATCACTCGCGAGGTGGCATCAATATATCTTTTTTCTACAGGCGTCTGATTTGCGCCCTCAGTAAAACGCCACTTGTTTTATTGGCGTTAACAAGCGGTGGATCAAAATGATGTTATGTTATCTATCACTGCATAAATATGAGTCAGAGGATCATCTGACAAGTGATTTTCAGCGAATTCCCAACTTAACGGTAAAAACAGAGTTGGTCAAATCGTGTTAAATCACGTTTTTTATTGATGTTTTGTATCTATTTTTTTGATTTTTATGAGTAAATGGCGATTTTTTGTATTTTGTGACTAAGATCATTTCTCTTAAATGATGTGATTTATATCACTAAAATCGCCACATTATCTATTTTGAATATGCATTAAAATGTCACTGTTTTGATGTTTTTCTCTAATTTTCTTGATTAAGTTGGATTTATATTGTGTATTTTCCAATTTGGAAGAATAAGTGATGGGTGTTTTTTAATCAAAATGGAAGTGGTGAAATTTATTTGCATAATTATTCTTGTTATTTTCATTTTTATTCCTTGTGAGGGGGTG
Source organism: Xenorhabdus eapokensis (assembly GCF_001908105.1). The sequence goes on from NZ_MKGQ01000009.1 coordinate 34,873, forward strand.
GAAGTAATATCCCATAACGAAGTTGGGACTTTTTTACGTTATGATTCAATCTAGTAACTTTACTGGAAAAGATTTTACTGGGAGCTGTTATGAAGCTGATTCGAGGACTTGCCCAATATTATGTAGATTTGATGATGAAGCTGGGATTGGTACGTTTTTCTATATTACTTGCATCAGTTTTAGTTGTTCTTGCGATGGCAATGCAGATGGCGGTGACATTTGTCCTGCATGGGGAAGTACAAAGTATTGATTTAATTCGTTCCATCTTTTTTGGTTTGTTGATTACCCCCTGGGCCGTTTATTTTCTCTCCATTGTCGTCGAACAGCTTGAAGAATCCCGCCAGAGTTTATCGAGTCTGGTCGCAAAACTGGAAGAAATGCGCCAGCGTGATGCGAAATTAAACCTGCAACTCAAAGAAAACATCGACCAATTGAACCAAGAGATTAGCGACAGAGAGAAGGCGGAAAAAGCCCATTTGGTTTTGTTGGATAAACTCAAACTGGAAATGGAACAGCGTGAAAAAACCCAGATTGAGCTTGAGCAGCAATCGGTACTGCTGCGTTCGTTTCTGGATGCTTCCCCGGACTTAGTTTATTACCGTAATGAAGATAATGAATTTTCCGGTTGTAATCGGGCGATGGAATTGCTGACTGGCAAAAGCGAAAAACAGCTTATCGGCCTGACGCCGACAGATGTTTACGATAAAGAAATTGCCAGCAAGGTGATGGAAACCGATGAAAAAGTATTTCGCCACAATGTATCCCTGACCTATGAGCAATGGTTAGTTTACCCCGATGGACGCAAGGCCTGCTTTGAACTCAGGAAAGTGCCTTTTTATGATCGCGTTGGCAAGCGACATGGATTAATGGGATTTGGGCGCGATATAACGGAGCGTAAACGCTATCAGGACGCATTAGAAAACGCCAGCAGGGATAAGACCACTTTTATCTCTACGATTAGCCACGAGCTTCGTACGCCTTTAAATGGCATTGTGGGCTTGAGCCGAATTCTGATGGATACCGACTTAACACCAGAACAACGTAAATACCTGGAAACAATCCATGTCAGCGCCATTACTTTGGGTAATATTTTTAATGATATTATAGAGTTAGATAAAATTGAGCGCCGCAAAATCCAACTTGATAACCAACCGATTGATTTCACGGGTTTCATGACAGATTTAGAAAATATTGCAGGTTTATTAGCGCAGCCGAAGGGGATTAAATTTGTTCTGGAGCCAGAGTTGCCATTACCCACAAAAGTGCTGACGGATGGAACCCGTTTGCGACAAATTTTGTGGAACCTGATTAGTAATGCCGTGAAATTTACGCCAGAAGGTGAAATTAAAGTTCGTATCTGGTGTGAAGAAGAACGCCTATTCTTTGAAGTGACAGATTCCGGCATTGGGATTCCTGCTGACGAATGGGAAAAAATCTTTGCCATGTACTACCAGGTTAAAGACAGTGCTGGCGGGCGTCCTGCCACCGGAACCGGAATTGGCCTTGCGGTTTCGAAGCGTCTTGCCCTAAGCATGGGAGGGGACATTGTAGTGAACAGTACGTTAGGCAAAGGTTCTTGCTTTACCCTATCTGTCGTTGCCCCAGCTATTAATGAACACCCGGAAGGGAAGGCTGAACAAGATATTATGCCATTACCAGCATTGAATATCTTATTGGTAGAAGATATTGAATTGAACGTCATTGTAGCCCGTTCGGTACTGGAGAAATTAGGGAACAGTGTGGATGTTGCCATGAATGGCCATGATGCACTGGCAATGTTTGATCCTGATGAATATGACTTAGTGTTACTGGATATCCAATTACCGGATATGACGGGGTTGGATATTTCCCGCCAATTGCATCAACGTTACTCTTCTCAATCGTTGCCTCCTTTGATCGCGCTGACGGCTAATGTATTAAAAGATAAAAAAGAATACCTTGATGCGGGTATGAATGATGTGCTCAATAAGCCGTTATCTGTCAAGGCGTTGACTGCCGTGATTGAAAAGTATTGGGGTAAGGGAACTGATTCTGACAACACCTTAGTTGAAGTTGACCTTGTGAATCAGGAGGAAGAGCGGCTGGATACGGAGATGCTTAACCAATATATCGAATTAGTTGGGCCAAAAATGATCACAGACAACCTGGTTATTTTTGAAACCATGATGCCAAATTACCTTGCCTTGCTGGATTCCAATATGACTGCCAGAGATCAAAAAGGCATTACGGAAGAGGCACATAAGATCAAAGGAGCGGCTGGTTCAGTAGGGTTACGCCATTTGCAGCAATTGGCTCAGCAGATTCAGTCACCGGATTTACCTGCGTGGTGGGATAATGTTCAGGAATGGGTGGATGAGTTAAAGTTGGAATGGAAGCAAGATATGGAAATATTAAGAAATTGGTTATCAAGCGTTACAAAAAAATAACCCCAACCGAAGTTGGGGTGCGCTAATACTGCGCCAACACCAGGGAAACTTGTTTACCCGCTTATCTAAGGTTTGTTTTCGATGCGAGTCATTAAAGAATTCTTTCACACAGAATACAAGTATCAACATAGCAAAGATAAGAATTTTTGTTACAAGATTCATTAAAATCTGTGATGAAGATTGGTGTTTAACCCTCTAAGGGGTTAAGCATTAATCTACTACAAATGGAGAGAAATATGAAATCTGTTGCCGTTATATTAAGTGGATGTGGTGTGTACGATGGAAGTGAAATTCACGAATCAGTTCTCACTATGCTCTCTTTAAGCCGTCTTGGCGCTGAAGTGTCTTTTTTTTCGCCAGATGAATTACAACATCATGTTATTAATCACCTTAACGGAGAAGAGAAGTCAGAAAGTCGCTGCATAATGGAAGAATCAGCTCGCCTGACACGTGGAAATATACAGCCTTTATCTAAAGTTAATATTGATGAGCTGGATGCGCTAATTATTCCTGGTGGTTTTGGTGCGGCCAAGAATTTATGTAATTTCGCATTCAAAGGATCAGATTGTGAAATAAATAAAGAATTGTTGAGTATAGTGCGAAATATGCATCAACAAGGTAAACCAATGGGATTCATGTGCATTGCCCCTGTTATGGTATCTAAAATATTAGGCAAACCGATAAAAGTAACCATCGGTAACGATCCAGCAACGGTGACTCAAATAGAGAAAATGGGAGGGATACATGTGGCGTGCCCTGTTGATGATATTGTCATTGATTTTGAAAACAAAATTGTAACAACACCCGCTTATATGCTCGCAGAATCTTTGGCTCAGGCAGAAAAAGGAATTGATAAATTGGTTAGAAAAATATTGGAAATTATTGAGTAATCGGATGAGAAATTCTTTTTCAATATTGTGGCGCTGGCTGAAAAGAATTGTCGTGTCGATCACGGTTTTGTGGTTTGTTGCTGTAATCGCCTTTTCATTTTTGCCCGTGCCGTTTTCTATGATGATGATAGAGAGGCAAGTCTCTGCTTTAATGTCAATTAATTTATCTTATGTTTCTCGTTCTTCGTGGACGGATCAGAATCATATTTCACCTTATATGGCGCTAGCTGTCATTGCAGCAGAAGATCAAAAATTCCCAAAACATTGGGGATTTGATTTTGAGGCTATCGAAACTGCTGTGGCATATAACAAAAAATATGAGAAGCGAATTCGAGGAGCATCGACAATTTCCCAGCAAACAACCAAAAATTTATTTCTCTGGGAAGGTCGTAGTTGGGTAAGAAAAGGATTAGAAGCGGGAATGACGGCCGCACTGGAATTACTCTGGTCAAAGAAACGTATTTTAACGGTCTATCTCAATATTGCTGAATTTGGCAACGGTATTTTTGGGGTTGAGGAAGCGGCTCAGCATTACTTTGGCAAGCCTGCCTGTCGATTGACAGCTACAGAATCGGCATTGCTTGCTGCTGTATTGCCAAACCCTCATCGTTATAAAGTCAATGCGCCTTCCAGGTACATACTGCAACGTCAGCAATGGATTTTGCGGCAAATACAGTTAATGGGGGGTGTGAATTACTTAAAGCAAAATAACTTGAAGTGGGAGTCGAGTACAGGATGTGAGAGCGGGCGGTATTGATTGATGCCGCCCTAATGATGATTTTTAGTTCAGATAAGTAAATGCGGTTGTGACACGTTTTACGCCACTGGTTTCGCTGGCGATTTTCGCCGCCGCAGATCCCTCTTGTTGGGTGACGATGCCAAACAAAAAGACTTCACCATCTTCTGTCACTACTTTGATGCTGGATGATTTCACGGCATCACTGGTTAAAATTTTGGAGCGCACTTTGGTTGTTAACCAAGCATCAGTGGAGGCCGTGCCTAGAGTAATGGGATTGCCCTGACGGATCTCATTATATATCACGTCAGTGCCTCCTACTTTTGCAGCCATCTGTTTTGCCCGTTCGGCCAGAGCCATATTGGGGCTTTGCCCAGTTAAAAGAACCTTGCCTTGATATACAGTCACCGCCACGCGGGCTTGTGCCTTAATTTGTGGATCTTTGCTGATGGCATTGCTGACACGGGCTTCCAGCGTAGTGTCGTCAACTTGTTGCCCAATGGTTCGCGGATCGGAACCGGCTTTTGTGGCAATTGCAGCGGAACCTACGACAGCTGCACCAATACATCCTTGTAACAACATGACACTGAAACATACCAATAATAGAGAAAATAACCGCATGAATTGGCTCCTTATTCATCCTGATGAGGGAATAACGTGTTGTCGATTAAGTCGCACAGACAGTTGATTGTCAACATATGAACTTCTTGGATCCTGACGCTGTGATGTGAGGGAATACGTATCTCAACATCCTGAGGACCGAGTAACCCCGCCAGTTCACCGCCATCGTAACCCGTCAGTGCAACGATCGTCATATCACGTGTAACAGCAGCTTCCACCGCTTTAATAATATCTCGACTGTTTCCATGTGTAGAAATCGCAAGCAAGACGTCCCCCGCTTGTCCCAGGGCTCTGACTTGTTTAGCGTAGATTTCGTCAGGCTGTTTACTGTTAGCGATAGCGGTGATCACCACATTATCAGTATTCAACGACAGGGCTGGCAGACTTGGTCGATCCGTTTCAAAACGATTGATCATGCTGGCAGTAAAACGTTGTGCCGTTGCGGCAGATCCACCATTACCACAGCAAAGAATTTTGTTGCCGCTTAGCAGTGATTGCACCATCATCATCGCGGCGCGTGATATTGCGTCGGGTAATGCTTCTGCTGCTGCGATCTGAGTTTGAATACTTTCTGTAAAACAGACTTTAATTCTATCCAGCACGTTATGACCTATGTATATTGGAATTATTTACTTAGCGATAAAATTGAGAACCTATTGAAATAGGTTCTCATTCAGGGTGAAGGCATTTTTCAGCCATTCAAATTTCTGTCCTGTTATTGCACAAACATCGAAGCGGCATGATGCCGTTTCCAGACATTCATTGCGTCGGGACAGCCAGACAGCAGCTGTATACAAGAGCTTCCTGCGCTTACTTTGAGTAATTGTAGCAATGGCGCCACCATATTGCGCATTTCGGCGGAAACGAACTTCAACGAATACCCATGTATGCCTGTCACGCATAATCAGATCGATTTCCCCGCCCCGAATTTTTACATTCTCAGCAACAAAAACAAGCCCTTGTTTTTGCAAGAACAGTTTAGACTGATGTTCATAATGGCGTCCCAGTGCGTAGCGATTGCCTGTTGGTTTTTTCATTCTGAAATGGCCACGATCCCTTCCGTGCTATTGGTATTTTCGGTGTTATTGGCATTTTCAAGGATTATGCGCCCATTATTGAATTGCATCCAAGGCAACTGACGCAAGATAGTACAGTTATCCATCACGGATAGTTCCCCCGAAGCACCGCTCAAATGAAAGCCCATTTCTTGCTGCATTTGCGTAAATTGATTGGTCAGTGACCACGCATCAATGCCCATTGCATAGAGACGCATCAGCGAATAATCATTGGTGAATTTTTTGGCTGCTTGCTGTATTAACGGCACATTTATGCCTGTCAGCAATGGAATGTCGCTAAACTGCATGCCATCCATTTCCAGGCGGAAATCAGCGCCTGAACCAGCTTTATTACTGCGTGAGCTGGCATACAGTGCTGGCTTTTTACGGGAGCTGATTGCCATATCGATCATTGGCTTGATCATTGTCAGTTCATTTGCTGTTGCGACAATATAAACGGCATCGATGGGAGCCATTGCTGGGGTTGTGGAAATAACCGGCGTACCCGACAAACGAATGCCAATACCACGATTCATGGATTGCCTCATTTCATCCAGCGTACCAAAAGATTGTTGCAATACCGTCTGACCACCCAGCTTTTGCCACTCTTGTGCAAAGGCTTTTGCAACTCGGCTGCCTAATTCGGTGCGAGGTATCAACACTAAGGGGTTGCGCTTTTGCTGTTGCCAGATATGCATGGCGGCATTTTTCGCCTCATCTTCAGGAGAGAGTGAGAAATAACAGATATTCGGCCGACTTTGTGGCATATCGAGTTCATTGAGCGCCAGAATATTTAGTGGAGTTTCAATTTGAGCTAGTTGTTCCACATTGGGTTTCAGTAAAGGTCCAACCACCAGAGTGACACCATCTTGTTTAGCCTGTTCCAGTAGCTCGGTAAGGGGTTGGCTGTTGGTGTCATAGACTTTTATAGTCTGATCATTGACAGGAGCATCATTAATTGTAGAAGAGGCTGTGGTTGTCGGAGATGTTGTCTCTGGGGATGCTGTATCTGTGATCGCACCTATTTCCGGTTCAGTTGTGGCAGTACCAGTATTCCCTGAGTTTGCAGTGCTGGCATTCTCAGGGTTGGCAGAGGACTCGGCGTTAACAGCACCGTTTGGATCGATGTCGTTTGCTGGCAATAATGATTTTGGCGACGATGATTCTGGCAATGACGGTTTTGGTAATGATGGCTTTGGTAATCCTTTTTGGGCATCAAGGAAGCCTTGGCGAATAGCGTCACCAAATATTTTAGCCGGACCGCTCAAAGGCAGAAATAATCCAATGGTGGCATGGCTGCCGCTGGCTCCCTGTAACATTTGTTGCAGGACAGTAGGTAAACTGTGTGCCGCCGGGTTGTTTGGATAACGGGTTTGCCAATCATGAATAGCGAGGCGCAGTTTATCAAGATCCTGTTTATTGGTCTGATAGGTATTGAGTAAATCAAGCCAGCCCTGCAACGTATATTCATTGGCATTAATCACCAATTCGCTCATTTGCTGTGGGGAGAGTTGCGTCAGTAATTGCCAGGTCTCATCGAGATTTTTCTGGCGGGCAGCTTCATCTGGGGCGTAGGAAGCCAATGCGATATAAGCACGGATCACATCCAACGATGGCTGATTATGTGCTGCGTCAATAATGGCCTGATAGCGGTTAATCTCTGCGCTGATCTTATCCTGAGGCTTAGAAGTTGGTTGCCCTTGCTGTTCGGGCATGGTACACCCTGCAATAATCATAGTTGACAGCAGCGCTGTATAGATTAAACCAGTTTTTAAACGCACAAAAATTGAGGGAAGCATACTGTATCCAGTGATGTTTTTTTCAAAGATGCTCAATTTTAAATCGGTCATTCGGATGAAACAATGAATCAAACCAATCGAGCAGTGGTTACGACATCCACGCTATATGTTGTGCCAACCCCTATTGGAAATCTGGGGGATATTACTCAGCGTGCTCTTGAAGTTCTTAAACATGTCGATCTGATTGCAGCCGAAGATACGCGACACACTGGCTTGTTGCTTCAACATTTTGCCATTAATGCGCGCATGTTCGCACTTCACGATCATAATGAACAGCAAAAAGCAGATCAATTGCTTACGAAACTCGAACAAGGAGCGAGCATCGCCTTGGTATCTGATGCTGGTACGCCGTTGATTAACGATCCGGGCTATCATCTGGTTCGCCGTTGCCGTGAAGCCGGTATCAATGTGGTTCCACTACCTGGCCCTTGTGCGGCAATTACAGCACTGTCTGCTGCTGGCTTGCCTTCAGATCGTTTTTGCTATGAAGGTTTCTTGCCTGCGAAAAGTAAAGGACGTCAGGATACCCTGCGTGAGTTAGCACAAGAGCCGCGTACGCTGATTTTCTACGAATCGACACACCGTCTGTTGGACAGTTTAGAAGATATTGTGAAAGTCTGGGGTGCAGATCGCTATATCGTGTTGGCACGGGAATTAACCAAAACGTGGGAATCGATTCAAGGAATGCCCGCCGGTGAACTTCTGGCATGGGTTAAGGAAGATGAAACTCGTCGCCGCGGAGAAATGGTTCTGATTGTGGAAGGGTATCATAAGCCTGCCGAAGATAGCTTGCCACAGGAAGCCTTACGGACATTGGCACTGCTGCAAAAAGAGCTGCCATTGAAAAAGGCGGCAGCCTTGGCGGCAGAGATCCACGGTGTGAAGAAAAATGCCTTGTATCGTTATGCACTTGATCAAAACACGACGTCGGGACAAATCGAAGAAGACGCGTGAAAACCCTATACATTGGATAGTAAACCTCTTATAATCCGCGCCGGAGTTGACCAGACAGTCGCTGCTTTACTGCTCTTTCGGGAGAAGTAAAGGGGAGGAAAGTCCGGGCTCCATAGGGCAGGGTGCCAGATAACGTCTGGGAGGTGAAAGCCTACGACTAGTGCAACAGAGAGCAAACCGCCGATGGCCTGGCTTTGTTTGTAAAAGCAATTTTGGGATCAGGTAAGGGTGAAAGGGTGCGGTAAGAGCGCACCGCGCGGCTGGCAACAGTTCGTGGCACGGTAAACTCCACCCGGAGCAAGACCAAATAGGGGTTCATAGGGTACGGCCCGTACCGAACCCGGGTAGGTTGCTTGAGCCAGTGCGCAAGTGCTGGCCTAGATGAATGGCTGTCCAAGACAGAACCCGGCTTATCGGTCAACTTCACAGATTCGGCCCTATAGAGCAGATGCTTTATAGGGCTTTTTCTTTATCTGGACGTTGAAATGTTAGCCAGTTAATCTGGTGGCTATATTCAAAATTCCTGATTGAGAAAAATATGGGCAAAGAGCGCGCGCTTACCTTGGAATCCCTGCGGGTAATGGATGCGATAGATCGACGGGGAAGTTTTGCTGCGGCAGCAGATGAGTTGGGTCGGGTTCCTTCTGCGCTGAGTTATACCATGCAGAAATTGGAAGAGGAATTGGACGTTGTACTGTTTGATCGCTCTGGTCATCGCACAAAATTTACTAATGTTGGCCGGATGCTATTGGAGCGAGGGCGGTTACTGCTTGAAGCTGCGGATAAATTGACCGCAGATGCAGAAGCACTCGCCCGTGGTTGGGAAACACACCTGACTATTGTGTGTGAAGCGCTGTTCCCAATGACATCGCTGTTTCCCCTCGTGGATAAATTGGCGGCGAAATCGAATACACAACTCTCGTTAATGACGGAAGTATTGGCAGGTGCCTGGGAGCGTCTGGAAACAGGATATGCTGATATTGTGATTGCACCTGATCTTCATTTCAGGCCGTCAGCAGAAGTGAATTCACGGACCCTTTATTCGATTAACAATGTCTATGTTGCCAGTGCAGATCACCCTATTCATCACGAACCCGAACCCTTGTCTGATGCTACATGGGTGAAATATCGTGGAATAGCTGTTGCTGATACGGCAAGGGAACGTCCGGTGTTGACGGTTAAGTTATTGGATAAACAACCGCGCCTGACGGTGAGTTCACTGGAAAATAAACGTCAGGCGCTTTTGGCAGGACTGGGAGTGGCAACTATGCCATACCCTATGGTGGAACAAGATATTGCCGAAGGTCGTTTGCGGGTGATTGGTTCGGAATACAGCCATGAAACCAACATTATCATGGCATGGCGGCGTGATAGTATGGGAGAAGCGAAGTCTTGGTGCTTGCGTGAAATCCCTAAATTATTTGCTAAACAATGACATGCGTGAAAAACAATTAAGGTGCATGCTGCCAAGATAATAAAGCGAATGTAGCGAATATTAAAAGCCCCTTGCTGCAAATACACAGCCAGGGGCGATAAAAAGGGCAATGATCTGTTTTTCTTCGATTACCAACTTTTCTTCATTACATGGTCAATACTGAATCTTCCTGGTCCCATCATCGCCAGTAACAGGTAGCCTGCGCTGATGGAGAAGTTTTTCAGAAACATGGTCATGTTCAGGTCATTTGAAAAATCGCTATGGAACAGGATCGCGGTCAGGATACAAAAAATAAATGTAAACACAGCCGTGGTGCGGGTCAATAAGCCAAACATCACAGCAAGTCCGCCCCCTAGTTCAAGCAAGATAGTCAGTGGTAAGAGAATACCCGGCACTTTCATGGCTTCCATAAATTCCTGCGTTCCAGCATAGGCATTACCTAATTTTCCATATCCTGCGATAATGAAAAGAACGGATATTAAAATACGGGCAACTAATAGGCTACTATCTTCAAATTTTTTCATTATTATCTCCCAAAATACCGCCGGTCGCGATAAATAAGTCTCTGCTTAGATTTCAGTGTCCAAAAAGTGGACTGAATAGCACAATTTGTTAATCATTATCTGATGGGAAGTATTCTAAAGAGGGAGGTTATTGGTTGATAGTAAGGAATATTAACTATTTCATGCAGTTTTTTTGAAGAAGTTCGTTGATGTTAATGTTTGTATAGGGTGTTTCGTACGATTTTAATGATCCCTAATATGTTGATTATATGACGTGACCAGCGATAAAACTGCCTGGGATGGCGGAGTCCATAAAGAAGGGCAAGGCCAGAACCGATGGCAACATAGGGCTTAAAAGCAACAAGAGTTTGCCAAAACTTATCATACGGTTGTATCACTTCAAGCCAGTTCCGGCTATATGCAGCAATTAACTGTCGCTGTTGCTGGATCTCTTTTAATAGCTGCTGCTTTCGCAACTTCCGCTGGTGATAGCCCGATTTATTCATGAGAATCATCCTCCAGCATTTTGCGGTCAACATGCAATTGCGTTCGAGTTGCGTTAAGAAAGGTCAGTTTTCGAGCCTTTTTTATCGTCCATATTGCACTAACTACGGCGAGGAGCAGTAACATTCCGGCCGTGATAGCGATTGCCGTTATTCGGTAGGCTGGATCAGTGGCCCAGAATATCAGCAGCAATAGGCACATCAGACCAAAGCCCGCGAATAATAATGTCAATCCTACCAGCAGTAGCAATTGTATCAGTGTTGCGGTTCCCTCTTCCAACTCAACGGCAATGAGTTGGATACGAGTTTCAACTATATGAACAGCAATTGCTGCTACTCGCCGTACAGCATCAAATAGCCCTTTTCCAGGGCCTTTCGAGTGAGAGGATTGGGTCATATTAGCGCCTTGAAAGCAGAACGCCCAATACAACCCCAATTGCAGCACCTATACCGACACCAGCCCACGGATTTTCGCGAACATAACTATCCGCATGACCTGCAATTTCTTTAGTTTGACCTACCAGCTTCTCACTCGCTTCACTGAGCGTCATACGCGCATTTTTCAGCGTTCTTTCTGCCTTGCTGCGTAGTTTTTCCAGCTCTGCTTTTGAGTTTTCACTGGAGCTATTGAGGACTTCTTCTAGCGTATCTGCAAGAGATTGTAATTCAGCACGTAGATCTTCAGAGCTTTTCTTTTGTGGCATTTCCTGTCTCCTTAAATATACGATGGATGAATTTCAACCATAGACGCTTTTATCAGGAGATGAAAGTATGAATAGATGAAAAATTGTCACGGATTTACATTAAGTGATAATGTTTTTTGGCTGAATGACAGTGAACCAGACGAGTTTGCAGGAGGAAACATATGTTCCAGGTTACCGAATTTGAAAAAGTTTTAAGAACTGATAACCCCCACTATGAGCGTATCCGACATAGTGAGTTACATGATGTCGTCAATCTGGTCAGTAGGGGGAATACTTTCCGGGTGGAACAGTTGGTATCAGTGATGAGTAAAGTATCACCCGAACGGTGGAAGAAGTACTCAAAAACGAGGAGCTATTTGATCAGAGAATGCCCTAGGTTGCTTGAACTATTAGCTCCCAAGATAATCGGATTCCATACACTCAACATGAGAAAAGGTGCCGGTGGCCACATTACTCACGATTTGATCTGGACGAGCAGTACTGGTGTATTGGAGGACCTAAGACATAAAAACGTTCGTGTGCGCGAAAAGGTTTACTGGCAAGCCCCTGACGATAGTGTACAACCCTATGTGATCGAGGATTACCGTAGGCAGGGAAAGCACTATGGTGTGGGTAATGCTGTCGAGACGCAAGGTTGGGTTGGTCGAAGCAGCGATAGCCATGATGCAGTCAGGCTATTTTCTCCTGATGTGCTGAAACTTAGAGATTCCGACGAAGTAGCGTTCGTGATGAACCAGACCTACCAGCAAACCAACGGTGCCAGCCAAAACTGGACCGATATTCCTCTCTGCTCCTATCGGATTCTGCGAAGAGCAAAATGTATAGGTGAAAAAATTCAGTTTACCATCAAAAAGGAGAACATAATACTCCCGAACGATAGACTAAGTAATATGGTTGAGATATCCAAGTAAGCGTTCTGCAGTACAGTAGGACTGTCGCTGTGAGACAAAGATGAATAGATAAAGTTAGATGAACCAAAAGATCAATTCCCTGTGGTATATTTCGCGACCATACCACAGGGAAACTAAAGGGAAAATAAAACGTTATGATAGAGGTTTATTAGCGCGCTTTTTGCGCCAAATAACAGTCAGGCTGCCAATTAACCCGATGAGCAATAGACACACAGGTAACAAAATCAAAAAACTCATCAGATATTCTTCATACTGGCGGAACAGAGGACTTTTACCAAGGGCATAACCTAATGTTGTTAGAATAACCACCCATATGAACCCGCTAAGCCAATTGAATATTTGAAAACGTCCATTTTTTAGCCCAGCAAGTCCTGCCAGTGTTGGCAACAATGTCCTGATAAAAGCGAGAAAACGACCTATCAGTAAGGCAGATAAGCCATGACGATGGAATAAGTTATGTGCGCGTTGATGATAATGTGCAGGAAGATGTGATAGCCAGCCCTGAACTAATTTTGTATTGCCAAGCCATTTTCCCTGAAGATATCCGATCCAACAGCCGAGGCTGGCTCCGGTGGTGAGAATGACTAATGTTACAGGGAAACTCATGGTTTCTTTTGCAATTAAGACACCGACTAATATCAACAGGCTATCGCCTGGTAAAAAGGCCGCAGGTAATATCCCGTTTTCCAGAAACAGGATGGTAAATAGCAGTATGTAGATTACCCATACCAACGACGGATTAGCCAGTGTTTCGTAATCTTGGTGCCAGAGTGCATAAATAAGGTCTGTTACAATTTCCATCAAATGTTCCTAAAACACGGATTAAGGATTAAATCTTACTTTTATGGTGCATTTATGGTTAATTTCTATTAAATACTTTGTAAGCAAAAGTTATTAATATCAGTTGTCATAAAATGATCTCGAAATCCCTTCAAGATGGCATAAAGATAGACTGGCACACTTTAACAAAATCAGCCGTATCGAGACAGAAGATTTTGGTAATGGATAGGGCTTTTAGTTGTGAATAAATGGGTTTTAGTCCAATACTATTAGATTTGGAGTCACAGGACATAGAAATGAGATGCCAGTCACAAAGATGACTATGTGACTGGGTTGGCAATTGAACAGCTAAAGTTTCAAATTGGAAGAAAGGTATAGGAGACTGTGAATGTTTTCATATCACATACTTCATGTATAGAAATTGTTATGAGAAATGATTTTGTTATATTAACTGTGAAATCATCAGCCACAAACCAATTATGGCAAGTGCTATACCTATAACCATATTTATCGCTTTTTGTTTATTTAATAACTTTTCTCTTAATCTGTTGCTGGATAGAAAATAAGCAACAAAACTAAACCATATTAAATGAGAAAAAGACATAAATATCCCATACAAAATTTGGATGTATAATGGCGTTGAAGAACTTACAATTTGCGTGTAAACACTAAGTACGAATAAGGTTGTTTTTGGATTTAAGGCATTAGTAAAAAAACCATTCTTGAAAGAATCAAAATTTCCTATAATTTCTGATTTTTCACTATTATCAAAAGCAGTATTCTTACTTATGAAAGTATTATAACCTATGTATATTAGATATAATGCACCTACGATTCTTATTATAGAGAAAAGACTGGGTGTTTGGCTTATTAATACTCCGATGCCAATAAGAGTATAAAAAACATGAACTAAGACTCCAGTAGATATTCCTAATGATGAGTAAATCCCAGATTTACGACCATAAATAAGACTATTTCTTGTTATCATGGCAAAATCAGCTCCAGGACTAATAACCGCTAAAATAGTTACTGTCGCAATAGCAAATAATTCAATCATTTTATTACTCTTATTTTTTTCTGAAAGTTATTACAAGCATATCTCTTACTGCTTTTTTTTCTTTATCTTTTCTGGAGATAGAACTAACTCCATGAAATAGTTCTTTATCATTGAGCATTACCAGTTCAAAAGCATTTTTCATGGTGAAAGATATTAACTTATTTTTATTCTTGTCATAAATAGTACTTTCGCCTCCAATACAATTTATTCTGTTTATGCATAGCATGAAAACATAATCTACACCATCTCTATGTATCCCCTCTGGTGTTGGTTTTCCGATTTGACTATCTGTTACTTCAATTCTAAATTGATGAGTTTCTATATGCCAATTACCTTTTGGTGATAGTTCTGTAAATAAATCATGTGATAAATGAAAAATACCTTGCATGATTTCACTTTTTATTATTTCGTCTTTTATTGGTTCATAATGCCTTTCTATATCTCCATTTAGATTGTTATAGTGTTTTGTTTGAAAGTGAGATTGATGAGGTTCGAGTGTTATTTCTTTTGAGTTAACATAGGAACTTAATGTTGAATATCTTCTTCTCCTATATTGACCGCCGTCACCCATATACTTATCAAGTTCTAACTTATTCCAGCTGTTTACAAATTTATCAATATCAAATGATCGATTCTTTATGTATTTGTTTATTAGTTTCATAGAGTGATCAGCTTTTAGATATACAAAGTTATTATCTTTCATTTCTTTAATAATGTTTGTTTTAATCTCATTGGTTGTTATATTTTGATGATTGTTAGTTACATTAATAAACATGTTGATCCTCATTTTTTATTTTGTAGAGATCGTTTTTATATATGAGTTTTTCCCTTATTGCAAGGCTGGTGTTTATACGCATTAAACTTCAAGCTGCAATTTACAACACGATATGAAACCTGATTTCTCCCCGCTTTGCGGGGAGATATTACATGCATATTGAAGTGAGATTGGTATATATTTTCCTATTCTGACAATAACTATTGTTATTATATCAAATCATCAAAATTTCAGTTGTTTTAGTGATGTAGAGGAATAACTATTTATTCATTTACAATGTGAACATTTTTAACTGATTATTTTTGATGGTTAAATGGTTTTAAATTGTTATTAAGTTGTGGAAAGTGATTTGCCTTAAAAAGTTAATGCATGTGCTAATTTATTTGAAATGGCAAAGGTTGTCGTTTTGATCACATAAGTGTGAGTATTTTGTTACTAAGTGTTGATATTTTTGTTTGTTGGATTGATTATGGCTTTTCAAATTTTCTTGTCTTGAAAAAGTAAATATAAATACAGGCAGATTCATTAAGTATAAATATCAATTGGAAAGACTATGGAAAAAAAACAAAAAGGCTTTGCACACTATGTTATACGAGGAAGCCTCGTTACACAAATATCTATCGGTTTAATTGCTGGAATATTACTGGCATGGTTGGCTCCTTCTGTGGCTAAATCAGTCGAATTACTAGGGACACTTTTTGTAGGAGCATTAAAAGCGGCAGCACCTGTTCTGGTATGGGTATTGGTTATGTCCGCGATTGCAAATTATAAAGCAGGCCAAAAAAGTAGCATTCGTCCCATACTGTTCCTATATCTTTTAGGAACTTTCTTGGCAGCGATTGTAGCTGTAATTGGTAGTATGCTGTTTCCATCGACGTTGACGTTAGTGACCAATGATATTCAGATATTACCACCAGAAAATATTATTGAAGTTCTGAAAGGGATATTGCTCAATATAGTAGCTAACCCCATTGATGCACTTATCAATGCCAACTATATCAGTATATTAGCATGGTCAACAGGAATAGGTATCGCTTTACGTCATGGAAAAGAATCAACTAAATTTATAGTCCATGATCTAGCAGAAGCAGTAATGCAAGTTTTGCGTGTGATTATTCGTTTTGCACCTATTGGTATTTTTGGATTGGTATCTTCAACGATTGCAACAACAGGGTTTAATGTTTTATTAGATTATGTGCAATTATTGTCTGTATTGTTAGGGTGTATGGTTTTTATTGCCTTAATAATTAATCCATTAATTGTTTTTTGGAAAATTCGTCGTAATCCTTACCCGTTAGTTTTTGCTTGCTTGCGTGAAAGTGGAATAACCGCATTCTTCACTCGTAGTTCTGCGGCAAATATTCCAGTTAATATAGCAATGTGTCGTCGCATGAATTTAAATGAAGATACTTATTCTATTTCTATTCCTTTGGGGGCGATCATCAATATGGGAGGAGCCGCAGTGACGATAACCGTATTGACATTAGCCGCCGTGAATACGTTGAATATTCATGTTGATCTGCCAACCGCCATTTTGTTGAGCGTAGTTTCTGCTGTTGCTGCATGTGGTACTTCAGGGGTTGTTGGGGGGTCTTTATTATTGATTCCGCTAGGATGTAGTATGTTTGGTATTTCCAATGAAATAGCCATGCAGGTTGTTGCAGTGGGTATGATCATCGGTGTAGTGCAAGATTCTGTTGAAACTGCGCTGAATTCTTCTACCGATGTGCTGTTTACCGCAGCCGCTTGTCAGGCCGAAGAGTCTCGCTCAGCGGCTGATCAACTGGCGCAGCGTTAATGGCGAATAGCGGGAATAAGAACGGTGATAATGGGTTTAGCATAAATTATCACCGTTCTTGCTTTGAGATTTGATCTACGCTTTAAGCGCCAATTGAGCTCCTTGAGCGATTGCCCTGCGTGCATCTAACTCAGCGGCAATATCGGCACCACCAATGAGATGTACACTTTTTCCCATTGTTTGTAACGGTTGGTAGAGTGCTTTCAGTGGCTCTTGTCCTGCGCAAATAATCACATTATCGACTTCCAGGCATTGTTGTTCATCGCCACGACGAATATGCAGCCCCTGATCATCAATTTTCAAATATTGAACGCTGTTTAACAAAGTGACCCCTCGCATTAACAGGCTGGTTTTATGTACCCAACCTGTGGTTTTTCCTAAGCCATCCCCGACCTTGGAATCCTTGCGTTGCAGCAGATAGATTTTACGCGGGGAACGCTCTACCTGGGCACCTTCGGGACGTAATCCCCCCCTATGCATAATTGTCCGATCAATGCCCCACTCATGGCTAAAAGCATGGCTACTCAGGCTGGTGCTTTGCCCGTTTTGACTGAGATATTCCGCGGTGTCAAAACCAATGCCTCCGGCACCGATAATGGCGACACGTTTTCCGACTTGCCGTTTATGTTTCAATACATCAAGGTAAGTCAGTACCTTTTTATGTTCAATACCATCAATATTGGGGATGCGAGGCATAATCCCTGTTGCGATGACCACTTCATCAAATGATAAAAGTTGGTCGATAGTTGCAGTATGGTTAAGGCATACTTTGACACCATTTAATGCTAATTGGCGTTCAAAATAGCGTAAGGTTTCATGGAATTCTTCTTTTCCAGGGATCTGTTTGGCGATATTAAACTGTCCGCCGATTTGGTTGTCTCGTTCAAATAGCGTGACATGGTGTCCTCGGCTGGCTGCTGTGACAGCAAAGGATAATCCCGCCGGTCCGGCACCGATGACAGCGATAGTTTTGGGGGCTTTTACCGGAGTGGCAATGAATTCAGTTTCATGGCAGGCGCGTGGATTAACCAGACAAGACGTCAGTTTGCCGACAAAGATCCTATCCAAACAGGCTTGGTTGCAGCCTATGCAAGTGTTGATTTCATCAGCGCGGTTTTGTTCAGCTTTCAATACAAATTCGGCATCAGCGAGAAACGGACGCGCCATAGAAATCATATCGGCGCAGCCTTCACTGAGAATTTGTTCGGCAACCTGGGGATTATTGATGCGGTTGGTCGTAATTAGAGGGATGCTGACTTTCCCCATTAATTTTTGTGTAACCCAGCTAAATCCGGCTCTGGGCACCATTGTGGCAATTGTTGGGATACGGGCTTCATGCCAACCGATGCCGGTATTGATAATGGATGCCCCTGCTTTTTCAATCTCCCGTGCCAGTTGTTCAATCTCTTGCCAATTAGATCCATCTTCCACTAAATCCAGCATGGAAAGGCGGTAGATGATGATAAAACGTTCCCCCGTGATAGCGCGGACAGCTTTGACAATTTCTATCGCAAAACGCATGCGATTTTCGAAGGTTCCCCCCCATTTATCCTGTCGATGATTGGTGCGTGTGACCAGAAACTGATTGATGAGATAACCTTCTGAACCCATGATTTCCACGCCATCATAGCCTGCTCGTTGTGCCAGTTGGGCACAGTGGGCAAAATCCTTTATTGTCTGCTGGATGTCATGCTCAGACATTTCTTTAGGCATAAAGGGGTTAATAGGCGCTTGAATGGCCGAAGGCGCAACGGAATGTTTCTGGTAGCTATAGCGTCCGGCATGCAGGATTTGCAAAGCAATCTTTCCCCCAGCCTGATGTACCGCCTTTGTAATAAGCTTGTGGTGGGGCAGGTGGTCTTCACTATTCAGGACACTTGCTCCTGCGGCAACAACGCCCTGCGGGTTTGGTGCGATACCGCCGGTCACAATCAGTGCGACTCCTCCCGCAGCCCGTTCTGCATAAAATTGCGCCAGACGTTGGGCACCATCGGGATGCTCTTCAAGCCCAGTGTGCATTGAACCCATCAATACACGGTTTTTTAGTGTGGTAAAGCCCAAATCCAGCGGTGCAAGCAGGTGAGGGTAATTGCTCATTGCATTCTCCATCAAATATTTGGTAGCTCAAAAAATATTATTGTTTTCTGTATGGGGCTAAACAGCCAAGTGGTCGGATGAGATTATGATCAAATTTAGACAGTTCCGGCGTTATTGGAACCACTTTGTTAATTGATTGTGACAAATATCATGAAATAGAGCTTCAATGGCACCTTAATGAAAATCTATTGAGGCGAGAAATGCCTCTTATTTATGATTGTCGCATGTTTTTAACTGTGCATACTGTGAATATATTCTTCCGTAATGATCGATAAGAATGGTGGAATTAAGTCTTGGTAGAAATAAGTGTGATAGAAATAAGTGTGATAGAAATAAATGTGGGGGAATGTCATTATGGGAAAAATAACCGATTGGGTTACGTTAACCGGAAAAAGTGTGACTTTAGTACCTTTGTCACATGCTAGACATGATGAATTTGTTCGTTCTATTGAGGATGGACAGCTACATAAACTGTGGTATGCCAGTGTGCCTGATCCCGTCAATGTTCATGCGGAAATTGAACGTCGTTTAACCCTGCACGCCAAGGGCAGTATGTTGCCTTTTGCTGTTATCAATAATGCAACGGGGATGGCAGTTGGTATGACAACTTATATGAATATCGATGCGAATATTCCCCGCTTGGAAATTGGCTCTACATGGTATGCGCATTCTGTCCAACGTACTGCGATTAATACGGAAGCAAAGTTTTTACTGTTGCAGCATGCATTTGAGGAACTGGAATGTGTTGCAGTGGAACTCCGTACCCATTTTTTAAATCATCAAAGCCGCAAGGCGATAGAACGATTGGGAGCAAAACTGGATGGTATTTTGCGTCATCACTTACGTGCCAAAGATGGTTCGATAAGGGATACTTGCGTTTATAGCATTCTGTTCAATGAATGGCCCGCCATTAAAACGCATCTTACCTGGTTAATGACGAAGCCACGTTGAGTGTCGATTTGTCTTTTTTTCTGGTAGAAATCAGGCGGTCTCCAGGGATGCCTTGATATTGTTTTCCAGATCATCCAGTAATTGATAGCGACGACGATATTCGGCGCGTTTTTTACTGGGGATCTCATCCAAAGATTTTCTTTCTATGAATGATGGCAGATGGAATTCATTGTTTTCCTTTCTGATGCCACTTAGCGATTCCCAGAAAGAATTGTAATCGGCCACCATCTGATTTTTCTTTTTATGCCAATAACGGATGCTACGGTAGATATGAGTCTCGTTACTGGCTGCCAAGATCTGCTCACAATTCATATGATCGGCAAAACGACAAATAGCCTCAATCAACAGGCGCTTAGGGAATAGTCCATAACACTCTTTAGTCGCATGGCGGATAATCTCCAGAGAATTATCCCCTTTAGTCGGCCCTTGTAGTGCACCAATAAAGAGTGTCTGTTTGCGATCAATCGTTAATAAAGTGAAGGCGCATTTGGCCAGAGTGACATTCTCTGCGGTAGTTATATAGAGAGAGAGTTCACCTTCTTTATTCAGGTTATCCAGTGCATCAATATATATCAGAAATGTTTCATTTTTTCCTTGAATGGTTGCCAGTAAATAATCATGAACATCAAAAATCCGGCTAATAACAGTAGATTTTAACTGTTTGAATAATATTTGATAATGATCATTCAGGGCGCCGACAATCTGGTCGCGCTTAAAATTAATGCTTAAGTATGGGCGATGTAATTTACAAGGCCAACTGGGTTGTTTTTTCAGAATATCCAAATAATGTGGCGTTCTGGTGATACCATTCAAAAGCTTTAATGTAGAAACAGGAGTCAGAAGACTGCGTAGGGCAAATTTAGCGCGATAGCTGGAGGAATGCCAATATACCCCTGGCATAGTACGTTTTCCGATAAGATCAGCAAACAGTTTCATTCCTGAAGGCGAAGGTTGTTGTAATTTACTCATTAATATTCAAACTCAACAAAAATAAAAAATATTTATACCCACTGGATTTCAAGTTGTAGCACGGTGGCAAGGGAAAAAGTTCCCCAAGAATATAGCGAACTCTGTGTTTAAAACTACGTGACTAAGGGGAATGAACGTAGCTGACAAAGCTGTAACTTGAAAGGTGATGGGGATAGACAGGCTTCATTATATCATTGATTTATCAAAATCTACTCCAATGTTTACAAAATACGCCATTACTTTAAATTTATTTATTTTTTATAGTAA
The DNA here is from genome assembly GCF_001908105.1 of Xenorhabdus eapokensis. The sequence continues at coordinate 56,104 of NZ_MKGQ01000009.1, forward strand.
ATAGTATTATTTATGTATTTATCTTATTTATATATATTTTTTTAACATCTTGAGGCTTTCAAACCAGTTTCATATGTAATAGAGGAAATGGATTTCCTTGTCCATCAAGCTCTGAGCGGGAAAATACCTGAAATCCCATATATTGGTAGAAGCCGACGCCTTGTGTATTTTGTTCGTTTACATCCAACTCTTTGATCTGTAACTTATTAATAGCAAATTGCAATAACATCTTACCGATCCCTGTTCCCCGCGCTTGTGGCGCAATAAACAACATTTCTACACGATGTTGATCGGTACTAATAAATCCTACGATATTATTTTGTTCATCTACCGCCTTATAAACAGTGAGATTGGGCAAATAATCGTTAAGGATTTGTGGGCGTAAAACCTCAATCATAGCTTTGGGCAAGAAATCATGCGTAGCAAGTACAGAGGCTTCCCAAATCTGAATTAGTGTCAAAAAATCAGCGTTGGTGGCTTGTTGTATTTTCATTTCATATCTCTAATTTTTTCTGTTAAGAACATGCAACTGGCTAACATAATTTATAGCTTCTATTTTTGGTGGGAATATGTCTGGTATTGTCAATAACCAGTATGGAAGAATCTAGCTTATTTTTCATTAGCTTGCTAATACACGGTCTTTGCGGCACAAACTCGCCAGCAACATATAAATCGCAGTAGCCAATAACACGATGAAAAAGAAACTCATCAGCCCATTGTGCTGAACTTTAAAGTAGTGCTGTAACATAAAATGGCCTGCGCTCAGTGGTCCAAGGGCAGAACCGATACTGTAACTTAACAGCATGGCTTGGCTTGCCGCTACAATATAGGATGCATCCAGCTTGTCACAGGCAAGGGTGATTGCAATGGGATACAGTGCAAAAGACGACATTCCCAAAAGAGCCAATGCCACTATCATGACAATGTAATGTTCAAAGAGATAAGTCAGCCCTACAGCGAATACACCCAATAATGAAACCATTGCCAATAGGAAAGTTTTGCTCATGATGACGGACAGCTTGCTGATAATCGGTTGTATGACCATTCCGCCCAGAATAATGGCTGCCATCAATACACCGACTTGATCAGTACTGAAATGACTTTGACTTAGTGATAAAGGCATCAAACCATAGATAGTGCCCATAACGATACCGGATGTCATGCAGCCAACAATCGCGGGTTTACTGAATTCAGTGATTTTTCTCAGCGAGATACTTTGGTGGTGGAGAGCAGGAGGCTGACCATGACGAACGAATAATGGGGGCAAAATCGCGACAAACAGCAGTGCCGAAATCACCATAAAGGGGAGTATCCCCTGCGTGCCGATAGGCCCAATCAATAATTGCCCTACAGTTGTCCCCCCGTAAAGGGAAGTCATATAAAAGCTTAGGCGTTTAGCGCGTTCTTTGGGGTTATCGCCGATCAATAGCCAGGATTCGACCACAACAAAGATACCAGCAACGGCCACACCGGCAATGCACCGCACAAGTAACCAAATTTCTTTATTTGGAAAAAAAGGTAATACGATGACAGTTGCCGATAAAAGCAACAAAAAAACAATAAATGAAAATCGGTGACCTATCCTGGCGATAACAGGCTCAATCATTATTGACCCGATTAATAAACCGGTATAATAAGCACTGGCTAACCAACTGGCATAAGCCGTATCAATACTGAAATTTGCCATTGACAGCGGAAGTAAGCTCATTAGGTAACCAGAAGCAATTGCAAAAACAGTCAATCCGGTGACAGGTACAAATGCACTGTCATTCTTGCGCAGCAGTTTCACTACTGTCGTCTCCACATAAAAAATCAGCCAGAAATGCGCTGCTTCTCATCAAATTTTTGCCGAATGGCGGTCACGATATATGCCAAGGACTGGAATATATCTTGGTGATTTAAGCAGTAGGTAAGTCACTCAATAACCTTGAGTGGTGCGGACTATAGACTTTTCTGACAAAGAGATACAACGAGAAAAACTGATACTTATGAATGAAAAGATTTATGGAAAAAGGGAGGTCCAGGTTGGAGCCGAAAGAAGACAGATGCTCGCACAGTGCGGTCGAGTATTACAACGACACCCGTCCTCATAGCTTTAATGGGGGAATTTTTCCTGCTCATATTGTATTGAATATCCAGCCTAACTTTTTATTCTGATTCGAGCCTTATGTCATTATTATCCATTAAAAATGAATTAAAACAGTAAGTGATAACTTTCTCTTATCGGCTCATAACAATATTTCATTAAGCAGGTTATTAATAAGCATCCTAACTTATTTTAAGTGTACAAAAAGATTAAATTTTTACTCTTATTGCGTGTTGGGACATCAAATATTCCATGAGGTATTATATATGGGCTTTTATAATAGAAATAAGTCTATTAAGTGGTTTTTCTATATAGGTTCACTGTTTTTGCCATTTATCTCAATGAACTCATTGGCGATAGGTGAAAGAAACACTGAACAACAAGCAGTGGCAAATACAAATAACTTAAATGAGAGAGGTGATGAAACCGCCGGTTTAATTGCACAAAATATTCAGACGGTGAGCCAAGTCTTGTCGTCTTCCCCTTCCCAACTGACAGAACAGGCGAAAGCCTATGCGTTAGGAAAAATTAACGGAACCATATCCAACGAAACTCAGCGATGGTTATCGCAGTTTGGTACAGCCAGAATTAATTTTGCCCTTGATAGAAAAGGCAAATTGGATAACGGTTCTCTGGATTTGTTGCTTCCGTTCTATGACAATAAAGCTGATTGGCTGGTTTTCTCCCAATTTGGTTATCGCCATAAAGACAGCCGCCATACCGTGAACGTCGGTCTGGGCGGACGTTATTTCACCCCCAGTTGGATGTATGGGTTGAATACTTTCTTTGACCATGATGTCACTGGTAAAAACCAACGTCTTGGGGTAGGAGCTGAAGCCTGGACTGATTATGTCAAACTCTCTGCGAATAGCTACTGGCGTCTGACCAACTGGCGTCAATCATTGAAAGAGCGGGATTGGGAAGAGCGCCCTGCTAACGGTTTTGATCTGCATGGCGAATTCTATTTACCCGCTTACCCAAACCTGGGGGGTAAGTTAGGCTTTGAACAATACTTTGGTGATAACGTTGTGCTGTTCAATCGTGACAGCAAACAGAAAAACCCCAGTCTGGGTAGAGTTGGCCTGAATTATACGCCGATCCCGCTGGTAACAATGGGGGTGGATTACAAATATGGCGGCAGCGGGCACAGTGAAACCCTGTTTCAGGCCAACCTGAATTATCGGTTTGGGATTCCCATTGGTGATCAGTTCTCGCCGGCGAGTGTTGCTTCTATGCGTACACTGGCAGGCAGTCGCTATGACTTAGTGGAAAGAAATAACCATATTGTTCTTGATTACAGGAAGAAGTCACAAGAATTGCAATTGATGCTGCCAGAAAACGTTATCGTAGGTTATAGCCTGCAAAAATGGCCAACCCCGATACAGGTGGCAGCTAACGAAAAATCACGCGTTAAACGCATAATGTGGCAGTCGGATGAGGCATTTAAGAAAAATGGCGGTAGTATTTCTAATGTGGGTGGCGGTAATGATCTTATTGCCCTTGTATTGCCTCAATATGTTCCTGATGGTCAGAATACCCATACGATCAATGTGATTGCCGAAGAGAATAACGGCAAGCTCACCAAGCCAGCGCTTCTGAATGTGACCGTGCAGCCCTTTACGGTCAAACAATTTAAAGCTGAAAAATTAGCCACTACGGCCAATAGTGATAAGGGGGGGTATAATTTACTGGCAACGCTCGCGCATGGTACAAACGATAGCGATCTTATTCGCAATACTTTGTTTAATGATGTTATCTGGTCTATTGAGCCACAAGATAAGAATGTGACCCTGCATTGGGATAAACAGAGCAAAACCAATGATCAGGGGCAATTGCAGGCAACAGTAACCAGTTCTCAGCCGCTGAAAGATGTGAAAGTTTTCCTGGAAATGCCGGGTATGCCCAAAAAACATATTGGGACTATTGGCTTTAGCGGACTACTTTCTGACTTTAGCGTTAAATCTGTCAAGCCGTTGGTCAAGGGATCCGTTCTTGCTGGGGATAATGGCTATACCTTTACGGCTACTGTCAAAGATAAAGCGGGTAATCCACTGCAAAACTATCAAGTGGATACTATATGGTATCCTGAGAAACTGCCGGATGGCATGAAATGGACGTCAGTGCAAGACACGACGGATGCCGAGGGACGGTTGTTTGCGACCTTAACCAGTACCAATCCTGCGAAAGGTATTAAAGTTGGTGCCTCCATTGATGGTGGTAAGACGACGACATACGCGGAGAACCCAGTTGCTTTCATTGATGACATTGAGATTGAAGGGATTGAAGTCACACCGACTGATGATCTTGAGGGTGACGGACGTAAGGCTTATCTCTATAAGGCCAAAGTGACCGATGCTGCCAGTAACCCCATACCGCATTTGACCTTAGGTCATGATAAGGTGATTTGGGGTGTAGGTAAGAACGGCCAATATGACCACAGCAAGCTGTTAGAAGAAGGTAAGCTGGTGTTCAGAAACCAAAAGCTAACCACGGATGAGCAGGGCTATTTAACCGCAAACCTGACCAGCTCCATTGGTCTGGATAAGATCAAGGCCAAGCTGCAAGTTGTGACTAAGAATAGCAAACCGGAAGCGGTTGCTAACACGCTTGTAAACTTTAAATCAGTCGATCAGCCTGCTGGATTTCATATTTATAATTCGCACAATCAATCAGTCTATCGCTACTTTAAGAGTAATGAAAATGGACCTCATAATCTCTTCACGAGTGTTTTTGGAGAGCTAAGAATTGATCCAAATAAGCCTCTTGTTGATCCAGCCATTGAAACAGGCCTATATGGAATAGACTCAGGACAATCAGGGAATTTCAGATATAGTGACGCTTTTGGTGGGAATAAGGGAGTTTTCCATTTTAGGGAGGACGAGGACAATGCTAATAAGCTACCACTACTCCCTATAAAATTAAGGGCAAAGGTGACTAACAATCAGACAGGAGAAATACATTCCTACACCTATACAATAAAACCTCTGCGCATTTTTAGCTCTAAGATGATAGCTGGACCTGATCTAACAGTACAAGATAATTCATGTGAAAAATATTCAAGTAATCCTTCTGGCGTTGACCAAGTCGTGCGTTGGGGGCTTTCATCAGTGAACATAATGAATTTGTGGCCAGTATCTGGGGAAGACATTGATAACGACCCTATCTACACTGAGAAATATGGTACGACTCTACTTGAAGAATTTGACAATATAATGGATTGGGATTTGATAAATAAAAACGTGAGTGGCGACCGTAACGTTGTGCTGGTATATAATAACACACGTATCAAGCTAAACGGCTTTAATCCTGGCTCTTTTATGGGATTTGATATTAATAAACGTCAAGCGGTTCCTATGAAAGATGTTGGAAGTATCATCTGCCTGATTACACGTTAAAAACCAATCAATAGAATAAATAATAAAAAAAACAGGCTCATAATTATTGAGCCTGTTTTTATTTTTATTACCGGATAAGACATTTTTAATATTCTGGTTTTACCGCGTTTAACCACGATTTTATTGCGTCTTTGCGGTCTCCAGTGCTTGCGCAAGGTCGGCAATAATATCATCGCTATGTTCGATACCGATGGACAGGCGAACCAGATCGCGTGAAACGCCCGCTTTCACCATTTCTTCATCATTGAGCTGACGATGGGTTGTTGAGGCTGGATGACAAGCCAGAGATTTAGCATCACCAATATTGACCAGACGCACAATCAATTGCAGGGCATCGATAAAACGGATACCGGCTTCTTCTCCGCCTTTAATGCCAAAAGACAAAATCGAAGCTGGCTTGCTCCCCATATAACGAACCGCCAAATTATATTCAGGATGTGCAGGCAACCCCGCATAGTTTACCCAAGATACCTGCGGATGTTTTTCCAGATAGTGTGCAACTTTCAGGGCATTTTCTGTATGGCGTTCCATACGCAATGCCAGTGTTTCCAGCCCTTGTAAAATCAGGAAGGCATTGAAAGGCGATAACGCTGCACCGGTGCTACGCAGTGGCCCAACACGGCAACGGGCGATAAAGGCTGCCGCACCAAAATGTTCGGTATAAGTTATGCCGTGATATGAAGGATCAGGCGTGCCCAAAATTGCAAAGCGATCCTGATGCGCCGTCCAAGGGAATTTGCCTGAATCGACAATCACCCCACCAATCGAAGTGCCATGTCCGCCAATATATTTGGTCAGGGAATGGATAATAATATCGGCGCCATGTTCAAATGGTCGGCATAAATAAGGCGTTGCAACGGTATTATCGACAATAAGCGGGATACCGTGCCGATGAGCAATATCAGCCAACGCCTGGATATCAATAATATTCCCGCTTGGGTTAGTGATGGATTCGCAATAGACGGCTTTGGTTCTTTTATCGATCAGGGTGTCAATGACAGCGAGATTGTTGTGATCAACAAAACGGGTTTCAATCCCAATATTGGGGAAACTGTGTGCCATCAGGTTATACGTTCCGCCATATAATTTCGCCACCGAGACAATATTATCCCCAACCATAGCAATAGTTTGTATGGCGTAGGTAATAGCCGCCATGCCAGAAGCGACCGCAAGTGCACCGATACCACCTTCCAAAGCGGCGATGCGTTTTTCCAATACATCATTGGTGGGGTTCATGATGCGGGAGTAAATATTACCTTCCACTTTTAAATCAAACAGATCAGCACCATGTTGGGAATCATCAAAAGCGTAGGAAGTTGTCTGATAAATCGGGACAGCAACGGCTTTGGTTGTTGGATCGGGTGAATAACCTGCGTGGATGGATAAAGTTTCTAATTTCATTGTCATTTCCTGTAATTAAATGAAGGAATACTGAAATGTTTGAGACTGACAATCAAAATTACAAAATAGCAATATAAAATAAGCAATATCATAAAAAAATCTCAATAGATATCAATTTGATATTAACTTAAAAAAGAAATTCATTTTTTCAACACCGTATAGCGATAAAACACCATTATGGCATCCGTATTAATAATCCACTATGACTCACGTTTATTACATTTTACCGCTTGCTTTACTGAAACCATCTATACTTTAAACAACTAAAACATTCAATAAACATAAAATATATTTATTAATGGTGGTAAAAAAGCGCTTATGCTGATTCGCAGACTGTTGTTGTGGGTTACCAACCCAAGGTTGCTCCACCATCCACAACAATATCCTGCAAGGTAATATGACTGGCGAGATCTGAAGCAAGAAAAAGAACGGTGTCTGCAATTTCTTCCGGTAGGGCAATTTTTTTCAAAGGAATACCTAACTTAAATTTGTCAGGAAAACCATTGATGATATTTTGCCTGATTGCCGCGTTTTGCCACGTATCATTTTGCCACATATTGCGTAGCATAGGCGTATCCGTTGAACCAGGAGAAACCAGATTACACCGCACACCGTAGGGAGCCAATTCCAATCCAACACTTTGGCACAGGCTGCGCATTGCAGCTTTAGACGCGCCATAAGCTGACATTTCAACTCGTGGAACATGAGCCGCGTTAGAGCAAATAGAGACAATGTTTCCGCTGCGTTGCCGTTGAAACTGTGGAATGACGGCTTGAAAGAGGTTAAAAGCACCCCCCGCATTGACGTTGAAACATTGCTGCCAATCTTCCCAACTCAGGTTTTCTGTTCGCCCTGTTCGCAGGATGCCAGCACTATTGATCAATATATCCAGGTGCGGCTCGGCCGTGAGTAATTCACGGCAAAGCTGGCTTACAGCGATATGGTCACTGATATCTAACTTATAAGCAGTAAAAGGAAGATCAGAATCGGGAAATGCCAAATCGAATCCGATGACTTTTGCTCCGGCCTGGCTAAATCGGCTGGCAATATGATAGCCAATGCCACTTCCAGCTCCTGTCACCCAAACCTGTTTATTACTGAAATCGAAAGTTATATTCATAGCTTGGCTCCTGCGCTTTCAGTCAACAAAATAAGCCAGTCTGCCAATGTTGGGGTTTTCATGAGTGAGATAAAATCAATATCATGGTTTTCATAACGCCAGCGTGCTGCCAGTGACATTATTTTTACCGAATCGAGACCGTAATCCAGCATGTTTTCATGATCATCAATATCACCAGCGTCATCATCCAACAGAGGTAAAATTTCGGCGCGGAGACGTTCGCGTGTCCATGCAGGTTGCGGAGATATTTCATTAAGTAGTGTTTCTGTCGTGAGTACCCGACCACAGCGGCCAGCAATATAATGTAATGCCATGATGTGCTCGTCGTAGCTGAAATCTGCCAATGCATCAGCGACAAAAAAAGGTTGGATATCACGCATAAAGGCATCTGTAGCCGTTATCATGCAACCAATATGCGCATAGATACCACAAATAATTAATTGATCACGCCCCATGCTTTTCAATTGTTGTTCCAAATCTGAACGTTGAAAGGCACTGTAACGCCATTTTATTAATACCGTGTCATCGCTTTCAGGTGTCAGAGCATGAGTAATGCTTTGCTGTTCAGGATACAGATTGATCCCCGCACCCCACATATCATTCAGCAATCCACGGTCTGCCTCATCTTGATGTTTAGGTTGGGCGGTATAGAAAACCGGTATTCCCTGCTGCTTACACACTGTTTTTAAACGCAAAATATTATTGATAACCTGCTTCACCAGCAAACTGTCAGTCTGCCAGAAATTGAGGAAATAATTTTGCATATCATGGATGAGTAGTGCGGCACGCTTGTTATCAAGCGGCCAATTCACTTTATTGGTTGGTAATTCTTGAGGAGTAGGAAGAAGGTAGTCACTCAGTGTTGGAATACTCATTTTGTCCCTCTGTGATACGTTAAGGTGCCGCATGGATTAACGTGCTGTATGCGATATGACGTAATTTCTGTTTATCGATTTTTCCGACAGGTGTCATAGGAAGGGATGGAACGTTTTCAAAGCGGTCGGGAAGTTTGTAATCAGCGATACCTTGCTCGCGTAAAAAACGACGTAATATGGCTGATTTTACCTCTTCACGGGTAACGACATAGGCGCAACTCTTTTCTCCCATGATTGAATCAGGGATAGCGATCAAGGCTGCATGGATCACGAGTGGATGGCGTAACAGTAAATTTTCAATTTCCTCTGCTGCAATTTTTTCACCACCACGGTTAATTTGATCTTTTTCTCTACCCACAACTTTTAGATAGCCTTTCTCGGTCTGGATGACTAAATCACCCGAACAGTAAAAACCATTTTCATCAAACACTTGATTGTTATATTGAGGACTTTGGTAGTATCCACGGAACGTATAAGGCCCACGTGTCATCAGCAGACCGGAAACCCCGTAAGGTAGCGGATTACCTAGTTTGTCGGAGATCCACACTTCATCATCATCACTAATCGGGCGACCTTGAGTCGTGAAAATCGTTTGTTCATCATCATCCAGACGCGTGTAGTTAACTAACCCTTCGGCCATGCCAAATACCTGTTGCAGTTGACAACCTAATTCTGAAGGTATCCTTCGTGCCAGCGATTCACTCAGGCGGGCACCTCCGACTTGCAATAACGCCAGACTTTCCAGTGGTGATTTATTCCCTGTCAGTGCAATCGCTTCCAGCCACAGGCTTACCGCAGGGGGAACTAAAGCAGCAACGTTAATCTGATATTGTTCAATCAATGGGAAACAGCTTGATGGACTGGGATCATGAGCCATAATCACCTGACCACCAGCATAAAAAACGCCTAATGCGCCTGGTGAACTCATTGGATAATTATGTGCGGCAGGAAGGGCACATAAATAACGTGTTTGAGGATTGAAATGGCAGATATCAACACTGGCTCGAATACTGTAGTAGTAATCATTGTGAGTTCGGGGGATCAGTTTGGGGATACCCGTACTGCCTCCCGATAGTTGGAAAAAAGCCACTTCATCTGCTGGGGTGGGCGTTGCGATAAAATCTTTTTCTTTTTCATTAATCAATGTTGTTAAATCTATCGGGCTGCCGTTATCTCCCCGCAGAAATATGTGTGTCAGTGAAGCGTAATGTGTATGCAGTTCATGGATAAATACATTGTCAGAAAAGAGTGAATGGCTACGGTCTGCTATCAATAGTGATGGTTTTATTTGATCGGCATAGGCTAATAGCTCGCTACGCTGATGGCTGAACAGCGCATTGACGGGAGCCACTCCTAAACGCAGCAGGGCAAAAAAGGTGACATAAAATTCTGCAATATTACCCAATTGCACCAATGCAGTTTGCCCATGCTGAACCCCACGGCGCTTGAGGGAAGCGGCCAGGTTATCCACGAGTTGATTCAGTTGGCGATAAGTATATTGTTGGTGCGAGCAAATGAGAGCGATATTTTCGTTGTCAGTATGACGCCTGAGTATGTCGCAAAGGGGAAGGTCAAGCCAATAGCCGCGCTGGCGATAGCGTTGTGATAATGTTTCAGGCCAGCGATTAAACGCAATACTCATAACACACGTTCCTTACTGTCAGATAATCCCAGAGCTTGTAGCATGGTGCCAAGTTTCACCCCTGTTTCTTGCCATTCAGCAGGGGGTTGTGAATCAGCAACGATTCCCGCTCCTGCAAAGAGTCGAATATGGTTTTCGAATAATTCACCACAGCGAATAGTAACAACCCATTCACCATTGCCCTTGGCGTCACACCAACCGACAATGCCGCCAAAATAGTTGCGTTCAAAAGGTTCGAGCTGAGCGATGAGTTCGTAGGCTCGTTCTCTTGGTGTCCCACAAAGTGCTGGAGTTGGATGAAGTAAGCTGGCAACAGAGAGGGCGTTTGTGTGTTTATTGCGTAATTCGCCGCGTATTTCTGTCGCGAGGTGCCAAAGTACAGGGGTGCTGAATATTGAAGGAGAGTCTGGGATCGCCAATTTAGTACACTGTTCAGCGAGTGCGGTTCGGATTGCATCAATCACTAATTGATGCTCATGGTGATCTTTAGCTGAATGTAGCAGTGACTGGCGCAACGCATTGTCTTCCAGGATATTGTGACTTCTGCGTGACGAACCTGCCAGTGGTTGAGAAATAAGGGTATTGCCCTGTTTACGTAGCAGAAGTTCTGGACTAGCACCCATTAGCGTACTGTTTTCTAGTGGGATATGAAAGTTGTAGCTATAAGGGTTTTGGGCATTAAGCTGTGTAAAAAGTTGGATAGAATCAGGCTTTCGATCAAATTCAACATTCAGTAGCCGCGAAAGGACGGCCTTATCAAGCAAGCCATGATGTATGGCATCAACAGCTTGCAAGACCATCTGACAAAATTCTTCTTTTTCCGGCCATAAATGCCACTGCTTTATTTGTAACGGGGGCATAGAGGATCGAGGGGGAAAACGTGCGGTTTCCCGTTCCAGCCAATGATATTCATAAGGTATATAGAGAGCAGAAGGTTGGCGTTTATCAAAAGGGATTGCCCCGACTGCAATAGGGTTTTTAATTCCGGCTTGTTCAGCTTGCAGGAATAATTGAGAGAGATGATCACTCAATGGATTATCAATATCATCATGATGATTGGCTGGGGTAGTGACTTTGGCAAAACGTCCTCGTGCATGTAGGCTCTTACTTGAAGACAGGAACACAAAATCATCACAACTAAAATCCAGTAATTCGGATGTGCGATATTCAGTCGTTAACGTAAGCACGATATTTCCCTGTTACTATTTGATAACAAATTGGTTAAAAATAGATTGGTGTAAAAATCAATTATCTATTATTCAGTTTTATGGTTCGTTGCGCTTGAGACATAAAAGTGATCCAATACGTCTTAATATGTGTTGGTAGAAGCGATTCACAGTGGCAAAAAGCTTTTGCCTGATGCCACTGAGTAAATGAGTTTTGCCTTACCAGGTATATTCCACTGTGGCAACGATGCTGCGTCCGCTGCCATAGAAGCAGGCTCCAGCATTCTTGCACGAAGCGACATAACGTTTATTGCTCAGGTTATTCACATTCAGTTGTACACTGGCACCTTTTAGTTGCGGGGAAGCTTCGCCAAGATCGTATTTCGCCATCAAATCATAGAGCGTATAGGGCTTGACATGGAATGTTTCTTCATCATTACCGGAAGTGGAACCGGTATAACGTACGCCGGCGCCTAATGTAAATCCTTTCAGCGCCGTTTGTGTGAAGCTATAACTTCCCCAGGCAGATGCTGCATGTTCAGGAATAGAAGGCACTCTTTTACCAACTCGTGCAGTTCTGAGATCATCTTTGGTTTTGGTATCTGTATAGGTATAGCTCGCTATCAGATTGATCTCTGGGGTGATCTGAGAATGAATTTCGGCTTCTACTCCCTTTGAGCCAATTTTGCCAATTTGTTCACTAAAGCCAGCACCTGGTACGGAGGTTGTGACGTTTTTCTGCGTGATATCGAACAGAGAAAGTGTTAACAGGGTATTGTTATCTTTTGGTTGGAATTTAATACCGATTTCAGTCTGTTCACCTTTTGTAGGCTTGAAAGCAGGAGTACCGGATTTACCTTGATCCAGATTAGGCTCAAACGAGGTGCTGTAACTGATGTAGGGTGAAATACCGTTATCAAAGGCATACAACAAACCCGCACGTCCTGTGAATGCACGGTCTTTTTGTGTTGTTGAGGTGTTTTTGATCAGGTTTTGTTGCTTGGTTTCAGTCCAATCATAACGCCCTGACAAGACTAAATTCCAGTTTTCCCAACTTAGTTGATCCTGCAAGTAAACACCTAACTGATTGAGTTTCTTTTTCCCATCTTGGTTGAGGGACAGTTCTTTTTCATCGACAGGAATACCCCAAACTGGGTTTGACCAATCAAAATTGTGCTTTCCTTTCTCATCCCAGTCACGCCAGAATTTATTGTGGTTATTTACCCACTTATAATCGATCCCACTGATGACGCTATGCTCAAAGTTTCCTGTTGAGAAAAGTGCTTTCAGTTGGTTATCCATGCTCACCCCATGAGACTCATTATGTTCGCGTTGTGGAAAACGTTTAATAGTGGGAGGAGTAGGGTCTGATGCAAAAACTAAATATTTTGAACGTTCATTCGATGTTGAATAACGCAAATTTTGTTGGAAAGAGAAAATATCGTTGAAGTCATGCTCAAGAATGTAGCCGATAGATCCCTGCTCCCGTCTGGATTGATTAAAAGAAGGATCACTGAGATTCATATCGTAGGGAATATAACCTGCATTGGGAACCGATGTTACAGTGCCGATTTTAGGATAGAAGTTACGGAATCCTGCTTTCGGATCGTACTGATAACTGGTCAGTAATGTAAACGTTGTATTATTGTTGGGTATCCATGTCAGAGCTGGAGCAATGGCAATTCGCTCTTTTTTATAGTCTTTGACAAACTGCTTTTGGGTGCTGAGTACACCATTTAAACGATAGAGAACGGGAATGTTATCCCCCAGAGCACCACCAAAATCAAAGGCTAATTCACCCAGGCTCTGATTACCTGCTTTCATCTGTACCTTGTGGATAGGCTGGTCAGTTGGCCTTTTGCTAGTCATATTAATCAAGCCCCCAGGGCTGACCTGACCGTATAGCACAGATGCTGGTCCGTGCACCAACTCTATGCGTTCTAATAGCCAAGGGTCAATTTGACCTACGGTGCCTCCTGAACTGTTCGTACCATAACTCAACCCATCAAGGAATTTAGGAGCATAACGAAAACCACGGGTAATCACTTCGTCGTTGCGGTTGGAAGAGCCGCGATAATTCGTCACAACACCACTCGAATAATTCAGGGCGTCAGCAACGCTCATTGCGCCTTGTGCTTCCATTTGTGTGCGATTGATGACGCTGATTGACTGGGGAGTTTTGATAAGAGGGGTAAGGCTTTTGGTGCCTGCGGCACTGTCTGATTCTACAAAATTTTTTTCAGAATCCCCTTTCATCTTGCTTGTGACAATTAAGGTATCTTCGCTGTTATTGGCAGTCCCATTATTGGCTGAGGCATACGGGGATAACAGTAAGATAGAAGCAAGCGATAAGAATAATTTATTATAGTTATAGTTTCTATTTGTTCTTTTTGCGGTTTTCAATCTTTCATTCTTGATAGGCAGTACCATAGATTTTATCTCTCAATATAGCTATTTTTAAAATAAATTATTAAAAATCAAATATATAATTAAGTCGACACCATTATGGCTAAACTGAATAGTGAAGGCCTCCTGCCTCGTTACCCCGATAATGCTCCATTAATTCTGTTAGCCAGTGGTTAAGATTAATAAAATAAATTGGATGATATTGCAAATAAAAATCATTATCAATATCATTGGTAAATGATAATCGTTTTTATTTTCCGTATTCGTTGTTGGTATGGTGTATCAAATGGATATGTCATTTGTGAACGGATGTTTTTGAAGGGGATAAAGGGATGAAGTTAGTATTTCAGCCATCAGGTACGGTAGATAATTTATTATCTGATCCTAATGTTGGTAGTGAATTGTGGTGGAAAAATATTGCTATTTTGGGAACTCCCATTATAGAAACTGCAAATAATCATCAAGTTAAAACAACCTTCCTTTGGCGAGATCCTCATGGGGACGAACAAAATTCACCTTTTCGCCGAGTCTATATTGATATCAATGGCATCACTGATCATCACCACCCGCAACCACAGAGCCTGCAACGATTGCCTGAAACGGATATCTGGTATTGGTCAGTGAACCTTGAAGATAACTGGAGAGGAAGCTATCGATTTATACCTGCTACTGACACATATTTGCCCCCCGAATTTTCTGATGAAATCAAGCTGCGCAATCAACAGCAACGTGAATGGTGGATCTCACTCTTTCCATTATCCATTTCAGATCCTTTGAATCTACAGGGCTGTCATCGTAATGGGCTTGGTTTGCCTTTATCGGCAATTCATATGCCTCATGCTTCTGCGCAGACTGCATGGTCACTCATTGATAGGATTAGCGCGCAGCCAGATCAACGGGAACCTTTGTTTTTGCATTGGCATAGTGAGCGACTTAACAATCAAAGGCGGTTTTGGCTTTACTCCACGGGGGAAGAAACGGCGCATCCTCGCCCTCTTATCATCCTGTTGGATGGGTTGACTTGGGCGGAGAGAGTGCCGATTTTTCCGGTGATTGATGTAGCGACTGAAAAACGGCAGATACCAGAGGCGGTTTGGCTGTTGATTGATGTTATTGATATGCCGCATCGAGAGCAGGAACTTCCCTGCAACCCAGATTTTTGGCAAGCGATTCAGGATGAATTGTTACCGCTTGTCGCACAGTATGTGGCTTTTAGCGATGATCCTGCACAAACAGTGATAGCAGGGCAGAGTTACGGTGGGTTGGCCGCATTGTATGCCGCACTCCATTGGCCACAACGTTTTGGCTGTGTTCTCACACAATCAGGGTCTTTCTGGTGGCCTGATAGCAAAATGGTTCGGCAGTTTCAGTCATCTGCTGAACATAAAACCGGTTGGCTGACACAGCAGGTACTTGGGCAAAAAATTATTCCTTCATCATTAAAAATCTTTCAGGAAGCGGGTTCCCGTGAAGCAGATATCCATTTTGTCAATGATCAAATGTATGCCGCGTTGCAAGGGGCAGGGCACAACGTGAATTATCGCGTGTTTAATGGTGGGCATGATGTGTTGTGCTGGCGCGGTGGGTTAATTGATGGTCTTAGTTGGTTACTGGCTAAGCAATGATATGACAAACCGATTATTGAGATCCAAGAATTGATGAGAATTAAAAAATGAATTTGGAACAAAAGAATCCTTTTGATGATGACGAAGCCACTTTTTATGTGCTGATAAATAATCACCAACAATATAGCCTTTGGCCTGCCTTTGCCGCACACCCCACCGGTTGGGAGCTTGTTATTGGCCCGAACTCACGAGCCGCCTGTATCGCATACATAGAAGAGCACTGGGTGGATATGCGTCCGGCTAGTTTGCGCGAACCACAGATAAATCAAATTGATAATGCTGATGGTTTAACCTATCGATAAGAAAGGAAATCAAACGTGCCTAATGTATTACAAGTTTCTGAAATAAAATCAGTTGATCTGACGTTGCCACTAGTCGCTGCTCAGCCTGGAATTTGGATAGCTGACCAAATTGCCAACCACCGTAATGTATTTACCATTGCCCATTATATTGAAATTAATGGTGGACTGGATCGCGCCTTATTTGATGCCGCTATCCGTCAGGGATTGGCCGAGGCCGATACCATTCACGCGCGATATTTTATTAATGAAGAAGGAGAGCCAGTACAGCAAATTCCGGTTTTCCGTGGTGCGCAACAGGTAGTTGCTCCTGAGTGGTTTGATTTCTCTCATGGACAGGGAGAAAGCAGAGCTCAGGAATTAATGCAGACAGATCTGGCTGCTGAGTTACCCGCCGATGGAGAACGGCCTTTATATCGACAAGTGATCATGAAGGTTGATGCCCAGCCAGAGCGCTGGTTCTGGTATCTGCGTTTTCACCATCTTATGTTGGATGGCTTCAGTTTTGACGCCCTGACTCGCCGCATTATTGCTATCTATAATGCGTTAAGCACAGGTCACCAGCCAACTGAAAATCCTTTCTGTTCCTTTGAATTAGTCGTCAAAGAGTATCAGAGTTGGGAACAATCCTCTGCAAAAGCAGAGTCAGCCGCGTTCTGGCAAAAGCATACCCGTGAACGAGGCGTTGCTGTTTCGCTTGCTACTGAAAATAGTATAAATAATAACAATCCATTACCTCTGCATTATCATTGCCATTTTCCCCTCTCTCAGTTTGTTTCATTAAAGGAAGATGATTTACTGCGGCCATTCCAGCCGGCTGAAATTGTGATGGCTGCACTCTGCATCTATTTCTATCGCATGAGTGGAGAAAAACATCTGTCGATTGGTTTTCCTTTTATGCGGCGCCTGGGATCTCAAGCGCTTTGTGCGATGGGACCCGTGGTCAATCTCTTGCCACTGCAAATAAAACTGCAAGACAGGATGTCCCTGGCAGAAGTAGCGAAAACGTTTGTGGATGAAATGAAGCAAGTTCGTCGTTACCAACGCTATGAAGCCGAACAACTGCGTTGTGATCTGGGATTATCCGGTGGCACCAATGCACTTTATGGCCCCGTATTTAATTACAAAATCTATAATGAAGCGTTGAAATTAGACGGTAAACCCGTCAAAACGCATACACTCGCGATGGGACCAGTGGATGATTTAGAGTTTGAATTGTGTTGTTATGATGATCAGCTTCATCTGACACTTATCGCGAATCGAAAAAAATATAGTGAACAAACGTTGCAGTGGCACGGTGAACGGATCAGCTACTTGCTGAATCAATTGCTCATGCAGCCGCAGCAATCTATTGCGTTTATTCCACTGATCCCACCACAAGAACAACAACGGCTTGATAACTGGTCATGTGGGCCAAGAACGCAACCGTCTATAGATCATATTTCTGTACTGGATCTCTTTTTGCAACAGGTCGAACGGCAGCCTGATGCTATTGCTATACGTTGTCACAATGAACAGCTTACCTACCATCAATTGATGGTAAAAGTGATGCAATTAGCACGTTTCTTGCTCTTACAGGGAATGGGGGCTGAGGATGTGGTTGCCATTGGCATTCCTCGTTCAGTGGATTCAATTATTGCTATTTTGGGTGTATTAACCAGCGGTGCAGCTTATATCCCTCTTGATCTCGATTATCCGCAGGAACGTTTACAGTTAATGTGTAACGATGTTCAGCCCGCCTTGCTGATCACCCACCTGAGTACACTGGAACAAATGCCTGAAACCGTCAAAGTCATCTGTCTGGATGATCCACAGATAGCGGCACAGTGTTCCCGTTTATCCCCATTACCCGTCACAGACGAAGAACGACGCGAAAAACTGCGTGGTGAACACTTGGCTTACATGATCTACACCTCAGGATCTACAGGTAAGCCAAAAGGGGTAATGAGCACCCATCGCGGGTTGCTGAATTTATTAACCTCCCATGCAACGTATTTATTTGGACCTGTTATCGAGAGT
Source organism: Xenorhabdus eapokensis (assembly GCF_001908105.1). Next base: position 74,138 of record NZ_MKGQ01000009.1, read on the forward strand.
TTTTATCGGCAACATGGCCGACGAGCACGCGCAGGACATACTGCGTCTTTCTCCTTTGATTCCTCTTGGGAGCCACTGTTTTGTATGATCTTAGGCAGTGAACTCTATATTTTTGATGAGGAACTGCGACGGGACGCATGGGGAGTGGTACAGCAGATGAATCTGCTGCCGATTGATATCATGGATATTACGCCTTCTTTCTTGACCCAACTTATCGATAGTGGATTGTTGGACAAAGGTAATCACCAACCTGCATTTATTATGATTGGAGGTGAAGCGGCTACGCCACGGTTATGGGAATTACTTAAGCAGCAGTCGCACATTGATGTCCACAACTATTATGGCCCTTCCGAATATACTATTGATACGTTGGGGGGCAGTATTCGGATGGCCGATCAGCCCGTGATTGGGCGTCCAGTTGCTAATACCGATGTCTGGCTTTTAGACCGTTATTTACAACCCGTGCCAATCGGTGCAGCGGGAGAACTGTATCTCTCTGGAGCAGGTATCGCTCGGGGTTATTTGCATCGTCCAGGGATGACTGCAACCCGCTTTGTCGCCAATCCATTCCATCACGGCGAAGTGATGTATCGCAGTGGTGACCTAATGCGTTGGCGTCCTGATGGGCTGCTTGAATTTATTGGTCGAGTGGATCATCAGGTTAAAGTGCGAGGTTTCCGTGTTGAGTTAGGTGAAGTAGAAAATGCTTTGGTTGATTTACCGGAGGTGAGTTCTGCGGTAGTCATTGCTGAACCTGTCGGTGCAACATATCGGTTGGTGGGGTATTGCGCTGTACCGGATGAACAACAACGTGCTTTACCCAATACCTCGGCTCTGCTGCTGGCTGCACTGGCAAAGAAACTGCCTGATTATATGGTTCCTTCCCTCTTAATGATATTGGAAACCTTACCGATTTCGATCAATGGCAAAATAGACCGTAATTCATTACCCAAACCCCAGCAACTTCAATTACCAGTAGGCAGAAAGGCGGAAAGTGAGCAGGAAAAATCTATTTGTGGGGCATTCTCCAGCTTGTTAGGTGTGCAAGAAGTCAGTGCAGACGATGACTTTTTTGCGTTGGGAGGAGACAGTATTTCTGCGATGGCGCTGGGAACGCAATTACGTCGCCTTGGCTGGCAGTTACGTCCGCGGGATGTTTTCAGTGAACGTACACCTGCACGCATGGCGTTGAAGATGGCGCCTATTGCCATTGTTAAGCCTATCCCTACACGTATTCAGAAAGGGGCGATTGATAGCCTGCCTATTTTACATTGGTTTGCTGATTCTCATGGCATGAATACCCGTTTCGTTCACGGTGTATTCATACATATCCCCGCCGAATTACAGCCACAACACTTGTCACAAGCATTGGTTGCCTTAGAACAAGCGCATCCCGTACTACGCGCATTTACTCGTGATGATAGCCTGATTTTAGGTGAGTCTACTCCGGCTTCCGAAGCCGCTCATTACAGCCTGTGGCAAGATTGCGCAGATATTGAAGCCTGTGCCGAGCAAGCTTTCCATGATGCAGTTATGCGTTTGGAACCTGCGAGCGGTCAGTTATTCCATGCTTGTTTATTGCAACATGGAGGTGTGTCTAAAGGATTAGTGCTTGTTATTCACCATCTGGCAACAGATGGCGTTTCATGGCGAATATTATTGGATGAGTTGCGTCAGGGAGTAGAAGCCGCGATCGCCGGTAAGCCTATCGTCTTACCCGCAGAAGAGTACACTCTGTACGATTGGAATGATTATCTACGCCGAAATCTGCCACAGCGTGTAGCTGAATTGCCTTTTTGGCAACGAATGCTAAATGAAGAAACGCCTCTTTTAGGGCAGCGTCCGCTAGATATACAGCGGGATCGCCAAATAAGCGCCTGCAAGCAGCGAACATTATTGAGCGGCGAGCAAACAGTCGCGTTATTAGGCCTATTGCCAAAGCAATATCACGCTAATATTGAAGAAATCTTATTAACGGTATTAGCAATGGCTTGTTATCGCCATTTTAACTTCAACAAGTTACGCTTCCAGTTAGAATCTCATGGCCGTATTGAATTCGATCAAACAGGCGATTTAGCGCGCACGGTTGGCTGGTTAACCGCTGAGTACCCAATAGTGGTAAGTTTGCCACTAACAGGAGAACACCAACCTGCTGAGATCGTGACTTCTGATATCGCTATTTCTGAAATAGTCCGGGCGGTGAAAAGCGTTTTGCGAGCAGTGCCCGATCGTGGAGTCGGTTATGGCTTGCTACGCTACCTTGATCAAACAGGGCGGAAAATACTGACAACGCAAGAAACACCAGAGATCTTATTCAATTATCTGGGGCGCTTTGTCGAGACAGATCATTTATGGGCACCACGGCGAACGAAGAATCTCTTCCAGGATGCTTTTGCGGTTTATCAAGATCCTGAAATGTCCCTAAGCCACAGCTTAGAAATCAATTTGTTTGTGGAGGAGCAAGGCAATACTCCACAGTTGGTGATTAATTGGCAATGGGTGGAGGGTATTTTCAGTCATCAAGATATTGCGGAATTACATCGTGGTATGGCGTGGGCGGCTGATTGCTTAATCCAATTTGCCAGGCAGCAGCCCTTACGGGCTATGGCAACTTTAGTCGTTGCAGAAACGGGGTTATCAGATATCGAGGAGAACGATCTCACTCAGTTGACTGAGCGTTATGGCTCACTATCTGCCGTATTACCGTTACTGCCACTGCAACAAGGGTTATTATTCCATGCACAGACAGCCACCGAGCAGGGCAGCTATAACTCATTGACCCGCCTTTCCCTGTTCGGCTCATTGTCTGTTGTTAAACTACGTCGGGCGCTGTCAGTTTTAGTGCGGCATCATCCTCAGATAGCTGCGAAATTTGATACTGAACAATACGTCTCTCCATTGCAATTGATCCCCATCATTTCTGATGACAAAGATTATTGGACACTTGATTTCCATCAACTACCTGAGTTGACAGTGGAAGAGGAAGAGATAGCGTTACGGGAACTGGAAAAAGCAGAACTCACGCGGAACCTCTTTCAACAACCAGTAGCGATGTTACATGCATTGCTGGTGCGTCACGGTGAAAGTTTACGCCATACGCTATTGCTAAATGCTCATCATCTGATCGTTGATGGCTGGTCAACCCCTATTCTGGTGCGAGATCTGTTGACCTTGTTGAATCAAGGCGAGCAAGCCTGGCATAAACCTGAAATACGTTATCAAGACGTAGTTCAGCAATTATTGGCGCGTGAGACAGAGCCTTCTCGTCAATGTTGGCAACAGGTATTGAAAGGTGTTCAACCAACATGTTTATTTGGTGAACAACTCGATATTGGCGAGGTTAAAGAGCTTGAGATATTACTCGCACCAGAGATGGAACAGGCATTGACTGACTTATGTCAGCAACGTGGTTTAACGCTCAATACTCTGATGCAAGGGATTTGGGCGCTGCTACTGAGTATACAAAGTGGTTCATCTGATGTTGTTTTCGGCTCTCCTGTATCGGGGCGGTTTGGGCAGATTGACGGGGTGGATCAGCATGTCGGGTTGTTTAGTAATACCTTACCCGTTCGCGTTATTCTGGATATGGAACAACCTCTATTGCCTCAACTAGAACAGCTACAGGCACAGCAGATCCAATTGATTGAACATGACAATATTGGCCTGGGCGAGATTCAGCGAATTGCAGGTACTGGCACGCTTTTTGATACTTTGTTGGTGGTTGAAAATTATCCTGATGTGGAGCAGGACAAAAGAAATAAAGAAAATATCGCAGGCATCCTCTGCCAAGGAATCAATAACCGTGGTTATACCCATTACCCTTTAACGTTATTGGTGTTGCCGGGTAAGCGTCTGCGTTTATTAATGGAATACCGTGAAAGCGTTAAACAGCCTGAGCATTTGGCACAACGCATACTGTTTTTGTGCCAACAATTAATCGAACGGCCTGAGATTGCTCTGCGGGAATGGAGTTTGCAATCAGTCAATGAGGCCGCACTCATTGAGGAAGTTAATAACACTTACCATGATATTCCTGCCAAAACACTTCATCAGGTTGTGATTGAGCAGGCAAACAAAACGCCGGACGATTTGGCGTTGTTGGATTGTCATCATCGTCTGACCTACCAGCAAATGCGCCGGCAAACTCGGCTATTGGTTGATCGTCTAATTGAAGCGGGTGTACAAGCAGGGGACATTGTTGGGGTTGCATTATCACGTTCGGTTCGGCTAAGTCTGGCGTTGCAGGCGATTCTGGAAGCAGGAGCGACATGGTTGCCTCTTGATACCGGCTATCCAGATGAACGCTTGGCCATCATGTTGGAAGATGCTCAACCTCGATTAGTGATTACAGAAAGTGAGTATCAGGCACGTTTTGCCAGTCAGGCTTCTTTGTTGTTACTGGATAAATTGGCAGATGAAACACAACAGCCTATCCATCCGGCCGCCAATGTAACGCCTGAACATGCTGCATATATTCTCTATACCTCAGGCTCTACAGGACGACCAAAAGGTGTGGTGGTGAGCCATCAAGCCATTGTTAACCGTTTATTGTGGATGCAGGATGCTTACCCATTGACGACAGACGATGTGGTATTGCAGAAAACACCATGTAGTTTTGATGTTTCTGTATGGGAATTTTTCTGGCCGTTGATGACTGGTGCTCAGTTAATGATGGCACCACCGGAAGCGCATCGCGATCCCGCACGCCTTCGACAACTTATTGATGATTACCATGTCACGACCTTACATTTTGTGCCATCAATGCTGGCAACATTCATCGATTCCTTAGCGTTACAAGGACAAGAAGCGCCTTTCTGCCGTAGTTTGAGACGGGTTTTCTGTAGTGGGGAAGCCTTGTCATGTGAACTGGCGCATCGCTATCAATCACTGATCACTGCACCTTTGCATAATCTTTATGGGCCAACAGAGGCGGCGGTAGATGTGACATGGCAACCTGCGTTTGGTGAGGCATTACAGCATTGCCGTAGTTCTGGTGTTCCTATCGGCCGCCCAGTATGGAATACCCAATTGCGTATTTTAGATCCTTGGTTGCGCCCTGTTCCCATTGGCGTGGCGGGTGATCTTTATCTCAGTGGTATTCAATTAGCGACAAACTACCTGAACCGAGCTGATTTGACCGCCAGCCGTTTTGTGGCCGATCCGTTTGCATCGGGCAAGCGGATGTACCGAACGGGGGATATTGCATGCTGGTCAGAAAACGGTGAGGTTGAATACCTTGGACGCAGTGACGATCAATTAAAAATACGTGGTCAGCGGATTGAGCTGGGTGAAATTGAACAAGTTTTACTGGAACAACCTGGGGTTGCTCAGGCTGCGGTTGCTGCGCGTGAGTTAGGTAAGTCAAGTCAGACAATTGAGAATGTTGATGCACGTCAGCTCATTGCTTGGGTGATCCCGCAATCCGGTGTGACATTGGATATTGAAGCACTGCAACACGCGATGATGAAACGATTGCCTGCTTATATGCTACCGGTCAGCTATGTCATACAGGAAAAATTCCCACTGAGTGCCAATGGAAAATTGAATCGCAAGGCACTCCCGATGCCAGAGAAATTAACGACTGGCAGGTTACCGCAGGCGGGCTTGGCAAGTGATCTAGCTAAGTTGTTCGCGGAGATCTTAGAGTGCGACATGGTTTGGGCTGATGACGATTTCTTTGCTTTGGGTGGTCATTCGTTGCTGGCAATGCGTTTGGCAGCCGAAATACATCGACGCCTTAATCTTCGTGTTTCAGTCGGTCATATTATGGTCACACGAAGTGTAGAAAAATTGAGTGCGCTATTGGTTGATGAGCAGAAGAAAAACTCAGCCGAAAACAGCGGAATAGGCGAGGTCTTACCGTTGAGGGAAGGGATCGGGCCAGCACTGTTCTGCGTGCATCCGGCGTCGGGTTTTTCCTGGCAATACAGTGGTTTGTTGCGCTACCTGGAGGGAAATTGGCCGATTATCGGATTACAATCTCCTCGTCCTCGCGGTGTCATTGCTGACTGTGGCAGCCTCGACGCAATGTGCACACGCCATTTGGCGACTTTACGAAATATCCAACCTCATGGGCCTTATTACTTACTGGGTTATTCTCTGGGAGGCATGTTGGCTCAGGGAATGGCTATCCGTTTACAGCAAGAAGGTGAGGAAGTGGCTTTCTTGGGATTGTTGGACGCTTATCCTCCAGAAGGTCAGGATTGGGGAGGATTAAGCGAAGAAGAAGCCAAACAGGAAATTGCCCGTGAACAGGCAGAGTTTATGGCGGCCACAGAAGATGAGCATGATCCGCAACTGCGTAAGGAAAAGCAGGCAATGTTTGAAGATATTGTGGCTAACTATCGGGATGCTGTCCGCAGTTTATTATCCGCTGTTAACCAGAAATATGGTGGTGAAGCGACGTTGTTTGTGGCTACACGGACGTTGCCGCCTGAATTGGATGTCGAGAAAACATGGGCACCTTGGATCCGCCATTTAAGCGTTTATCGGCAAGATTGTGAACATGCAGATATCCTTTCTCCAGATTCGTTGGAGCAGTGGGGCCCATTGCTGAATGGCTTGTTGAAACGACGCCGTAATTAAGCTACCGCAATTGACTTTATCGTATTTAACGCATCGTATGGAACACTATGGCTACTTCATCAATTTTTTTGGATTTTAGTTTACTTAAAAATAATGCCCATTTTCGCGCTATCTTTATTGCCCGTATGTTATCTGTCTTTGCATTAGGCATGTTGACGGTTGGGGTTCCCGTCCAAATGCAGTTTCTGACAGGATCTACCTTACAGGTGGGAATTGTGGTTGCACTGGACGGAGCCGGTATGTTCATCGGGTTAATCTTAGGAGGAATACTGGCTGATCGTTATGATAGACGTAAACTCATTTTGTTTGCCCGTGGCACTTGTGGTATCGGTTTTGTCGCACTGAGCTTTAACGCATTTTTAGACTCTCCATCCCTATATATGCTCTATTTTCTTTCTATTTGGGATGGTTTTTTTGGTGCGTTGGGTATGACGGCATTAATGGCAGCCATCCCCAATTTAGTCGGACGGGAAAATCTGGCTGCGGCAGGCGCCTTGAGCATGATTACTGTTCGCATAGGTGCCATTATTTCACCGGCATTGGCCGGTATTATTATTGTTGCTGGTGGGCCAGGATGGAACTTTGCGGTTGCCGCAATCGGTACATTAGCCACATTGTTACCCCTGATGAGACTACCTGAAATGAGGCCTCAGCCAGGTAAACAAGAGCATCCAATCAATGCATTGATAAGCGGAGTGAAATTTGTTTGTCAGCATAAAATTGTGGGTAGTGTCATATTGGTGGGGATGATGATAAGTATCGCCGGAGCCGTTCGTATTCTGTTTCCTGCATTATCTCAAGAAGTATACCATCAAGGGCCTTCAGCTACGGGGTTGATGTATTCTGCAGTTCCTCTGGGAGCCATGCTCGGAGCCTTTACCAGCGGTTGGATAGGACGAAGTAACCGACCTGGCGTTCTGCTTATTATATGTGCTTTATGCTCCTTTATTACGCTATCCATGTTAGGGGTAGTCACAAACATCGTACTGGCATTACTTGTATTGGTTTGTTATGGCTATTTGAATGCATTTGCATCCTTACTGCAATTTACCCTTGTTCAGAGTCATACTCCGGATCATTTATTGGGGCGAGTGAACAGTTTTGTCACTGCTCAAGATGTTACTGGTGATTCTTTGGGAGCGCTGGGATTAGGTTTTATGGGACGTTTGCTATCTCCGGTAATAACTGTCTTTTCGTTTGGAACTTTTGCTGCACTTACCTGCTTGTTGCTTGCAGCAATAGTAAAACCTTTACGTCATTCTACACTGCGTGACGGCATACCATTACCAGAAACGAGCACCTTAAAACATGAGCCTCAGCAAAGTGATCATTAATTGAAACCATCGTTACCGGAAATAAAGAACTATTCCAATTTTTCAGCACAACACTATGACATGGAATGTTGCGGGGTTGTTAAATATTGTTAAAATAAAGAGGGGTTAAATGTGGCATTTTATGCTGTACATCGGTGATGTAACTGGTGATGTAAATAGTGTAGGTGATGGCTTTGATTAAACCCACTTTCTTTTGATAACAATCTAAAAATCAGCGCTCCTTTTTAGTCTGTCTCTGCTTTTTAGACAACTATCACCTTGATGGTTTCAAGCTGCCTACACAATAAAAAACATAAGAGCTGGCATTTTTGCAAATCAACAATGGATGGAGACTAAAATGAATAAGAAATACAGAATACCTTGGAACACTCTGACTTCCACACGTTTATCAGTCAAAACCCAACCACGAGTACTTTATTACGCTATAGCTTGCTGTTTGGCCGCGGCCAGCGCAGGAGCCTATGCGGAAAATTATGTTGAGCAAGGGCGGATAGGTGATCCTGCCAGTTGGCGTTCCAGTGAGTTTTTGGGTCAATGGGGGCTTGGTGCAATTCACGCTGATGAAGCCTATGCCAGAGGCTATACCGGTAAAGGGATCAAATTAGGCATATTCGATCAGGTAGTTTATGCCAAGCATCCTGAGTTTATGGGAAAAAATAAGATCACTAACTTAGTGACTTCTGGGATACGTGAGTATACCGATCCCTATATTCCGGTGAAGAAAGGTGATCCATTTACTTATGATGGCACGCCGTCCGTAGATAGGTACGGGAAGTTAGGAACACATGGCGTCCATGTTGCCGGTATAGCGGCGGGTAACCGAGATGGCAGAGAAATGCATGGTGTGGCCTATAACGCCCAAATACTCAGTGCGGATAACGGTGATCCTGGTCCTGAAGATGGCATTATCTTGGGCAATGATGGTGGAGTTTATCAGGCTGGTTGGAATGCACTGAGAGACAGCGGCGTTCGCATCATTAACAATAGCTGGGGGATTGGTATTGATAGGGAGCTTGAGAGAGGCGGGAAAGATCCGAATGCAGCCCATTTTACTTTAGCTGAGGCTCAGAAGCAGTTTGATGAAATAAAACCGATTTTGGGGACAAAACCTGGTGGTGCCTATCAGGGCGCAATTGATGCTGCTCGTAGCGGCATTGTGACAATTTTTGCTGCGGGTAATAGTTATAACTATAGTAATCCAGATGCTATCGCGGGTTTGGCTTGGTTTGTGCCAGAAATTGCACCAAACTGGTTGACCGTCGCTAGTTTGCAAAAAGATCCAAATAGTACCAATAGCGTGCCTTATTCCATCAGCGATTTTTCCTCCCGCTGTGGCTATACGGCCAGTTTTTGCGTCAGTGCACCTGGTAGCGGGATATATAGCTCAGTGATTAAGGGAACAGGGATAGATGATATTACAACTGGCTATGAAAGTTACAGGGGAACCTCAATGGCTGCACCACATGCTGGTGGTAGTATTGCGGTATTGATGGAGCGTTTCCCCTATATGACTGGCGATCAAGTGGCTTCTGTGCTTCGTACTACGGCTACTGATATGGGGGAAAAGGGCATTGATGAGCTTTACGGCTGGGGATTGATCAACCTCGGTAAAGCAATAAATGGTCCTGGCATGTTCTATACCGCAGAAGATATTCCTGAAAAATTCCGTATTCCAGATCCTGACGGAGTCGCCTACGGCAAAGGGCAGTTTATTGCTGATATTCCGGGGATTGGTGTTGTGCTCGATAAGGGTAAACCGACTGAGCGCATCTGTGATGCTGGTCAGTGTGCTGAGGATCAATGGAGCAATGATATCAGTGGTCATGGTGGGTTAACTAAACAAGGTAGGGGTACGCTGACTCTCAGTGGTCAAAATAGCTATTCTGGACCAACGTTGATCAAACAGGGATTACTGAATGTGAGTGGTAGTGTCTCTTCTACCGTTTCAGTACTGGAAAGTGGCATTCTTGGTGGAAATGGTACGGTGGGTGCGCTTAATGTGCAGCGTGGCGGTACGGTAGCACCAGGTAACGCGATAGGGACACTTAAGGTTGCCGAAAAAATGATCTTTGAACCCGGTTCTCATTACGCGGTTGAAATCGCTGCTGATGGGCGCAGTGACAAAATTCAGGTTGAAAAAAGTGCACAGATTGATGGAGGAAAAGTTGCCGTTTCCCTTGAGAATACAGGCAACTTGCTTTCTTTTGAAGACGTGAAAAGCCTGACTGGTCAGCAATACACGATTCTGAGTGCGAAGCAGAATATCAATGGCCGCTTTGATGATGTCGTCCCGAATTATCTCTTTCTTGGTGCAGGATTGTCTTATCAGCCCAGTGAAGTCACTCTCCATATTGGGCGTAATGAGACTGCTTTTGTCGATGTTGCTAAAACACAGAATGAACGTGCAGTGGCTGCCGTCGCGGATACCCTTGGTATAGGGAATCCGGTTTACGAAAGTATTTTAGCCAGTCGTTCTGCGGAGCAAGCCCGATCTGCATTCCGCCAGCTTGATGGGCAAATCCACGCTGATATTGCGTCTCAGTTGGTCAATGACAGCCGTTATTTACGCGATACCTTGAATTCTCGCTTGAGTCAGGCCGAAGGCCGTTCATCTTCGCCTGATATTCATGGTGATGATAACGGTGCATGGGTTCGACTGCTTGGTGCATGGAACCACGCTTCTGGTACAGCGAATGCGACGGGCTATCAGGCTTCCAACTATGGTTTATTCCTTGGTGCTGATACTTTTATTGATGAATACAGCCGTCTTGGTATTGCTACTGGTTACACCCGTACTTCCCTTGATGGTGGTAACAGTGCTACTGCTGACAGTAATAACTATCACCTTGCTCTTTATGGTGACCGGCAATTTGGTGACTTTATTTTGCGTGCTAATAGCGGTTTCACATGGCACCGTATCGATACCGAACGCTTTATCCGCTATGGCAGTCAGCGTGATAGTGAGAATGCCAAGTACAGTGGACGAACAACACAATTATCCGCTGAACTTGCTTACCATTTGCCGACAGAGATTGTGAATTTAGAGCCATTCGTTAACTTGGCTTACGTCAATTTCCGTAATGAAGGCATTAACGAGGATGGTGCCGCCGCCGCACTGCATGGTAACAGCCAACATACGGAAGCAACTCTCTCCACATTGGGATTACGTGCTAATCATAGCTGGCAGGCTTCATGGGGTTCTTCGATTACCCTAAATGGAGAATTAGGTTGGCAGCATCAATACGGTGAGCGTGAACGAGCAACAGGTTTATCGTTCCGTGGCAGCAATACGACGTTTGTGACTCGCAGCGTGCCTGCCTCTCGTGATGGCGTGGTGTTAAAAGCGAATGCGGAGATGAGTGCAAGTAATAACGTCTCATTCACGCTTGGCTATAGTGGATTGCTCTCCAGCAGTCATCAGGACAATAGTATGAATGTTGGTTTTAGATGGCAATTCTGATGATAGGTGGAAGATAATTATCTGATAAAACATGTGGAGTCAGTAATGCTGGCTCCATAATTCGTGAGACAGTCAAAAACGATGAGAATTTCACAAACAATAATAAAGCGCCCATTCAGACGCTTTCATGCAGTTGATAACACCTAACACAATCAAATAAGTCCATGTATCAAAATCACACCGATACATAAGGGGCCGACATATCGCCATATAAACAGTAAACACAGACGGTTCCGCGATGACATATTATCTGGTATGAGTGCATTGACCTTACGTGACCAGCCAAATACGAGGCAAATGATAATCCCGAATATCGGCATTAGGACATTGGAAGTAATAAAGTCCAGCATATCGAAGATGGTTTTGCCACCTAATGTGACGTGACTTAGAGGCCCAAAAGATAATGAAACAGGGATCCCCATTAACATAATCGATGCGGTGACTATTAAGCTTGCTTTACGACGCGACCATTTAAAACGCGTCTGGACATAAGCAACAATGTGCTCAAGTAATGAAATTGATGAGGTCAGTGCGGCCATTAACAACAATAAAAAGAAAGTGACTGCTAAGATTGAGCCACCAGGCAAACTGGCGAAATAAATTGGCATCGTCATAAACGTTAATCCGGGCCCCGCATTTGGTTTTAAGCCAGCAGCGGCCAAAGCAGGAAAAATCATCAGACCAGCCAATACACAAACCAAACAGGAGAGGATAACAACCCAGATACTCGATCTAGCAATACCTTTATTATTAGGCAAATAGGAACTGTACGTAATGTGGATACCTAAACCGATAGACAGTGAGAAAAATGCCAACCCTAGCGCATCTAAAACACCTTTTCCGGTCAAATTACTAAAGTCTGGATATAAGAATAATTTTAATCCTTCTGATGAACCTGGCAAACGGATGCCGACAATAATTAACAATATCATGATCAAGAATAACATTGGCATCATGATCTTAACTGATTTTTCCAAACCTTTTTGCACACCAGATAACACCACGAAGCAGGTTAGTCCTGAAAATGCCAGATGTGCTATTATCGGCCACCATGGATTGCTGATGAAATTGGTGAAAATAGAGGTCAGTTGAGAGATGTCTGTAATATTCAACTCTCCTGTACTTGCCATCACCGCGTAACCTATGGTCCAACCACCGACAACACTGTAGAAGCTATAGATACACCATGAACTGAATATACCGATAAAGCCAACCCATCCCCAGTGTTTACCAAGTAATTTTTTAAATGCATTAACGGCCACTTCACCTGTACTGCTTCCCATCATGTTTTCAGCTAACAGAACCGCTAACCCAATCACAAAGCTAAACAATAAAAATACAATCAGAAATGCACCGCCACCATTTGTTGCTGAAACATACGAGAATTTCCAGATGGCGCCAATGCCAACGGCAGATCCGGTTGCTGCTAATATGTGCCCCAAACGGGATGTCCATTGTTGGCTCATGCTAACCCCCGAATAGATACAGTGTCAGCACATGTACCCAGGCCCACAGCCGTAAGCAACAAACCAACAGTAATACTGCAAACATGTTCACCCGCTTGCAGGTCAACCATAGGCGAGAAAATGATATTTCCTGCCCCGACGAATAGGGCAAAGGTCATAAAGCCCAATGCCCAAATATCCTTAGATAATAAACGGTATGTCATAATAATTGTTAACTTATTGTTGTGAAGGTAATTACGAATGTAATAGTAACTATTACAACTACTTGAATTTCCAATGGCGACACTGGATTCTGATTTAACAATCAGTGATAAGCATCCTATTCACTGATACTCGCAAGATACAGAATGATAGTGGTAATAACAGCTAGAATCGCCAAAAACTGCCCCAACGCCTTGTGAGGTGTCCAAGATTATTACTCCACTACAGCTTTCTCATTTCTCTTAAGTGAGCGGTATTACTGCTTGCGGCGGGGGCTTTATTTTGCATAAAAATAACACATAACAGATATCGAAATCTATCAATAAAATCGTATTGAATGTACGAAATTATCAGCATTTCTTTATGATTGTTTTTTCTACAAATTAGAATCCGATCTTATTATTTGCGTTGCAAACCATCCTTAAATTGACTTCTTTGGATTTTTATTTTTTTCTGGTTTTTTTGACGTGAGTTCCCCCCACATGGATATATATCAATACTTTCAAAAATAACACATCCAGTATAACTTATAGTTTCTTCTAAAATATCTATATATTTCTTTTCAAGAAAAAGGAATTTCAGTTTTGAATTTACATAACAGTCATTATAAAACTGGCATTATTTTTTAAATTATCACTGCTTTCAACAATAGGAAAAACGTTTTCTCATTTAAGGCAACCCGCTTCTCCAGAAATGGGAATACCTTTGTAAATATTTTTTTGAGTTTTTTCATTTAATGATGGTATTAAATACAGTTTAGGTTTTGATTCTAAATAAGATGAAATCCAAAAATAAACTAACTTATCATGGTGTAAAAAAGGATCATCATTTTTGCTAAATAATTTAAAACCTTTTACAACAAGTCTTCCTGCCAAAATTGATGGATACCATTTTGAGGCTTCTTCCGCAATAGAGCTATCGAATAATTCAATTAAGATGCCAGAAGGAATAGCGCCTATTTGAAATGCAATATTATCCATATCCTTGTTGAAGGGTACAGAAGGAACAGTATTATTTTCATTGAATTTCACTTACCTTTTATCCATCAGGGATCAGTATACGACTCTATACATCCAGCAATCCAGTGCAGCCGACTTCTGATAATGGCACGTTTTTTTCATGGTGAGTGGTTATCTCTACAAAGCACTGCGTTATCTTTATAAAAAAAACCGCTCGTGTTTACGCGAGCGGTTTTACTGATATATATAGCATTATTTCTTACATATCTGAGTTTTATTATGGCTAAAACCCGTGCTTTCAAGTTAGTGAAGTATTACTCAATGTAAGTTATAAGCCGAGCTCATTGGCGATGATATTACGCTGAATATCCGACGTACCTGAATAAATGACTGATGCGATGGAGTTGCGTAGTTCTCTTTCGGTATGGCTGTCAGCAAGATAGCCTTTTGCTCCGTAGATCCGTAATGCATCCATTGATAACTTCGTGTATGTTTCAGACACGAATAGTTTTGCACAAGCCGCTTCCATCGTGGCATCTTTGCCCGCGTCTTTTAAGCGTCCCACTCGATAGACGAGCTCACGTGCAGCATCCAGATTAACCTTCATGTCTGCGATACGATGAGATATAGCCTGATTTTTCCCGATGGGCTGACCAAACTGTCGCCGTGTACGTGCATGCTTGATGCATGCCTCAAGGCTGCGGCGCATCGCTCCCAAGGTAGTAGCAAGAATACATCCACGCTCGTATTCCATGGCACTTTCAAAGATCTTAACACCTCGTCCTTCCCGCCCTAATATTGCATTAGCAGGAATACGGCAATTCTTGAGTGTAATTCGTCCCATCTGTGCAGTACGTAATCCCATTTTTTCCAGAGGCTGACTGACCTCTAGACCCGGTGTAGATGACTCTACAAGAAAGGCGGTTACACCAAGAGGACCAAGCGTCGGATCAATTGTGGCATAGATAACATAAAGGTTAGCAATAGGCGCATTTGTGATATAAGTCTTCACTCCATTAAGAATATAGTAATCACCGTCTCTCACTGCGTGCGTGCGCATGGAGAAAACGTCCGAACCCGCTTCTTCTTCTGTCGAGCCATTAGCACCGATTAGCGTTCCATCTAACAGTCCAGGTAAAAAACGAGAACGTTGGGCTGGCGTGCCGTGGATAGCCAGTTGCGTAGTGACCGTCCACAGGTGAGCGTTGAGCGAAAATAATAGTCCCATATCCTCGCAACCGTATCCCAGACCTTCCATGATAGACAGAAGGTCAGATAATGATGCCCCTTCACCCCCATATTCCTCAGGTATGGCCATTTTAAGCAAGCCGAATTCTGCGCATTTTTGCCAGCCTTGTTGGAAGAAAGTCCCGGTACGTTCAGAGGCTGCAATCTCTGTTTTCAGTTGCTCATGAGCAAAACGTTCCGCTTTATCACGCAGCAATAATTGTTGTTCATCAATTCGATTTGTCATGGCTCTGTTGCTCCAGAAATTGTTGCTTCAGAAATTGATAGTTGGTTTTACCCGTAGAGGTGCGGGGAAGTTCAGGTAGGTAACTAAAATGGTCTGGGATCATGTATCGTGCAATGCGTTTATGACAATATTGATTCAGCTCTGCTAATGATAGCTGGAGATCATAAGGCACCAGAAAAGCAGTGATAGTTACTTCTCCGTCGATCTCTGTACTGATAACTGCACTGTCTGAGAGTTTAGGATGTGTTCTCAGACATGACTCGATCTCGTCCAGTTCTATCCGGTAACCATGACGCTTGATCATACGATCAAGACGCCCCATGAAAATGTAACCTTCTGCTGAGGAGCGAACCACATCTCCCGTGTTGTACCAATCTTTGCCGTTAAGATAAAAGATACGTTGAGCGGTTTTCTCCGGATCGTTCCAATAACCTGCAAAGACAGAATCTCCTGAAACACATAGCTGACCCGACTCACCTTCCGGCACTGGCTGAAGATGTTCATTGACAACAATAGTTTCACAATGAGTACAGGGATGGCCAATGGATAATGGTTCCAGACGGTTTTCCAGGATGGGAACAGGTACTTGGTAAACAGTACATACATTGGTTTCTGTGGGACCATACAAGTTGAAGTAATCGACCTCAGGCCACAACTGCACCAACTTGCGTAATTTGGTAATCGGGAAAACCTCTCCTGCAAATAGTACGAGGCGTAGCTGGTTAGGAATATGACCTTTTTGGCGCTGTTCAGCCAAAATGCCTAAAATTGCAGGAGCAGAATACCAGATGGTAATCTCTCGGCTGGCAATAAATGTGGCCAGGTGGCGTGGGCTTGCAGCAAGATCAGTATCAATCAGATGAATGCAAGCGCCGTTCTTCACAGAGACATAAATGTCGAAAATCGATAGGTCAAAATGAAATGGGGCGTGACTGGATATTTGATCTTTTGCCGTTACCTTGAAGAAAGCTGAAGCCCATTCAACGAAGCTAACCGAGTTACGATGGCTTATTACTACGCCTTTCGGGATACCAGAAGAACCGGATGTGTATAGTATATAGGCAGGCTGATCTGCATCAGGTCTACCGCGTGGATAATTAGGCTCTTCTTCATTGTTTTCTGTAGATAAAACATCCAGTGCCTGTAATGCTTCGCTTATCTCTTCTTCAGGAGCCTGTATCACAATGATGTGAGATTTAAAATGAGGGGCAACTTGTATCAGATATGAAGCTGATTCGGGATCAGTCAAAATGCAACGCACATTACAATTATCAAATACAGTTAATGCCCGCAAAGCGGAACTATCTACATCGGTAGGTACGTATACAGCACCTAAACGGAGTACACCAAAAATGGCCGCGAGGGTTTGTGGTTTCTTGCGCATAAAAATGCCCACACGATCACCCATCACAACGCCTTTTTGGTAAAGAAAAGCCGCAATATTATCCGCAGCATCAGAAAGCTCTTTGTAACTCATCGTCGAATCGTCAGAGCCAATGACCGCACAAGCCTCAGGATATCGTAATACGGAATCATCTAAGTATTTTGCCAGATCTATTGAAGATTCAGTTTGTTCCTTTAATACTGTCGCTATCATTGCTTTCCCGCTTCTGATGATTTCTCAATCACATTTTTTTCAACCACAGTTTTTTCAATCACATAATGTGCGATTTCACGAATAGTCGTAAAACGTGTTCTCGGATCACTGACACCGACGACGATATCGAATTCATCTTCAACAAATGAAACCAGACGCATCGTTGCCAAGGATGAAAGAATTCCTGATTCCCCTAAATTCAGGTCATCAGTAATATCAAGGTCATTTCCTTTTAGGATATCGTCGATAATAAAATTCCGGATTTTAGCCAAGGTATTAGTCATAAGAACTTCCTCTAATAGTCAGTCAGTAATGTTAATGAATGATGAATGTTCACTGTGGGTTAATAACGGGTTCATCTTTGGGCTAGGGTGCCAGAATAACGTCAGGCCAGCGGAATATGGCTGCTGACGCTTCCGCCTGACCACCAAACCCGTACAGAAGTACAGTATCACCGGGTTTAATGTCACCCGCGACGGCGGCAGTGTAAGCATTGAATGGCATCAGCACCGGCCCGATATTAGCAACCTGTGGGAAAGTATCTGCAACACGATTAAGTTCCACTCCTAATGCATTGGCGGAAAACTCTGCGTGCCAGGCTGTCGGCGTGTTCACTACAACAAAGTCAATATCTTTCAATTCAAGGCCAGCTTTTGCCAGAGCACCCTCTGTTGTTTGTACGAGATACTCTTCAGCCGTGGCGCGTAATACGTGGGAGATAGAAGGATCTACGCGTAAGCGGATTTTTTGCCTGGCGGATGTTATCCCTGATGTGTCTTCGACTGCATCAAGCAGCCAGGTGCCACAGGTTTTGCCTGTGTGCAAAGATTCAGCTCCCAGTAAGCCAAAACCGTTTTCGACCGGCCCGACCAAAAATGCTGCCGAAGCATCTCCACATAAACGCAGAGTGACATCGTCAGATTCGATCGCCCGCGATAGCCTGGATGTTGTTACGACCAAAATTCGTTCTTTTAGCCCAGCCTGCACCCAGGCACATGCTGTCAACAACGCTGTCATGGAACCACCACAGGTAGCTTCTACGTTGAAAGCGCCACCGCCAGTTCCAAGTGACTGAGCAAGATACCCTGCATCACCTGAGCCGACCCGATCAGGGAACATTGACACGGAAATCAGGCAATCTATCTCTGCCGGAGAAATACCAGCCGCATCCAGTACACGATGTGCGGCTTTAACGCCGAGTTCCACACTTCCTTCGTTAGTGCCTGCGATTCGGCGTTCGACACTACCGAAAAAAGGATCTTCCAGATAACGTTCCATGGCCGCATCATATGGATTAGTTTTCCGACGCTTAGATACATCACGCGACCCTGATGCTGTTATTGATTGTTCTTGAGGTATATCTTCACACCACCAATCATTTGTACGCACCTCATCAGGCAAATGTACGGCAATAGCCTGAATTCCTGCTGCTCGCATATAGTCTCCTCATATAATTAGCGGATTGCCTAAAATCAGATAGAATTAATTTCACTCTGATTTTCAGGTAATAAAATCGATTATGTTATCAATGCAAAAATTAACTTTAAACACATCAAGATGGTTTAATAATATACACTTAAATATATTAATAGATCTATTTTATTGATGATTGCAAATCCATTTTCTCTCTAAATATCGATTTGAAAGGTGATGTATAATTTCACATAACTTTATTAAATTACGCCACAATAAAGATTGTTATTAGACCATTAAACAATGTAATTCTAAAATCTTCTTTCTGAATTTTTATTCATGATTAAAGGTTATTACTTATAATTATTTTTTATCTATCTTTTTATGATGGTGGATTGTCGTATTTTATTGTCTGGTACGCTGTATTTTATTTCAGTGTATATGAGGTTATGCCCATAAAGACAATCCATTAATAATTTAAAGAAATCAATATAACTATCACAATAGTTTGATTTTGAGATTATTATGATTATCTTTATTTTGGATGAATAAAATGTTTTTCATTAAGAAAATAAAGGTACGTTCTTTTTCATTTTCTCATCGAACGAAAATTTGACCTTGTTCAATTCAGCCTATAAGGTATTTAATTGTTATCAATGATCCGGCGGCATCAAAACAGGAGGCTAACAATGATGTCTCGCTCATTTACGAGTTGGATGAACAAGGATCTTGATTATCGTTGAAAATTTATTTAGAGAGGATAACTATCCGATATTATAAGACATTATTTATCCTATGATTTATAGGGGGTTACCATGATATATAGAACAAGATCTTTTAGTATTAATAATCAGAATGGTTTTTCACCAGAGCCGTTACGGCGGACTAAGTCCACTTTGGATATGAGACCCGTTGATGCTGAACTCAGAGAACTGAGGGATCTCAGGCGATTTATACGTGTCAAGAAGGAAGATTATCAAGAAGCATCCAGTGCTGTGAATACAATATTATGTAAAATGGATAAAGAACAGTTATCTAATGATTTTTTTAAGGATAATTGGGAAAATGAAAAAAGAAAAAAGGAGGTAGGGAAGGCTCTTCATTTTCAGCCTCCTAGCTTAAGTAACATATTAAAAAGTCATGGGGTTGTGGGGCAATATAAAGAAGTATTAACAGAAGAAGAAATAGAAAGAAAAGAAGAAATAACCAGAAATTTCCATAGATATAAAAATGCAAAAATGAGATTCTCCTTAATAAGGATGGCAATTAATTGTCGTTGTGACGAGGATAGTTTTTTTGTTGCTTACTATTTTTCTAATCCTATAGGGATGTTACAACTCTCTACGAAAGATAACATTCCTACTGTTGTTAGTTTTGCAACAGATTACTTGATTAGAAATTGTGGGTACTTACTAATGGAATATGCTGTGAATGAATCGGTAGATTTAGGAAAAGAGGGGAAATTACAACTTGATGCATTACCCAGGGCTGAAAAAGCTTATTTTGATATGGGATTCTTAAAAACAACAGGTGATATAATGATATTAGAACCCGCCATGAGTGATAAATGGCATATGATAAACGGTCATTATAAATGCATCATGTGTTAAGGGTAAAGTTTTTGCTATCCAGTGATATATAAACTCAAAATCCCCCTTGGGTTATTTGAATAAAAATCTCTTCAATAATATGATTTTAAAAGATAACCCATAAATTAATTAATGAGTTAAATTCGTTCTCTCTATGCGTTGGGTGAACGTCTTTCCCGTCAGGTGCCCCTCTTCGGGAAGAAGGTCATAAACCCCATAATCATCTGTACAATAAAATCGAATATTAAAGGGGGATAAAAGGGCAAGCAGCTTGTCTCACGTTTTTCTGCTGCGATCGCCAAAAACATGGGCCACTAATTTGTTCATTGCCTGTGCCTCCCCAGAGCAGTTTCTGGTGTGCACCAAAACTTTGCTCTTGGAACAGGCACTTCGTCAATTCCTTATCCAGAATTCAGGTTCAATTAATCTCTTTCACTTCAACCCGTAACTCTTTTGGTACTTCAAAAACAATATTTTCTTCTCGGCCGTGCAGTTCGTTAACTGTGTCTGCACCGAAAGTTTTCAAGCGTTCAATCACCTGTTGTACCAAAATATCAGGCGCCGATGCACCCGCCGTCACCCCCACTGCGTTGACACCGGTGATCCACGCTGGCTGGATATCTTCGGCAGAATCAATCAAATAGGCAGGCTTGCCTACGCGCTGAGCAAGTTCCGCCAGACGATTTGAGTTTGATGAGTTTTTAGAACCAACAACCAACACTACATCAGCCCCTAATGCCAAATCGCGCACCGCTTCTTGGCGGTTAGTGGTGGCATAGCAGATATCATCTTTGCGTGGACCGACAATATTGGGGAACCTTGCATTAAGCGCATCAATCACTTCTGAGGTGTCATCGACAGAAAGTGTTGTTTGGGTCATAAAGCAGAGGTTATTTTCATCCTTAACTTGCAGTTTCCACACATCTTCCGGTGATTCCACCAGATACATACCCCCATTAGGGTTATTGTATTGCCCCATGGTGCCTTCTACTTCGGGATGACCGGCATGTCCGATTAAAATCGCCTCTTTGCCTTTGCGACTTGCTCTTGCCACTTCCATATGAACTTTGGTGACCAGCGGGCAGGTAGCATCAAACAGCATAGTTAAATGACGGGAGCGGGCTTCTGCCCGAATGGCCTGGGAAACACCATGAGCAGAGAAGATTAAAATGGCGCCATCAGGCACTTCTGAAATGTCTTCAATGAAAATGGCACCACGCTTCCTAAGGTTGTCAACCACATAACGGTTGTGTACCACTTCATGGCGAACATAGATGGGGGCACCGTACAATTCCAGTGCGCGTTCCACGATACTGATGGCACGATCAACACCAGCACAGAAGCCACGAGGGTTAGCCAGCAATATTTGCATGGGTTTCCTCCAACTGAGGGTCAATTTCCAGCACTTCAATCTCAAAAGTGATGTTTTGTTCAGCCAGTGGATGGTTAAAATCAACAGTGATGGAACCTTCAGCTACTTCTTTGACAAACCCCGGCATTTCACTGCCGTTTATGGCTGTAAATAACATGATGGTTCCTACTTCTGGGACACCGGCATCGGAAAAATCGCGAGGCGTGAAGTATTGAACTAAATCGGGGTTGTGTTTGCCAAAAATAGTCTCTCCAGCTAGCGTAAATTGATGCTTATCACCAATTTTCAACCCAAGAAGCTGCTCTTCCAGTGGGGCAGAGAGGCTACCATCACCGAGGCAGAATAATGCAGGTTTACCTTGACTATAAGTCGAGTCTGCCGTAGAGCCATCATCCAGCTTTAATGTGAAATGTAATAAAACTGCACTGTGCGTTTGCACCTGCATTGACATGTTGCTCAAGCCTTTTACTTAAAAATGATTGCAAGTATACCGCTATTGGGTATAGACGAAGTTACCAGCCCCAGTTAACTAAGTCGGGGCTGGTTTATTATCATTTTTTCAATGACTAAGTTTTCGAAACTGCTTGCTTGTCCTTGTCATCAGAGCTGATAAAGCTCTCAATGATAATGAGAGCAGCCCCGATGCAAATTGCAGAATCTGCAATATTAAAGGTAGGCCAGTGCCATTCCCCGACATAAAAGTCGATGAAATCGACAACAAAGCCATGCACCAGCCTATCGAACAAATTTCCCAAAGCCCCACCAATCACTAAGGCGTAGGCAATATTGCTCAGTTTTTGCTTGGCATTGGAACGATACATCATTACCAGCAGGATAACCGTGATGGCAACTGCCACCAATGCAAAGAACCAACGCTGCCAGCCACCCTTATCGGCCAGAAAACTAAAGGCTGCCCCTAAATTCTGGGCGTAAGTCAGATTGAAATAAGGTATCAATGGAATGGATTCGTACAGCGTGAAATGCTGCAACACTAAGTGCTTGCTTCCCAAATCCAGGATTAATACCACAACAACCAGCCAAAGCCAGCGAAGTCCGGTGGAACAAATGGGTTTACTCATCAGGCAAATTTACGCTCTTCACCGTTACCGGCAACGTTAGTCACACAGCGGCCGCAAAGTTCTGCATGTTCCGCCACCAGTCCCACATTTTTAGCATAGTGCCAGCAACGTGGACATTTTTCTCCGTCTGCTTTACGCAAAGCGACTTTCAGGCCGGCAATTTCGCTTTGTTGCGCATTCTCATCCGCGGCGGCATAAGCAGCAACGTCAACCTGAGAGGTCAGCAGGACAAAGCGCAGTTCGTCAGACAGTTTGTTGAGTTTTTCCGCCAGAGCTTCATCTGCATAGAGTGTAACAGCCGCTTCCAGTGAACTGCGGATATGTTTATCATTACGAGCCTGTTCCAGCACTTTGTTCACTTCGCTACGTACTACCAGCAGATCAGCCCAGAAAGTATCGTTCATATCTTCGCCATCTGCCAGACCAAACAGTCCGTCATACCACTCTTCGGTAAAGACGTATTGAGCACGTTTACCTGGCAATTCATTCCAAATTTCATCAGCAGTAAACGACAGAATCGGCATCATCCAGCGAACCAGTGCTTCTGCGATATGGAACAATGCAGTCTGGCAGCTACGACGAGCAAGGCCATCACTTTTCGCGGTATACTGGCGATCTTTGATGATATCCAGATAGAAAGAACCCATTTCTACGGAACAGAATTGCATCAGGCGTTGAACCACAGAATGGAAGTCATACTCTTCATAGTATTTAAGGATATCTGCTTGTGCTGCCTGAGCACGGCCGACAGCCCAGCGATCCAGAACAACCATATCTTCTGCGTTTACCATATGCTCTTCTGGGTTGAAACCATTCAGGTTTGCCAGCAGGAAGCGCGCAGTGTTGCGGATACGGCGGTAAGCATCAGCAGAACGTTTCAAGATCTCGTCAGAAACAGCAATTTCGCCAGTATAGTCAGTGGCTGCCACCCATAAACGCAGGATGTCTGCGCCCAGTTTGTTCATCACATCTTGTGGACTGACAGTATTGCCGATGGATTTGGACATTTTACGCCCTTGTTCATCAACGGTGAAACCATGAGTCAGAACCTGGCGGTAAGGAGCTTTGCCTTTGATCGCAGTAGACAGCATCAGTGAAGACATGAACCAGCCACGGTGCTGGTCAGAACCTTCCAGATACAGATCGGCTGAATTGCCGTTGAATTCTGGACGGGCATCCACAACCGAAGAATGGGTACTGCCTGAATCAAACCAAACGTCCAGTGTATCTGGTGCCTTGGTGTAATCTGCGGCTTCATCACCCAACAGGTCTGCTGCGTTCAAATCCCACCATGCCTGAATGCCATCGACTTCGACGCGCTTGGCGACTTCTTCGATCAATTCAACGGTACGAGGATGTGGCTCTTGTGTCTCTTTATGAATGAACAGTGACATTGGCACACCCCAGGTACGCTGGCGAGAGATACACCAGTCTGGACGGTTTTCTACCATTGATTCGATACGTGCTTGTCCCCAACCAGGGATCCACTGAACATCTTTGATCTCTTTTAGAGATTGTGCACGTAAACCATTTTTATCCATGCTGATGAACCATTGTGGTGTTGCACGGAAGATAATGGGTTTCTTGTGGCGCCAGCAGCACGGGTAACTGTGTTGGATTTTTGCCAGACTCAGTAGTGTGCTTTTCTCTTTCAGTAATTCAACAATGATGTCGTTGGCTTTAAAAACAAATTGTCCATCCAGAGATGGATAAGTGCCAGAGAGATAGCAGCCATTCGGGCCAACCGGATTGGCGATTTCAAGGCCATATTTTAAGCTGATAGAGTAATCGTCTGGGCCGTGACCACCCGCGGTATGTACTGCCCCTGTACCAGCTTCAAGCGTTACGTGATCACCGAGGATGGCAGGAACATCGTAGCCCATGAATGGATGGTTGAAGCGCAACAGTTCCAGAGAGGTGCCAGTGCAATCGCCTAAAACTTCCCATGCAGTGATACCCGCGCGTTGCATAACGCTTTCGACAAGATCAGCCGCCAGAATGATGCATTCATCATTGACTTTAACTAACTGGTAGCTAATTTCCGCACCTAAGGCAATTGCACGGTTTGCTGGCAGTGTCCACGGGGTGGTTGTCCAGATGATTAAAGAAACTGGTAGCCCTTGCGGTTGTACGGCAAATTTGGCATACACGGCATCGGCATCAACGGCCGCGAAGCGCACATCAATGGAAGGGGAGGTTTTATCGTAGTATTCCACTTCCGCTTCGGCGAGGGAGGAACCACAGTCAGTACACCAGTGAACGGGTTTGACGCCTTTCAGCAAGTGCCCATTTTTGATAATACGGCCTAGTGCACGAATGATGTCAGCTTCGGTTTTGAAATCCATGGTCAGGTAAGGTTTATCCCAATCGCCCAGTACACCCAGACGTTTGAAGCCCGCTTTCTGTGCTTCAACCTGAGTCATGGCGTATTTACGGCACTCAGCACGGAATTCAGCGGCGGAAAATTTTTCCCCTGGCTTGCCGATAATCTGCTCAACCTTGAGCTCAATAGGCAAGCCGTGGCAGTCCCAACCCGGAATATAAGGCGAATCGAAGCCTGATAACCCCTTGGACTTAACGACAATATCTTTGAGAATTTTATTAACTGAGTGACCAATATGAATATCGCCGTTTGCATAGGGAGGGCCATCATGCAAAATAAACGTTTTCTTGCCAGATTTTGCTTTTCTAATTGCCTGATACAAACCCTCTTTGTACCAACGTTTCAACATATCTGGTTCGCGCTTAGCTAAATCCCCGCGCATAGGGAACCCTGTTTCCGGTAAGTTCAGGGTGTCTTTATAGTCACTCATTATAGATTCTCAGTTCCAATTTTCCGCTAGATACATGACTTGGATCGCTGCAAGAGATAGTCCCTCGCAGCAACCACATCATTTGCGATTTGCTGTTTAAGCGCATCAAGCGAAGCAAATCGCTGCTCATTACGCAATTTTTTACGTAATACCACATCAATATGATGCCCATACAGATCCATTTGGGTATCAATCAAATGCACTTCAAGTTGTAAGCCAAGGCCTGCAACCGTGGGGCGATTGCCTATGTTTGCAACACCCGGTAGGGGATTATCGCCCAGTCCGTGGACTTCAACGGCATAAACGCCCTTAACAGGCGCAACGAGACGTTTCAACGGTAAGTTAGCAGTAGGAAAACCGATGGTGCGTCCCAATTGCTTACCGTGAACAACTCTGCCACTGATGCTGTAAGGATGCCCCAGTAATATTTCAGCCAAGGCCAGGTCATCACTTTGCAGTGCCTGACGAATGGCCGTGCTGCTGATCCTAAGACCGCTGTCACAAAAACTGTCTGTGCTGGCGACATCAAAACGGTATTGTTTACCTGCTTGCTGCAAATAGTGGAAATCTCCGCGGCGATTTTTGCCAAAACGGAAATCATCTCCTATTGCCAGAAACTTAACACCCAGTTTTTCAACCAGCAACTGTGAAACAAAGGCTTCAGGTGAGTTGGCTGCAAAATGTTTGTCAAATTTCACACATAACAGATAATCAACGCCATTTTGAGCTAGATACTTTATTTTATCTCTCAGCCTGGTCAGGCGAGCTGGCGCTTTATCTGCCACAAAGACTTCCAGAGGCTGCGGTTCGAAAATCATAACCATCGTCGGTAATCCGAGACGCTGCCCTTCTTGCTTCAAGTGTTTTAATAAAGCTTGATGCCCGCGATGGACACCATCAAAATTACCAATCGTCAGCACGCAACCATGGTGACGTGCCCGGATATTGTGTATACCGCGAATTAGCTCCATAGCTGGCTCAATACCGTGGAAATTGTCGGATTATACCTTGTACAAAGCTCAAGGTTAACCCACGATCACAAAGGGTTTTAATTAATAACCTGATTCATACAATAAAAATAGGCTAGATGCCCGAAAAATATTTAATTTATCGCATTTCTCTGTGATTCATTCAGTTTTTTATTGCGAAAGACTGTATTCCCTCTGAGTAAGCTGATAAAATCCCGCCCCATCACAACGTAACCAGCGTCGCTGTACAACGACGCTTATTTGCACAAATCCATTGACAAAAGAAGGCTGAACAGGCATATTCCTCGGCCTTTGAATTGTCCTCGATAGAATATATTTGGGAGTTGGACCTTGGCTAATATCAAATCAGCTAAGAAACGCGCCGTACAGTCTGAGAAACGCCGTCAGCACAATGCGAGCCGTCGTTCTATGGTGCGCACTTTTATCAAGAAAGTATACGCGGCAATCGCTGCTGGCGATAAAGAAGCTGCACAGAAAGCATTCAATGACATGCAACCAATTGTTGATCGTCACGCCTGTAAAGGTCTGATCCACAAAAACAAAGCAGCACGTCATAAATCTGCTCTGGCAGCACAAATCAAAGCAATGTAATCATTCGTTTTGATGATGCTAAAAAAACCGGCTCAAAGCCGGTTTTTTGTTTCTGTTGTTTTAAACTCACTAGTTTTAATATGCTGATTTTAAACAATAACTTTAATATAATTTTTCAGGACGACTTTTGGGTGGTGAGCTGAATAAAGCAGAAAAATCTTTGTTACATACGCGCTGAACTGCCGGATGCTGAATCATACGCTCGGCAAAGATGACGTAATATTCTTCCTGTACCGTATCCAATCGACCTATCTCAACAATATCACTATCAGCGAAAATATCATTGGCGTAGAAAGAAGGCGCAATGAAAATGGCGTTGTGATACAAACCAAATGCTTTCATCAAAGCGGCATCATCAAATTCGCCCAGCACTTCAACTTCAAGATTTTTATTGCGTATCCAGGTCAGGAGCTTTCTGCCTAACATAGAGCGGCGCCCCGGAATTAATAAACGGCGCTCTTCCAAACATGCTGGAAAGGGTTTTTCTGGGATCGGTTGGCGGCAGTAAAAACTGATATTACATTCCCCCAATTTCACTGAAAACAATCCTTCCTGTTGAGAAGAATCTACTGGGCAATCGGATAGGATCATATCCAGCTTATGCTGGCTAAGTTGTTCAAGCAGCATTTCATGTGTCGATTCAAAACAACGCAAGTGGATCTTTTCGTGCTCTACAACGGTCGTTTCCAGCACCTTACTCACTAAACGTTTGGACAGCGCATCAGCGACACCCACATCAAACAGCAGATTTGATTCTCGGCTGTAAGTCACGATGTCCATCATTTCCTGACTGAGTGTAAACATCTTATCCGCATAACGGAAAATTAATTGCCCTAATTCTGAGGGCACTAATCCTCTTCCCTGGCGTTTGAATAACTTCCCATCCAGACGCTCTTCTAACGCTTTTATCTGTCCTGTAATGGTTTGTGGTGTCAGATATAGCGCTTCTGCCGCTCCTACAACAGAGCCTTCCTTGCAAACGTGCCAAAAATAATAGAGGTGGTTAAAATTTAAATGTGAAACCCGCATATATTTATCCTTGTGTATTGCCTCGTATCTGTATAACAGCCGTGACCATACATTTCAGGTCGCCAGATTATGGCGTTTTCCTATTGTTCTATCACTATTTTTTATGACTATGAAAATATTCGCGGTATCTCAGTTATAGCATCGCAGTTATAACAGTTTTGCCGCGAATATTAAGAGAATGAATTACCTCGGAAATTCTTTCTATATCTGTGCTTAAATTAATCTATTCATCTGTTTTTGACTACGTTTTTTCTTCGGTAACAATATGGTTAGCAGTCCATAACCGACAACTGCTGCGGTGGTAGAACCCACCAATATACCCAAGCGTGAATAAGTACTGAAGGTATCATTGAGACCTTCAAAGGCCAGACCTGAGATAAAGATAGACATGGTAAAACCGATTCCACACAGTACGGCAACAGCGAAGATTTGTCTCATGCCAATGTTTTCCGGCAATTTGGCGATGCCCAGTTTTATCGAAATCCAACTAAACAGGAAAATACCCAATGGCTTACCAATAAACAGGCCAAGTGCAATGCCTATCGGCAATATACTGGTTAAACCATCTAATGTGACACCCTGTAGTGAAACACCTGCATTGGCAAAAGCAAACAGTGGCAGAATGAAATACGCAACCCATGAATGCAGTTCATGCTCCAGGGCTTCTGAGGGTGAGCTACCTTTTTTATCTCGAAGGGGGATTAAGAATCCAACAATCACGCCAGCCAGTGTGGCATGAACCCCTGATTTCAAGATACACACCCATAAAACAGTCCCTACAATCAGATAAGCGGATGTTTTAGCTATTCCTTTCCAATTCATCCAGACCAATAGCCCA
This sequence comes from Xenorhabdus eapokensis, assembly GCF_001908105.1. Next base: position 102,927 of record NZ_MKGQ01000009.1, read on the forward strand.
ATCATGGCTATAGCCAAACCTAATGCTGCCAAAGATACTGTTTTGGTATAGAACAAAGCGATAATGATGATGACACCTAAATCATCAATAATCGCCAGCGCAAGCAAAAATACTTTTAATGCGGTGGGAACGCGTTTCCCCAACAACGCCATAATCCCTAGTGCAAAAGCGATATCTGTTGCGCAGGGAATTGCCCAACCTTGTTGGGTGATCTCATCACTGCCATTAAACAGCAGATAGATCAATGCCGGAGCCAACATCCCCCCAAGTGCAGCAATGGCTGGGAAAATGGCTTTGTCGCGACCAGCAAGTGAGCCTTCCATGAGTTCCCGTTTCACTTCCAGCCCGACAATGAGAAAAAACACGGCCATTAATCCATCATTGATCCAGAGTAATAATGGCTTGTTGATTTCCAGCGCTGCGAATTGCACTGCAACAGGAAGGTTGAGAAATTGATGATAAATACCCTGCAATGGCGTATTCGCCATAACCAGCGCAATAATGGCCGCTATAATGAGAAAGATCCCTCCAGCAGCCTCTAATTTCAAGAATTGGCGAATGATTGCAGTCATGGATAAATTAACTTATGAAATTGATCAAGGTCATGCATGTTATGGCAGTCATGATATCGGAAAAAGTAGATTATTTATGCGATATCAATCGACATATTCGAATTGTAACATTATGAAATAATGTTTTTCGACATTTTGATAAATTACACTGCATAACAGAAGAAATTTTAATCATTATTTGTACTAACGATATGAGTAAAAGACTCCATGACAACGTTACTTTTCCTGTTTGTCCTTGGCGCAGCGTTGCTACATGCCAGTTGGAATGCTTTAGTTAAAATTAGCACAGATCGGTTCTTGGGCATTTCAATCATTGTCTTCTTTGCCGGAATTATCGCCACATTGGGACTGTTTTGGGTTGGATTGCCATCATTATCCTCTCTGCCGTGGTTAATCTTCTCTGCTATTTTACATACGGCTTATTGCCTGTTTTTAAGCCGCTCTTATGCTACGGGAGATTTGGGGCAGGTATATCCCATTGCCAGAGGTTGTGCACCACTCATTACTGCTTTATTGAGTTGGGGCATTTTACAAGAAATGTTACCGCCCTTAGCCATGCTGGGAGTGGGGCTTATTATCGTGGGGATTATGTTAATTGCTTTTCCACACGGGAAAAATTCTCTTCAACTGGATCGTAAAACGTTAATTGCAGCAATTACAACATCGGTATTTACCGCTGGTTATACTTTATCCGATGGAGCGGGCTCCAGAGCCAGCGGTAATGCTTTGACCTATATCTTATGGCTGTTTGCTATTAATGGTTGGGTAATGGGCGCGATTATGTATTTCCGATATTGGAATATTGCCGGAAAGATGCTTCACCAACACTGGAAACAGGGAATACTGGGCGGGCTGATGCAGTTATTAAGTTATGGCATCGTAATTTGGGCGATGGGTCATGCTTCCATCGTACTGGTTGCAGCATTGCGCGAAACTAGCGTGTTATTTGCCATGTTGTTGTCAGTTGTTATCTTGCGGGAACCGTTTAGCAAAATGCGATTATTAGCTTGTATTGTGATTGTGGCTGGGGTTATTGCTACAAAGCTAGGATAACTTCTCTTTAAAATTGAAGGTAATTTAATAGATTAGAAATCCCGTCTGATTATCAATATTAGAAAGATAATCAGGCGGGATTTATGCGAGATCTCACAAAAGCATTAAATTACTAAATTACTTAGTCAGATCATCAAAAAATTTCTTCACGCCATCGAGGAAACTTTTAGAGCGAGGGCTGTTGGTTTCACCGCTTTTTCCGCCAAAAGATTCGCCCAATTTGCGCATCAGCTCTTTTTGCTCTTCATTCAGCTTAACCGGTGTTTCCACTACGACACGACACAGCAAGTCGCCCTGAACACCGCCACGGACGGATTTCACACCTTTACCTTTCATACGGAACAACTTGCCAGTCTGGGTTTCCGCTGGGATTTTCAGGCTGACACGGCCATCCAGAGTTGGGACTTCAATGTCGCCACCCAATGCCGCAATTGCAAAGTTGATCGGAACTTCACAATAGAGGTTGCTGCCATCACGCTCGAAGATATGGTGAGGTTTGACTTGCACCTGAACGTATAAATCGCCGGATGGTGCACCCAGTTCACCTGCTTCACCTTCACCACTCAAGCGAATGCGATCGCCGGTGTCAACGCCTGCTGGAATTTTAACGGACAGCGTTTTGTATTTTTCAACCCGACCATGTCCATGACATTTACCGCAAGGCTCTTTAATGATTTTTCCGCGTCCATGACACTGCGGGCAAGCCTGTTGAACGGCGAAGAATCCTTGGCGCATTTGTACCTGACCTGCCCCATGACAGGTTGGACAAGTTTCTGGGCTGGTGCCCGCTTTGGCTCCGCTACCGTGGCAGGTATCACAAGATTCTAGTGTAGGAATGCGGATCTCTTTGGTCACACCACGGACAGCTTCTTCCAGGGTTAATTCCATGCTGTAACGCAGGTCTGAGCCACGGCTAGGACGCTGCTGACGACGGCCACCACCGAAAATATCTCCGAAAACGTCACCAAAGATATCGCTAAAGTCAGCTCCGCTACCGAAACCACCTGCACCACCGCCCATGCCACCCTGTTCAAAGGCCGCGTGACCATATTGGTCATAAGCAGCACGTTTCTGAGAATCTGTCAGGATCTCATACGCTTCTTTAATTTCTTTGAATTTACTTTCTGATTCTTTATCACCCTGATTACGGTCTGGATGATATTTCATTGCCAACCGTTTATAGGCTTTTTTGATCTCTTTTTCGTCTGCGGTTTTGGAAACTCCCAAAACTTCGTAATAATCTTTTTTTGCCATCGTATTGTTTACCCTTAACACGCACGCACGGGCGTGGAGTTACCTCAACGCCCGTGCCAGTTAACAAGTAACAGGCGCCCTGTTACTTTGCCCGCTAAGGGCTATTATTTTTTGTCTTTAACTTCTTCGAATTCAGCGTCTACAACGTCGTCGTCTTTCTTCGCGTTGCTTGCGCCAGCATCGGCAGCACCCGCCTGGGCTTGTTGTTGTGCAATTTCCAGCAGTTTCTTGGATGCTTCAACCAGAGCTTGGATCTTCGCTTCAATTTCAGCTTTATCTTCGCCTTTCGCCGCAGTTTCCAGTTCAGAAGTTGCTTTCTCGATTGCCGCTTTATCATCCGCAGTGAGTTTGTCACCCGCTTCTTCAACTTGCTTACGCGTGCCGTGGATCAATTGGTCAGCTTGGTTACGGATCTGAACCAACTCTTCAAACTTACGGTCAGCTTCTGCGTTTGCTTCTGCGTCACGTACCATCTGTTGGATTTCTTCTTCGTTCAAACCAGAAGATGCCTTGATGGTGATGTTTTGCTCACGACCAGAATTTTTGTCTTTTGCAGAAACGTGCAGGATACCGTCAGCATCGATATCGAAAGTCACTTCGATCTGCGGAGTACCGCGCATTGCTGGCTGAATACCATCCAGGTTGAACTGACCCAGAGATTTGTTATCGCTGGCACGCTTACGCTCACCCTGTAGTACATGGATTGTTACCGCAGATTGGTTGTCTTCCGCTGTAGAGAACACTTGACTATGTTTAGTTGGGATAGTGGTGTTCTTAGAAATCAGGGAAGTCATCACGCCGCCCATGGTTTCAATACCCAGAGACAGTGGAGTTACGTCCAGCAGCAGAACGTCTTTCACGTCACCTGCCAGTACACCGCCCTGAACCGCTGCACCCATTGCTACGGCTTCGTCTGGGTTCACGTCTTTACGTGGCTCTTTGCCGAAGAAATCTGCAACGGCTTTCTGCACCATTGGCATACGAGTCTGACCACCAACCAGAATAACGTCGTTAACGTCAGAGACAGACAGGCCAGCATCATTCAATGCAACTTTCAGAGGCTCGATAGAACGTTTAACCAAGTCTTCAACCAGTGATTCCAGTTTTGCACGAGTCACTTTAACGTTCATGTGCTTAGGACCGGTTGCATCTGCTGTGATGTATGGCAGGTTGACATCAGTCTGCTGTGCAGAAGAAAGTTCGATTTTCGCTTTTTCTGCTGCTTCTTTCAGACGCTGCATTGCCAGTGGGTCATTACGCAGATCGATGCCTTGTTCTTTCTTAAACTCGTCAACCAGATAGTTGATCATGCGGCTGTCGAAGTCTTCACCACCTAAGTGGGTATCACCATTGGTTGCCAGAACTTCATACGTTTTTTCGCCATCAACTTCATCGATTTCGATGATAGAGATATCGAAAGTACCGCCACCCAAGTCATAAACCGCGATAGTGCGGTTGCCTACTTCTCTGTCCAGGCCGTAAGCCAGTGCAGCCGCAGTAGGTTCGTTGATGATACGCTTAACTTCCAGACCTGCGATACGACCAGCATCTTTAGTTGCCTGACGCTGTGCATCATTGAAGTATGCAGGAACGGTGATCACCGCTTCGGTTACGGGTTCACCCAGATAGTCTTCCGCTGTTTTCTTCATTTTTTTCAGAACTTCAGCAGAAACCTGAGGTGGTGCGATTTTTTGGCCTTTCACTTCCAGCCATGCATCGCCGTTATCCGCACCCATGATTTTGTATGGCATGATAGATACGTCACGCTGTACTTCTTCGTCCTGGAAACGACGGCCAATCAAGCGCTTAATGGCGAACAGGGTGTTTTGCGGGTTAGTAACAGCCTGACGTTTAGCTGGTTGACCAACCAGAGTTTCACCATCCTGAGTATATGCGATGATAGAAGGTGTGGTACGGTCACCTTCGCTGTTTTCAAGCACACGAGTCGTTGTGCCGTCCATAATTGCTACACAAGAGTTGGTAGTTCCCAAGTCGATACCAATAATTTTACCCATCTAAACGCCTCCACAAAAAATTCATATATTCGGTCAAGTTACTAGCTATATGAGGGCGAATGTTTGCTTTTCAATGGCGCAATTTGCCAGACATTCCTCATTTTGTTTTCCAGCTAATGCCGAAATATTCAGTAGTAACTGTAGTTGAGACTTAGATGGGGTCATTCATCTCATCATCAAGGGGAGAGTTGAAAAAAAATTGAGATTTAATAAAAAAATTTTTCGCAGGCCATTGTGTAGCTGATGTCATCACATTATGATCCGCCGCCTTTTCTGATTTCTTTGTGCAGGAAAGCGCCACGATAACTTTTTTAATATTTTGTTTTACTTATATTTTTTAGGGAAAATATGCATTCTAATCAATTAGCAAATCCAGGCCCACTGGGTTTAATGGGTTTTGGTATGACAACCATTTTGTTAAATCTGCATAATGCAGGTTTTTTCCCATTAGCTTCAGCAATTTTGAGCATGGGAATTTTTTACGGTGGTTTGGCTCAGGTACTGGCTGGCATCTTTGAGTACAAGAAAGGAAATACATTTGCTGCAACCGCATTTACTTCTTATGGCCTGTTCTGGTTGAGCCTGATCGCTTTGCTGTTCCTGCCAAAGATGGGGCTGGCTGAAGCAACAAGTCATGAATTCCTTGGCGTTTATCTCGCTTTGTGGGGGATTTTCACGCTGTTTATGTTCTTTGGTACGTTGAAAGCTAACCGTGTCCTGCAATTTGTCTTTGGCAGCCTGACGCTGCTGTTTGCATTGCTGGCAATTGGCAATATCACCGGTAATGCCAGCATCTTAACCTTCGCAGGTTTTGAAGGCGTTATCTGTGGTGTGAGTGCTTTCTATCTGGCAATGGCTGAAGTTCTGAATGAACAATATGGCCGTACTGTTCTGCCGATTGGTGAAGTGAAACACGCTTAACCGTTTTTAGACAGGATGAGTGATTTATGCTCATCCTGTACTTGACTCATTCCCCTAATCCTACAGCAGTAATCACTTTTCTACCGTGTTAACTCAGGGAAAGAGGCGTGAGTCATGACCTTGCAGCTCAGACAGCCGGAAGTTGTCACAAGCAATGGCACGTCAGTCAATCGCCAGCGCTGTGTATAGCATTGCCAAATAAGTTGTTCAGAGAAATGAGCCTACCGGATATCTAAGGCAGGCGACAATAAACATAACTGAACCGCCGCATACGGACCCGTATGTACGGTGGTGTGGGAGGAGGCTAATCGTGAGATTAGCCCCTATCCCAATTTTCTAAATTTAATCAATATTTCTTAGCAGTTCATTAAGACCGACTTTACCACGGGTCTTAGCATCAACCTTTTTCACGATAACCGCGCAATACAGGCTATAGCGGCCATCTTGCGACGGAAGATTACCGGATACGACGACGGAACCCGCGGGTACGCGACCATAATGGATTTCGCCGGTTTCGCGATCATAAATCTTGGTACTTTGGCCGATGTAAACACCCATTGAGATCACAGAGCCTTCTTCTACGATAACGCCTTCTACAATCTCAGAGCGGGCGCCGATAAAGCAATTGTCTTCAATGATGGTTGGGTTGGCTTGCAAGGGTTCCAGGACACCGCCAATACCAACCCCACCGGATAAGTGAACATTTTTACCGATCTGAGCACAGGAGCCGACTGTTGCCCAAGTGTCTACCATTGTGCCTTCATCCACGTAAGCACCAAGGTTGACGTAAGAGGGCATCAATACGGTATTACGGGCGATATAAGCGCCCTGACGGACAGCCGCAGGAGGCACGACACGGAATCCTTCTTCTTCAAAACGTACCTGATCGTAGTCAGCAAATTTCATCGGAACTTTGTCGAAATAGCGGCTTTCAGCACCTTCCATCACTTGGTTGTCATTAATGCGGAAGGAGAGCAATACCGCTTTTTTCAGCCATTGATGAGTTACCCACTCTCCGTCGATTTTTTCAGCAACACGCAATTTGCCGCTGTCCAGCATTTGAATAACCTGATTAATGGCATCGCGGGTTGCACTATCAACGGTTGTTGGGGTGATGTTAACGCGGTTTTCAAATGCATTTTCGATAGTCGTTTGTAATTGCTGCATAAGTATGCGGTTCCTAATTTCTGTTAAGAGAATCTTGTTGTAGTTTATCCTGTGTATCGAGGGCTTCTGTCAACCTTTCTGATAATTCATCCTTTATTTTTTTATGTAATGCGTTTTGATCTTTATCCGCTAATACAAAAAAGTCTTCCACACGTTCACCAATGGTCGTAATACGGGCTCCATGTAAGAAAACACCCAATTCGGCAAAAATATTACCTACCCGTGCCAATAATCCTGGCTGATCCAATGCAACCAACTCCATATAAGTACGGCGAGCATTTTTTGTCGGTAAAAAGTTAACTTTGGTTGGGACATTAAAATGGCGCAGCTTGGCGGGAAGGTTGCGTGCCTTGAGTACTTTAGGATGTGGATCGTTCACGACTTTCAATAAGGCACGGCGGGTAGGTTCGTGACGATCAAATGCCAACGGATGGCCGTTAGGATCTAAAATAACAAAGGTATCCATCGCCATTTCATCGCGATTGGTGAAGATTTGGGCATCATGGACACTTAAATTACGTTTGTCCAATTCCCCCACAACGGCGGCAAAAAGCGAAGGGCGATCTTGGCACCAAATAAAAATTTCTGTGCCACCGTGAGAGAATGCGGTACTGATCAAAACCATGGGTTCCTGGGCGGGGTGATGGATTAAGTGGCTGGCGTGCCACGCTAATTGATCAGGGGTATGGCGCAGAAAATAATCGGCATGACAACGGCTCCAGATATTGTGTAAACGCTGCTCGTCGATATTTTCTTGGCGCAGAAGAGCTAATGCTTGCAAGCGATTGTTACGGATACGTTCCCGTAAATCAGGGGTATTTTGAATACCTTGGCGCAATTGGGTTTCAGTAGCGAAATAGAGTTCACGTATCAGGCTCTGTTTCCAGCTATTCCACAGTTTAGCGTTAGTAGCACAAATATCTGCGACGGTCAGGCAGACTAAGTAATTAAGGCGGTTTTGATTTTTAACCTGGCTGGCAAATTGTTGGATAATTTCTGGATCTTGAATATCCCGCCGCTGTGCAGTCACTGACATCAGCAGATGGTCGCGAACCAGCCATTCCACCAATTCAGCTTCGTGGTTTGTCAGGCCATGCTGTTGTGCGAAAACGAAGGCATCTTTAGCACCCAGCTCAGAATGATCGCCATTGCGACCTTTGGCAATATCATGGAAAAAAGCCGCCAGCCGCAATAACTCTGGTTGCGGCAGACGTGGATAAATTTCAACACACAGGGGATGGATCACACGGTTGTTTTCATCGGCAAAACTTTCCAGTTTTTGCAGTACGCGGATGGTGTGTTCATCAACGGTATAAGCATGAAAAAGGTCAAATTGCATCTGACCAACAATATGACTCCAAAATGGCATATAAGCCCCTAAGACACTATGCAGGTGCATTGGGAGTAGCGCCCCAGTAACAGCATGGGGATGGCGCAGAATATCCATGAAAATTTTTCGTGCTTCGGGGAGTTCACACAGCGGAATCGTCAGATTTCTCCGCGCATAGCGAAGCTGGCGCAATGTCGTGGAATAGATCCCTTCAATTTCCCGATGTTCAGCCATGTGATAAAACATTCTCAATATTGAAGTGGGATCATGGCTAAACAGCGTTTCATCAATGAGATCGATACGGTTTCCCCGCAATTGAAACTCAGCGTTAAGGGTTCGTGGTTTCTCATTGGGTTGCAGCGCCAAGATGGCCTCATTAAACAGTTGCAGCAGCATGTTATTTAGTTCACTGACGCGGCGGGTCATACGATAGAAATCTTTCATCATTCGCTCGACAGGCTGATTTCTTTCTCCTTCGTAGCCGAGTAGTTGGGCAACACTAAACTGACGTTCGAATAGCAATCGGTTATCGTAACGGGTAACAACCAAATGAAGCGCAAAACGGATACGCCAGAGAAAATTCTGACATTCGTTCAATTCATTGCGTTCTTCCTGAGTCAGGAAACCAAAATTAACCATTTCATCTAAGGAAGTGGCACCAAAATGGCGATGAGCAACCCAAAGTAACGTGTGGATATCGCGTAGCCCCCCTGGGCTGCTTTTGATATCGGGTTCCAGATTGTAACTGGTGCTGTGATAGCGTTGATGGCGTTCTTGTTGTTCAGTAATTTTGGCTGCGAAAAATTGGGCAGATGGCCAGAAATCATCACTGAAAATATATTTCTGCAAGCGTAGAAATAGCGGTAAGTCCCCACAAATTAAGCGAGATTCAATGAGGTTAGTTGCGATAGTCGGGTCGGAAAGCCCTTTTTGCTGGCATTCTTTGAATGTCCTGACACTGTGGCCGACTTCAAGGTGAATATCCCAAAGTAGGGCAATAAACTGCCCAAGACGAGTTGATTGCGCTTCAGTCAATGGCGATTCGCTCAGAATCAATAGGTCAATGTCAGAGAGAGGATGTAATTCGCGGCGACCATAGCCACCCACCGCAATCAGGGAAAAGGAAGCGATCTGATCAAATCCCTGTTCCTGCCATAATCGCTTAAGAAGTTGATCAATATAGTCACTGCGGGTGTGAATCAGTGCATCCGGTGAGATCCCTGCCTTGAATGCGTGCTCAAGCCATAGCTGGAATTCATCAATATGCTGTTTTAGGGCAGGAAATTGCAGATCATCGTGGGAAAATTCCACAGGAGAAAGGGGCGGAACGGGTGCTTGCGCTAAGGAGATATCAACCGGCATATGCAGAAACCTATTTTGAGAAAGCCCGCGAGGAAGCAGACTATGGTGACCAGATTACTGAGAAAACTATAGGATGAACAGGGTATTATTGACAGAGATAAAAGCTCCCCGTGAGTTGAAGATAGTAGGGAGCTTATTGATTAAATTTAATAAATTGCGTTAGCTGGTAATTATGCGTTCACTAATACCGCTGAGATATGTGCTTCTTCTTCTTGGCGCAATGTCATGATTTCGCAACCATTATCGGTAACGACAATCGTGTGCTCGTACTGTGCAGACCACCCGCGATCTTTGGTTTTCACTGTCCAGCCATCTTTCATGGAGCGGATACGAAAATCACCGGCGTTGACCATCGGCTCAATGGTGAATGCCATGCCTTTTTGCAATACCACACCGCCATCATCAGCATCATAATGCAGAACATGAGGTTCTTCGTGGAAGCCTCTGCCGATACCGTGGCCGCAGTATTCGCGGACAACAGAGTAATCGTGACTTTCGACAAACTGCTGAATTGCCTTGCCAATGGTACGCAGACGGATGCCAGGCTTCACCATTTTCAGGGCAAGGTACAAGCTTTCTTGAGTGACGCGGCACAGGCGCTCACCTTGAATGGTTGGCTTGCCGACAATAAACATTTTAGAAGTATCACCGTGAAACTCATCTTTGATGACTGTCACGTCAATATTGACGATATCACCTTCTTTCAGAACCTTATCATCGCTTGGAATACCGTGGCAAACCACATCATTGACGGAGATACATACGGATTTAGGAAATCCGTGGTAGCCCAGACACGCCGAGATGGCCTGTTGTTGTTCGGTAATATGCTTGTGGCAGATACGATCAAGTTCACCTGTAGTGACACCAGCCTTAACATAAGGCGCAATCATTTCCAGAACTTCGGCGGCCAGACGTCCGGCAACCCGCATTTTCTGAATGTCTTCTTCTGTTTTGATAGAGATAGCCATGAAATGGATCCATTTAAGTCGGAAAATCACCGACTACTTGATATTAATTAAGGAAAGTGTTGTCGGTAATGGTATCAGCCCACTGAATGGATGCCAATATAACCCACATTAGTAGCTGTAATAAACGTAGTTGTAACAAACATAGCTGTAACAAATATTGGAGTCTGGTGGTGGTTTATGGTATAAAGCGCGCCGGTATTCTGCGTAATTGTTTCTGATGTGAGGCAATTCGTCAGGGATACTAAATAAACTCATTATGTGTAAATAACACACACGGATCGGCACATACACCGGGGTGCTCTTATGCGGTTAACTCATTGATATGACTTGCCCGCAGCCAAGGAGTCGGTGTCATGGGATCTGTGGAGGCATAACCCCAATTAACTTTATAGAGGTCTAAAATGGCAACTGTTTCCATGCGCGATATGCTGCAAGCGGGCGTTCACTTCGGTCACCAGACTCGTTACTGGAACCCAAAAATGAAACCTTTCATCTTTGGTGCTCGTAACAAAGTTCATATCATCAACCTGGAAAAAACTGTTCCAATGTTCAACGGTGCTTTGGCAGAGCTGAACAAAATCGCTTCCCGTAAAGGTAAAATTCTGTTTGTTGGCACCAAGCGTGCTGCTAGCGAAGCAGTAAAAGAATCAGCATTGAGCTGTGACCAATACTTCGTTAACCACCGTTGGTTGGGTGGTATGCTGACTAACTGGAAAACTGTTCGTCAGTCAATCAAACGTTTGAAAGATCTGGAAATTCAGTCTCAGGACGGTACTTTTGACAAGCTGACTAAAAAAGAAGCGCTGATGCGTTCTCGTGAGCTTGGCAAACTGGAAAACAGCCTGGGCGGTATCAAAGACATGGGCGGCCTGCCTGATGCTCTGTTTGTTATCGACGCTGAACACGAACACATTGCTATCAAAGAAGCAAACAACCTGGGTATCCCTGTATTTGCTATCGTTGATACCAACTCTGATCCAGATGGCGTTGACTTCATCATCCCTGGTAACGACGACGCAATCCGTGCAGTTAAACTGTACCTGACTGCGGCAGCTACCGCTGTTCGTGAAGGTCGTTCTCAAGATCTGGCTGTTCAGGCTGAAGAAGGTCTTGTAGACGCTGAATAATAAGGCCTGCTCATTTTGTTTGAGCCCTTATTAACCAGGTATTGAAATATATTGGTTAGGGGGCCTGTTATGGCCCCCTTTACCTATCTGGTATAGAACTATTATCTGATATAGAACTTTCCACGCGGAATATTATCTTCCCGCGAGACACATCGAGGAATAAAACAAATGGCTGACATTACCGCTGCTCTGGTAAAAGAACTGCGTGAGCGTACTGGCGCAGGCATGATGGAATGTAAAAAAGCACTGGTTGAAGCAAATGGTGATATCGAACTGGCTATCGATAACATGCGTAAATCAGGTCAGGCAAAAGCGGCTAAGAAAGCAGGCCGTGTTGCTGCTGAAGGTGTTATTCTGGTTGAAGTTGCGGCTGATGCTAAATTCGCAGCTATCGTTGAACTGAACTGTGAAACTGACTTCGTTGCTAAAGATTCTGGCTTCCTGGCGTTCGGTAAAGAAGTTATCACTTCTGTTATGGCAGACAAAAACGCTGACATCGATGCACTGAAAGCGAAGTTCGAAGAACAGCGTACTGGCCTGGTAGCGAAAATTGGTGAGAACATCAATATCCGTCGCGTTGCTATTCTGGAAGGTGAAGCGGTTGGTTCTTACCTGCACGGTTCCCGTATCGGCGTTCTGGTTGCTGCTGAAGGCGCAAACGAAGAACTGATCAAACACGTCGCAATGCACGTTGCGGCAAGCAAGCCAGAATATGTGAACCCAACTGACGTTCCTGCTGACGTTGTTGAGCGTGAGCATCAGATCCAGTTGGACATCGCAATGCAGTCTGGCAAGCCTCGCGAAATCGCAGAGAAAATGGTTTCTGGCCGTATGAACAAATTCACCGGCGAAATCTCTCTGACTGGTCAGAACTTCGTGATGGACCCAAGCAAATCTGTTGGCGATCTGCTGAAAGAAAACAATGCTAACGTTATCAACTTCATCCGTTTTGAAGTTGGTGAAGGTATTGAGAAAGTTGAAGCTGATTTCGCAGCAGAAGTTGCTGCAATGAGCAAACAGTCTTAATTTTCTTAAACGGAGCCGCCGGTTGGCGGTTCTGTTTTATCTCATGATGAATTTTTACATCTGGGCTGTATAGCGTGGATGTGTAGTAGTTGAGTAAATCATAATCTATCCCCAATATCCTTATCTGCTTAGGACTGAACACCATGGCAACCAATGCAAAACCCGTATATCAGAGAATCCTGCTTAAGCTCAGTGGAGAAGCCCTGCAAGGCGCAGAAGGTTTTGGTATCGACGCCAGTGTCTTAGACCGCATGGCTCAGGAAATCAAAGAACTGGTTGAGCTGGGTATTCAAGTCGGTGTCGTTATTGGAGGAGGTAACCTGTTTCGTGGAGCCGGTTTGGCCGAAGCAGGAATGAACCGTGTAGTAGGCGACCACATGGGCATGTTGGCGACGGTGATGAATGGTCTGGCAATGCGTGATGCTTTGCACCGCGCCTATGTGAACGCTCGTTTGATGTCTGCCATTCCACTGAATGGCGTATGTGACAATTATAGCTGGGCTGAGGCGATAAGCTTACTGCGTCACGGTCGTGTTGTTATTTTCTCTGCGGGTACTGGCAATCCGTTCTTTACGACCGATTCCGCTGCATGTCTGCGTGGCATTGAAATCGAAGCGGATGTTGTGTTAAAAGCAACCAAAGTTGATGGCGTTTACTCTGCTGATCCTGCAAAAGATCCTGAAGCCGTTCTCTACAATAAGCTCACTTATCAAGAAGTATTGGAGCGTGAATTGAAAGTGATGGATCTGGCGGCCTTTACGCTGGCTCGTGACCATAACCTGCCAATTCGTGTCTTTAATATGAACAAACCAGGCGCACTTCGTCGTGTTGTGATGGGGGAAAGTGAAGGTACGTTGATTTTTCACGACTGATTTTTCACCGTTCGTGCTCAGAGACATGGGTGAAATTTGACGGTATGATCAGCGTCCTGATGCGCCAAATTTAATGACACAGGGTCACATATGTCGTAGCGTGTTCGGTTCATTTATCTATGATTTACGCAATCTATGACTTATACAATGTGGCCTAAAAAATAACCATCTCCCAAGGGTTTGTAACGTGATTAATGAAATCAAGAAAGACGCACAAGACCGCATGGAAAAAAGCGTCGAAGCACTGAAAAATCAAATTAGCAAGGTTCGTACTGGCCGTGCTTCTCCTAGCCTGTTGGATGGCATCAGCGTTGAGTATTATGGCGCTGCGACTCCATTGCGCCAGATTGCAAACGTCGTTGCAGAAGATGCCCGCACTTTGGCAATCACCGTATTTGATCGTTCTATGACTGCGGCGGTTGAAAAGGCGATTATGGCTTCTGATCTGGGTCTGAACCCATCTTCTGCCGGAACCATTATTCGTGTTCCATTGCCACCACTGACAGAAGAGCGCCGTAAAGATCTCATTAAAGTTGTGCGTGGAGAAGCGGAACAAGGTCGTGTCTCCATCCGTAACATTCGCCGTGATGCGAACGATAAGGTCAAGGCACTGTTGAAAGACAAAGAAATCAGTGAAGATGAAGAACGTCGTTCACAAGATGACATTCAGAAACTGACTGACAGCTTCATTAAGAAAATTGATGAGGTGCTGGCTAATAAAGAAACTGAGTTGATGGATTTCTAATTGCCGCTTCATGCATACAACGCCGCAGCTCTTGCGGCGTTGTTCTTATCCTGGATATTACACTTCGTATCACATTTCTTTCTCAAGCGATGGACATAGCGATCTGCACCGCTCAAACTATGACAATTTTCTGTTGCGATTTTCCATTACAATTTTATATCAGTAGCATACTTAGAGTATTAAAATGAAACGGTTAACTATTCTTGGCTCAACGGGTTCGATTGGGAAAAGTACGCTTTCTGTTGTCCGCAATAACCCGGAAAAATTCAGTGTCGTCGCACTGGTTGCTGGGAAAAATATTGAAGTCATGGCACAGCAATGTTTGGAATTCCACCCACAATATGCAGCAATGGCAGATGAGCCGTCAGCAAAAGCGCTGCGCCAGTTATTGCAGGAGCAAGGAAGCCAAACTGAAGTGTTGTTTGGTAAAGACGCTATTTGTGATTTAGCTGCATTGGAAGACGTCGATCAAGTCATGTCAGCCATTGTTGGCGTCGCCGGTTTATTACCGACGTTAGCCGCTATCCGCAAGGGCAAACAAGTTTTGCTGGCTAACAAAGAATCTTTGATTACCAGTGGCCGTCTGTTTATGGATGCGGTTGTGCAATATAAAGCGCAATTGTTGCCAATTGATAGCGAACATAATGCCATTTTCCAAAGTCTGCCGGAGGAGGTTCAACATAACCTTGGCAAGGCAAACTTAAAAGATCAGGGTATTTCCAGCATTATCCTGACGGGATCGGGCGGACCATTCCGCAAGACGCCTTTGGCGAAGCTGCCCAATGTGACTCCAGATGAAGCATGTGCTCATCCTATCTGGTCAATGGGACGCAAAATTTCGGTTGATTCTGCTACCATGATGAACAAGGGATTGGAATATATCGAAGCGCGTTACCTGTTCAATGCATCAGCAGATGAGATGGAAGTATTATTGCATCCCCAATCGATTATTCATTCGATGGTTCGTTATCAGGATGGCAGCATCATCGCGCAACTGGGAACGCAGGATATGTGTACCCCAATCGCTTATGCGATGGCTTATCCTAATCGTATTCCATCTGGGGCAAAGCCATTAGATTTTACTGAATTGAGCATGCTCACTTTTGAATCTCTGGATTATCAGCGTTATCCTTGTTTGAAACTGGCGATTGAGGCTTGTCACCAGGGACAGGCGGCAACAACGGCGTTGAATGCAGCAAATGAAGAAACCGTTGATGTTTTTTTGCAAGGTGGAATCCGTTTCACAGATATTGCGACAATCAATCGGTTGGTGGTTGAAAAAGTAAATTTATCTGAACCTCAAAGTATCGAAGAAGTCTTAGAAATCGATAACATAGCGAGGCTCTTAGCGAAAGAAGCCATAAGCACCTTTGCCAAATAGCAAGTTTTCTTGATAAGTATAGGTTTGCGTTTTGGCAAATGATATAGTTCGCGGGTAAATTACAGTTGCTATAATAGCCGTTTTAATTATCGGGTGCCTGCATGTTAACACAGGTAAGCGTAGGCATATCAAAGACAAAGGCTTTCATTCAGTCGTGCCAGAAATAGCCGTGCTATCCGTGGTAATTGTTGACACGTGACACGGCTTTTTCATGTGGAAGTGATTGAGTTTACCAAAAGTCAGCTTAGTTATTTAAGGATTATTTTGAGTGATATCTCCCAGTGATAGTGACTCATTGCCAACATTACCCAGACATGTCGCCATCATTATGGATGGCAACGGTCGCTGGGCAAAAAAACGGGGCAAATTGAGAGTCTTTGGCCACCGTGCAGGAATCAAAGCTGTACGCAGTGCCGTGAGTTTTTCAGTGAAACATAATATTAACTCACTGACACTATATGCTTTTAGCAGCGAAAACTGGAATCGCCCACAGCAGGAAGTCAGTTCATTGATGGAATTGTTTGTTTTTGCTCTCGATAATGAAGTAAAAAACCTGCATAAACACAATGTGAAATTGTCTGTGATTGGTGATATCAGTCGTTTTAGCTCACGGTTGCGGGAGCGTATCCGTCGCTCTGTTGAACTAACAGCGGACAATACCGGATTGCAGCTTAATATTGCTGCTAACTATGGTGGTCGTTGGGATCTGGTTCAGAGTTTTCAACAAATTGCTGAAAAGATTAAATCCAATGAATTGGCTCCTGAAGAGATTACCGAAGCTACAGTTGATAATTTCATCAATTTAAGTCAGCAGCCTGAAGTCGATCTGGTGATTAGAACGGGGGGTGAACATCGTATCAGTAACTTCCTGCTATGGCAGATTGCTTATGCAGAATTCTATTTTACCGATATACTTTGGCCTGATTTTAATGAAACTGTTTTTGAAGGTGCGATTAATGCCTTTGCCAAACGAGACCGCCGATTTGGCGGAACAACAGACGATGCCGAAGTGGGATCATAGGAGGAGAACTTGCTGAAGTACCGTCTTTTAACTACGTTGATATTGATTCCGCTTGTGATTGTAGCGCTGTTTTTTCTCCCCCCAGCAGGGTTTGGGCTGGTTGTCATTGCTGTTTCAGCTCTTGCTGCCTGGGAATGGGGACAATTTGCAGGTCTCTTCACTCAAATTAAACGTATTACACTGGCTGTGTTATTTGCTGTAGGGTTATTGGCCTTGCAGTATTCTTTGTCGGATTTTTCTCATCTCATCGAAAAACCACAAATTGCATACTTATTGTGGGCGGGCATGCTTTGGTGGATAGCCGCCATTTTATTGGTGGTGACTTATCCGGCTTCTGCTTCGATCTGGAAAGCGTCGGTTGCCTTGCGCCTGCTATTTGGGGTTCTGACTATCGTGCCATTCTATTGTGGGATGATGGTACTGCGTACCCAGGGCTATGAAAATAATTCCTATGATGGCGCATGGTGGTTGCTGTACGTCATGCTGTTGGTATGGGCTGCTGATTCAGGTGCTTATATTTTCGGCCGTACAATGGGTAAACATAAAATGGCTCCAAAGGTCTCCCCAGGCAAGACGCTTGAGGGGCTGGTTGGTGGGTTATTAACGGCTGCACTGATTTCGTGGTTGTTTGGTAAATTTGCCCCTGTCCGCGCGATGCCAGAACATTTGTTGCTGATTTCTACGGTGGTGGTGTTTGCCTCGGTCTTTGGTGATTTGGTTGAAAGTATGTTCAAGCGGGAATCTGGGATCAAAGACAGTAGTCAATTGATTCCAGGGCATGGCGGTGTCATGGATAGGGTTGATAGTCTAACTGCGGCAGTTCCAGTGTTTGCTGGGCTGGTTATGTTGATTTCTTCTGGATTTACTCTCTGAAGGTACGTAATGGATATTCTCTGGAATCTGGCTGCATTTATTGTTGCTTTGGGTGTTCTCATCACAGTGCATGAGTTTGGTCATTTTTGGGTTGCCAGACGGTGCGGTATCTACGTTGAACGCTTTTCCATCGGATTTGGCAAGGTGCTTTGGCGTCGTACAGATAAACAGGGAACCGAATACGTTATCGCTCTTATCCCCCTTGGTGGATATGTCAAAATGCTCGATGAACGGGTTGGAGAAGTGGCTCCCGAACGTCGTCATATGGCATTTAATAACAAAACGATTGGCCAGCGCGCGGCAGTTATCAGCGCTGGGCCAATTGCAAACTTCATTCTGGCGGTGATCGCTTATTGGCTGGTTTTTGTGATTGGCGTGCCATCTGTGCGTCCGGTCGTGTTGGATGTTAAGCCAAATTCGATTGCTGCACAGGCAAATATTTTGTCTGGAATGGAACTAAAAGCCGTTAATGGTATCGAAACTCCTGATTGGAATTCAGTACGTCTTGCTATGGTTGGTAAAGTGGGGGCGACATCGGTCACTATGGATGTCTTGCCTCTGAATGCACTTGACAGTGTCCAAAAGACACTGGATTTAAGTCAATGGAGCTTCGATCCTTCCAAGCAGGATGTTTTGCTGTCTTTGGGAATTATGCCCGTTGTACCGCGGCTTAGTTCGCAAGTAGAAAAAATTTATCCTGCTTCAGCCGCTGAAAAAGCGGGTTTACAAAGTGGGGATAGGATCGTTAAAGTCAACGATCAAGATGTAGATGTATGGCACACTTTTTCATCTTTTGTCAGGAAGAATCCTGATGTTCCTCTAAAATTGGACGTTGCGAGAGCTGGGGGAATGATCTCCTTGTCCCTGACTCCAGAAGTCAGAAAATTATCCAACGGCCGTGAGGAGGGGTTTGCTGGCGCCGAACTGAAAATCATTCCACTGGCGGATGAATACAAGGTTATTCAGCAATATGGACCTTTTTCCGCCATTTATGAGGCAGGAGGAAAGACTTGGCAATTAATGAAGCTGACTGTCAATATGATCGGCAAATTGATTGTGGGTGACTTAAAACTTAATAACTTGAGTGGCCCGATTTCCATTGCCAAAGGTGCCGGAGTATCGGCGGATTCTGGCTTGGTGTATTATTTAATGTTTCTGGCGCTGATTAGCGTCAATCTTGGGATCATTAATTTGTTCCCATTACCTGTACTAGATGGTGGACACTTGCTTTTCCTTGCTATCGAAAAGATTAAGGGGGGGCCAGTCTCCGAGCGTGTACAAGACTTCAGTTATCGCATTGGTGCTATGTTACTGGTGTTATTAATGGGGCTTGCACTTTTCAATGATTTCTCCCGCTTTTAAGCTGGGAGACCGGTTAGGAAAACGCATAACAACGATGGCGATGAAAAAGTTGCTCATAGCGTCGCTGCTGTTCGGCAGCGCCACTGCATACGGTTCAGACGGATTCGTGGTTCAGGACATTCACTTTGAGGGTCTTCAACGCGTCACCGTTGGTGCAGCATTACTGAACATGCCAGTTCGAGTGGGTGATACGGTTAGTGATGAAGATATTAGCCGCATGATTCATTCATTGTTCGCAACTGGAAACTTTGAAGATGTTCGTGTCTTACGCGATGGCAATTCACTTGTTGTTCAGGTAAAAGAACGACCAACCATCGCCAGTATTACTTTCACCGGTAACAAATCGGTGAAAGATGACATGCTCAAGCAAAACCTTGAAGCCTCTCGTGTTCGTGTTGGTGAAGCCCTTGACCGCACTATGCTGTCTAATATTGAGAAGGGGCTGGAAGATTTCTATTACAGTGTCGGTAAATACAACGCGACAGTAAAAGCTGTTGTCACACCACTGCCCCGCAACCGTGTTGATTTGAAGCTCGTTTTCTCTGAAGGGGTTTCTGCCAAGATCCAACAAATTAATATTGTTGGCAATAAAGCCTTCTCAACCAATGAGCTGCTTAATCAGTTCCAACTTAGGGATGATGTTCCCTGGTGGAACATGACGGCAGATCAGAAATACCAGAAACAAAAATTGGCAGGTGACCTTGAAACCTTGCGCAGTTTTTATCTTGACCGAGGTTATGCGCGTTTCAATATTGACTCGACTCAGGTTAACCTGACGCCAGACAAGAAAGGTATTTATATCACTGTCAATATCAAAGAAGGCGATCAATACAAAATCACAGGTGTTGATTTGAATGGTAATTTAGCGGGTTACCAGTCCCAAATCGAAGAGTTGACTAAAATCGAACCAGGTTCGCTGTATAACGGTGCAGAAGTGACCAAGATGGAAACTGCCATCAAAAACCTGCTTGGTCGCCACGGTTATGCCTATCCCCGTGTAATGACACAACCTGAAATCAATGACACCGATAAGACGGTTAAGCTGGATGTGAATGTTGATGCTGGCAATCGCTTCTACGTGCGTAAAATTCGTTTTTCAGGCAACGATGTGAGTAAAGATTCCGTATTACGTCGTGAAATGCGTCAAATGGAAGGTTCTTGGCTGGGAAGTGATTTGGTTGAACAGGGTAAAGAACGGCTAAATCGATTAGGGTATTTTGACTCTGTTGATGTGGAAACGGAACGTGTACCGGACAGTTCAGATCAGGTAGACGTGGTTTACAAAGTCAAAGAACGCAATACGGGTTCTATGAACTTTGGTGTGAGTTTCGGCACAGAAAGCGGCATGGGTTTCCAGATTGGACTGCAACAAGCCAACTGGCTGGGAACGGGGAACGCCGTGAGCATCAACGCCAGTAAAAATGACTATTCAACATCGGCCGATTTATCTATGACTAACCCTTACTTCACTGTCGATGGTGTAAGTTTGGGGGGGCGTTTGTTCTATAACGATTTCCGCGCCGATGATGCCGATCTTTCGAATTACACCAATAAAGCTTACGGTACTGAGGGAACGCTCGGTTTCCCATTGAATGAAAATAATGGCCTGTCGTTTAGACTGGGTTATATCCATAACTCTCTGTCTAACATGCGACCACAGCGCGCTATGTGGCGTTATTGGAATAAAATGGGTCAGCATCCAAATTTTAAAGACAAGGCGCAGTTTGACACTAATGATTTCACCGTCACTATGGGGTGGGTTTATAACAATCTTGACCGCGGTTTCTTCCCAACATCTGGCTTGAAATCATCTCTGGATGCGAAAGTGACCATTCCTGGTTCAGATAACCAGTTCTATAAAGTCACCTGGAGTTCAGCAGCTTACTACCCACTGGATGATAATCGCTCATGGGTGCTGATGGGACGCACACGTCTGGGATATGGCGGTGGTTTTGGGGGTAAGGAAATGCCATTCTATGAAAACTTCTATGCCGGTGGTTCCAGCAGTGTTCGCGGCTTCCGGTCGAATAATATCGGTCCGAAAGCAGTTTATTTAGATGAAAGTGGTAAGCCAGTGAATAATAGCCCATCCCGTGATGCCGTGGGAGGTAACGCGACGGCGGTTGCTAGTTTCGAACTGATTACCCCGACCCCGTTCCTGGATGCTAAATATACTAACTCCTTGCGGACTTCGTTATTTGTGGATGCGGGAACCGTGTGGGATACCAATTGGGATAAGACTTACGCTGGGGTGCCAGACTATAGTAAGCCAAATAACATCAGGGTTTCGGCCGGTATTGCTTTGCAATGGGTGTCACCATTAGGGCCATTGAGTTTCTCTTATGCGCAGCCAATTAAGAAATATGAAGGTGACAGAGCAGAGCAGTTCCAGTTCAATATTGGCGGAGTTTGGTAATTATTAATCATTTTTGGTAAAAACCGCCCTATTATTAATAGGTAAAAATAGCGTAGGTCAAAGGAGTTTATAGTGAAGAAAATATTGTGTGCAGCAAGTTTGGGTCTGGCATTAGCGTTCTCTGCGGGTGTGCAGGCGGCAGATAAAATTGCTTTAGTGAATGTTGCTGAAGTTTTCCAACAATTACCTGCCCGTGAAGCTGTGGCAAAACAGTTGGAAAATGAGTTTAAAGGCCGCGCAACCGAATTACAGCGTATGGAATCTGATCTGCAAACTAAAATCCAAAAATTACAGCGTGATGGCTCAACCATGAAAGCCAGCGAACGCGAAAAATTGGAAAAAGAAGTGATGGCGAAACGTGATGACTTTGCTCAGAAAGCGCAAAGCTTTGAAAACGACAACCGCCATCGTCAGATGGAAGAGCGCAATAAAATTCTGAATCGTATTCAGGATGCAGTTAAAGTAGTTGCCGGCAAAGAAGGTTACGATCTTGTTCTGGATGCGAGTACCGCAGTGTATTCTGCGTCTGGTAAAGATATCACTGCAGAAGTACTGAAACAGGTTAAGTAAGTAGATGGTTTCAATTCGATTGGCTGATCTCGCTCAGCAGTTGAATGCGCAATTGCGTGGTGATGGCGATATCGTCATCACCGGTATTGCACCGATGTATTCAGCAAATAACGAGCAAATTACATTTTTATCCGACAGTCGTTATACTGACAAACTTGCTACCTGTCAGGCTGCGGCTGTTGTGCTGCGTGAAGCAGACCTACCTCACTGCAAAGTTGCCGCGTTGGTTGTTAATGATCCTTATCTGGCCTATGCACGCATGGCGCAAATTATGGATACAACACCGAAACCTGCACAGGATATTCACCCATCAGCAGTGATCTCCCCTGAGGCGGTACTGGGCAAAAATGTGGCGGTGGGTGCTAATGCGGTGATCGAATCCGGCGTTATGCTAGGTGATAATGTTATCGTTGGTGCGGGTTGTTTTATTGGAAAAAATGCGCGGATCGGTGCAGGAACCCGTCTTTGGGCTAATGTATCGGTATACCATAATGTTGAAATGGGTGAGCTGTGTTTGATCCAATCAGGGGCTGTTATAGGTTCTGATGGTTTTGGTTATGCCAATGAGCGTGGAAATTGGGTTAAAATCCCACAGTTAGGCACCGTGATCATCGGAGATCGCGTTGAAATCGGCGCTAGTACGACAATTGATCGCGGCGCATTGGATAACACAGTCATCGGTAATGGTGTTATCATAGACAATCAATGTCAAATTGCCCACAACGTGACAATTGGCGATAACACCGCGGTGGCTGGTGGTGTCATTATGGCGGGCAGTTTGAAAATTGGCCGTTATTGTATGATTGGTGGAGCCAGTGTCATCAATGGGCACATGGAAATCTGTGACAAAGTGACCGTGACGGGTATGAGCATGGTGATACGTTCAGTTACAGAGCCAGGTGTATACTCGTCGGGGTTCCCGTCACAACCGAACAGAGTTTGGCGCAAGACTGCTGCTTTAATCATGAACATCAATGAGATGAATAAGCGTTTGAAGTCAGTTGAACGCCAACTGGAAGGTGAAAACGAGTAATCATACCCGCATCTTGGATAGACATTTTTGATTAAGCGTTTTTAATGAGCATTTTTGGTTGTGCTTTTTATTTTTGCGGCCTGCCTGATAACTCTGAATTTGGAGTTAACGCAGGCCGTGTCGTTAATATTATGATTCTTATATGACAGGAAGAGTATTTAGATGAGTGATAATCATACTCTGCAAATTGAAGAGATTTTAGATTTACTGCCTCACCGCTACCCATTTTTGTTGGTAGATCGTGTCTTAGATTTTGAGGAAGGTAAATTTTTGCGCGCAGTCAAGAATGTATCATTTAATGAACCATTCTTTCAGGGACATTTCCCTGGTAAGCCTATTTTCCCAGGTGTCTTGATCCTCGAAGCAATGGCTCAAGCTACCGGCATTCTGGCGTTCAAGAGTGTTGGATCACTGGAGCCAGGTGAATTGTATTACTTTGCAGCGATTGATGGCGCTCGCTTCAAGCGTCCGGTTCTGCCAGGTGATCAAATGATCATGGAAGTAGAATTTATTAAAGAACGTCGCGGAGTTGCGCGTTTCAGGGGCGTAGCGAAAGTCGATGGAGAAGTGGCTTGCGAAGCTGAAATGATGTGTGCTCGCCGTCGTGAGGCTTAATCCATGATTGATCAGACTGCTGTTATCCATCCCTCTTCCATTGTTGAAGAGGGTGCTGTAATTGGTGCCAATGTTCGCATTGGCCCATTTTGTTATATCGGTGCCCAAGTTGAGATTGGTGAAGGGACTGAATTGAAATCCCATGTTGTAGTTAATGGGATAACCAAGATTGGCCGTGATAACCAGATTTACCAATTTGCTTCCATCGGTGAAGTCAATCAGGATCTCAAATATCAGGGTGAACCTACCCGCGTTGAAATTGGTGACCGTAATCGTATCCGTGAAAATGTTTCTATCCACAGAGGCACTGTTCAGGGTGGCGGCGTGACTAAAGTTGGCAGTGACAACCTGTTGATGATTAACGCCCATATTGCCCATGACTGTATCGTTGGTGATCGTTGTATCATTGCGAACAATGGTACATTAGGCGGGCATGTTATTCTGGGTGATTACGTCATTATTGGTGGAATGACAGCCGTGCATCAATTCTGTCAAATAGGTTCTCACGTGATGGTCGGTGGTTGTTCCGGCGTTGCTCAGGATGTCCCTCCTTACGTCATTGCACAAGGGAACCATGCGACACCTTTCGGATTGAATATCGAAGGCCTGAAGCGTCGTGGGTTTGACAAAGAATCGCTGCATGCGATCCGTAATGCCTATAAGGCGCTTTATCGCAGCGGAAAAACATTGGAAGAAGCCAGACAAGAAATTGATCTCCAGGCAGAAAACAACCCGCATGTGAAAGCATTCAGTGATTTTCTGGAAAATTCCGCAAAATCCAGCCGTGGCATTATTCGTTAATAAGTAGATGAAGGATACTCCTTTGACTACCTTTTCTTCTGTTGATAATCAGCGCCCGCTGACAATTGGTTTAGTCGCCGGAGAAACATCTGGTGATATCCTTGGGGCAGGGCTGATTCGCGCATTGAAAGCAAAAATTCCGCACGCCCGCTTTGTGGGAGTTGCTGGCCCTCTTATGCAGGCAGAAGGTTGTGAAGCCTGGTATGAGATGGAAGAGCTGGCAGTCATGGGGATCGTTGAGGTTCTGGGTCGTTTACCCCGTTTGCTGAAAATACGCAAAGACTTAACCGCACGTTTTACCGCGTTGAAGCCTGATGTGTTCATTGGCATTGATGCGCCTGACTTTAACCTTACTTTGGAAGGCAGGCTTAAACAGCAAGGAATTAAGACAATCCATTATGTCAGCCCATCGGTATGGGCATGGCGTCAGAAACGTGTATTTAAAATTGGTCGGGCAACGGATTTGGTATTAGCATTTTTACCTTTCGAAAAAGCCTTTTATGATCGATTTAACGTTCCATGTCGATTTATTGGTCACACAATGGCAGATGCGATGCCTTTGCACACCGATAAAGCAGCCGCCAGAAAAATTTTGGATATTCCATTAGCTGCTCATTGTCTGGCGATATTGCCGGGTAGCCGTCATGCTGAAGTAGAGATGCTAAGTGCGGACTTCTTAAAAACCGCACAATTATTGCGGGAGAAATTCCCCGACTTGCATGTATTGGTTCCTTTGGTTAATGCCAAACGGCGTGAACAGTTTCAGCGCATTAAAAACGAGATTGCACCAGATTTATTGCTCCATTTATTGGATGGTAAAGCGCGTGAAGCCATGATTGCCAGTGATGCTGCTTTACTGGCATCCGGTACGGCTGCATTGGAATGTATGTTGGCCAAATGCCCAATGGTGGTGGGTTATAGAATGAAACCTTTTACATTCTGGTTGGCAAAACGTCTGGTGAAGACACCTTATGTTTCCTTGCCTAATTTGCTGGCAGGCAAGAAATTAGTCAAAGAATTACTACAGAATGAATGCGAACCACAAGCGTTATCAGAGGCATTGTTACCTCTTTTGCAAGGTGGTGCAGATGTGGAAGCGTTGAAACAAACGTTCTTGCATTTGCATGAAAGCATTCGCTGTGATGCCGATGAACAAGCTGCACAAGCCGTTCTGGAATTAGCGAGAAGATAATGGATTTTGTTTATCCACAGGCGAATTTGATTGCCGGTGTTGATGAAGTTGGGCGTGGCCCATTGGTAGGGGCTGTAGTGACTGCGGCGGTTATTCTTGATCCGACTAAACCCATTGCAGGCTTGATGGATTCGAAAAAACTGACGGAAAAACGCCGTGAGGTACTGTATTGGGAAATAAAAGAAAAAGCCTTGTGTTGGAGCCTGGGTCGTGCAGAGCCGGAAGAGATTGATCAACTTAACATCCTTCATGCCACAATGCTGGCTATGCAAAGAGCCGTTCAGGGGTTAGCACTCCGACCGGATTATGTTCTGATTGATGGCAATCGCTGTCCGGCATTAGCCATGCCAGCTCAAGCCGTCGTTAAGGGCGATAGTCTGGTTGCAGAAATAAGCGCCGCCTCTATTCTTGCCAAAGTAACACGTGACAGGGAAATGGCAGAACTGGATAAACAGTTCCCTGACTACGGATTTGCGAAACATAAAGGTTATCCTACAGCCCTCCATCTGGAAAAATTGGCTTCTTTGGGCGCGACGGAGCATCATCGTAAGAGTTTTGCGCCAGTTAAACGGGCGCTAGGTCTTGGATAAAATCTGGGATAAGTATCTGGACAGATTATGACAGAACCACGTTTTGTACACTTACGTGTTCACAGTGATTATTCAATGATTGATGGCTTGGCTAAGACCGGCTCATTGGTGAAAAAAGTCGCCAAATTGGGGATGCCAGCTTTTGCGATCACGGATTTTACCAACTTGTGTGGATTGGTGAAGTTCTATGGCAGTGCCCACGATGCCGGTATCAAGCCAATTATTGGTGCAGATTTTTATGTGGAAAGTGATTTGTTGGGGGATGAATATGCCCATCTGACGATCCTTGCCCGTAATAATGAAGGTTATCAAAACCTGACCTTGCTGATCTCTGAGGCTTACCAAAAAGGTTATAATGCAATTGGCCCCACTATCAAGCGGGAATGGCTGGTCAAATACAAAACCGGGTTGATCCTATTGTCGGGTGGGCGCATGGGTGAAGTAGGTAAATTCCTGCTGCGTGGCAATCGTGCGATGGTAGAGCAATGCCTCGATTTTTATCAGGAGCATTTTCCTGACAGCTATTACCTTGAGTTGATCCGTACCGGACGTCAGGATGAAGAAAACTATCTTCATGCGGCTGTGGCGTTGGCGTCAGAAAAAAATCTTCCCGTTGTGGCAACCAATGACGTTTGTTTTCTTGAAAGTGAGGACTTCGAAGCTCACGAGATCCGGGTTGCCATCCACGATGGTTATACACTGTCTGATCCAAAACGCCCTAAAAATTACAGCCCTCAGCAATATCTGCGCAGTGAACAGGAGATGTGCGAGCTTTTCTCAGATATTCCTGAAGCACTACAAAATAGCGTCGAAATTGCTAAACGCTGTAATGTCACGATCCGTCTTGGTGAATATTTCCTGCCGCAATTTCCGACGGGAGAAATGAGCACTGAAGATTTTCTCATTGAAAAATCCAGGCAAGGGTTGGAAGAACGTCTGGAGTTTCTCTATCCCGATCCGCAACTCAGGGCGCAGAAACGTCCAGAATATGATGAACGCCTCGATATTGAGCTGAACGTTATCAACCAGATGGGATTCCCTGGTTACTTCCTGATCGTGATGGAATTTATCCAATGGTCAAAAGATAACGGTGTTCCTGTTGGTCCGGGACGAGGTTCTGGTGCTGGCTCCCTTGTGGCTTATGCATTAAAAATTACTGATCTCGATCCGCTGGAATTCGATCTGCTGTTTGAACGTTTCCTTAACCCTGAACGTGTTTCCATGCCCGACTTTGACGTCGATTTCTGTATGGAAAAACGTGATCAGGTTATCGAGCACGTGGCCGATATGTATGGACGAGATGCGGTATCGCAAATCATCACGTTTGGTACGATGGCGGCGAAAGCGGTTATCCGCGATGTTGGGCGTGTACTTGGGCACCCCTATGGGTTTGTGGATCGAATCTCCAAACTGGTGCCTCCTGATCCGGGTATGACGCTGGAAAAAGCGTTTGCCGCCGAGCCACAACTACCTGAAATTTACGAAGCGGATGAAGAGGTTAAGGCGCTGATAGATATGGCGCGCAAACTGGAAGGTGTCACTCGTAACGCAGGTAAACATGCTGGTGGTGTTGTTATTGCACCAACCAAAATTACTGACTTTGCCCCGATTTATTGTGATCCTGAAGGGCAAAACCCGGTTACCCAGTTTGATAAAAATGATGTGGAATATGCAGGCCTGGTTAAGTTTGACTTCCTTGGTCTGAGAACCTTGACCATCATCAACTGGGCACTTGAGATGGTGAATGCACGCCGCGCCAGGAAGGCGCTGGAACCGATTGATATCACCGCTATCCCGCTGGATGACCAGAACAGTTTCGATATGCTGCAACGTTCTGAAACCACGGCAGTGTTCCAGCTTGAATCGCGCGGAATGAAGGATTTAATCAAACGTCTGCGCCCTGACTGTTTTGAAGACATGATCGCACTGGTGGCACTGTTCCGTCCGGGGCCGTTGCAATCAGGCATGGTAGATAACTTTATCGACCGTAAACATGGACGGGAAGAGCTCTCCTATCCTGATGTTGAATGGCAGCATGAATCCTTAAAACCCGTATTGGAGCCAACTTACGGTATCATTCTGTATCAGGAACAGGTGATGCAGATTGCGCAGGTTTTAGCCGGTTATACCCTTGGCGGGGCAGATATGTTGCGCCGTGCAATGGGTAAGAAAAAACCAGAGGAGATGGCTAAACAGCGGTCAGTATTTGAAGAGGGGGCGGTAAAACAGGGCGTTGATGGTACGCTCGCCATGAAAATCTTCGATTTGGTGGAGAAATTCGCGGGTTATGGCTTTAACAAATCTCACTCCGCAGCTTATGCGCTGGTTTCTTACCAAACGTTGTGGTTGAAAGCGCACTATCCGGCAGAATTTATGGCTGCCGTGATGACGGCGGATATGGATAACACCGAAAAAGTCGTTGGGCTGGTGGATGAGTGCTGGCGCATGGGGCTGAAAGTTCTTCCCCCTGATATTAATAGCGGTTTGTATCATTTCCATGTCAATAATGATGGAGAAATTGTTTACGGCATTGGTGCGATTAAAGGTGTGGGTGAAGGTCCGATTGAAGCGATTATTGAAGCCCGCCAGAAAGGGGGACATTTCAAAGAGCTATTCGACCTGTGTGCACGTGTTGATATCAAAAAAATAAACCGGCGTGTGATGGAAAAACTGATCATGTCTGGTGCTTTTGATCGGCTGGGGCCACATCGTGCGGCACTGATGTCTTCCCTGGAAGAGGCATTGAAAGCCGCGGATCAACATGCCAAAGCCGAAGCCACGGGGCAAACCGATATGTTTGGCGTATTGGCGGAAGAACCAGAACAAGTTGAGCGTTCGTATGCCAGCACGCCCAAATGGCCAGATCAGGTGGTATTGGATGGTGAGCGGGAAACGTTGGGCTTGTACTTAACTGGACACCCAATCACAGGTTATTTGAAAGAGATTGAACGGTATACCAATGGATTACGTCTAAAAGATGTGAACCCGACACCTCGTGGTCAGGTAACAACTGTGGTAGGTTTGGTATTAGCTTCCAAAATAGTGACGACCAAACGGGGAAACCGGATTGGTATCAGTACATTAGATGATCGTTCAGGACGTCTGGAGATCATGTTGTTTTCTGATGCGTTGGAAAGATATCAACATTTATTGGAGCAGGACAAAATTTTGATTGCTACCGGACAAGTCAGCTTTGATGACTTTAGCGGTGGGCTTAAAATGACAGTTCGTGAATTAATGGATATCAGTGAGGCACGTGAAAAATTTGCACGTGGGCTTGCTATCTCATTATCAGACAGGCAAATTGATGAACAATTATTGAGCCGTCTTCGTGGTGCATTGGAGCCACACCGTTCAGGTACGATACCGGTTCATCTTTATTATCAGCGGGTAGATGCCCGCGCCCGTTTACGATTCGGGGCGACATGGCGGGGAACGCCAACAGACACCCTTTTGACCGATCTGCGAACTCTGCTGGGTAATGAGCAGGTAGAATTAGAATTTGACTAGAATAGGAACATTATGAGTCTGAATTTTCTGGATTTTGAACAGCCAATTGCCGAGCTGGAAGCGAAAATTGATTCGCTTACCGCAGTTAGCCGTCAAGATGAAAAGCTAGATATCAATCTGGATGAAGAAGTCCAGCGTCTGAGGGAAAAAAGCCTGGAGCTGACTCGCAAAATTTTCGCTGATTTAGGGGCATGGCAAATTTCCCAGCTATCACGCCATCCACTGCGTCCTTATACATTGGATTATATTCAGCGTATATTTACTGACTTTGAAGAGTTAGCGGGTGATCGTGCCTATGCTGATGACAAGGCTATTGTGGGCGGGTTAGCGCGTATTGATGGCCGTCCTGTCATGGTGATAGGTCACCAGAAAGGGCGTGAAACCAAAGAAAAAATCCGCCGCAATTTTGGTATGCCATCACCAGAAGGTTATCGTAAGGCGCTGAGATTGATGGAAACCGCCGAACGTTTCAAATTGCCAATCATTACTTTCATTGATACTCCTGGTGCATATCCTGGGGTTGGTGCAGAAGAGCGTGGTCAGTCAGAAGCTATTGCACGTAACCTGCGTGAAATGTCTCATCTTTCTGTACCTATCATCTGTACAGTGATTGGTGAAGGCGGTTCTGGTGGAGCGTTGGCGCTTAGTGTTGGTGATAAAATCAACATGTTGCAATACAGCACCTTCTCTACTATCTCTCCTGAAGGCTGTGCTTCCATTTTGTGGAAAAGCGCTGAAAAAGCACCATTGGCGGCTGAAGCAATGGGGAATACCGCACCACGTCTGAAAGAATTGAATCTGATTGATACTGTCATTCCTGAGCCATTGGGCGGAGCGCACCGTCACTATGAAGAAATCGCTGAAACATTGAAGACTCAACTGTTGGCTGATCTTTCTGAATTGAGCGAACTGGACAGTGAAGAATTAGTCAACCGTCGTTATGAGCGTTTAATGCAATACGGTTATTGCTAAGATCTGACAGTTTTTAATCGCTAATCGCGGGTGGAAATACTAAGGAGTGATAATTCTCTGGTATTTCCACCTGTTTTGCTGTTTGTCAGGGCGAAATCATTACGGCATATATAATCTAATATTATCATGCCCAATGACATTGGGATGGAATAGGTGCCTTGTGGGCTGGGCTTAAAAATAAGTTGAGTTTTTCTATGGCCAAATCTAAATATATTATTTATGCGTTTTCTTGCGTGTTTATCTGGAGCTTTATTCCTGCTATATCGCGTTTTGGTCAGAAAGAGATGGATCACTTCCAATATTTATTCTGGTCAAATATTTTGTCTGTTTTAGCGGTATTTGTTGTTGCCCTCATGATGGGAAGAAGTTGGAAGGGCATTTTATTCATTCCTTTGCCCGTTATGCTTAAGGTTTTGATCTTAGGTGCTTTAGATTGTTTCTTCTATTTACTGCTTTACTATGGCTATTCCATTGAAAATGGTGTTGCCGTGTTGGTAATCCAATATAGCTGGCCGTTAATGATTATTGGGTTGTCTTTTTTCCTGTTTAAAGAAAAATTGACGATCAAGCAAATGATTGGCATTGCGATGGGCTTTATGGCTGTGGTGATCACTTTCACGAAAGGAAATATTACCGAGATTGCGGTGGCGCATCCTGAGGCTTTGTTGCTGGTATTTAGCGGATCATTTTGTTTTGCATTAATGTCGGTATTATCGAGGCAGTTTGCTATTGATCCCTATATTAGTACATTCTGGGTATTCCTCTGTTCTACCTTAGTCTCCGCGATATTTATGTTTGCTTTCAGCCGTATTAACTTGCCTGTTGGTGATTCACTGGTGCCAACATTACTTAACGGCATCATATTGAATGGGGTTTCTTATATTATTTGGTTTAAGGCCATGAATGGTTCTGATTCCCATAAGGTTGCCTCAATCTTATTTTTATCGCCCGTCTTGTCGATGATGTGGATTATCCTGTTTTTTGGTGATGCGTTTGTCCCTGCTTATGTGATTGGGTTAGTGTTGGTTATTATTTCTGGATTACTCTGCATCAGTGCTAACAGAAAGACTTCCGCACAAAATGCATTGATGGATGATCTGATTGAGGATTGATCAGGCAAAATGAAGAAAGGTTTGGCTCCATAATGGCAAATATTCATGATCTTTTGCTTATGACATTGGCAGAACAAATTGGTCAGCATAAAAAGATTTTGGTCGGATTTAGCGGTGGGTTGGATTCTACCGTATTGCTGCATTTACTTGTTCGTTTGCGAACCCAATCTCATCAATTGAGTAGCGAACGAATGGCATTAAGGGCAATCCATATTCATCATGGCTTAAACCTCAAGGCGGATTTATGGGTCGAACATTGTCGTCAGGTTTGTGCTGACTGGCAGGTGAATTTCCGAACCGAAAAAGTCCAGCTTAATACTCGCCAGAATGGGATCGAAGCTGCGGCGCGAAATGCGCGTTATCACGCACTCCAATGTGAGCTACAGCAGGATGAAGTTTTAATCACGGCACAGCATCTTGATGATCAGGCAGAAACGTTTTTATTAGCATTGAAACGGGGCAGTGGTCCGGCGGGATTATCTTCCATGCCTGCCAGAATGCCATTTGCGGGAACGACATTGATTCGTCCATTGCTAAATGTAAGTCGTGCAGAATTGGAAGAGTATGCACAGACACAAAAATTACAATGGGTGGAGGATGACAGTAATCAAGATGATCGTTATGACCGCAATTTCTTGCGACTGAATATTATGCCGTTACTCCACCAGCGTTGGCCTCATTTTCCGCAAGCGGTTTCCCGCAGTGCCAGCTTGTGTGGCGAGCAAGAACAATTGTTGGATGAGTTGCTGCAAGAATCTTTGGATTCACTGATTACCGCGGAAGGTTCAATCTCTATCCCTCCTTTGGAACACTGTTCTGAAGCAAAACGAAATGCGTTGTTGCGGCGATGGCTCAATCAGTGTGGTGTAAAAATGCCGGCACGCGAGCAGCTTCAACGAATTTGGTCAGAAGTAGCACTTGCCAGACAAGATGCGGAGCCGCGCTTTAGGTTAGGGCACTCTGATATTCGTCGTTATCGGCAGCAACTTTGGCTACTTCCCCAATACCAGAAGCTGGCAGGAACGATTCTTGAATGGGATTTACAACAGGCATTGACGTTACCGGATGGGTTGGGAACGCTGTTTTGCGCTAAAGAAAATGGTATTACA
Source organism: Xenorhabdus eapokensis (assembly GCF_001908105.1). The sequence goes on from NZ_MKGQ01000009.1 coordinate 135,896, forward strand.
GTGAGAAAACCAACCAGCAATGAGCAAGTGACAATTCGTTTTGGTTTTCAGGGTAATAGTGCTCAGGGTAATATTAGCATTGTGGGACGGCAACATTCTCGTCACAGTAAAAAACTGTGGCAAGAATTTGGGGTTGCACCTTGGCTTAGGGAGAGAACACCTTTGCTCTATTACAATGAAAAACTGATTGCCGCGCTGGGGGTTTTCATCACTAAAGAAGGGCAAAATTTGCCTGATGACGAAGGAATTTCAGTACAGTGGAAGAAAATGGCACTTCATATTTAATGGCATGGTTAGTCACGTGGTGATAAACGTTACTGATTGGTCTATGGAAATTCCTTTTCACATAAAAAGTCCTTATCTTATATAAGGACTTTTGGAAGCAGATCCTAATCGTTATTAGTGATCAGATTTAAGAGTGTTCAATAACAATTGTGCCAATTTCTGGATTGCTGAAACTGATAATGTAATCTAACCTTAATTCACGGGTTCCTTCATTTGAATCGATGACAAGATATTCAATTTTTTTTCTTAAAATCAGCTTATTAGCTTTTCCTTCAAATGTTTCACCATCTCGCAATTGGAGATGCAAATGTAGCTGGCGTTGGCATGCTAGCTCAAGGTTATCGTAATCATCACAGTTAATTGGTTGATATCCTTCGTTATCTATAGACATATTTGCTCACCACTATTTTGCTCACCACATGTTAGTGGCGGTTATCGTGCCGCCCGTGATTGACCCAAATCAAATGCAAAATGCTACTTACGACTATAGCACAGTAAGCTTCCCGTGATTATTTGATTGCTCTCTCCGTGCATTTCGCAATCCAGTAGAGTAATGTCAATCTTGTTATGTAACGCTTATGCTTTACTTGCAATTAAATGTTTATCTTTTGAATTTATTGGATTAAATAATGAATAAAAAAATATTGCTTGCATTGTTGGTCGCTGGTGTATTCACCGCTGCGGGATGTCAGAATACTTCCGTAACCCAGGAGAGTCCTGTATCTCAGGAAAAGTATCAGTCAACAGAGAAAGTGTTTAGTGGGATTGTACCTTGTGCAGATTGTGCAGGTATCGAGACTACCTTACAACTTGCTAAAGATGGGACATATATATTGGGGCAAACCTATTTGGAAGCTAAGCATGAGGAAAATACGTTCTTTGAAACCGGTCATTGGGTGATAAACGGTAAAAAGATTGTCTTAAGTGATCAGGATGGCAAAAAATCTTATTATCTGATGAAAGGCGAAAACTTGGGTTTGTTGGATATCAACGGCGATCCAATTGAATCAAGTTTCAATTATGAATTAGATAAAGTCAAACCGAAAAAGCTGGCAGGAGAATACAGCTATTTTGCGGATTCCGCTCTCTTTACGGAATGTGGTACTGGAAGACGTTATGATGCTGCGGAAAATATCGATTTAGAACGTGGTTACAGTGCTGTGGGAGTAGAAGGTGGAACGCCTGTTTATGTGGAAATAGAAGGCTATTATACGGTTCGTCCTTCAATGGAAGATGGGCTGTTTGATTATGCAGTTGTTCAAACAGGTAAAATTCATTTTGATAAAACCTCTTCTTGCAACGTTAGAAAATAACGTATAATTTCCCCTAATGTATTGAAAAACCTGCGAAATAAATACGCAGGTTTTCTTTATCTTAGCTGATGCTGTTATGCAAAATCAGGCTTGTTGAATATGACCTTTCAGGTAATCAACAATATCTTCCAATTTCAGCATTTGCTTATCGCCGGTGCGGCGGCATTTATATTCGATCTCACCGTTATCTAAGTTACGATCACCGATCACCAGAGTATGTGGTACACCGATCAGTTCCATATCAGCAAACATAACACCAGGGCGTTCTTTACGATCATCGAAAATAGCATCAATGCCGCTGGCACGTAAGTCTGCATATAATTTTTCAGCGACTTCTTTCACACGGTAAGATTTGTGCATGTTCATTGGCAGAATAGCCACCTGGAATGGAGCGATAGCATCTGGCCAGATAATACCACGGTCATCGTGGTTCTGCTCAATGGCTGCTGCAACGATACGAGTGACCCCAATACCATAGCACCCCATAGTGATAATTTGATTGTGTCCATCTTCATTTTGTACAGTGGCTTTCAGGGCATCAGAGTACTTGGTGCCTAATTGGAAGATATGACCCACTTCAATACCACGCTTGATTAACAGCGTTCCTTTACCGTCAGGGCTAGTGTCACCTTCAACGACATTACGGATATCAGCCACTTCTGGTAATGGTAAATCACGCTCCCAGTTAATGCCGAAATAGTGTTTGTCATCAATATTGGCGCCGGCACCAAAATCACTCATGACAGATACGCTGCGGTCAATAATGACAGGCATCGGCAGGTTGACCGGACCTAAAGATCCAGGGCCTGCTTTTACGATGGCACGGATTTCTTCTTCGGTAGCGAAAGTCAGCGGGCTGGCTACCACAGGCAATTTTTCTGCTTTGATCTCATTTAATTCATGATCACCACGTACCAGCAAGGCAATGAGTTTATGTCCGCTTTCTTCTGCGGCGTGAACGAGCAGAGTCTTAACGGTTTTTTCAATTGGCAGATTAAATTGTTCGACCAGCTCAGCAATCGTTTTGGCATTTGGGGTATCGACCAGACGCATCTCTTCAGACGGAGCCGCTCTCTCCTGAGAGGGCATCACAGCTTCTGCCAACTCAATATTGGCCGCATAGTTAGACTCGGTAGAGAAAACGATATCATCTTCACCGCTCTCTGCCAGAACCTGGAATTCATGGGAAGCATTGCCACCGATTGAACCGGTATCAGCCAGAACTGCGCGGAAATCTAAGCCGATGCGGGTAAAAATCTTACTGTAGGCATCGTACATCTTATCGTAAGTCTCTTGCAGGGATTCCTGGCTGGTGTGGAAAGAGTATGCATCTTTCATGATAAATTCACGTGAGCGCATAACACCAAAGCGTGGGCGAACTTCATCACGGAATTTGGTCTGAATTTGGAACAAGTTCAGTGGAAGCTGCTTATAGGAAGTAACCTCGTTACGAACCAGATCAGTAATCACTTCTTCATGGGTTGGTCCCAAAACGAAAGGGCGTTCACCGCGATCAACAAAACGCAGCAATTCTGGGCCATATTGTTCCCAACGGCCACTTTCCTGCCATAAATCTGCTGGCTGAACTACTGGCATGGAAACTTCAACCGCTCCCGCATTATTCATCTCTTCACGAACAATGTTTTCAACTTTTCTCAATACACGAACACCAGTCGGCATCCAGTTGTACAGGCCTGAAGCGAGTTTACGGATCATTCCAGCACGAAGCATCAGTTTATGACTGACGACTTCTGCATCAGCAGGTGTCTCTTTTAAAGTAGAGAGCAGATATTGGCTAGTACGCATAGTAAGTTTCCATTGGATAGCGAAAAGTAAAGACAAATAGCTAGTCTACCAGTGAGCTTGCGATGTCAAAAGGAGTTTTAATGGTGTTCGATAGAAACCACTTCTGTTATGGCATTAAAAACTCGCCAGCGGACGTTAAAATCCAAGATATGAGCGGCATATAGGCGGTCTTCCTGCGCTTTTTTACGGTAGGCAGGACGAGGATCTTGCGCCAATACTTGGCTGATAAAGCGCCTTAAGTGCGGATAATGGGTTTGGTGGGATAAAAGTTGGCATTCTGCTTCTGGTGAGAAATTAACTGCCATATCTGCTTCTGGTGCTGCCTGGGCGAAACCCGCCTTGGCTTCTGGACGTGATTCGGCAAAAGGCAGGTAAGGCTTGATGTCGATAACCGGTGTACCCTCTACCAAATCCAGGCTACCAAGTTCCAGAATGACGCGGTTGTTCTCGTATTGAATATCTCTCAATTCCACCAATGACATGCCAATTGGGTTAGGACGGAAGGTTGAACGGGTGGCAAAAACCCCCATTTTGGCATTTCCTCCCAAACGGGGTGGGCGCACTAATGGATTCCAGCCACTATTCATGGTTTGATGGAAGACAAAAATAATCCACAAGTGACTGAACTGCTCCAGCCCGCGTACTGCATCAACCTGATTGTAAGGCGCAAGTAATTCTAGCTGCCCTGTACCATCTTCAACCAAACCCGGTTGACGGGGAATGGCAAATTTCTCTTTATAGGGAGAATGAATGGTTCCTATTGGTGTAAAATGAAAATCTGCCATGAGCGTTTTTTTATAATAATTCAGACACAATTATTTAGTGGTTGTCAGTAATGCAGTTCCTTCGCAAATGGCGATCTGGTAGCAGCCTTGACCAGGTAAGATCGCACATTGATGAAGTAAAACCGCGTTTGCGTTTAGATAAGATGCTTTTGTTAGCATATTTTGCCGTGCAGTTGCAATACTGGCGGGAGAGTCTTGCCGCGTATTACGGCAGGATTCTCCGGCTACAATACCTAACTCTTTAAATGATAAACTTAAAAGTTCATCTGGCTTAGTATATAGACGGACATAAGAAGGCGTCTTACTTTTCTTGATTGACTGATGTTTCAACTTCGGATCTGACACACCAGATTTATTGGACTGGGTTGGTAATGAAGTACAACCGGCTATAAAGAGCGCGACGAAACAGATAGGTAACACACGCATCGAGTTGAATCCTCATATTTTTTTAATAAAAATGGGTGGATATAAAAATACCCACCCTATGATTTTAATCTTGATTTCCTGAATAAGAAAGATTACCAGCCTTTTACTGCACTACCCTTGAAGACTTCATTGGCTTCTTTTACTACTTCTGGAGATTGGTACGCTTTCACAAATTTTTGTACATTTTCCGCATCTTTATTGTCTTCGCGGCTGACAATAATATTGACGTAAGGAGAATCTTTATCTTCAACAAAGATCCCATCTTGCTCTGGTGTTAAACCAATCTGTCCCGCATAAGTGTTATTGATAATAGCGAAAACAATCTTTTGGTCGTCCAGTGAACGTGGCAATTGTGGCCCTTCCAACTGTACGATATCCAAGTTTTTAGGATTGCCGGTAATATCCAAAATAGTTGGCAGTAGCCCAACGCCCTCTTTCAGAGTGAGAAGACCTTGTTTTTGTAATAACAGCAGAGCGCGACCCTGGTTAGTCGGATCGTTGGGAATGGCAATTTGAGAACCATCTTGCAATTCATCCAGTGACTTAATTTTTTTGGAGTAGGCCGCCATTGGGAAAATGAAAGAGTTACCAACAATTGCCAATTTGTAGTTACGTTCTTTCACTTGTTGATCTAAGAAAGGCTTATGCTGGAAGACATTCACATCAATATCGCCCTTACTCAGTGACTCATTTGGCAGAACGTAATCATTGAATGTAGTCAGCTCAACATCAAGGCCATATTTATCTTTAGCCACTTGTTTAGCCACTTCAGCAACTTTAAGCTCAGGTCCGGCAATAACACCAACTTTGATATGGTTTGGATCACGTTGTTCCTGTCCACAACCAGCAAGAATTAATGTACCTAATAATGCACCGATTGTAGCAATGGATTTCAATTTTACTGACATATTTTCACCCCTATTGAATACTGATTTATAACCTGTCTTATCAAGTTACTGCGTACTACTATAATGAGGCTCTTATTCCCTTCATCTTTCAAGTTGCTGCTTTGCTGGCTGCAACTTGAAATTTGTTGGGTATAGGTATAAGCCTTGTCATCTTGTTGAAATAATTTATTTACGATTAATGGATTTCACTAACCGATCACCGCTGAGCTGAATCAAGAACACTAAAACAACCAATAATGCTAATACGGTATTCATCACTGTCGCATCGTAGCCAATATAGCCATATTGATAACCAATCTGACCCAAGCCACCGGCACCAACAGCGCCACCCATTGCAGAATAGCCAACCAATGTAATTAAAGTGATGGTTGCAGCATTAATCAAACTTGGCAGTGCTTCCGGCAATAAGATCTTTTTGACAATTTGAAACGGTGTGGCTCCCATTGCACGTGCTGCTTCAATTAAGCCTGTCGGAATTTCCAACAAGGCATTTTCTACCATGCGGGCAATAAATGGAGCCGCTCCTACGGTCAGCGGAACAATAGCTGCCTGCAAACCGATTGATGTTCCTACAATCAGGCGGGTAAATGGGATCATCCATACCAACAAAATAATAAAAGGTATTGAACGCGTAATATTTACCAATGCAGAAAGTATGCGATAAAGCGTACCATTTTCAATTATTTGCCCAGGGCGAGTAACATATAGCAGCACACCCGCTGGCAAGCCAATAACAAAGCCAAAGAAACCAGAGACGAAAGTCATAACGAGGGTTTCCCAGACTCCTTTAACCAATAATAAAATCATTCCTTCAGACATAACCGAGAACCTCTACTTTCACATGATGCTCTTCTAAAAATGCAATCGTTGATTTGATGCTATCACTTTCCCCATCTAATTCAGCCAGCATAACCCCAAATTTAACACCACCGGCATAGTCAATTTGGGAACTTAATATACTGATATCGATATTAAAGCGGCGAACGGCTATCGAGATTACAGGCGCATCAACTGATTTACCTGTGAATTCCAGCTTCAATAATGGACTGCGATCAGGGGCAAATTCCGGCTGCAACTTCTGCAAGTAATCCTCAGGAATATCCAAATGCAACGTAGATTTGATAAATTCTTGGGCAACCGGTGTTTTGGGATGCGAAAATATTTCGCTCACAACATCCTGTTCGATCAATTGACCACCACTGATGACGGCAACTTGATCACAAATACGCTTCACGACATCCATTTCATGGGTAATGAGAAGAATGGTCAAACCCAGTCGACGGTTAATGTCTTTTAATAATTCCAGAATAGAACGCGTTGTTGCTGGATCCAGAGCGCTGGTGGCTTCGTCACACAAAAGCACTTTGGGCGAATTTGCCAGAGCGCGCGCAATAGCAACACGCTGCTTTTGACCACCCGATAAATTGGCCGGATAAGCATCATGTTTTTCAGCAAGGCCAACTAACTCTAGTAATTCGTTAACCTTGGCCTTTATTTCGGCTTTTGGTGTGTTATTAAGTTCCAAAGGTAACGCGATGTTGTCAAACACGGTTCTGGATGACAATAAATTAAAATGCTGGAAAATCATGCCAATGTGACGACGTGCATGCGTTAGCTCACGTTCTGAAAGAGAAGTGAGATCCTGCCCTGCGACTAATACCTGACCAGAAGTCGGTCGTTCAAGCATATTCACACAGCGAATTAAAGTACTTTTACCTGCACCGGAAGAACCAATAACACCATATATTTGTCCTTGTGGGACATGTAAGTTGATATCTGAAAGCGCTTTTATCGTGCGCGTTCCTTGTTGAAATATCTTATTTATCTTAGTCAGTCTTATCATTTTTTTCTTATTAGATGTAAAGATGAATGACTTGAGAACATTTCAACAAGTCATGAATTAAAGTGGATGTTAAGGCGTCTAGACGTCTAAGTCAACTAGGAATAAATTAAATGCTGCATTCTCAATCAGTAATAAATCATGCGATACTGTCCACTTGGTACATTCTTGGAGTAATCAGGTGACTCAAGGTATTCCCGCCGTATTTTTAGATCGTGACGGCACGATTAACATCGATCATGGTTATGTACATGAGATAGATAATTTTCAATTTATTGATGGTGCTATTGAAGCCATGCTTGAGTTGAAAAAAATGGGCTACGCTCTGGTTTTGGTTACCAATCAGTCAGGTATTGCACGTAAGATTTTTACTGAAGATCAATTTATGCAATTAACAGAATGGATGGATTGGTCATTGGCGGATAGAGGTGTTGATCTTGATGGCATCTATTATTGTCCGCATCATCCTGAAGCGGAGGATGAAAAATATAAGAAGAGCTGTGACTGTCGTAAGCCACGACCAGGTATGTTGTTAGATGCACAGAAAGCATTACATATCGATATGTCCTCTTCTTATATGGTAGGAGACAAAATAGAAGATATGTTGGCAGCCAAGGCTGCGAAAGTCGGAACCAAGGTTCTCGTTCGTACAGGAAAACCGATAACAGAAGAAGCAGAACAAGCTGCGGATTTGGTGGTTAGTAGCTTGTCAGACTTGCCAAATGCAATAAAAAATAGGCAAAAATAACCTTTTGGATTAAATTGTGAGCGTTTAAATCAAAAATCACAAAAAAGACTTGCCTAAATTAGAAGGCTCCCTATAATGCGCCACCACTGACCGACGATGTGCTGAGACACGCCGCGACGGCAGCGGAGAAAGGCGAAAATAATCGCTTGACTCCGGAGGCAAAAAGCGTAAGATACGCAGCCTCGCAACCCGGAAGAGATGTCCGGTTGCCAACGCTCTTTAACA
>NZ_MKGQ01000090.1 GCF_001908105.1 Xenorhabdus eapokensis
TGTAACAGATGGTGGAACAGGATGCCCTCCTGCAAAGGCGCCAGCGGATAGATATCCTGCACATTCTTGGTGCCGCCTGGGATCTGCTCAACGATGACATCGATTTCGGCTTGGGAGAGCGAAACCAACGGCAGCATATCGGGGGTGATGGCCGTGCAACCTGCGGGGATCAGGTTAGGCGGCACAACAAAGGTGCTGGCCTCATGCTGGATTGCCTGAGCCATATCGGTCAGAATAGGGGCGGCGAAGACATTGCGAACATAGAGTTGCCAGCCCAGATGGCGCAGCTCTTCGACCAGACTGACAATCATCAGCGAATGGCCGCCAAGCTCAAAGAAATGGTCATGGCGACTGACCTGTTCCAGACCTAAGAGTTTTTGCCAAATCTGCGCCAGGGCGATTTCGGTTTCACCGACGGGGGCTTCATAGCTGCGTGCCACAACCGCCGATAAATCGGGAGCAGGCAGAGCCTGACGGTTAAGTTTACCATTCGGGGTAAGCGGGAACGTTTCTACGATGACAAAGGCACTGGGCAACATATATTCAACCAGGTGCTGGGATAATTGCTGGCGCAATTCAGCCGGCACCAATTCAATCCCTTCCTCGGGTCGCAGATAGGCCACCAGCCGTTTCTGCCCTGGCTCATCTTCACGCGCGATCACCACCGCTTCACGTACCCCGTCACATTGCGTCAGTTTGGTTTCAATTTCCCCCAGCTCGATACGGAAGCCGCGCAGCTTGACCTGAAAATCATTGCGCCCCAGATATTCAATATTGCCATCGGGCAACCAGCGGCCGAGGTCACCGGTTTTGTACATCCGTGCCTCTGGTTTTGAAGAGAACGGATCGGTCAGGAAGCGTTCAGCGGTGAGCTCAGGGCGATTCAAATAACCACGAGCCACACCGTCACCGGCGATATGGATTTCACCCGCTACGCCGACGGGAACCGGTTGACCCTGTGGATCCAAAATATAAATCTGGGTATTAGAAATGGGGTGGCCGATGGGGATCTTTCTGCTTTCACTTGCAACAAAATGCGTTTCAACACCATCTTCGTTTTCCAGAACAGGAATTTCGTAGGTGCTGGCAAAAGTGGTTGTCTCTGTTGGTCCATACACATGCAATAAGTGTTTGGGAGGATGTTCGGTTCTGAGGTGAATGGCAGGACGGGTATCTGCCTGTTCGCCACCGAAAAGGACATAACGTAAGCCCGATAATGATGGCCCAATCAGATTTGCATATTGGTTAAAGAGTGCAGTAGTGAGGAATAGCGCACTAACCCCTTCTGATGACAGACACCGGCCAAAATGGGTTGGCTGTAGCAATATTTTTTCCGGGATTAGCAGAATACGAGCCCCATGAACTAAACCAGCCCAAACTTCCCAGGTAGCTGCGTCAAATGAGACATTGGCACAATGAGCAATACAGTCGTCAGCGCCAATATCAGCAAATCCACTGTTAATGATGAGACGCAGAACATTGCGATGTTCGACCATCACCCCTTTCGGTTGACCCGTCGATCCCGATGTGTAAATGATGTAGGCCAAATGATGTGATGTCAGCCCCATTGTTTGTGCGTCAGGGTTATCCGTCGGCTGTGATGCCAGCATCGGCTCTGAGGGGGCAAATAAACAATCAAGTAAGACTTTCGGCACGGTATTGGGTAACTTGTTGATTTGTGCCGTTTGGGTTAGCAATACCACCGGAGTAGCATCTTCCAGCATATAAACCAACCGTTCGGTTGGGTAGGCCGGATCGAGTGGCACATAAGCCCCACCGGCTTTAAGGATAGCCAGTAAGCCGACCACCATTTCCAGGCTGCGTTCAGCACAAATCGCCACCCGATCATCCGGTTGTACCCCCAGCGCAATCAGATAATGCGCCAACTGATTGGCACGGCGGTTTAATTCTCCATAGCTCAGCGTTTGCTCCTCAAAGACAACGGCGATAGCGTCGGGGTGTTGTGCGGCCTGCGCCTCAAACAGTTGGTGAATCAACGCTTCTTGCGGGAAATCTGCCTGAGTGGCATTGAAATCCACCAGCAGTTGTTGCCGTTCTGATGCGGGTAGCATCGGCAAGGTGGCAA
>NZ_MKGQ01000091.1 GCF_001908105.1 Xenorhabdus eapokensis
GTTTTATCACCTGGACTCAGGAAACCATGGAATATGAGATCAATACATTATTAGCTGGTTATGGTGACCAATTTGCAATTAATTTCTCTTGAGGACTTATGTTAATTACAGAAACGGATATTATTTATTGATATTCTACTCCTCGGACTCGTGCTATTTCTTTGCCTATATTACACACTGCAATCAATGCAATACTAAGTAATTGTGCACCGGTTAGACTTTTATCCGTATCAATTAATAAAGAAATATATGTTCTTAGATTTTCTATTTCACTCGCAACACCTTCCAATTCATCGAATGCCTGATTGTCTGACATGATATAATCTTTATTTATGTCTCTTAACCGCTGAGCTAAATCACATGTTTGACGATGAACGCCACGGCACATTAAATAAGTATCCGGTTCGGCTTCATTTTGAGTTGCAGTCATCACTGGAACTATTGACGCCTCAATTTCTTCTGCAATTTCGACGGCGGTTTGTAGATTGTTTGACATATTCCACCCTGATATATTTATTCGAAGTTATTGTTTAATGTATTTAGGTCACGATACTGACACATTGATAATCTATGCGCGGCTCGTAACTTTAAATAAACATCGGTATCTATATCTTTCTCAGCTAATTTTAATAATGGTGCTAATAAAGCCTGCATTTCTTCATTAATTTCCAATGCATTCTCTAAATAAGATTTATCACCAACTGATATTTTTGTTTTCATATCACTCTACCTTATTATATTCTTGCTGAATACGTTGATATATTTCCTCACGGTGTACAGGAGTTTCTTTAGGTGCTTCTATTCTGATCTTTACTTTATTACTTTGAGCTCTTAATACTGTTATTACGATATCATCACCTATCATAATTTTTTCTTGTGGGCGGCGAGTTAGTGTTAACATTTTTGTCTCCTTGATCATATTATGCTGATTTACCTTTTTATCTTACCTTTAAGGTGGTGGTACTCTTGGTAGCCCCTACAACAACCAAGAAGGTATTTATTTATGTCTGTTTATTCGAACTTATTTATAGAGATTCAAAAAGCTATTTTCCCTTCGTATGGCGCCAGCTACACCAGCCAAAACATAATTTCCAAAGGTGATCCTGATAGCGCCAGAATACATTCTTATTTAATTTTATTGCTTGAAATAGTTAGCTATGAATACCGAAAACAGCATGCAACAATATTTGAGCCGCTAAGAGGTGATAAGGCTCTTAAACATTTACTGTTTACTCGGTATCAAGTTTCTCTTCGGGAACTGGAAACCAATCCGCTCGAATGGATTGTCTTTGCTCTTCTGAAAGACCTTGTCCCGGAAAATCTACCTCAGAAAGCCCAAAGCTACGTAAATGGTTTAAAGCTGAACAAAGACGCATCTGGCATTGATTGGAATCTAAAAGTAAATTGGATTCTTGGCTCAGGTGAACAGACTCTGAAAAAGGCTGACGAGCAACAAGAGAATTAATTTCAAGCTCCAGTGAATCGACTGCTTTTGATATAATACAAAGCGTTCTTTCACGGTTATTAAGTGTATTAAGTTCATTTTGAAGCCATGCAATAAGTTCATAAAGATTTAAATTAGCCGCGTAAATAAAAGGCTTATCGCCACAGGGTAGCGATTGCTGCCCTTTAATTTGGTTATTGTTTATCTCAGTCACCAAAGTATTATTGATATTAGTTACTGATTTTTTCATTTTTATACCCTCAAAATTAATATTGTTTATCTTGGTTACAATTAACTATTTGACCCATCCAGCCGTAAATGACATATAAGGGTGCTAATAACCTTCTTGCTTCTTGTTCATCGCGCGCTTGAGCTTTAACGCATATAGGGCGTGTTTGTTTTGTTATTCATTTTTAATTTCTCGCTAAATGTTTTTTATTAACTAATCGTTCACATCTATCTCTAAATGACTTTTCAAAATGGTAGGAGTATCAAAGAAACTCAGTCCCATTTTTGCGAATTTGGATTTTCCAGACACAAAAAAGCAAAAAGAAGGACTGA
>NZ_MKGQ01000092.1 GCF_001908105.1 Xenorhabdus eapokensis
GACGAGTAATCTCAACAGGTTCGCCGTGAGTAGCAGCATCCAACACTTCTGAAATATTGGCTCGTGCTTGGGTTGAGGTGTATGTACGCATAATATATCCCCAAAGATGTACGTATAAATTGTACATATTTTGTGTATTTATTCAACAGCAGGGATCTCGGTACGGATTACCTTTACGTGTGGCTTTTTTATATCCTCATATAACGTAACCAATCGCACGTTAAGCTACGTAGATATACAACTGTATTCGTCGTGACCCGATTTGACAGTCACCCACTTTGATTCAGTGCCAGTTTGTCACTCTGGACAATATATTTTTAATACTCGCATTGTCGATAACTTTCATATCAATTGCCTGCCAGAATAAAGCCTGTTAAATAGCTACCTTTCCATTTTCATAGGTAACAGTGGTAATAATCATGTGTTGCTGTGATTCGCTCTGCAATGCTATGGTGACAAAAAAGCCAGATATAACAATATATACCTGGCTTTATGATTTTCTCTGAGATGCTAAGAAACACTTGAATTTATTCATTGAGTAGGTGATGTTAATCCTTGCTACTACTGAATTTGTTCTACTCAATATTTTCTAGGGGTACACCCTTGGGTACACGCTAAATCGAGGTGTACCCTGAATTGATAAAAATGCGTACAAGCATGAAAATCACGTATTAGCGATGTGATTACTTTTTGAGTTTTTTCTTGGCTATCGTTTCTAATTGCTTGATGCTTTTCTCTGGTGGTGGTAAATCCTCTGGCATTGTTCCGCCCAACTCTTGGATCGTATCTCTTACTTTACTTCCAACATCAAAATGAGTCTTGTTTGCTTGCGTTTTACTTTTTACGTTATCCCGTCTCAGCTTTTCCTCGGCTTGAGTTGCTCTAAATAAGTTAGCAGCAAGCTCCGTTGACCCCATGTGATCTAATATGCGCTGTGATTTTTTTAAGCCTTTTCGCTGGTGGATTGCTTTCTGGTCTAGTCCACCGTATAAACCTTGATAGCCGTGATTTTGGAAAATGGCAAAATCAATATTTGTTTCTACTCCTGCTCGCTGGGCTGTTTCAACCAACTGTTTATTATGCTCTTTTAATTCATTTCGCAGAAATAACCGTTTTTCATCTTCGCGTAATTTTTTGAACGCATCATTATCTGCTAGCTCTTGTCGCCTAGTCTGAACTGCAAAATATGTTTGTCCTGCGGCTATCACTGGTTTGCTTGGATCGCCATTTTGTACAACGAGGTAGCAAGCATAGCGAGACAGTATCACATCCTTTAATTTTCTTTGTGCACCTGAGCCAATATTGACCATATCGAGGACATCCTCGAAATGGTCTTCAATATTGTGCCCGCTATGGGAGCAGGCTTCTTTAGCTCGCTCTAAAACAGGCGTGAAGTGGCGGTACTCTGAATATTCAAGAAGCTTAGAAAGCTCTCTAGCTGACCAAAATTCGATACCAGATTCATCAATTCTTTTTATTTCTTCAAATGGCTGGTGGTGTTGCTCCATGTATCGAACCTCTCATGTTTGTTAGTGGTATAGATTGATAATACAGATAGCTTACTCTTAGTACTACAGTCGTACGCTCCATTGTGGCATGATAGCTCATGATATATTCTTCCTGAAAATAGGGGGAGGTGTTCAATGCGCTCACCTGTCAACCTTTGGGAACAAGAACTGCTCTCATTACACACGCGTCTGACACCGTTATTTCACCATGCCAGTCCACAGCAACGCTGCCTCGCCTATCTCCGGGGATTACCCAGTGATGTTGAGCGTAAAAATAGCTGGCAACTGGCGGAATGGTTGGGTGAACACTCGCCTGATGGCATTCAATATTTTCTGGAACGTGCCCGGTGGGATGCTGAAGCCGCCCGCGATATTTTACGCGACTATGTGACTGACCATCTCGGTGATGAGCAAGGCATCCTCATCATCGATGAAACCGGTTTTATCAAAAAAGGGACGCATTCTTCCGGCGTCCAACGCCAA
>NZ_MKGQ01000093.1 GCF_001908105.1 Xenorhabdus eapokensis
AATGAGGTTCAAGCAGGCTCCAGGCGCGATCTGAAATATCGTGGCGGCGGTGTGCAGGTGTACTCATGGTTAATCGACTCTTATGATGGAATGATGGGGTATTATTATTGCACGAAATTTCTCATGACGACACCATCTAGAAGACTACCACCAAAAATCAGGCATAAAAAATCCAACACTGACGGGGTTGGTTCTGACCGCTTACTTGAGGTTTCGACGCCTCGTGTGAAAAAAGATAATGAATTACTTTCGTAAGGTCAACTGCAATTTTCTTTTATGGTTGCCAAAATTCCGTAACCCTTTGATTTTTCCATGACGGTTAATTTGACCGTCATGGCATTTCATCTTTCAAGTCTAGATGAACTAAATGTTTAAAACCTTTTTTAAGTTCTTATATGTCACTTCATGAAAAGTGCCCTGATAATCACATCTATTATCATCCGGTTGCCAGTCAAACAAGCAAGCATCTTCATCCTCGGTAACGCTCCTTATCCTTCTTGTTAAACCTGACCAAACCCCTGTAAGAGATTCACTCTTAATATCCAGTTTTTTAGCAACGTCTTTACACCAAAACTCACCTTTTTCACCTTTTCCTACCTCAAGTATAGTTTTCAAAACACGGCGAGATTTTTCTCCTAACCCTTTAACGAACTTAGCAGCTTGTATAGAAGATAAATCTGTTGGTTCCCACGGTTCCTCTTCATTATTAGTTATATTTTCACTAACAATGTGTCCATTAATACTATTGGTTACTAATTCTAGTAACTCTTCACGAGTTCTCTCTGATAGTTTGGCAAAGTCTTCTTTACTAACCATGATACCGGTACCACTCATTAATATACTCCTTAACAATAAAGGCAAGTGACGTTAAGTAACGTTAAGTAACGTTAAGTAACGTTAATCTAGCTTTACTATAGAATCATAACTAATCTTAGTCAATCATTGATTTTTTAAATCACTAACCAATATTAAATCTGTTTACTTGAATGCTTAAAATTAGCACTCTGATTCGTTTAAAATAAAATTTGATATTCAAATTATTATTCGATGTAAATTTCAATTTCTCTTCTACCGCAAAGCCGCATAAATCCTGAACACTTGAACATGGCACGGCTTTGCTTCATGATCCAATAACTTCACGTAAAATAGAATTTATCCTTTAATATCATTGCATTGATATTTTCCCCGCGATCCGTTTTTGTTCCAAAAACTGAAATTGACTGAAAATCTTTTCACTCTTTTCAGTTTGATATTTTTCCCACAGCACCAGCACGGGCGCACACTGGCGATTCCCTTTGTAGGATTTGAAAACTGAAATAATTTTTTGATCCAAAACGTGCAGGCGGGTGCGGTGTAGTCCGTTTTACGTCAGGTTGACGTTTATTTCGTGGAGATTGTGCAGCATGGACGCAATGCAGCAATGCCGATCCAAATGAACCATAACGAGGAGTAAATTAAGGAATGAACGGTGTTGTGTGCGTCTGGTGGCATTTTATTGAGGGTGCGCCAGAAATGTTAAAGGCCACCGGGCGGTTAACCCGATGGCCTTATCTCCGTTTCCGCTGCCTATTTCAAAAAGGTACGGATCAATTCTAAAAGCGCAATTAGTGCTTTCAGAACGATGATAGTGGTGTTAATAACCTCTTTCATCCGTTCGCTCCTATGAGCAGGAGCACGATTTAACCAGCCATTGCCTTTACGTTGCCTGTCCGGCTGGCTTCCATCACGGTCAGTTAAGGAATGTCGCGCTCTGACCGAGGCACTGAAGCGGCACCACCCGTACTTCGGTCAGGACTTTGATACATCCCGCAAAATTTACGAAATGTTGAATTCCTTTTCTATATCAAACACTCTTTAGCGGCGGTCAGTGCGCTTGCCTAACTATAGCAGAATCATCATAATTTGACATATTCAATATGCTCCGTAAATAGCTCATCAACTGAACATCTTTTTTGCCTCCTGATCGCTTTTGCTCCTCCCC
>NZ_MKGQ01000094.1 GCF_001908105.1 Xenorhabdus eapokensis
CACATTAGGTATTTTTGCCAACTTTAAACAAGGTAAAAAACAACGCGACTGGCTTCAACAAACTCTCGTTATTGGGTGTTAAAGTCGAGCATCGCGTTAATTTATAAAATATCAAAAGGTTGTTATGAAAAATACATCTATGCAGCAGGGGAAATACGCTTTAATTGCAGTGTGTTTATCTGCCCTTATGTTAGGGTTGGAGATATCAAGCATTCCACCGGTTCTTTCAACGATAGAAAAAGTCATGGGTGCTAGTTTTAGCCAACTCCAATGGATAATGACGGCATATACGATTGCAATGACAACCATCTTAATGGCTGTTGGTACTATTGCAGATCGCTATGGGCGTAAAAAAATCTTTATTCTAGGGATTGTTTTCTTTGGTATTACGTCTTTAATTTGTGGCCTCACAATCAATGCAACAGTTCTTATTATCGCGCGTTTTTTACAAGGATTCAGTGCTGCAATGATGCTGATTTGCCAGATATCGATTCTTTCTAACCAATTTCGTGATGGAAAAGAGAGGGGCAATGCCTTTGCGTTTTGGGGGATTGTTTTTGGTGCAGGGCTTGGTTTCGGACCGATAATTGGTAGCCTTATGCTTACTTATATCAATTGGCAATCGGTCTTTTTAATTCACGTCTTTTTATCCATTATCACCCTACTATTAGGTGTAAAAGGAGTACAAGAATCACGTAATACCAATGCAGCTAAATTGGATTTAAAAGGCATACTAACATTATCTATTAGCGTTTTCTGTTTGGTGCTATTTATTACTCAAGGACCACGGTTAGGTTTTAACAGTATAGAAGCATTAAGTATCATTGGATTATCAATTATAAGCTTTATTGCTTTTGTTGTTGTCGAACGTACTAATAGCCAAGCGATGTTTGAATTTTCTGTATTTAAAATTCGTAATTTCTCGGGCGCGCTATTGGGATCGATGGGACAAAATTTCAGCTTTTGGCCATTTATCATCTACCTGCCTATCTATTTTCACTTAGCTTTGGGTTATAACAGTATTGAAACAGGCTTAGCCTTACTGGCATACACATTACCCACGCTTTTTATTCCTCCATTCGCTGAGCGTTTGACCGTTCGTTACAAACCAAGAATGGTGATCCCGATAGGTCTGTGTATCATTAGCACGGGGTTTATTTTAATGCTGATTGCCAATAGGCATAACCAGGAAGCATGGATAATGCTACTTGGTTGCATGTTAGCGGGGGTCGGCGTTGGTGCGACAAACACGACAGCAACCAATACGATAACGGCCTCAGTTCCTGTTGAACGAGCAGGAATGGCATCGGGTTCCGACACAAGCGCCCGCATGATCTCATTAGCATTTAATATTGCGGTAATGGGATTTCTTTTAGTTGAAGGGATTATTGTCTATTTAAATAACCACTTAAATTTAATCGGTCATGAACAAATACGAGGATTAGCAGAAAAAATAGCAATGGGAGATACTACTGCTGTAGAAAGTAGTATCAGTCATATAACAGATCCTAATGATATTATCCACATAGCCTTAATTTCTGGTTTTGAATGGCTAATGGCTTATGCTGCAACAAGCGCTTGTTTATTGGCAATAATAAGTTTTGCTGTTTTCTCGTTGAGAAATAAATTATATTGCCAATCTGTCCTTAATGAATATAAAAACTAATGGAATAATTATTCAGAGGCTATCTGTTTCTGAAAAACAACGAAAGTAATGTGAATTGCGGCTCAGTTAGAGTAAGACTGAGCTGAACAATAAGGTAGAACTTGGATAATATCGATTTGTATATTAAATATCCTTAACGTACAATAAATTCCGATCTCCAAACTACCCCCTAATACAGGGCGCGAGCATACTTTTTTTTAGCACCTCTTGAATGAAGGCAAATGACATGATCTAATGAGATTTATTTTCCTTCTCATTGCTGACCTATGACTCTGATTGAACACTTATCCG
>NZ_MKGQ01000095.1 GCF_001908105.1 Xenorhabdus eapokensis
GATGAAGCGGGTCACCGGGTCTGGCGCCAGCCGCCGCAAAGCCTGTATGGATTGCGGCTGGGCATGTTGGGAGAGAATCCTGAATTCAATCCGGGCTTACAATATGCAGGCCAGTGGCTGGATGAAGAGAGCGGGTTGGTCTACAATCGGCATAGATATTTTTCGCCAGTGGCGGGGCAGTATCTGTCGCCTGACCCGATTGGGCTACTTGGGGGAGAAAATCTATATTCATACGTTGGAAATCCGACGGGGTTCATAGATCCACTGGGTTTATCTGGTCTTGGTATAGTTGGGAGTATGGTCAGGAAAGTGAAAGGCCGCTTACCAATTAATAGCAAGCATGCTGGGAAAATATATCCAGCAAGTGAGTTACCAGTTGAAATAAGAAATAAATATCCGCATGGTGTGCCATTTACCCATTCAGGGTTTCCAGATTTTTCTCGATATTCTATTAAGAACGTAAGAATTGAGCTTGGAAAAACCAGAACAGTTGATTTTGCCAGGGCAGATGCAGCCGCAGGATATAGCAGAAGTAATCCTCGACCAACCGGATATACATGGCATCATCACCATGATTCAGGTTATATGCAGCTAATCCCAACAGATCTACATAGCAAAGTGAAACATACCGGTGGAGTAGCAACGAGAAAATGTCCAAAGGGAAAATAAATTATGGTTGCTAATATTATTGATTTTAAAGGACCAATTGACGAAAACTCAGTCACTAATTTTGAAAATGAGATAGGAAACTCTCTTCCAAATGACTATCGTAATTTTCTAATAAAATATAATGGGGGCTATCCTGATCCTGATGCTTTTCTCTTTTTAAATGATGAAGAGGATGGATCATCTGTTGATCGATTTCTTAGTTTAGGTTGTGAAAAACATCATGATCTAAGAAATTACTTTATTGATTATAAGGATAGGATTCCTCCAAAATTTTTGCCAATAGCTCATGATCCAGGTGGTAATTTGGTATTAATTTCTTTATCAAACGATAATCCTGGGGTGTTTTTTTGGGATCATGAATTTGAAGCAGATGAAGGAGAGTTGCCAGATATGAGTAATGTTCATCTCATAAGTCATACATTCACTGATTTTTTATCAGTTTTATATAAGTTGGAAATTTAATTTTATAATACCGGGATGATGTCATATCTTCTGGTTATTAAATTGTAATTGTCCGGTTAATTAACTTGCCGGACAATTAATTACTCTGTTTTACTCTGCCTTATAATCCCCAATCAGTTCCCGCATCCGCAGCTTAATCTCACTGAGCTGGTCTTGCTGGCGTTGGTACTGCTGCTTAATGCTACGGGTGTCGTCGCTGTCAGGAATGAGCACTAAACAGCCCTCCATAATCTTGACGGTGAGCGTGCCACCAATATCGAATCCGGCCTGCTTAAGCCATCGTCCCGTTAAATTTATCGCGGGTCGGGGGTTCGGCCTGCCATTTTGCGGCACGTATCCCACGGTGTAATAACGTTCTGTTTTTGCCGCTTTATTTACGGCC
Source organism: Xenorhabdus eapokensis (assembly GCF_001908105.1). The sequence goes on from NZ_MKGQ01000095.1 coordinate 1,514, forward strand.
CGGTTTTGCTTAGAATGCGCCTTAGCCATCATTAACTACCTCGTATAGTTGGTTATGGTTAGCGGTTGTGGCAGGTTGCCGCCTGTCTCATCCGCGTTCAGTGATCTGCTTTGCCTGATACTTCAAAATCATGCCATCCAGCAAAGCCCGAATAATCTTCTTCTCTTCTTCCGGCATATGGCTGACTGCTTCAAATTGAAAAGCCAGCTCTGTAGTGATGTGATGGACGTCCCCTTTTTCAGCAGCAAATAGTGCCATCTTTTTTTCCGATGCACTGAATTTCGGGAGAACATCTCATGAATGCGATTAAAGTCATTGGCATTGACCTCGCCAAAAACGTTTTTCA
>NZ_MKGQ01000096.1 GCF_001908105.1 Xenorhabdus eapokensis
AGAAAGGCGAAAATAATCGCTTGACTCCGGAGGCAAAAAGCGTAAGATACGCAGCCTCGCAACCCGGAAGAGATGTCCGGTTGCCAACGCTCTTTAACAAATTAATCAGACAATCTGTGTGGGCACTCGCAAGACACTAAACTCAGCCGAAAGGCAAAATGATTTAAAGTCTTGAAGAGTGACTGACAGTTAATTCATTACGAACTAACAGTAGAATTCTTTGAGCATCAAACTTTAATTGAAGAGTTTGATCATGGCTCAGATTGAACGCTGGCGGCAGGCCTAACACATGCAAGTCGAGCGGCAGCGGGGGAAAGCGTGCTTTCCTGCCGGCGAGCGGCGGACGGGTGAGTAATGTCTGGGGATCTGCCCGATGGCGGGGGATAACCACTGGAAACGGTGGCTAATACCGCATAATCTCTGTGGAGCAAAGTGGGGGACCTTCGGGCCTCACGCCATCGGATGAACCCAGATGGGATTAGCTAGTAGGTGGGGTAAAGGCTCACCTAGGCGACGATCCCTAGCTGGTCTGAGAGGATGACCAGCCACACTGGGACTGAGACACGGCCCAGACTCCTACGGGAGGCAGCAGTGGGGAATATTGCACAATGGGCGCAAGCCTGATGCAGCCATGCCGCGTGTATGAAGAAGGCCTTCGGGTTGTAAAGTACTTTCAGCGGGGAGGAAGGCGTGGAGTTGAATAGACTTCACGATTGACGTTACCCGCAGAAGAAGCACCGGCTAACTCCGTGCCAGCAGCCGCGGTAATACGGAGGGTGCAAGCGTTAATCGGAATTACTGGGCGTAAAGCGCACGCAGGCGGTCAATTAAGTTAGATGTGAAATCCCCGGGCTTAACCTGGGAATGGCATCTAAGACTGGTTGGCTAGAGTCTCGTAGAGGGGGGTAGAATTCCACGTGTAGCGGTGAAATGCGTAGAGATGTGGAGGAATACCGGTGGCGAAGGCGGCCCCCTGGACGAAGACTGACGCTCAGGTGCGAAAGCGTGGGGAGCAAACAGGATTAGATACCCTGGTAGTCCACGCTGTAAACGATGTCGATTTGGAGGTTGTGGCCTTGAGCTGTGGCTTCCGGAGCTAACGCGTTAAATCGACCGCCTGGGGAGTACGGTCGCAAGATTAAAACTCAAATGAATTGACGGGGGCCCGCACAAGCGGTGGAGCATGTGGTTTAATTCGATGCAACGCGAAGAACCTTACCTACTCTTGACATCCACGGAATTCTGCAGAGATGCGGAAGTGCCTTCGGGACCCGTGAGACAGGTGCTGCATGGCTGTCGTCAGCTCGTGTTGTGAAATGTTGGGTTAAGTCCCGCAACGAGCGCAACCCTTATCCTTTGTTGCCAGCACTTCGGGTGGGAACTCAAGGGAGACTGCCGGTGATAAACCGGAGGAAGGTGGGGATGACGTCAAGTCATCATGGCCCTTACGAGTAGGGCTACACACGTGCTACAATGGCAGATACAAAGAGAAGCGACCTCGCGAGAGCAAGCGGACCTCATAAAGTCTGTCGTAGTCCGGATTGGAGTCTGCAACTCGACTCCATGAAGTCGGAATCGCTAGTAATCGTAGATCAGAATGCTACGGTGAATACGTTCCCGGGCCTTGTACACACCGCCCGTCACACCATGGGAGTGGGTTGCAAAAGAAGTCGGTAGCTTAACCTTTAGGAGGGCGCTGACCACTTTGTGATTCATGACTGGGGTGAAGTCGTAACAAGGTAACCGTAGGGGAACCTGCGGTTGGATCACCTCCTTAACTAATGAGCGTGAATTGTGAGTGTTCACACAGATTGTCTGAT
>NZ_MKGQ01000097.1 GCF_001908105.1 Xenorhabdus eapokensis
TTGGCGTTGGACGCCGGCAGAATGCGTCCCTTTTTTGATAAAACCGGTTTCATCGATGATGAGGATGCCTTGCTCATCACCGAGATGGTCAGTCACATAGTCGCGTAAAATATCGCGGGCGGCTTCAGCATCCCAACGGGCACGTTCCAGAAAATATTGAATGTTATCAGGCGAGTGTTCACCCAACCATTCCGCCAGTTGCCAGCTATTTTTACGCTCAACATCACTGAGTAATCCTCGGAGATAGGCGAGACAGCGTTGCTGTGGACTGGCATGGTGAAATAATGGTGTCAGACGCGTGTGTAATGAGAGCAGTTCTTGTTCCCAAAGGTTAACAGGTGAGTGCATTGAACACCTCCCCCTATTTTCAGGAAAAATATATCATGAGCTATCATGCCACAATGGAGCGTACGACTGTAGTATTAGGCGCAGCCAGGATGAGAAACAAGAGCGGGCTTATTATATCGCCTATGCCCGCAGGGAACAGGCTGACCTGAAAACCCTGGCTCAGGTGGCAGGGCATCGCTGGGAAATTGAAAGTGGTTTTGAGGAAACGAAGGGGGAATGTGGCCTGGATCATTATGAAGTGCGGCAATGGCACAGTGGGTATCGGCACATTACCTTATCGCTATTAGCTCATGCGGTGCTGGCGGTCTTGCGGATACGGGAGAAAAAAAAACACCGACAGGATGGGTAGCCCTGAGTATCCCGGAACTGCGTAAGCTGTTGTCAAAATTGATGGAAAAAACGGGAGAGGCAGTCGAACAGATTTTACATTGGTCAGACTGGCGACGACGACACCAATACTATGCACAACAATGTCATTACCGTGTCTGGAATTAAAGATAATTATAACTGATTGAATGTAATAAGTATATTTTCATATTTTCCTTTTATGCCTCTTTTAGTGCCCCTATATTCTTTTACTTGCTTTAGTTCATGTATCTGACTGATTTTACTTATTTATATTGCTTATTGTGTGCTTTTTCATCATTTTAAAGCAAAAAAGCCGTGAGGGTTAAAAATGGTCAAATCGGGCTGCCATTTCACGCTCAGGGCTTGATATAAAAAATGTTCATTTTTACGACGTCGATCACAAGTTGAAGCGGGTTATTCCTGTGGTTTACTGCGAGCCTTACGTTCAATCAGTTGACCACTAATATCAAAATAACGACTCGGCCAGATTTCTGAAGGGTGGATACCGAGATAATTCGCGATAATCCACTCGCCTTTGGGCCACTGCCTGCTGAGTGCATTTGCTAATGTTGATGAACTGAGTCCCGCTTCACGAGAGACCGCCGCTAAGGTTGTACCGCGCTTACGTAATGCAGCAATAATATCGGCCTGATGCCAGTCAGTTCTAATGTTGTTATTCATTCCTGCTACCCCTTCCATTAATTAATATTGATGGTGGCGATTCAAGGCAGGGTTCGCAATACCGGAGATCAACCAATCCGGCGAGGCCGAAGCCTCCCCTGCCTGAACCGCCATAGAAAAGGCGAACGCAGGCGCACTGGCAGAAACATCCTACCAGTGGGTTGATCATTACAGGGTTGCGAATCCCCGACCACTAGATTTTGCTAATGGCGGGAATACTTTAACTGATTGTTTTAGCTTACTCAATAACTGAACGACTAAGTTTAACAGCTATAAACCCGCTCTACATAACGCCCGCGACCATCACCGTGCCCCAAATCCATTGAAACCAATGCCCTTGCCTCCTGACGACTAAAACCATTCTGTTG
>NZ_MKGQ01000098.1 GCF_001908105.1 Xenorhabdus eapokensis
CATAGCCTTTTGTTCCTTTATTTCTTTTGGTTTGGTCACTTAAAGTTATAAAGGACGGGCTATGTCATTTCAACTCTCCTCGAAAGTCGAGCATCGCGTTATACCTATATTGAAAATAACCGCATGATGATCCCGAATTATGGTGAAATGTACCGATATGGTGAACCGATCTCCTCGTCATTTGTTGAATCGGCAATCAATGAAGTTATCGCTAAACGTATGGTGAAAAAGCAGCAAATGCAATGGAGCCAACAAGGCGCACATTATTTACTCCAGACACGCACAGCGGTACTTAATAATGATTTAAAAGCCCGATTTGAGTATTGGTATCCGGGAATAAAGTTAGGTGAAGAAATGGAGCGCTATTTGACAGAAGCTGAAGCTATTGCGGCATAAGTGCCCCACACATTTTTATGCTCTACTTCGTTGGCAAAATCGACATTTTACTTCAATCATCGCCATTTAATTTCTCCGAAAAAAGGGAATTATATACCACCATCAACGGATTGAATACATGACCCAATGTAGATACATTACTCATTGCTAGTCTAGGCTTGGTATATGCTTTCATTCCGCTGGACTTCAAACTCCTGACACGACTCTTCTATCGTGTGTGCTAGTCAGACTTATTAATGCAATAACAAAATCATATACCGTGTTAATTACTCGATCTTTTCTAGAACTTATTAAATGCATTAAATAAAGTTATACATTTTGTGGTCAAAGAAATAATAATGGCTGGGAGAAAAAATCAGTAGAGATGGTTTGGAAATTATTCTTTTTTTACAATAAATTAGTACATCAGTATAAATTGATTTGATTTGATATTTTTCAATGATGCTTATTGATATGCTAGATGAAATGATGTAAATATGTTCTAGAAAGATAATTTTTCCGTTCATTTTTAGATTATCTTGGTGGGTTTTGTGTTTTTATTAAAGCCTTATTAATCTATTGGAGGCAATCATGATTTCTCATGTGGCTAACTAATTTTTAATTATAAATGGTACGTATACTTATGTGTGCGTGCCATTTATGCTATCTAATTAATAAGTTAAAAAACAAAAATGATACTAAATATCATTTCAGAAAAACATAAATTATCATACCGCAAGCTTAAGCTATTTTAATGAAATGGGAGTAACATTGTATGAAGAAAAAAGAAATCAAATACATACTTTCAAAAAATACTTATGTTGGTTTTTTAGGTCGTAAATGTGTTTTTTCAATTGGAAATAGACAGGAGGTTTTTAATAATGAAGAAGAATATATTCCTATTTTAAAAGCGTCAGTAATTTGGAAAGAAGCAAATACGATAGAATCTGTTGTTGGAGAACTTGTAAAAGACGGTTTAACATTAGAAAAATCAGTAAGTGCAACAAATTATCTTATAGAAAAACACCATGTTGTATATGATGATCCTATAAAACTAGATAGATACAGCAGGCATTATCTTTACTATGGTGGCTGGTCTTATAATCCAAATGATGTGCAAGAGAAAATTTCTTCAAGTCATGTAATTGTTCTTGGTTGTGGGGGAATTGGCAATCACATAGCAATAAATCTAGCTACTGCTGGAGTTGGTGAGTTAACTCTTGTTGATGATGATTTAATAGAATTATCTAATCTAACGCGATGCTCGACTTTCGAGGAGAGTTGAAATGACATAGCCCGTCCTTTATAACTTTAAGTGACCAAACCAAAAGAAATAAAGGAACAAAAGGCTATG
>NZ_MKGQ01000099.1 GCF_001908105.1 Xenorhabdus eapokensis
TTTTTCCGGCATCGGTTCATTGGCGTTAATCGGGCGTTTTGATGGGTTACCCCTCACCAAACGCAGGTGAGTCGGGGTTGGCGGTCGTCCTGCCATGTGATTTCTCCTGTAAAACGGTGCAGTTGGGGCGCCCAAAAAAAGGTTTGCATTTCGCGGCGATGTGAAAAGAGGGAAGGCGGCGGTACTCAGGGGCGAGAGAGGCAGCTATTTCACCCGCCCCTCCCCCGTGTGACCCTGACGACAGTAATGATTTCAGTTTGGAATTAAATCATCGCCGCGTTAATCAGCATGTGACTACTGATGTGATAATGATGTATTGAAATTAAATGTGAAGTTGGTCACTGTATACCTTCGGCTTCCTTCTGCTGGGCGGTCCGCTTTTGCCTATTCTTGGGCTAAATACTTTCTCTATTGGCCAGCCCCTATCTAACCTCCACTGCAAGGTTGCAAATGATAAGCCTAGGTATCCAGCCCATTCATTTAAGCACATCGTTTTACCATGAACAGTGTATCGCCTATGTGAGCGCAACCTCATAGCGCGCGCTACCTTATGGTGCCCTCTTTTTTGGTTACAGGTCGGACAACTGGCTACAAGATTTTCTGGGATATTATTTGTTTTGCAATCATCAAGATGATCCACATGCATATCATCCCATGTCACAACAGACTCACACCAATGGCAGCGGAATGGCCCATCACCATGATGCTGATAGTAAACGGCGCGGTGCTCGTAAACCCTGCAACTTTTTCTTTTCAGTGGATGATCGGGTGCATAAATCAATAAATAACCACCTGAGTGTTGCAGTTTACCCTGCTTTAATGTTGAGCGTTTTTCTGTAGAGCCGTGTCGACGCATTCTCATGTAGTGTTTTTCACAATAAGGACTATTGCGAGAACGCACTTTTAATTCACAACCTTCAACCTGACAGGTATTCATCACGAGCTTATTACAGACGTGCAGGCACTCTGCATCAATTGATCCAGTCACATTCACCTCTAATTATTAGAATCGCTTTAGGCGTTCGCGGGCTGTTTTGAATTTATGGCAGCTATGGCAAATCGAAGATAGATTGTTATCTGCATCGGTTCCCCCATGTGCCTTGGGGATGATATGGTCAACAGTCTTGGCTTCTACTGCCCGACCATTTCGTAAGCACGTCTGACACAGGTATTTATCTCGCCTAAGAATCCGTCCTCGTAGCTTGTCCCATTGACTACCATAGCCGCGTGCATGTCGGTTCTGGCCTTGCTGGTGAGTCTGCCAGCCTGTGTGCAGATGGTCAGGACAGTAGCCGCTACGATCGGTTGTTGTCTTGGGGCAGCCACGCTTGCGGCAAGCTCTGGGGATACGCGGAGGCATAGTGTCACCTCACCACGCTGAAAACAGTCCGCCGCGCTCACTCTCACGACTCACGAACTGGCGCAGCTCTTCCCGGACTATCTGGCGAATGTATTCATCGTGGGCTTGGTTTATCTTCGCTGACTTAACAAAAATCTTGCCTGCAAAACCGCATTGTTTTTCCATCTCATTGATGATGGTGGCAGCGTCTTTGTATTCCGCCTGCTTCATACCGACCTCACGCCGACCATGAATGCGATCCATCAGTTCAGCGATATGCGCTAACTGAGATGCCAGTTGGTTTAATGCCTCGGTGTCATATTTGATATCAATGGTAAAGATGCCCTGTGACATTGTATTCCCCATAAATCAGAATAATTAACT